>NZ_DATLIW010000037.1:0-74261 GCF_035539195.1 Luteibacter sp.
CCACCCTCGAGGCGAGTTCCGCACAAGTGAGCGGCCGCAGGCCACATAAGACACGCCGCGAAGCGGCCTTCCGCACCGAACGCGGAGGACCTGTCTGAGCAGCGAGGGTGGGCACCGAAGGCTCTGCGCCGCCACGTCAGCACTCGCCGCGGCACGAGCCGTTGAACCGATGCCCTCGGCCTCACAATCTTTAACTTGAACGCCTAGTCGTACTTAGTCATGAAAAACCCCCGGAGACTGGACGGTCTCCAACGTCCGGGGGTCAGTTCACAGTAGGCCATTTACGAAAGGTTGTAGCCGCGCTCTTCGTGCAGTGCCAGGTCGAGGCCGATCTGCTCCTGCTCCTCGTCGACACGCAAGCCCATCGTTACCGCGATGCCCTTGAAGATGGCATAGCTGAGTACGGCACTGTAGACGACGGTGAAGGACACACCCTTGAACTGGATCCACAGCTGCAGGCCGAGGTCCGTGACGGTGCCGAAGCCGCCGAGTGCCGGTGCGGCGAGTGGTCCGGTAAGCAAGGCGCCGATGATGCCGGCGATCGCGTGCACGCCGAAGACGTCGAGCGAGTCGTCGTAGCCGAACCGGCGCTTGAGGGTCGTGGCGCTGAAGAAGCAGACCACGCCGGCGACCAGACCAAGCACGAGTGCCCCGCCCGGGCCGCAGGTACCCGCAGCCGGGGTGATGGCGACCAGCCCGGCCACGGCGCCCGACGCGATGCCGAGCACGCTGGCCCGGCGGTGGATCATCCACTCGATGGCGGTCCAGCCGATGGCTGCCGCGGCGGTGGCGATCTGCGTCACCAGCATGGCCATCCCTGCGCTGCCATTGGCGGCGACGGCGGAACCGGCATTGAAGCCGAACCAGCCCAGCCACAGCATGCTGGCGCCCACGAGGGTGTAGCCGAGGTTGTGCGGTGGCATGGCGGTCGTCGGGTAGCCGCGACGCTTGCCGATGACCAGGCAGCCGATCAGGCCGGCGATGCCCGCATTGATGTGCACCACGGTGCCGCCGGCGAAGTCGAGCACGCCGAGATCGCCGAGGAAGGAGCCCGGGCCACCCCAGACCATATGCGCAACGGGCAGGTAGACGACGGTGAACCACAGCGCGGTGAAGACGAGCAGGGCGGAAAACTTCATTCGTTCGGCGATCGCGCCGACGATCAGCGCGGGCGTGATGATGGCGAAGGTCATCTGGAACATCACGAAGACGGCTTCGGGAACGGTCTGGTAGAGACTGCCGGGCGTGAGGCCGGCCAGCATGCCGTGTCCGAGACCGCCGATGAAGGAATGCAGGTTGGTCGTGCCGGCCGTCATGCCGGTGTTGTCGAAGGCCAGGGAGTAGCCGTAGACCACCCACAGGATGGTGACCAGGGCGGTGATCGCGAAACACTGCATGAGGACGGAGAGCAGGTTCTTGGCGCGCACCATGCCACCGTAGAACAGGGCCAGGCCAGGGATGGTCATCAGCAGCACGAGCATCGTCGCGGTGAGCATCCAGGCGGTGTCGCCGGAGTCGAGTCTCGCCGGAACGGTCGCCTGGGCGAAGGCGCTGCAGGGGATGAGCGCGAAGGCGGATGTGGCGGCGAAAAGGCGTGCGAAGTTAGAGCGCATCGGCGTCGACCTCCTGCGTGCGGATCCGGATGGCCTGTTCGAGGTCGATGACGAAGATCTTGCCGTCGCCGATTTTTCCCGTGCGTGCGGCTGTGCTGATCGCCTCCACGGCGCGTTCGAGCTGCTCGTCGGTCACGGCGATCTCGATCTTCAGCTTGGGCAGGAAATCGACGACGTACTCGGCGCCGCGATAAAGCTCGGTGTGTCCGTGCTGCCGGCCGAAGCCCTTGACCTCGGTCACGGTCATTCCCTGCACCCCCGCCTCGGCGAGGGCCTCCCGAACGTCGTCCAGCGTGAACGGCTTGATGATCGCGTTGATCCACTTCACTACCGTTGCTCCCCATGGTTGGACTGGGGGAGAGGGAGCAGGATGCGTGCCAGCGTGCATGGAGACGCCGGAAGCCTTGTGCGGTGCGGCATAAGGGAGAAAACGTCGGCGGGGATACTTCACCTATGCACCGAATTGGTCGATACATTTCCCCATAATGGGGCTAATGTTGTGAAGCTCCTTGTGGGAGCCGATTCATCGGCGATGGTTGTAGGAGCCGATTCATCGGCGATAGATGTGGGAGCCGATTCATCGGCGATAGGGTGCTCGCGACACGCTGGCCCGCTGCCGCGGGATCGCCGATGAATCGGCTCCCACAAGATCCCTTGGCCTCCAAAGATCCATTGGCCTCCACAAGATCCCTTGGCCTCCACAAGATCCATTGGCCTCCACAAGATCCATTGGCCTCCCACAAAGGGCCTTCGGATTGCACAGTCGGGCGGAAAACAGTACCATTTTGGTCCGGTATTGAATGTCCCCCTTCCTCGATGCTCCGTGTCAGCCGATTGACCGATTACGCGACCGTGGTGATGACCTGCATCGCCGCGCACCCTGCCGACGTTCTGAGCACCGCCCAGATCGCCGATGAGGCGCGCCTGGAGTTGCCCACGGTGTCGAAGCTGCTCAAGCTGCTCGGCCACGCGGGGTTGGTGGAATCGTTTCGCGGGGTCAACGGCGGCTACCGGCTGGCGCGGCCGGCCGAGGCGATCAGCCTCGCCGACATCGTCGAGGCGATGGAGGGGCCGATCGGGATGACGGAATGCAGCGTGGCCCAGGGCCAGTGCGACCGTCAGTCCCAATGTGGCGTCAGCGACAGCTGGCGCTCGGTTTCCGGGGCTATCGGCGGCGTGCTGCGCGCCATGACCCTGGCTCAGATGCTGGCCGGGCGCCCGACGGCGCCGGCAAAGGACGCGGCCCCGGTCGCGCAGGCGAACGCATGAACGAGAGTGAGAACATGACACGCGACGTGGCAGCCCCGGTACGCGACAACGCCGAAGTGGTAGAGGCGCTCAATCGTCGCTACGAAGCCGGCTTCGTCACCGATATCGAATCCGACAGCCTTCCGCCCGGCCTGAGCGAGGACATCGTCCGCCAGCTCTCCGCGATCAAGGGCGAGCCGGAGTGGATGACCGAGTGGCGCCTTTCCGCCTACCGGCACTGGCTCACCATGCCCGAACCGGATTGGGCCAAGCTCGACATCGCGCCGATCGACTATCAGTCGGTCAGCTACTACTCGGCGCCGAAGGCCGGCCCGAAGTCGCTCGACGAGGTCGATCCCAAGCTGCTTGAAACCTACGAGAAGCTCGGCGTGCCGCTGCACGAGCGAGCGCGGCTGGCCGGCGTGGCCGTCGATGCGGTCTTCGACTCGGTCTCGGTCGGCACCACCTTCCGCAAGGAACTGGCCGAAGCCGGCGTGATCTTCTGCTCGATGTCCGAGGCGATCCGCGAACACGGCGATCTCGTGCGCCAGTACCTCGGTAGCGTGGTTCCCACCGGCGACAACTACTTCGCCGCGCTCAACTCGGCCGTGTTCTCCGACGGCAGCTTCGTCTTCATTCCCAAGGGCGTGCGTTGCCCGATGGAACTGTCGACCTACTTCCGTATCAACGCGATCAACACCGGGCAGTTCGAGCGCACGCTGATCGTCGTCGAGGACGACGCCTACGTGTCCTACCTCGAAGGCTGCACGGCGCCGATGCGCGACGAGAACCAGCTGCATGCGGCGGTGGTCGAGCTGGTCGCGCTCGAACGCGCGCAGATCAAGTACTCCACGGTGCAGAACTGGTACCCGGGCGACGAGAACGGCGTCGGCGGCATCTACAATTTCGTGACCAAGCGCGGCGACTGCCGCGGTGCGGATTCGAAGATATCCTGGACCCAGGTCGAGACCGGTTCGGCGATCACCTGGAAGTACCCCAGCTGCGTGCTGCGCGGCGACCGATCGGTGGGCGAGTTCTACTCGGTGGCGCTTACGCATCACCGCCAGCAGGCCGATACCGGCACCAAGATGATCCACATCGGCAAGGGTACCAAGTCGAAGATCGTCGCCAAGGGCATCAGCGCCGGGCGCAGCTCGAACAGCTATCGCGGCCTGGTGAAGATCGAGAAGGGCGCCGATGGCGCACGCAATTACACGCAGTGCGATTCCCTCCTCATTGGCAAGAAATGCGGCGCGCACACCTTCCCGTACATGGAAGTGAAGAACCCGAGCGCGATCGTCGAGCACGAGGCCACCACCTCGAAGATCTCCGACGATCAGCTGTTCTACTGCCTCTCCCGCGGCATCGGCGAGGAAGACGCCGTATCGATGATTGTCGACGGCTTCTGCAAGCAGGTGTTCCGCGAGCTGCCGATGGAGTTCGCCGTGGAAGCCAAGAAGCTGCTCGAGGTCTCCCTCGAAGGCGCGGTGGGCTGAGCATGGGCATCGCCGGCTCCGCCCCGGGCCTGACCGATCTGCGCGCGCTGCTGGCCGCGCTGGATCCCGAACTCGACCCGGTGCCCAAGCGTTTCCTGCACGCCTCTCATGAGAAGGCGCGCGAGCGCATGGCCGACGCCCTGATGATGTTTCGCGAGGCCGAGGGCACCACGCTCATCGTCGATGTCGACGAAGAGACCCTCGGCAACGAGCGCATGCTCTGGGCGCGCATCACCCTGCGCGTGCAATCGAGTCTTACCGCGGTGGGCCTGATGGCCGCCGTTTCCGCCGCGCTGGCCAAGCGCGGCATTCCCTGCAACCCCGTATCCGCGTTCCTGCACGATCACCTCTTCGTGCCCTGGGATCGCCGCGACGACGCGCTCGACGCGCTGTCGCACCTCACGCCCTGACGGACAGCACCATGCACATGCTTACGATCGACAACCTCCATGCCCGCGTCGAAGGCAAGGAGATCCTCAAAGGCCTCTCGCTCACCGTGAAGCCCGGTGAAGTGCACGCGATCATGGGACCGAACGGCGCGGGTAAATCGACCCTGGCCAACGTGCTTTCCGGGCGTGACGGTTACGAGGTCACCGAAGGCTCGGTGCATTTCGACGGGCGTGACCTGCTTACGCTGGAGCCGGAAGAACGCGCCGCGGTCGGCATGTTCCTGGCCTTCCAGTACCCCGTGGAAATTCCGGGCGTGAACAACACCTACTTCCTGCGTGCCGCGCTCAACGCGCAGCGGAAGTACCGGGGCGAGGAAGAGCTGGATTCGATGCGCTTCCTCAAGCTGGTGCGCGAGAAGCTCAAGGTGATGCAGATCTCCGACGACCTGCTCCACCGCGCGGTGAACGAAGGCTTCTCCGGTGGCGAGAAGAAGCGCAACGAGATATTCCAGATGGCCGTGCTCGAGCCGAAGCTGGCGATCCTCGACGAGACCGATTCCGGTCTCGACATCGACGCGCTGAAGCAGGTCGCCGAGGGCGTCAACGCGCTGCGCTCGCCGCAGCGCTCCTTCCTCATCGTCACCCATTACCAGCGCCTGCTCGACTACATCGAGCCGGACTTCGTTCACGTGCTCGCCGGCGGCCGCATCGTCGAGAGCGGCGACAAGAGCCTCGCCCTGAAGCTCGAAGAACAAGGCTATGCCTGGCTCGCCGACACGCACCCGGAGCTGCGCAAGGCCGATCTCGCCGGAGCGCCGGCATGACTCCCGTGCCGTCCCCGTTCGTGCGGGCGGCGCTGGATGCCGCCGCGACCGTTCCGTCCAGCGGCATCGCCTGGCTCGATGCCGCGCGTCGCGAGAACCTGGCGTCGCTCGCCGAGGCCGGCCTGCCCGAGTCGCGCAACGAGTCCTGGAAGTACACGCCGCTTCGCGCGCTGTCGCAGCGCGCGTTCTCGCTTGCCGATGCCGGCGTGGCAAACGGGATCGCGGTGGATTCCGCGGCCTACGCGTTGCCGGGTGTCGACGGCGCGCGTGCCGTCTTCGTCGACGGCGCGTTCCGTGCCGACCTTTCTTCGCTCGACGCCGGGACGGGCGTTTCGCTGGCACCGCTGGGCGTGGCACTGGCCACGCAGCCGGAACCAGTGCGCTTCGCGCTGGCCAATCGTTACCGTCGTGGCGCCGCCGATGCGTTCGCTCACATGAATGCGGCGCTGGCCCTCGACGGCCTGGTGCTGCGCATCGCCGACGACACGGTCGTCGCGAAGCCGGTGCACCTCGTGCACGTTTCGAGCGGCGCACAGGCGGACACCGCGTGGCATGTGCGCGTGCTGATCGACGTGGGCCAGGGTGCCCGCGTCGAGGTCGTCGAGCATTTCGTCTCCCTGGGCGAGGCCACCCAGCTGGGTACGGTCGTTTCCGATGTCGTGGTGCGTGAAGGTGCCACCCTCGGGCTGGCCGTGTTGCAGGATGCTTCTGCCGGGACGACCCTGGTCCGTCGCGGCCACGTGCGCGTCGAGGCGAAGGGCACCGCGACCGTCCACGCGCTGGAGCTTGGCGGAACGCTGGTGCGCCACGAACTCACCGGCGAACTCGTCGGCGATGGTGCCCGTTTCGATTCGCGCGGCGTGTTCGCCCTGGGCGCCCGTCAGCACGTCGACACCCAGCTCGAGGTGCGCCACAACGCGCGTGACACCACATCGGACGCGCTCTGGCGCGGTATCGCCGATGGCCGCTCGCGCGGGGTGTTCCGTGGTGCCATCGTCGTGGCGCAAGGTGCCGACGGCAGCGACGCCGCGCTGAGCAACAAGAACCTGCTGCTTTCGGCGCAGGCCGAAATCGACACCAAGCCGGAACTCGAGATCTACGCCGACGAGGTCAAGGCCGCGCATGGCGCGACCATCGGCCAGCTCGACGAGCGTTCGCTGTTCTACCTGCGTTCGCGCGGGATTCCGCTGGCGCAGGCACGCAGCCTGCTGACCCTGGCGTTTTGCCGTGCGGCGCTCGAATCGCTGCCGAACGAGGCCTTGCGCGAGCATTTGGGCGAGCTGCTGGTCGCACACCTGCCCAGCGGCCCGTCCGCCCCGTAACCCCGATACCCGACACCGAATACCGGAGCCAAGCCATGAACGCCAAGCCCGAGCCAGCGGTGTTGCCGCTCGACATCGAGCGCATCCGCGCCGACTTCCCGCTGCTGTCGCGCACCGTCCACGGCAAGCCGCTGATCTACTTCGATAACGCCAACACGAGCCAGAAGCCCGTGTCGGTGATCGAGGCGGTGGATCGCCACTACCGCCAGCACAATGCCAACGTGGCGCGTGCCGTTCACCAGCTTGGCGAAGAAGCGACGGCCTCCTACGAAGGCGCACGCGATGCCCTGGCGCGTTTCGTCAACGCAACCTCGCGCGACGAGGTGATCCTCACCTCGGGCACCACGCAGGCGATCAACCTGGTCGCGTACAGCTATGCGCTGCCTCGCCTGAAGCCCGGCGACGCGATCCTCACCACGGTGATGGAGCATCACGCGAACATCGTGCCCTGGCAGCTCGTCGCCGAACGCACGGGCGCGACCGTGAAAGCGGCGCCCATCGACGCCAATGGCGACCTGATCGTCGAGAAGTACGTCGAGATGCTCACGCCCGAGGTCAAGCTGGCCTGCGTCGGCCACGTCTCCAACGTGCTGGGCACGGTCAATCCCATCCGCGAGATCGCCCGCGAGTGCCGCAAGCGCGGCATCCCGTTGCTCGTCGACGGTTCGCAGGCAGCGCCGCATCGTCGCATCGACGTGCAGGCGCTGGGCTGCGATTTCTACGCCATCACCGGGCACAAGATGCTCGCGCCCACCGGCACCGGAGCGCTCTGGGCGAAGCGTGAGCACCTGATGGCGATGCCCCCGTTCTTCGGCGGCGGCGAGATGATCCGCGAGGTGCGTTTCGACGGCACGGTGTTCGCCGATCCGCCGCATCGCTTCGAGGCCGGTACGCCCAATATCGCCGGTTTCGCGGGTATGGCCGCGGCGATCCGCTACATCGAGGACATCGGCTTCGACCGCCTCAAGGCGTACGAGCAGGATCTCCTGGCCTATGCCACGAACGCGATCGAGAACCTGCCGGGCGTGCGGATCTTCGGTCGCGCGAAGGAGAAGGAGCCGGTCGTTTCGTTCCTGCTCGAGGGCGCGCACGCGAACGACATGGCGACGCTGCTCGACCTGCAGGGCGTGGCCGTTCGCTCGGGTCATCATTGCGCGCATCCGCTGATGCACTTCTTCGGCGTCCCCGCGACGCTGCGCGCCTCGCTGGCTTTCTACAACACGAAGGCCGAGGTCGACGGCTTCATCGAGGCGATCGGCAAGGTGCGCAAGCTCCTTGTCTAGACAGAATAAGCCCCTTTGCTCATGACCCCGACACACACCTTCCGCACCGCCACCGTCGCCGACGCCTCGTCGATCGCCGCCCTGGTCGAGTCCGCCTATCGCGGCGACGCCAGTCGCGCCGGATGGACCACCGAGGCCGATTTCCTGCATGGCCGGCGCACCGATATCACCGAGATCGAGGAACTGTTGACCGGCGAAAACGGCCGCTTCGTCCTGTTCGAGCGCGACGGTGCGATCGGGGCCTCCTGTTATATCGAGCGCCAGGGGCGGGTCTGCTATTTCGGCATGTTCTCCGTGCATCCACCCCTGCAGGGCTCCGGTATCGGTCGGCAGGTGATCGAGGAAGTCGAACGTATCGCCCGCGAGGAATGGGCCTGCGAGCGCATCGAGATGACCGTCATCGACATCCGCGCGGAACTCATTGCCTGGTACGAACGCCGTGGCTATCGCCGCACCGGTCGCACCAAACCCTTTCCCTACGGCGACGAACGTTTTGGCCTGCCGCAGCGCGACGACCTTCGCTTCGAGTACCTGGTAAAGGAATTGCACCGATGAGCGCATGGATCCGTGTCGGCACGCGCAGCGAACTCCTGCCGGGCGAGTTCAAGGTGGTATGGGATGGCGATACGGCCATCGCCGTCTACAACATCGACGGTGCGCTCTACGCCATCGAGGATGTCTGCACGCACGACGGCGGCGAGCTGGCCGGTGGCCCGGTGGTCGGCTTCGAGGTGGAGTGCGTGCGCCACGGCGCGCGATTCGACTTGCGCACGGGCGAGGTCACCTGTCCTCCGGCCTACGAGCCGGTCACGGTGTTCCCGGTCGACGAGCGCGATGGCGCCATCTGGACCCGCGACGATCGCTGAGCGGGCCCGCGTAGTCTGGCTTCAGCCTATGGCGCGCAACGCATTCACGCCCTAAGCTTGCCGCGGCGACACTCGTACTGGGGAATCCATGCTTTCGACCGACCGTCGGCGCACCGCGCTCGCGTTCGCGCTCCTGTTCGTTCTGTACCAGGCGGCCGAAGGCATCGGCGCGCGCCTGCTCGGCAGTGTGTCCGTCCAGGCCGTCTTTCTTCTCGCCATGGTCGTCGGTGCCTGGCCGTTGGGTCGCTGGCTGGGCTTTCGCGGCTACGAGGCCTATGCGCTGGAATGGCGACGTGGGGCGCCGCTGCTGTTGGTCGGTGGCCTCGCGCTCGCGTTGCTCATGAAGTACGTCGCTGTCTGCGTTGGCATGGCACTGAACGTCTATGCGGCGCGCGCGCCCGAGTCGACGCCGGCGGCCGCCGTGTCTTTCCTCTCGTCCATTCCCTGGGCGCTCGTGGTGACCTTCGTGCCCTCATTGGCCGAGGACATCCTCACGCGAGGGTTCCCGTATCGCGCCGTTCGCGTCCGTTGGCAGCCCTGGGTGTTCGTTCTCGCATCCAGTGCGCTTTATGCCCTGAACCCTATCTACCGTTGGGGACAGGGGCCTTCCGAGTGGGCGATGCTCTTCTGCTACGGCCTGGCCTACGCCACGGCCGTGGCACGTACGGGCTCGTTATGGCTGGCTGTCGGTTTGCACTGGGGATGGAACCTGGCCAACGTGCTGATCGGGGACATCCTGCCGTACGAGGCGCTGTCGACGTCGTGGTCGCCGTTCCTCTCGGCGGCGGCGCACCTGGTCATGATGGGCGTCTTGTTCGCGATCCCGACATCGTTCGAGCGCGACGGAATGGATGCCGACCTGGCCTGACCCTCGGCTCAGAAGTGGTACACGAAGGCCAGGGTCTCGGTGACCTGGCGGGTCGACCCGAAGTGGCTCACCAGGGGGCTCGAGGCAGCACCGCCGAACAGCTTTCCGTAGGTCACCGCCAGAGCGAAGCCGGTCTGCCGGGAGGTGGGAATGAACGCGTCGTACTCGATGTCCGCGGCTTGGCCGCCAGCGCCCGGGCGCCATGCGCGCGTGCCCAGATTGGCTGCCTCGGTGGGCGTGACGCCGAAGAAGCGACGCATGGCCGGACCGTTCATGCCTTCCACCTGCAGCTCGATGGAATGCTGGATGTACCAGATGTCGGGCAGTTTATAGTCGGCGTAAAGCGCCACGTACGCACCGGCGCCGTTGGTGTCGTGCGCCACGTGGCCGCCTACGCTGAAAGCCTTCGTGAAGGCGTATTCGAGATAGCCGCCGCCCTGGAACCGTGGCGACAGGGATGCCACCTTGCCACCCAGGGAGCCCAGGTCGTTACGCGTACGGCCCCATAGCCAGTTGGCGTACAGGCCGCCGTGCCAATGCTCGGCGTGGATCAGGTCGACCGTGAGGCCATCCGCCGTCGAAAGTTCGCCGAGACCGGGCATATCGATGTCGACATACGGCATACCCTGGTTGCGCCGGTCCTTCGAGCCCTGCCAGGCGGGCATGCGCTGTGCGCCTGCGCCGAACGCGTAAGTCGGCGTGGTTTCGTCGTCGGCGTGGACGGCTGCGGAGGCTGCCAGCAGGAGCAGGGCGGCGAAACACGAACGTCGCATGTGAAGAGCCGGGAACAGGATGGCCAGAGCATGCCACAATTCGGCTTAGCTCACGCTTTCATCACCGGGAAAGGGGTTCGAAAGGGAGTAGACGTAGCCTGCGCAGCATCCTGAAAAAAGGACGAATACGTCGTGCTGAGCTCAACCAAATGGAACATCCTCTGCGACTTCGACGGCACGATCGCCGTCGAGGACGTCATCGACTCATTACTGGACCGTTTCGGTCGCCCGGGTTGGGAAATCCTTGAGCGCGACTGGCGTGCAGGCGTGATCGGTTCGGCCGTGTGCATGGCCGGGCAGGTGGCCCTGCTCGACATGAGCCGCGCCGAACTGGAACGTCATCTCGCCGGTCTGCACATCGACCACGGTTTTGCCGGATTCGTCAAGGCGACCAGGGAGCGCGGCATCCCCATGGAGATCGTCAGCGACGGTCTGGACCACGCCATCCACGCGATCCTCGCCAGTCACGGCATCGACAGCCTGCCGACCGTGGCCAATCACCTGAACCAGACGGACACCCGGGCGTGGAATCTCACCTCGCCGTACAGCGTGGCCGGTTGCCGCAGCGGCACCTGCAAGTGCGCTCGCGCCGAAGTGGCCAAGGCGCGTGGCGGCAAGACCCTGCTGATCGGCGACGGCGCGTCCGACTTCTGCGCCGCCGATCGCGTGGACTTCGTCTTCGCCAAGAACCGTCTGATCGAGCACTGCCGTGCCGCCGGCATTCCCTACGTGCCGATCGCCAGTTTCGACGAAGCCATCGAACTGCTTCCCGCCCTGATCGACGGCACTCTGCTGCCGCAGACCGTAATGCCCATTATCGCGACGAGCGTCCAGGAAATTTCCGCATGACCATCCTCTCCAAGACCCCGCAGGTCGTCATCGACGACGCCACCCTGCTCGCCGACGAGGCGAAGTACTGCTCCTTCGGCGACACCGTGCACTATGTCGATCCGCCGAAGATCTTCCGTCACGCGGAAGGCAGCTACATCTACGACAGCGAGAACATCCCGTTCCTCGACCTGCAGATGTGGTACTCGGCCGTGAATTTCGGCTACGGCAACAAGCGCCTCAACGACACCCTGAAGGCGCAGATCGACCTGCTGCCGCAGGTTGCCAGCCAGTACCTGCACCAGGGCAAGATCGAACTGGCCAAGACCATCGCGGTCGACGCCAAGGAGAAGTTCGGTCTCGACGGTCGCTGCCATTTCAACGTCGGCGGTGCGCAGGCGGTGGAGGATTCGCTCAAGCTCGTGCGCAACGCGCGCGGCGGCAAGAGCCTGATGTTCGCCTTCGAAGGCGGCTACCACGGGCGCACGCTCGGCGCCTCGTCGATCACCTCCAGCTACCGCTACCGCCGCCGCTTCGGCCACTTCGGCGAGCGCGCGCAGTTCATCCCGTTCCCGTATCCGTTCCGCCGCCCGAAGGGCATGACGCCGGAAGAGTACTCGGACGCCTGCGTGCGCCAGTTCGCTCGCCTGTTCGAAACCGAATACAACGGCGTGTGGGATCCAAAAGTGGGCGAGGCCGAATACGCCGCGTTCTACGTCGAACCGATCCAGGGCACCGGCGGCTACGTGATCCCGCCGAAGAACTTCTTCATCGACCTGAAGAAGGTGCTCGACAAGTACGGCATCCTGATGGTGGTCGACGAAATCCAGATGGGTTTCTGGCGCACGGGCAAGCTCTGGTCGATCGAGCACTTCGGCGTGCAGCCCGACGTGCTCGTGTTCGGCAAGGCGCTGACCAACGGCCTCAACCCGCTGTCGGGTATCTGGGCGCGCGAAGAGCTGATCAACCCGGAGATCTTCCCGCCGGGCTCCACCCACTCCACGTTCAATTCCAATCCGCTCGGCACCGCGCTGGGCCTGGAAGTGATCAAGATGGGCTACGAGCTCGACTACGGCACGCGCGTGGCCGAGAAGGGCAAGCACTTCCTCGACGGTCTCCGCGACCTGCAGAAGCGTCACAAGGAAATCGGTGACGTCGACGGCCTGGGCCTCGCCCTGCGCGCCGAGATCTGCACCGACGACGGGTTCACGCCGAACAAGGCGCTGCTTGACCGCATGGTCGACATCGGCCTCGCCGGCGGGCTCACCCACAATGGCAAGAAGATCGGTCTCGTGCTCGATGTAGGCGGCTGGTACAAGAACGTGATCACGTTCGCCCCGTCGCTCGATATCTCGCACGACGAAATCGACCTGGCCATCGCGTTGCTCGACCAGCTGTTGACGCTGGCCAAGCGCGGCTGATAACCGGCAGCCTTGCGGTGGCGTTTGTGAACCAGCTCGAGCCGGATGCACTGCTCGGGCATTTCCAGCGCCATCCGCCGCGGGGGTTCACCCCATTCCCCGCGGCGGATGGCGCGCCACTTTTCGTGGCGCCCTTCGATCTACTCACCACCGCCGACGCCGACTTGCGCCGGCGCGTGGCGCGCCTGCCGTTGCAGGCCATGCTCAAGCGCCTGCTCACCCCGCGTACCTGTTTCGCGGGCACGACGGTGTCGGAATACTCCCTGTTCGTCGCCGCCAGCGATCCGGCCGCGGTCGCCGCAGACTGGGCACGCGGGCCCGGACGCACCTATCCCTTATTGATCGTGAAGGACCTCGCGCTCGACTCGCCGCTGACCAGTGCGAGCGATCGAGCGTGGACCGCACGCTTCGTCGACGCCGCGCGCGAGAGCGGCTACCTGATCGTCGAAGGCCAGGCGCTGGCCTATGTGCCGATCGACTTCACCTCGACGGACGACTACCTGTCGCGACTGTCGTCGTCGCGTCGGAAGAATCTTCGTCGCAAGCTGCGTTCGCGCGACCGGCTGCAAGTGGACGTCGTGCCGACCGGCGATGCTTTTGCCGAGGAGAGCGTGGTCGATGCGTACTACGCGCTGTTCGAGAACGTGTATGCGCAGAGCGAGGTGCATTTCGACAAGCTCACACGCGAGTTCTTCGCCGCTGCGCTGCGCGAGCCCGGTGGAGTGGTCTTCACCTACCGCGCGGACGGCGAACTGATCGGCTGGAACCTTTGCTACGAGCACGCGGGCAAGCTGCTCGACAAATACGTGGGGTTTGTCTACCCCGCCGCGCGTGAGCTCGACCTGTACTTCGTCAGTTGGTTCGTCAATCTCGAGTACGCGCTGTCGCGTGGGCTCACGCACTACGTGGCTGGGTGGACCGATCCCGAAGTGAAGGCCTCGCTGGGTGCGCGGTTCCATGTGACGCGACATGCGGTCTTCGTGCGCAACCCTGTCCTGCGCGCTATCCTTCGCCGCCTCGCTCATCGTTTCGAGCCAGACAGCCAGTGGGAGGCTCGCCATGATGCGGCAACCGATCGTTCTTGATGTAGACGGTTCCGTCGGGCCGCTGGCCGGACGCCTCGTGCTTCCGCTGCGTGACTGGGAGGAATCGATTCGCTTCGGCTGCTCGCTCGGACGCCTGCGTCGCTTCGGCACCATGCTGGATGAAACGATGCCGCAGGTTCACGGCACCGTCTTCCTCGGTAGCGGCGACTTCCACCACCTGACCTGGCCCCTCGTGGCGCGCGTGCGCGGGAGCGAGCGTTTCCAGGTCGTGGTCCTGGACAACCATCCGGACAACATGCGTTTCCCGTTCGGGGTGCATTGCGGTTCCTGGGTGCGCCGCGTAGCCATGCTTCCGCGTGTGAGTCACGTTCACGTGATTGGCATCACCTCGGCCGACATCGGGCGTGGTCATGCGTGGGAGAACTACCTGGGCCCGCTGCGCGCCGGCAAGCTGACCTACTGGTCGACGGGCGTGGACACCGGCTGGGCCGCGAAGGTCGGTCTCGGTCACGCGTTCCGCTCGCACGCGACGTCGGCGGAGATGGTCGATGCCTTCGTCGCCATGCAGGCGAACAGCTCCGAGCCCGTCTATCTTTCGATCGACAAGGACGCCTACGCCGCCGACGTGGCCCGGACGAACTGGGACCAGGGCACGCTGAGCGAAGCGGGTGGCGCGGCAATCCTCGACGCGGTGCGCGGTCGGGTCGTCGCCAGCGACGTTACCGGCGAGATCTCCCGGTACCGATACACGTCATGGTGGAAGCGTCGCCTGAGCGCGATGGATGGCCAGGAAGAGATCGACGCGATGCGTCTGGCCGAATGGCAGGCCGAGCAGCATGCGTTGAACGAGCGGCTTCTCGCGTTGATCTGAGCGCGCCGCGCCCGGCGCTCACCAGCGCCGTAACGCCAGCACCGCATTCAGCCCACCGAACGCGAACGAATTCGAAAGGGCAGCGCGTACGTCCAGGCGGCGTGCGCTGTTCGCCACCACGTCGAGGTCGCACTGCGGGTCCGCTTCGGTGAAGTTGATCGTCGGCGGTACGAGGCTCTCGCGCAACGCGCCGATCGTCGCCACCAGTTCGAGCGCACCCGCCGCGCCTAGCGCGTGGCCGTGCATGGATTTGGTCGATGTGATCGCGATGCGAGAGGCATGCTCGCCGAAAACCCGATGAATGGCCTGGGTCTCCGTGACGTCGTTGGCCACGGTGCCGGTGCCGTGCGCATTGATGTGGTCGATATCCCCGGGCTCGAGGCCTGCGTCGTTCAGGGCCGCGGTCATGGCCGCGGCGGCGCCTTCGGCCGAGGGTGCGACGATGTCGCCCGCATCGGAGCTCATCCCGACACCTGCCAGCTCGGCAAGCGGCTGCTCGCCACGCGCCATGGCATGCGCCAGCGATTCGAGCACGAAGATGCCCGCACCTTCACCCAGGACGAGTCCGCGTCGCTGAAGGCAGAACGGCCGGCAGGTGTCGTCGGCCAGCACGCGCATCGCCTCCCATGCCTTCAGCACGCTGAAGCTGAGGCAGGCTTCGGCACCGCCCGCTATAGCCAGGTCGACGACGCCGGCGCGGATCAACAGGGCTGCCTGGGCGATCGCATGGTTGGACGAAGCGCAGGCGCTGGTGACGCCGAAGGTTGGACCGGTGCTCTGGAAGGCGATGGCGATGTGACTGGCCGGTGCGCTGGACATGGTCCGCACGATGCTCAGGGGATGAACGCGTGCGGCGCCTTCCGCGTACAGCTTGCGACTTTCTTCATCCCGACTGGTTTCGCCGCCGACGCCCGTGCCGATGATGACCGCGACGCGCGCGCCCCTCGCCCGCAAGGTCGGCAATTGCGCCTGTGACGCCGCTTCCCGGGCAGCCACCACGGCAAACTGCGAGACCCGGTCCATCAGGCTGATGGCGCGGTCGTCGAGGTAGTCGTGGGGATCGAAGCCTTTCACCTGGGCGGCGACCTTCACGCGCAGGTCGTCCCGCCGGGGGTGGACGAGCGCTTCGATGCCGGGGCGGCCTGCGGCAAGGGCGCGCCACATCACGTCGGCATCGTTGCCGAGGGCACTGACCGCGCCCATGCCGGTAACGACGACGCGCGACGCTTCCGGGTGCGGCATGGGCGGTCAGGAGGCCGCGGCGGAACGGCCGGGCTCGGCGAGCGCCGCGTTCACGGCGTCGACCAGGCTCTGTAGCGTTTCGGTGTCGAGGCGCCCCTGTTCCTGGGCGAGCTGGATACCGAACGCTTCCTCGATTTCGAACACGATCTCGATCGCCTCGAGGGAGTCCACTTCCAGCTCTTTCAGCGTGGACGCGGTTGTCAGCGTAGCGCGATCTTTGCCGCTCTGCGCCGCGACGATATCCAGAACTCTTGATTCGGCATCAGCAGTCATGACGATAGCCTCCCGGTGTTAGTGGACCGCGTGAGTCAATCTAGGCCCTCATGCTGTGCTAGACCTTTGGAACCGAGGTTACCACCGCCCGATCAGATGCTGTACCAGCAGGCTGGTCAGGGCAACCGCAGCCCAGACGCCCAGGCCGAGCAGGATGGGGCGCGGACCGGTGGAAGCCATTCGCCGCAGGTCCGCCGAAAGACCGATCGCGGTCAGGGCGACGATGATCAGGCACTCGGCCGCGAAGTGGATGATCGGCAGGACGATGTCGGGAACGAGGCCGGCCGTGCGAATGCCCGATGCCACGAGAAACCAGAGAATGAACCAGGGGAAGATCCTCGCCAGGCTGAAATCGCCGCTGCCACTGCGTTTCTCGCGCCAGGCGACGATCAGCGCGATCCCGAGACTGATCGGAATGATCAGCGTGGCGCGGGTGAGCTTCACGATGGTGGCGAAATCGCCGGCGGCGTGGCTGTAGCTGTAGCCGGCGGCGACCACCGACGACGTGTCGTTGATGGCCGTGCCCGCCCAGAGGCCGAAACCGAGATCGGAGAGACCCAGCCCATGGCCGATCGCGGGAAAGAGCAGCACGGCGACGAGGTTGAACAGGAAGATCGTCGAGATGGCGAACGCCGTGTCGTGCTCGTCGGGCTTGATGATGGGAACCACCGCCGCGATGGCCGAACCGCCGCAGATGGCGGTGCCTACACCGATCAGCAGCTTCAGCTTGTCGTGCACGCCGAGCACGCGGCCGAGGATCCATGCGGCCAGGCCTGCTGCCGCGACCGTGGCCAGCGTCACCGAAAGCGATTCCATGCCGGTATGAGCCACCTGGGAAAGGCTGAGGCCGAAGCCCAGCGCGATGATGGACCACTGCAGGACCTGCTTCGAGGCGAAGCGAATGCCCGGCTGGAAACGCTCCTCCGGTGGGGCGAAATGGCGTACCAGGATGCCAAGGACGATGCCGCAGACGGCGCCGCCGATGAGCGGCACCAGGCGGCCAAGACCAAAGGCCACGGCGGCGACGGACAGGGCCAGGAGAATCCCCGGCAGGCGAGACGCGGAAGAGGGCGGAACGGCGACAGTGGACACGGGGGCGATCCTTGGGGCGACGGCCTATTGTCCGGTGCTGCCGGGAATAAGAATATTGAAAAAGCCTGATGAACTGTATAAGAGATACTTATGCATGCGATCAGTCCGCGCCAGCTCGAAGTCTTTGTTGCCGTCGCCACGGCCGGCAGCGTGCGCGCGGCAAGCGAGCGCCTGTTCCTGAGCCAGCCCGCGGCGAGCATGGCCCTCGCCGAGATGGAGCGACAACTCGGATCGCCGCTGTTCGCCCGCGAGCGCGGCCGCCTCCGGCTGAACGACCGCGGTCGTGAACTCCTGCCGCTCGCGCGGGAGCTGATCGAACGCCACGCCGAGTTCGGTCGCCGCGCCGAGGGCTCGGTGGCCGGCCTGGCCGGCGATATCGGTATCGGGGCGAGCAACACGGTGGGCAACTACCTCGTGGGTGACCTGCTCGGACCCTTCGCCAGCGAGCATCCCGGCGTGGCGTTACGGCTGGGCGTCGCCAACACGGCGCGCATCGCCCAGGGCGTTCTCGATCACGATTTCGATATCGGCTGTGTCGAAGGACCGGTCAATCACCCTGCGATCGAAGCCCGTCCATGGCGCCAGGATCGTCTCGTCGTCTGTGCCCGGCCCGACCACCCGCTCGCCGGCAAGGTCCGGCTCAAGCGTGAGCAATTCGCCGGCTCGCGCTGGGTGTTGCGCGAGCGTGGATCGGCCACGCGTGCGCTCAGCGAGCAGGCGCTGGCGGCATTGCCCGAAAGCAGGGTGGTCCTGGAACTGGACCAGTCCGAGGCCATCAAGCAGGCGGTGATCGCGGGACTGGGAATCGCCTGTTTGCCCGAGGTGGCGATCGCGGACGCGGTGAAAACCGGTCGCCTGGCCGTCTTGCCGACGCCGTTCCTGGACCTGACGCGGACCCTGTCCATCCTGTTGCATCGGCAGCGCTATCGCGGCGCGGTGATGGAAGCCTTTCTGGCCAGCCTCCGATGAGTCAGCCGAGGACGCAACGGTTCTTGCCGGATCGCTTCGCCTCGTACATGGCCGAGTCGGCGGCGGCGACGACGCGATCGTACGCGTCGCCAGGAAGGACGAGCGTCACGCCGATGCTGGCACCGATGGTGACGCCCGTTCGCGACCCGTTGACTTCCAGCGTGTAGGGTTCGGCGATCGCATCGCACAGGGTCTGGCAACGGGCGAGGGCGGCCTGTGCATCGGCGGCGTCGTTCAACAGCACCGCGAACTCGTCGCCACCCAGGCGCGCGACAGTATCCGAGTCGCGCGTGCGGCCGTCGAGGCGCCCCGCGATCGCCTTCAGCAGGGCGTCGCCGGCCGCGTGCCCGTGACCGTCGTTGACGCCCTTGAAGCCGTCGATGTCGATGTAGGCCAAAGCGAACGAACCGCCGTCCGTATCGCCGAAGTCGATGGCTTCCTCCAGGCGGTCACGGAAGAGGCTGCGATTGGGTAGGCCGGTAAGCGCATCGTGCGTCGCCTGGTGGCGCACCAGTTGCTCCATGCGCGCGCGCTCGGCCACCTCGGTGGTGAGCTGCTCGTTGCGCAACGACAGTTCGTCCAGCGCCTGTTGGAGCAGTGCGCGGGAACGATAGAGCTCGAGGAAGATCTTCACCTTCGATTGCAAGATCACATCGTTGATCGGCTTGGCGATGTAATCGACCGCACCGGCCGTATAGCCCTTGATGCGGTTGATGTCATCGGCGTACGCCGCCGTCACGAAGATGATCGGCGTCTCGCTGAGGTGATCGGTTTCGGAGATGAACTGCGCCACCTCGAAGCCGTCCATCTCAGGCATGTTGACGTCGAGCAGAACGAGTGCGAACTCGTGGTCCAGGCACAGCGCCAGCGCTTCGTTGCCACTGGCGGCCTCGAAGATGTCGGCATCGGCGCGCGCGAGCAGCCGGCGCATGGCGACAAGGTTGGCGTGGGTGTCGTCGACGACGAGGATCTTGGGGCGATTCGTATTCATGGCAGACACAGTTCGTTTAGCTTGGCCGCGATGGCGTCCAGCGGCAGGCACGCGTCGGCGCCTGCCGCTTGCAGCCCGGCGAGGGGCATGGCGTCCGCTTCCGCGGTGAGGGGATCCTGCACGATGGCATAGCCGCCGGCGCGGCGTACGGCGACCAGACCCTGGGCACCGTCGGAGTTGGCGCCGGTCAGCAACACGGCGATCAGTCCGTCCTGCCAGGCATCCGCCGCCGTCTCGAAAAGCACATCGATCGAAGGTCGCGCATAGGCGACCTTCGCATCGACGCTCAGCGAGAAATGGAAGTTCGGCTCGACCAGCAGGTGATAACCGCTCGGTGCCACATGAATCACGCCGGGATCGGCGGGCGCGCGTTCGCTGGCCTCGACCACGGGGAGGCTGGCGTAACGGTCGAGCAGGGAGACCAGGATGGACACGTCGGCCGAGCCGGTATGGCAACAGATGACCACCGGCACGCCCAGGCGTGTATCGAGGCCGGGCAGCAGGCGTTGCAGGGCGGTGAGTCCCCCGGCGCTGCAGCCGATCACGATGGCCCGTCGCGCCGTCATCGCGCCAATGCCCTCGCGCCGTTGCCGCCGACCTGATAGATGCGCAGTGCGTGGTCGATGTCGGCGAAACCGGCGGCGGCCGGCGAGAAGTCGATATTCTCGCGCGTGCCCAGGCAGAGGAAGCCACCGCGCACCAGGCTGTCGCGGAACAACCCGAGCGTGCGGTCCTGCAAGGGGTTGCTGAAATAGATCAGTACGTTCCGGCAAAGGATGAGGTGTGCTTCGCAGAACACTTCGTCGGTGACCAGGTTGTGGTTGAAGAAGGTGACGTTGCGACGCAGCCGATGGTCGAGCTTGATGAAGTCGTAGCGGGCGCTGTAATAGTCGCTCAGCGAACGGCCACCGCCGGCTTCCATGTAGTTGCGCGACCAGTCGCGTGCCTCGCGCGTGGCATAGATGCCTTCGCCGGCGACGGCCAGCGCGGCGTCGTTGAAATCCGTCGCGTAGATGCGCGAGCGCTCGTACAGGCCGGCCTCCTCGAGCAGGATGGCCAGCGAGTAGACCTCCTGGCCATGCGCGCAGCCGGCCTGCCAGATGTTGATCTCTGGATAGGAGGCCAGCACCGGAAAGACCTTGTCACGCAGGGCACGGAAGACCGGCGGATCGCGGAACATCTCCGAAACCGGTACGGAAAGGCCCTCGATCACGCGTGCGACGAAACCTTCCTCGTGGAGCAGCCGGCTGTTGAGTTCGCTGATCGAGGCCGCGTGGTGGGTGCGGACCAGTTGCTGCACGCGACGCTTCAGCGACGCCGGCGCGTACTCGCTGAAATCGTAGCCGTGGCGCAACTGCATGGCGCGCACGAAGAGCTGTACCTCGATGTCTTCGACGTCCACCTCAGCTCCTGGTCGGCAGCCAAACGCGGATCATCGACAGCAGGCGGTCGACATCGATCGGCTTGGAGAGATAGTCGTTCGCACCGGCCTCCAGGCACTTCTCGCGGTCGCCGCGCATGGCCTTGGCGGTGAGCGCGATGATCGGCACCTTCGCGACCCCGGGACGCGAGCGGATCGCGCGCATGGTGTCGTAGCCGTCCATGACCGGCATCATGATGTCCATGAGCACCAGCTCGATGCCCTTGTCGGTGTCGATGGTATCGAGCGCCTTCTGCCCGTCCTGGGCCATGACCACATCGATACCCTTGGCCCGCAGCACCTTCGACAGGGCGAACAGGTTGCGCATGTCGTCGTCGACCAGGAGCAGGCGACGACCGCGCAGGCTGGCTTCGTCCACGCCGCCGGCCGCGGTGGCGGCTTCGTCGCGTGCTCCGCCGCCATGGCGGATCGAATGCAGGAACAGGCTGACCTCGTCGAGGAGACGATCCGGCGAGCGGGCGCCCTTGACCACGATACTGTCCGTGTACTGGCGGATCTTCATGCTCTCTTCGCGGCTCAGGTCGCGTCCCGAGTAGACGACGACCGGTGGCGTGTGGTCGCCGCGCGAGAGATGTTCGAGAAACTCGATGCCGGACATGCCCGGCAGGCCGAGATCGAGCACGATGCAGTCGAAGGCGGTGTGGGTGGCCTTCTCGAGGGCTTCCTCGCCCGAAGCGGCCTCCTCGATCACCACCGAGTCGTCCTTCAGCAGGG
This sequence comes from Luteibacter sp., assembly GCF_035539195.1. Classification (GTDB taxonomy): domain Bacteria; phylum Pseudomonadota; class Gammaproteobacteria; order Xanthomonadales; family Rhodanobacteraceae; genus Luteibacter. The sequence continues at coordinate 21,571 of NZ_DATLIW010000037.1, forward strand.
TGCGCACGGCGGTACGCGCGCTGGCGTCGTCGTCGACCACGAGGAGTTGGCGCGTCCGGCCGGTCGCGAAATGCAGCATGCGGTCGAAGGCGGTCGCGATGGCCTCGCGGCTGACCGGCTTGGTCAGGAAGCCGACGGCACCGAGTTCGAGGCCGCGGGTGGCGTCGTCGGTCGCCGAGATGAAGTGCACCGGGATGTGTCGCGTGGCGACGTCGTTCTTCAGGCGCTCGATCACGGTCCAGCCATCCATGCCGGGCAGCATGACGTCGAGCAGGATGCCGGTGGGGCGATAGCGCCTGGCCAGGGCGAGGCCGGATTCGCCATCCGCCGCGGCGAGCACGCGATGGCCCTTGCGGTGGACCATGTCGGCGAGGATCCGGGCGAAGGCCGGGTCGTCCTCGACCACGAGGATGATCGTGTCCCCTGGGCCGATGGACGCGCGGTCGTCGTCGATGGTGTCGGCGAGAAGACCCGGGGAAAGTGGCAGGGTCGCTTCGGCCGCCGCCTGTTGCAGCGGCACGACCTCGGCCGTGCGGCCCATGTCGGGCGCCTCTTCCGGCAAGTAGACGGTGAACGTGCTGCCACGTCCGGGCTCGCTGGCGAGAACGATATCGCCGCCGAGGAGCATCGCGATGCGTCGCGAAATGGCCAGCCCGAGCCCGGTGCCGCCGTACTGCCGGCTGGTGCTGGCATCCACCTGTTCGAAGGCGTGGAAAACGCGCTGCATCTTGTCGGCCGGAATACCGATGCCGGTGTCGCTCACGGCGATGGCGACGGAGGTCCCCGGGACGAGCCCGGCAGGCAGCGTGGCGTCCGCCGGCGGGCGGGAAACACGGAGGCCTACCGTTCCGGTGGCGGTGAATTTGAAGGCATTGCTGAGAAGGTTGTTGGCGACCTGTTCGAGCTTGGCGCCGTCCGTGCGGATCGATTCCGGCAGGCCCGGTTCCACCTCCACCGAGAACGCCAGCTTCTTCTCCTGGGCGACGTGGTTGAACGTCCGGGCCAGCGTGCGCGCGAGGTCGGCGAGGGGGAAGGTGTCGACCACCAGCTCCATCTTGCCGGCCTCGACCTTGGACAGATCGAGGATGTCGTTGATCAGGCGCAGCAGGTTGGAGCCGGCGTCGTGGATGATCCGCGCCGATTCCACCTGATCGCCGGAGAGGTTTTCCTCGTCGTTGTCGGCCAGGCTGCGCGAAAGGATGAGCAGGCTGTTCAACGGCGTACGCAACTCGTGCGACATGTTGGCGAGGAATTCGGACTTGTACTGGCTTGCACGAGCCAGTTCCTCGGCCTTGTCCTGGGTGTCCCGCTGGAGTGCCTCGAGCGCCTCCTTCTGCTCGTGGAGGGTGACGCTCTTTTCGCGGAGTTCCTCGTTCGAGGCATGCAGCTCCTCGGTCTGCACGCGCAGTTCTTCTTCGGAGGCGACCAGACGCTGCGACTGCTCCTGCAGTTCGCCGGTCTTTCTCTTGAGTTCGTCGTTGGTCGCGCGCAGGTCTTCCTGCTGGCTGCGCAGGGCCTCTTCGGAGGCACGCAGTTCGTCGGCCTGGCTCTGGGTTCGCTCGAGCAGCGCGCGGGTGCTGATGGCGCGACCGAGATTCTCCAGGGAAAGGGCGACGATGGGCATCAGCTCCTCGAGCAGGCGATCCTCGATCGGGGTGAGGTGCGCGAAGCTGCCGATCTCCACCACGCCCAGCAGGCGATCGCGCGAGGTCACCGGCAATACCACGATGCTCCGCGGCGCGCCTTCGCCCGTCCCCGAATGAATGCGGGTGTAGTCGTCGGGAACATCCTGCAGGACGATCGTGCGCCGCTCGATCGCCGCCTGGCCGACCAGGCCTTCGCCCAGCTGGTATTCCGGGGTGAGATGGCGGCGCTCCTTGAAACCATAGGTGCCGAGCCGTTCGAGGCGGCCGGTCTCTTCGTGGAACAGATAGAAAACGCCGAGGCCAGCCTTCATCACCGGGACCAGCTCGGTCACCAATGCATTGGCGAACTCGCGATAGGTGTTGGCACCCTGCAACGTGTTCGAGATCGCCGTGACCGTCGACTTCAGCCAGGTCTGGCCCGCCGTCTCGACCGACATTTCCTTGAATACCTGCAGGGCGCGCGCGATCTCGCCGATCTCGTCGCGACGGGTGAGCTGGCGTACCTCGATATCGTGGTCGTGTGCGGCGAGGCGCGTCATCAGTTCGGTCATGCGCACGATCGGGCGGGTGATCAGGCGGAAGGTCATGCCGATGATGAAAAAGCCGAACGCCAGGCAGGCGACCAGCGAAACGATATCGATGTATTTCGTCGCGGCCAGCACGTTGTCCAGCGCGCTGTTGCGCTTGTCGAGCAGCACGCGCTCGGTGGTCGACATCTCGTCGATCAGCTTGCCTACGTCGCTCATCAGGACGGTGCGATGCGCCAGGTATTCGTGACGTATCGACTCGCGTGCGAGCGCGCCTTCGGGCGTGGCGGCATTGCCGATGGCACGGGTCGGCGCCAGCGCGTACTTGACGACTTCATCCTTCCAGCGGTCGAGCATGTCCTGCAGCCGGTCGATGCGCGACTGCTGCAGCGGATTGTCGGCGGTCATCTGGCGCAGGCTGGCGAGGCTTCGGGCCAGGCCGCGGTCGGCTGTCTCGAAGTCGGCGTACTCGCTATCGGACTGGTTGAGCAGGAATCCGCGCGCGGCGACCTGGCGAGCCTGGGCGTCGTCGTTCACGTCGGCCAGGGTGATGAGCACCACGTAGGTGTGCGTGGTCCATGCCCGGGTATCGTTTTCCCGCCATAGCGAGGCGAGGTTGGCCACGCAGGCGGCGACGAAAAGGGCCAGCAATGCGCCGATCGCGATCAGGATCTTGCGCTGCAGGGGTTGGTCTGCGAGCCAGCTGCGTTTCTTTTCGTTCGATGACATGCCGTGACCGTTCAGGGATTCAGGGAGGAACAATGCCACCGTTACGTAGCGTTCTGCACTTTAACGGCCTTTGCTCAGCCGGGTTGAGTGCCAGGTCTCCCCCAGGGAGGCGGAACCAGGCTGCCGCGGCGGACCGCCACGGCAAGACATACGGATGTGACGAGCGAACAGATGCACAGGGCGACCACGGAGGCTTCGGCGCCGAACGCCCCGCCGGTGAGCCAGTCCGGCCCCTGCATGTGCGAGGCGAGCAGGCCGCGCTGTTCGAAGCCGGAGACGGGGATACCGTAGACCGGGCCCTGGGCGATGTTCCAGGCGGCATGGGCGCCCATGCAGATCCAGAGCGAGCGGGTGACGTGGTAGAGCAACCCGAACAACAGCCCCGCCTCGAGTGCGATGGCCAGGGCGCTCCACGCCGTCGCGTGCGGATTCCATGCGTGGAGGCCGCCGAACACGCCGGCCGATATCAGCAGGGCGGCCCAGGTGCCCAGGCCCTCCTCGACGATACGGAAGAGTACGCCGCGGCTGATGATCTCCTCACCGACCCCCGCGCCCACGCCCATGACGAGGACGGGGCCGAGCCAGTCGACATCGCGATGGATGCCGTCGACGGCGAAGACGCCCAGTGCCCAGAGGGCGGCGACGACCAGCGAGAAGCAGAGCGCGCCGCCGGCCAGGCCCAGCAGAATATGAGGGATCGCTTTGGCGGGGGGCAGTTCGTCCAGCTTGCGCCGCTCCAGAAATCGGACCAGCAGCCCATACGCCAGGACGATCGGTGCCAGGCGCAGCGCCTCCATCGGCAGGGTGGTATCGCGGAAGGGAACGAATCCCGCGGGGAAGCCGAGAGCGGTCCAGGCCTGCCCCTCGAGCCACTGGAACGTCTTCAGCAAGGCGAAGAACGCGAACAGCCTGCCAAGCGGCGAGTGCAGCAGGCGGGCGGCGCGGCGCAGTGGTGTAGCGACGATCTCGGCGGCGGACATGGATCTCTCGGGCGGGGGCTTGCGGCCGCAGTCTACGCAGGCATGATGGTGCTCCGATACAAGAAGGCCGGCGGCACGTCCGCTAACGTGGCAGCCGCGGGCTGTCGCGCCCGATACCTACTGGAATTGCACGATGGCCATACCGTCCGAAAACGATCCTTCGAGCCCGATGAACCGCCGTGAGCAGACCTTCCCCCACCTCAACGAGGAGATGTCCGCGCGGCTGGTGAAATACGGGGTCGAGGAGGTCGTTCCCGCCGGCACTATGCTATTCCGGCGCGGCGAGCGCCGGGTCGACTACTTCTTCGTGATCGAGGGCTCCATCGAGGTCTACGACACCGCCGAGGACGGCACGCCGAACATCTTCGTGGTGCACGGACCCAACCAGTTCACCGGCGAGGTGGACCTCTTCAGCGAACGCAAGATCATGGTCAACGGGCGTACCGGCATGGAGACCCGCCTGGTCCGCATGAACCCGACCAGTTTCCGCAAGCTGGTCTCGGGCGAGCCGGACATCGGCGAGATCATCATGCGCGCCTTCATCCTGCGCCGCGTGGGGCTCATCCAGAGCGGTCAGGGCGGCGTGATCCTCGCGGGCTCGGCGCACGCCGCGGACACCGTACGGCTGCGCAGCTTCCTGATTCGCAACGGCTATCCCTATCGGCTGCTCGATACGGACATCGACGAGGACGCCCGGCACCTGCTCGACGGCTTCGGGCTCGACCCCGGCGAATGCCCGGTGGTGATCATGCCCGACCGGCGCGTGCTGCGCTGTCCGACCAATGGCGAGCTTGCCGACGACCTCGGCATCAGCATCGAACTGGACAAGGACCACGTGCATGACGTGGTGGTGGTCGGCGCGGGTCCGGCCGGCCTGGCCGCCGCCGTGTACGCCGCCTCCGAAGGGCTGGACACCCTGGTCATCGAGGCGCTGGCGCCGGGCGGACAGGCGGGCACCAGCTCGAAGATCGAAAACTACCTGGGCTTTCCCACGGGCATTTCAGGGCAGGCGCTGTCCGGTCGCGCACAGGTCCAGGCGATGAAGTTCGGCGCGCACATGGCTATCGCGCGCACCGTGGAAAGCGTGGACTGCGGTCGCCATCCCTATCGGCTGAGCCTGGACGACGGCAGCGTGGCGTCGGCACGGGCGATCGTCATCGCCACGGGGGCCCGCTACCGCAAGCTCGAGCATGTCGACTACGAACGCTTCGAAGGCCAGGGCATTCACTATGCCGCGACCGCCATGGAGGCGCAGCTTTGCGCCGGCGAGGAAGTGGCCGTGGTCGGTGGAGGCAACAGCGCGGGCCAGGCGGCGATGTTTCTCGCCCGTACCGTCGCTCACGTACACATCCTGGTGCGTGGTGGGGGGCTGGCCGCGACCATGTCCGATTATCTCGTGCAGCGCATCCAGCAGTCGCCGCGCATCACGTTGCACACGCACTGCCAGATCGATCACCTCGATGGCGATACCTATCTGCGCGAGGTCGGCTGGGCGTGCCAGGTCGATGGCAAGCAGGTGCGCAAGAAAATCGGCGCCCTGTTCGTCATGATCGGTGCCGAGCCGAATACCGCCTGGTTGCAGGGCTGCCTGGACCTGGACAAGAAGGGTTTCGTGCTCACCGGTCGCGACGCGGACGGCTATGCGACGCCCTCACCGTATGCGACGACCTTGCGCGGCGTGTTCGCGGTGGGCGACGTTCGCTCGGGATCGGTGAAACGCGTGGCGTCCGGCGTGGGCGAGGGCTCGGTGGTGGTCCAGGCGATCCACCGGTTCCTCAACCCCGCCCCCCTGTAATTCGTGGGAAGCGATCAGACGTCGACCGAGGCGGCGTGTTCTCGGGTGGCGGCGAAGCGTACGGTCGGCCAGCGTTCCTGGGCGAGCTGCAGGTTCACGCGCGTCGGCGCGAGGTAGACGAGTTCGCCCGCGCCGTCGATCGCCAGATTGCCGGCGTTCTTCTCGCGGAATTCCTCAAGCTTCTTCGGATCGTCGCAGTGGATCCAGCGCGCGGTGGCGACGCCGACCTGTTCGAAGGCCGAATCCACGTTGTACTCGTCCTTCAGGCGATACGCGACGACGTCGAACTGCAGCACGCCGACGGCACCCAGGATCAGGTCGTTCGACATCAGTGGGCGGAAGAACTGGGTCGCGCCCTCTTCGGACAGCTGCGCGAGACCCTTCTGCAGGGCCTTCATCTTCATCGGGTCGCGCAAGCGCGCGCGACGGAACAGTTCCGGCGCGAAGTTGGGGATGCCGGTGAACGAGAGCGCCTCGCCTTCGGTGAAGGTGTCGCCGATGGTGATGCTGCCATGGTTGTGCAGGCCGATCACGTCACCCGGATAGGCGCGCTCGACGATCTCGCGGTCGGAGGCCATGAAGGTGAGCGCGTTGGCGATGCGTACTTCCTTGCCCGTGCGCGTCTGCTGCATCTTCATGCCTGCGGTATACGTGCCCGAGCAGACGCGCATGAAGGCGACGCGGTCGCGGTGCGCCGGATCCATGTTCGCCTGGATCTTGAAGACGAAGCCGGTGAGCTTCTCTTCCTCCGGCTTCACTTCGCGTGTGAGCGTGTCGCGCGGGCGTGGCGACGGCGCGTGTTCGACGAAGAAGTCGAGCAGCAGCTGCACGCCGAAGTTGTTCACCGCCGAACCGAAGAACACGGGCGTCTGCTTGCCGGCGAGATACGCATCGATGTCGAACGGATTCGACGCGCCGATCACCAGTTCCAGTTCCTCGCGCAGTTCGTCCAGCGCGGCCTGGCCGATACGCCCGGCGAGATCCGGATGGTCGAGGCCCTTGAAGATCGTGGAGTCCTGCCGGGTGAAGTTCTTGCCCGGTTCGAACACGTGCACTTCGTCGAGCAGCACGTGGTACACGCCCTTCAGGCGCGAGCCCATGCCGATCGGCCAGGTGAGCGGGGCGCAGGCGATGCCCAGCACCGACTCGACCTCGTCGAGCAGTTCGATCGGCGAGCGGCCTTCGCGGTCGAGCTTGTTGATGAAGGTCATGATCGGCGTGTCGCGCAACCGGCAGACTTCCATCAGCTTGATGGTGCGTTCCTCGACGCCCTTGGCGCAGTCGATCACCATCAGCGCCGAGTCGACGGCCGTGAGCACGCGGTAGGTATCTTCGGAGAAGTCCGCATGACCCGGGGTGTCGAGCAGGTTCACGATGGCATCGTCGTACGGGAACTGCATGACCGACGAGGTCACCGAGATACCGCGTTCCTTTTCCAGCGCCATCCAGTCCGAGGTCGCGTGGCGCGCGGCCTTGCGGCTCTTCACCGAGCCGGCCATCTGGATCGCGCCGCCGAACAGCAGCAGCTTTTCGGTCAGCGTGGTCTTGCCCGCATCGGGGTGGCTGACAATGGCGAAGCTGCGCCGACGGCGGGTTTCGGTGAGGTGTGAGGACATGTCTTCAGGCCGGGATCGATAGGCTAACCGCTTATTCTATCAGCGAATTGAACGGCAAGAGCCGTCTACCCCGCGGGAGCCGCCCCAGCGGCGACGTGTACTCGCCCCAGCCCCGTGTGGGAGCCGCTCCAGCGGCGATGTGCACTTGCCCCAGTCGTTGTGGGAGCCGCTTCAGCGGCGACGGGGGGGCTTGCCCCGGTTTGGCCCGCTGCCGCGGGATCGCCGATGAATCGGCTCCCACACAGGTGCTCCATTCGGCTCCCACACAGGTGCCCGCTCGGCTCCCACACAGGTGCTTCACTCGGCTCCCACACAGGTGCTCCAATCAGCTGCGGAATGCCTCGTCCAGCCAGCTCGGCACCGGAATGCCCTTGCTGCGCAGGAACACCGGGTTGAACAGCTTCGCCTGGTAGCGCATGCCCCCGTCGCATAGCACCGTGACGATCGTATGGCCGGGCCCCAGCTCCCGGGCGAGCCGGAGGGCGCCGGCTACGTTCACACCGCTGGAACCGCCCACGCAATAGCCCTCGCGGTGGAGAAGGTCGTGTAACAGTGGGACCGATTCATCGTCCGGGATGGACCAGGCGATGTCGATCGGTGCACCCTCGAAGTTGGCGGTGATCCGGCTGTTGCCGATGCCTTCGCTGATCGAGCTGCCTTCACCGACGAGTTCGCCGGCCTGGACGTAGCGGGCGAAAATGGAGCCCGCCGGGTCGGCCAGTGCGATACGGACGCCGGGGTGGCGGCTCTTCAGGGCCCGCCCGACGCCGGCCAGCGTGCCGCCCGTGCCCGCGGCGCAGACGAAGCCATCGATCCTGCCCCCGGTCTGCTCCCAGATCTCGCGCCCGGTATGGGCCTCGTGCCAGTCCCGGTTGGCGGTGTTGTCGAACTGGTTGGCGAACCAGGCGCTGCCGGGGTTCGCGGCGTTCATCTCATCGGCCAGGCGGCGGGCGGTCCGCGCGTAGTGGCCGGGATCCGTGAACGGCACGACCGGGACCAGGTGGACACGGGCGCCGGCGACGTGCAGCGCGTCGATCTTTTCCCGGCTCTGCGTATCCGGCATGACCACCAGGGTGCGGTAGCCACGGCTGGCGCCCAACAGGGCCAGCCCGATGCCGGTATTGCCCGCCGTGCCTTCGACCAGGGTGGCACCGGGCCGGAGCAGGCCCTGCCGCTCGGCGTCGTCGAGCAGGCCGAGTGCCGTGCGGTCCTTCACCGAGCCTCCCGGGTTCAGGAATTCGGCCTTGGCGAGGATCTCGCAGCCGGTGGCATCCGAGGCGTCCCGAAGGCGCAGGAGGGGGGTGTTGCCGACGGCGGCGGCGAAGCTGGCATGGGTGGTCATGGAGCAATGCTAACGCCTTCGTATGGCCTCTGTGGGAGCCGCTTCAGCGGCGATTCGGTCAGGCTTCGTAGTCATGTCTGTTTCGCCGCTGAAGCGGCTCCCACACGGGCTATGGCTTCGCGCAAGGGTTATGGGTTCTCGCGAAACAAAGAGACATCTGGACATCTGGACGTCTAAACGGCTGTTGACACCCATGGGATCCGGGCGTATCGTCGGTTTCACTCATCGAGACCGGCTGAGGGACAGGCCCTTTGAAGCCGGGGCAACCTGCGGATTTCCGCGACGGTGCCAACTCCTGCGGGGCGTGTCTTCACGTCAGCCGATAGATGGGATGTCCTTTGCGGGCATGCGTTCGCGCATCCGCTTCAGGGCACTCCGACTGCCGGTTCCCCGCGGGGCTCGATCCCGAATGCAGGAACCCGGATATGTCAGCAGAGCCCCTCACTGTGATCTCCCTCCCCGAAACGGTCGTTTCCACGGCGTCGCGTAGTGCAGCCGATCTCACCGAGCAGCGCGGCACGCGCCGGGTGTCGTTCACGCCGAAGTACGGCAGCGGTGCCGTCGACGTGGATGTCCATTACCTGTGGTGCGGTGCGCCGCACGCGCCGACCGTCATCGTCCAGGGCGGCATCTCCGCCGACCGCGACGTATGCACCGGCCGCGAGCGTTCCTCGGGTTGGTGGCAGGAACTGGTCGGCAGCGGGGCGGCGATCGATCTCGACCATTGCCGCGTGCTGTCGATCGACTGGCTGGTACCAGCCGACCTCGGCGAAGCCGAGTCGGTATCGAGCGAAGACCAGGCGGCCGCGTTGGCCGCGCTCGTCGACGAACTGGGTATCGGTCGCGTGCACGCCTTCGTCGGTTCGTCTTACGGCGCGATGACCGGTCTGGCTTTCGCGGCGAATCACCCGGACAAACTGAAGTCGCTGATCCTCATCGCCGGCGCGCACCGTCCGCATCCGCTGTCCACGGCCCAACGTTCGATCCAGCGCGGCATCGTCCGGCTCGGCGTGGACTCGGGCCGCACGGACGAAGCCCTCGCCCTTGCACGTCAACTGGCCATGACCACGTATCGCGGCAGCGAAGAGTTCTCCCGTCGTTTTGCCGCGGGTCCGGAACTGCGAGAGGGCCGTTTCCGTTTCCCGGTGGAGGATTACCTCGAACACGCCGGCCGTCGTTTCGTCGAGCGCTTCGAAGCCGAACGCTTCCTTGCGCTGTCCGAGTCGATCGACCTGCACGACGTGTCGCCGGAGCGTGTCTGCGCGCCGACGACCCTGGTCGGCTTCCCTTCCGATCGCCTTGTGCCGCTGGCCGACCTCTGCGAATTGCAGCGTCGCCTCGCCGGTACCGCCACCCTCGAAGTCGTGGAGTCGCCCTATGGCCACGACGCTTTCCTCAAAGAAACCGTGCAGCTCGCTCCCGTGCTGCGTCACGCACTCAACGACTGTCGCGGAGACCACTAAGTCATGACCGATTCCCGTCTTTGTACCCGCGCCGTGCGCGCCGGCATCGAATCCGATACGCAGCATGGCGCCGTCGTGCCACCGTTGCATCTTTCCACCAACTACGCCTTCGAGGGCTTTGGTCGCAAGCGCGCTTACGACTATTCGCGCAGCGGCAATCCCACGCGCGACCTGCTCGGTGAGGCGCTCACGGAACTGGAAGAGGGTGCGGGCGCGGTCGTCACCGGCAGCGGTATGTCCGCGGTCGCCCTCGCGCTCGAACTCGTGCCCGCCGGTGCGCTGGTGCTCGCCGCCCACGACTGCTACGGCGGTACGTGGCGCCTGCTCGATGCCTGGCAGAAGAAGGGTCGTTTCACCGTCCGTTTCGTCGACTTCACCGACCCGACCGCACTCGCCGAGGGCCTTGCCGAACGACCGGCGCTGGTCTGGATCGAAACCCCGTCCAATCCGCTGCTGCGTATCACCGACGTTCGCCACGTCGCACAGGCCGCGCACGCGGTGGGAGCGCTGGTTGTCGTCGACAACACCTTCCTGTCCCCGGCCTTGCAGCAGCCGCTGAAGCTCGGTGCCGACATCGTCGTGCACTCGACGACCAAGTACATCAACGGTCATAGCGACGTGGTCGGCGGCGCCGTCATCGCGGGCGACCAGGCGGTTGCCGAACAGCTGAAGTGGTGGGGCAACTGCAATGGTCTGACCGGTTCGCCGTTCGACAGCTTCCTCACCCTTCGCGGCGTGCGTACGCTCGCCGTCCGCCTGCGCGCGCATGAAGAGAATGCGCACCGTATCGCCGAGCGTCTCGACAATCACGATGCGGTATCCCGCGTGTACTATCCCGGTCTCGCTTCCCACGCCGGGCACGCGCTGGCGCAGCGCCAGCAGAAGGGCTTCGGTGCCATGCTGAGCTTCGAGATCGCCGGTGGCAACGATGCGATCGAGGCCTTCGTCGATGGCTTGCGCTACTTCTCGCTGGCGGAATCGCTGGGCGGCGTCGAAAGCCTGGTCGCCCATCCGGCAACGATGACGCATGCATCCATGGCACCGGAGGCCCGTCTGGTCGCCGGCATCTCGGATAGCCTGCTGCGTCTCTCGGTCGGTATCGAAGATGGCGACGACTTGCTGGCCGACCTCGATGCGGCGCTCGCCCGCGCTTCGGCCGTCGCGTCGGTCACGTCGAAACGCAAGGTCGGCGCATGAGCGCGGTGGTCGTCGCCCCCCTCGTCGAGGATTCTCCGCGTACGGCCGTCGTGCTCCTCGGCACGGGTGTCGTCGGCCAGGCGCTACTGACGCTACTGGCGACGCCGGCGGCGCGATCGGTGCGCCTCGTCGGCGTCGCTAATTCGCGTCGCCAGCACGCTTTCGCGGGCGGCGTCGTTCCCGCAGAGGTTGTCGAGCGTCTGGGCAAGGGCAGGGACGGTCGCGAGAACGCGCCGCTCCTGGCGGCGTTGGACGAGACCGGGGCGACGCGCAAGGTGGTGATCGACGCCACCGCCTGCGCGATCGAGGCGAGTCGCCATGCCGAATGGCTGGCCGCCGGCTATCACGTGGTCACCGCCAACAAGGCCCTCGCCGGTGGACAGCTTTCCGGTTGGCGCGCGCTGCAGGCCGCTTCGGCCCGTGGGAGCGTCTACGGCGACGCCGCCACGGTCGGTGCGGGGCTGCCGGTATTGTCCACCCTGCGTCGCCTGCGCCAATGCGGCGACAGCCTGCTTACGTTGGAGGGCGTGTTCTCCGGCTCGCTATCCTGGCTATTCAACCAGTACGACGGCAGTCGCCCCTTCTCCGCGTTGCTGCGAGACGCCCGTCGCCTAGGTTTCACCGAGCCGGACCCGCGCTCCGATCTTTCGGGCGAAGACGTGGCGCGTAAGCTGCTGATAATCGCGCGCAACGCAGGCTTCTCGTTGGGTAGCGAGGAAGTGGAGATCGAAAGTCTCGTGCCTGACGCGCTTCGTACGCTGGATACGAAAACATTTCTCGACCGCCTTGACGAGCTAGACAAGCCGTTACGTCAGCGCCAGGCCGCAGCCAAGGCGAATGGTAAGGTGCTGCGTTATCTCGCACGCCTGAACCAGCGAGGCCGTGCTCGCGTCGGCTTGTTCGAAGTAGGCCCCGAGCATCCGGCATCGCGTCTATCGGGTACGGATAACCAGTTTGCGCTGACCACAACGAGGTATCACGCGACGCCGCTGGTGATTCAAGGCCCAGGCGCTGGTCCTGAGATTACCGCGCAAGCGCTGCTGGGAGATGTGCTCGCTCTGTAGTAGCACACCCTTGTCCAGTGTTGGAAAGCGCGTACGCCGAGACCGTGCGTTTATGTCAGATTGCGTGCCAAAAGCTTGCGACGACCTTGCAAGGAATCGCTTGCGAGAGTAATTTCGATTCCAACATCTGACCGGTGGCTGGTCCACCCGCTAGGATGTCTCCAGGGCGCTTTCGAGCGCCCCTTTTTTGTATTCATGCAGAAAAGCTTCGCGGACGTTGATCTTGGGGCGTCCGCGCCACTGCATCACACAGTGAACGTCTTATCGTTCTTAGTCAGGCTCCACGCGCCCTGCGTGATACCACCCAGTCCGCCATCGATTTTTTGCTTGTGGTACTTCCACTGAACGGTGGCATACCTCAACGACATCGTCTCGATAGGCATTGGACCGTCACCGACGCCCAGCGTGACCTGTGATATCAGAACGCTCTTGAGTTGAATCTCAAGATACTTGACCCGTTTGCCATCGCCGGCGTCGCGAAAAAAATCGATCTGTGCTGACTGAAAAGTCGTGCCACCGGACAGGGCTGGTAGAGCATTGGGCTGGATGAGTCGACCTCTTTGCGCACAGATATGTCGCCGTGCTCGGCGCGTCCCGTCGTGTGGCCGCCCGCAGTGGAGGCGGATGAGGATGCCGGCTGGTGCATTTGGTGACGCAATGAATTTAGCTCGATCCACCCGCTGTGATCTTTGTCGGTGGATTCGCCGGTCAGATCGGGTCCGGACAGTTTCAGATATATGCTTTTCATCGAATTCCTTTCTTGATCTTTGAGGCAATGCGTCGTGGACGACGGTGTCAGAGTCCGAGTGAACTTTCTAAATGATTTCTCATTCGAATGTTTGAGAAAAACGGATGGCAATGTTCGTCGTAGTGCAGCCGTTCACTCTACGAATCGCGCTTGCGTGGACGCAGTCCAATCGTCTATGAACGAGGGGAAATTCACTAGCTTTCGCGCACGAAACGGTGCGACTACCATCCGCGCCGGAGTTCGCTCGACCAGCCGCACGGAAACGGCGAGTGCGTTCACCTTCAAACAAGGAGCATCACCATGAATGGGAATCCGTCGTTGTGCGAGAACGGTACGGCCGTCAAACAGAAGATCGAAGCCATTCCCGGCGCGATGCGTCAGATGGGATGGACCGTCTCTGCCGAGTTGATGGAGCGGTGGCTGCAATCGCCGCCTTGGGTGTTGCCGCCTGAGTGGAAGTCGAACAATCCGCCCGATCCTGTGAGCTTGTCCTCGCTGCACGTGGATCAACGGATCGTGCGCATGAGCTGGGCGATGTCGCATCCGCGTGTACGTATTGCGATGCGAGAGCTGAGGGCGAAGATGGCTAATACTCCGGCTCGGGGCATCCTGCGCTCGCGTCTCGCTGACATGTCATGGGGGACGCAGAACCGGATTGCCTTCGGTAGCCTGCAAGACCCGGCGGTCTTGCTCGACAAGACCTGCCAATCGAACTACGAAACGTTCGGGGCAAAGCTCGATACGATGGACGATCTTTACGGAAGTCTCGGGATGGCCACATTGAAGGTAGCGGTCATTGGTGAGGCGGTGCGCGACGAGCGCACCCAACGACCTGCCCTAAAGGTCACTCATGCGGGTTTCTACAATCGCGACACCTATGACTTCAACGATTTTCAGTTCCTGGGCACGTGGACGAGAGACGGTGTGCTGAGCAAGGCGCAGATGCTGATGAACACGGCGCTCGACGGGATGGCATTCCGTTGGGGTGGCGAGCCAATCGGCAACGTGTTCAACCACGACTTCAATGCCTACCGATGCACGGCCGGCTTCGGTGGCGACTTCGTCATCTACTCCGATGTGCACTGGGAGCGCGCGGACCTGACGCTGGATCTCGGCTGATGGGCGTGAAGGCCGCTCTCGTCGGGGTCGTAGTGGTAGTCGGTGTCGTGGCCTTCTTTGAAGTTTCGAACTGGTGGGAGCGCGCGTATGCGAAGTACGAATCGTCGGAGTTGAGTCCCGACGGGTGCATTCGCATTGATACCTACGAGCCATTTTGGGTGCTGCCGTCGGTTTTCCACCGGATTCCTCGTCCCGAAGGAACACATTACGGACTGGGCAGGGTGTGGAACGCCGCCGTTTTCAAACGAGCCTACGAAGTCAGGACTGGCGATTTGCTTGGTGAAACGGTGGTTTTCGACCCGGTTGGCCCAGCGTCCTTCGTTGATTGGGGCGATACCGCGAAACCTGGCCGGCGTGTCGTTGTCGCGAACCAGTTTCCAATCGTCGATTCCATGAGGTGCGCTGACGAAGCGACGCTAGCGAAGCTAGAGGCATATCACGTGCGGAGGCGAGAAGAGAACCGGCCGATCCAAGAGGCTTGGGAGGAGGCGCGACGGCGGGCGTTTGCTCCAAAGGATGCGAGGCGGTGAACCGCAGCATTCATGAGTTTGCCTACTGAACTCAAATGCGACACTTGTGTATGCACCGCTCGCCCGATACGGGCGGTGTTCGGCCCCCGGGGACTTACAAAAAAACCGCCCCGAAGGGCGGTTTCATTTTGCTCAACGCTGGCCAGTCGCCCTGGCCGCTTCGTCCGCACTTGGCGGAATCACCGGGTCATCCCCATGCATCTCGTCGTGGTTGAAGCGGGCGGCTTCGACCATCGGCGTACGCCAGCCGGCGGAGATGCCCCAGAAGTAGAAAACCACGCCGATCACGGCCACTACGGCGAGGTCGTATCCATACGGGATGTAGTTGTGGCCGCCGAACGTGGTGCTGCCCGCGTAGGACACCAGCGCGATCGTCGGCAGGTAGGCGATCAGCCACCACGCACCGGACATGTGGCGACGGAAGTCTTCCCAGCCACTCTTGGCGGTGTAGTAGAAATACAGCGGCAGGGCCACGACCACCAGCAGGATGATCTCGCCGGTGAGGGGCCACTTCGCCCAGTAAAGCAGTTCGGTAGCGAAGATGAAGGCGAGCGCGGCGAGCAGGGGCAGGCCAGGGATGCGCAGCGGTCGTTTCATTTCCGGCGCCGTGCGACGCAGGGTCATGACGCTGACCGGGCCGGTGAGGTAGGAGATGATCGTCGCCACCGAGATCACCGCCGCCAGCGTGCCCCAGCCGCGGAAGAAGAACAGGAACAGGAAGCTCACCACCAGGTTCAGCCACATGGCCGGGCGCGGGATGCCGAAGCGTGGGTGGATGTGGCCGAAGATCTTCGGTAGCTGGCCGTTGCGCTCCATGGCGTAGATCATGCGCGCGGTGGTCGCCGTGTACGTTGCGCCGGTACCGCTGGGGCTGACGAAGGCGTCGGCATAGAGCAGGATCGCCATCCAGTTGATCATCAGCGCGGTGGCCAGCTGGGCGAAGGGCGAGGCGTATTCGAGGCCGGCCCAGCCCTTGCCGAGCTGGTCGGGCGGCACGGCGCCGATAAAGGCCACCTGCAACAGCACGTAGACCACGGTGGCCAGCAGGATCGAGCCGATCACCGCGAACGGTACGTTGCGGCCGGGATTGCGCGCTTCGCCGGCCAGGTTCACCGGACTCTGGAAGCCGTTGAAGCTGAAAACGATGCCGGAGATGGCGACGGCGGTGAGGATCGACGAGATGTCGATGGCGTGCGCGCCGCCGTGGGCGCCGATGTGGAAGTTGCCCGGGTTGTAGCTGGTGCAGATGAGCGCGATGCCCGTGGCCGCCGGAACGACGAGCTTGAACACGGTGATCGCCGTATTGCTCTTGGCGAACAGCTTCACGCTCCAGAAGTTCAGGAAGAAATAGACCAGGACCAGTACCGCGGCGATGGCCAGGCCGGGCGTCGTCAGCTCGCCGTGGCCGGCGGTCACTACGTAGAGGCCCTTGGTCCACTGCGCCCATTCCCACGGCCACGAGGCCATGTACTGGACGGAGGCTTCGGCTTCGACCGGGATGACCGAGACGATGGCGATCCAGTTGGCCCAGCCGGCGATGAAGCCGACCAGCGAGCCGTGCGAATAGTGGCCGTAGCGCACCATGCCGCCGGATTCGGGAAACATCGCACCCAGTTCCGCATAGGTGAGGGCGATGAACAGGATGATGACGGCGCCGATGATCCAGGCGTAGACGGCACCCGGGCCGGCAAGCTGGGCGGCGTGCCAGGCGCCGAACAGCCAGCCTGAGCCGATGATCGAGCCCAGGCCGGTCAGCATCAGGGCGAAAGCGCCGACGTCGCGGCGGATAGCGTGGTGGGACATGGTGACTCCGGTCGGACGGGACGGGGGGAACCCGGCCCATGGCGGCACAAGGGCGGGATAATGACAGCCCCGGCCCCGCATGTCAGCCAGCGAACGCCTTCGCCAAACCGGGCTCGCGTCGATATACACTGGCCGACGCGGTAGGGATAAAGGGGTTCGGATGCGTTCGAAGGTGGTCGCCAGCGGCGTGTTGTTCATTGCGATTTCGGTATGCGGCGTTGCCGCAGCCGAAGAGCAATGGAACGACCAAGGCCGGCTGATCGATTCAGAGTCCTACGACCGCACCGCCAAGGGTTTCTACTTCACTCTCTACCCTGGCGAGGACCCGGTCGAATCCGTGCGGCGCTGCGCCATTACGATGCGCGAGCTGGGCCATCTCGCCTCGGTCTCGTGCTTCGCGTATACCAGCAAGCAGCGCTTCGACACTCGTCGCGGCAAGCTCCGGATCTGCTACACGGCGGTGGCCAACTGGTGGGGCCAGGACGAACCGGTCCGCGTGGAGACGGTCGACCGCCTCCCGCGGATGTGCCCGACCCGGTAGCTGGCCTTTGCTCGGTAGGAGCCGATTCATCGGCGAGCTCTTCCTTCGAGGGGGGGCTGAAGCTAGTAACCTGAAGGAGCGCTGCTGCGCAGCGGGGTTATTTACTATTCGCCGATGAATCGGCTCCCACAGCAGCCGGTTTTGCCGTTAGTTGTCAGCACTCGATAACGTTGACGGCTAATCCGCCGCGCGAGGTTTCCTTGTACTTGTCCTTCATGTCGCGGCCGGTGTCGCGCATGGTGGCGATGACCTTGTCCAGCGACACATGGTGCTTGCCGTCGCTCTTGAGCGACATGCGGCTGGCGTTGATCGCCTTGACCGCGCCCATGGCGTTGCGCTCGATGCAGGGAATCTGCACCAGACCGCCGATCGGGTCGCAGGTGAGGCCGAGGTTGTGTTCCATACCGATCTCGGCGGCATTCTCGACCTGGCGCACGCTGCCGCCAAGGGCGGCGGTCAGGCCGCCGGCGGCCATCGAGCACGCCACGCCGACTTCACCCTGGCAGCCGACCTCGGCACCGGAGATCGAGGCGTTCTCCTTGTAGAGGATGCCGATGGCGCCCGCCGTGAGGAGAAACTCAATGACACCCTCTTCGGAGGCGTTCGGGCAGAAGTGCCGGTAGTAGTGCAGGACCGCGGGGACGATGCCGGCCGCGCCGTTGGTCGGCGCCGTGACCACGCTGCCGCCGGCGGCGTTCTCTTCGTTGACCGCCAGGGCGTAGAGGTTGACCCAGTCGAGGATGGTGAGTGGATCGCGCAGGCCGGCTTCCGGCTGCGAGCGAAGTTCGGCGACCATCGACGGCGCGCGACGCTGGACCTTCAGGCCGCCCGGAAGCGTGCCTGGCGAACGCAGGCCGCGCGACACGCAGTCCTGCATGGCCTTCCAGATCACCAGCAGGCCGGCGCGGGTTTCCGCTTCGGAGCGCCAGATGCTTTCGTTGCGCATCATCAGCTGCGCGATGCTCAGCCCGTGCTCTTCGCACAGGCTAAGCATCTGGTCGCCGCTGCTGAACGGGAAGGGCTGTTCGCTGGTGTCCGCCACGATGCGATCTTCGGCCGCTTCGTCCGGGTTGACGACGAAACCGCCGCCGACCGAGTAGTAGTCGCGCGTGGCCAGTTCGTTGCCTTCGGCGTCGTAAGCCGAGAAACGCATCCCGTTGGTATGGAACGGCAGCTTCTGGCGCTTGTTGAAGACCAGGTCGGCCTTTTCGTCGAAGTCGATTTCATGACGGCCGAGGATGCGAATGCGCTTGCTCGAGCGGATCCGCTCGAGTGTCGCTGGGATCGCGTCCGGGTCGACCTTGTCCGGCCACTCGCCTTCGAAGCCGAGCAGCACGGCCTTGTCGGTACCGTGTCCGCGGCCGGTCATGGCCAGCGAGCCGAACAGTTCGCAGCGCACGCGCGCGACCCGCTCGAGCACGCCCTTTTCGGCCAGCCAGTGCTCGGCGAAGCGGGCGCCGGCACGCATCGGCCCCACGGTATGCGACGAAGAGGGACCGATACCGATCTTGAAGAGGTCGAAAACGCTGACTGCCATGGCTTAGGGGAGTTGGCTACGGGGAGTAGCCGGCTATTCTACGCCTGCCCGCCACTCACCCCATACACCCGCGCATGTCCGAGTTCACTTTGTTCCAGCGAGACGACTGTCATCTGTGCGACCTGGCGCTGGCTGTCCTGGCCGACGCGCGCCTGCCGGATTTCGCCTCGCAATGGATCGATGACGACGACCTGCTCGAAGCGGCTTACGGCGCGCGCGTGCCGGTGCTGCGGCGGGGCGATGGGGCGGAGCTGGACTGGCCTTTCGATGTCGATGGCGTGAAGGCGTTCGTGGGCGACCGATAGCCCTGTGCAGGGCTCCTACAAGGGCTATTTGCGCAGGCGCTTGAGGATTTCCTCGCGCGCTTCGCGCAGGATGGAATCGCGGTCGAGGCTGGCGACGATATCGGCTACCGCGCGCTTGGCACCCTGTTCGCCCCAGGACTTGCCCGTGATGAGGTAATGTTCGGCGGCGCGGCCGATCAATACGGTGGCATACCAGCCCAGCGCACCCTGCGCTGCGGCCGTGACGACCACGGAGAGCCCGCCGCTGAGACCTTTCAGGGCGGATGCCACCAACTGCACGCCCCAGACGGCACCCATCAGCGCGGCGAGCTGGGTGGTGATCACGGCAACCAGGCGACCCGATTCGCTGCGCGTGAGCGGCAGTCCGTACACCCGGCCCAGCTGCACGACCATGGCCGCATCCAGTCCGCCCGCGAGCAGCAGGTCGGCCACGGGAAGGGGGTTGAGAGCCACCGCCACGGATTTGGCGATGCAGTACTGACGAATGACCCCGGAGGCCACATCGCGCCTCGTGGCGGCGACGCGTTCGGTCACCTGGTCGGTAAGCCGCCCGGCGAACAGGCCGGCGTTGATCGCCGACAAGGTCTTGCCTTCCCGTTCGGCGATCGCGAGCAGGCGCGACTTCAACGCCCCCACATCGGCAGCCACGTGTTCGGAGGTCCGTCGTTCGTGACCCTGCGCGTCCACGCCGATCACCTCGCGTGCCGCCGGTCGCGCGGCGACGGCGATCACGTCTTCGCGGCGAACGAGACCGCTGCCGTGCTGGCGCAGTTGTTCGAGCAGACCTGCGCGTTCGTCGTCGGCATAGCGGTCGGCCTTGTTCAGCACGAGCAAGAGGGGACGTCGTGTCGACGCCAGCGTACGAAGCGCGTCGCGCTCGTCGCGGGTGAGGTCGCCGTCGGCGACGAATACGATCAGGTCGCTGACCTCGGCGACCTCGAAAGCGAGCTTCTCGCGGGCTTCGCCGCCGAGTTCGTTGATGCCCGGCGTATCGATCAGTACCAGGCCGGCGCTGCTCGCCTCGTCCAGTCGGGCGGCGTCCGCCTCGGTGGTCGTGCCGTGCAGCACGCCGACCGCGAAGGCGTCGCGACCGAGCAGGGCATTGCCCAGCGCGGACTTGCCGGCGGAGACGCGCCCGAACACGGCGACATGGAGTTCTTCGCGCTCGAGGCGGTCGAGCATCGTTTCCACGCGGCGGAAATCCGCCGCCATCGCCTCGCGCACGTTAGCCGGAATGGAAGGATCGTCCAGCAGCCCGCGCAGGCTTGCCGCCACGGGCCCTCCGCGCGCTTGCGCCGCGGATGCGTGCGGCGCATCGCGGCGGAAGCGGTCGGCGAGACCGCGAAAGCGTTCGCGGAAACCCGCCACGGCCGTGCTTACTTCGGCAGCAGGTTCAGCGAACCGTTGATCAGCACGTCGTCGGCAATGGTCGAGGTGTCCTTGTACTCGCCGCTGCCGACGCCGAAGTCGAGGCGTTTCACCGAGCCCGTGACGGACAGACGGGCGCCCCCGGCATTCGGCGAAAAGGCGACCTTGAGTGCGAGCGGCCTGGTCACGCCGTGAAGCGTGAGGTTGCCGTTGGCGATGATGTCGCCCTTGGCACTCTTGCTGAAACCGGTGGTGACGTAATGCGCGGTCGCGAACTTCTTGGTATCGAAGAAATCCGGGCCGGGCAGTGCCGCGTCGCGGTCGCCGTCGCCGGTCTTCGCCGTCGACATGTCGACGGTCACATCGAATTTCGACGTGGCCAGGTTCGCGGCGTCATAGCTGAGGGTGCTGGCATCGAACTTGCCGAACGTGCCGTCGAACTGCTGGCCCTGGAACTTGCCGCTGAAACCGAGCGTGCTGCCGGGGCCCACCTTGTAATCCGCGGCGGCCGCGGCGAAGGGCAGGGCGAGCGCGAGGGCAAGAACCGACAGGCGGCGGGTGGTCAGGATCATGGCGTGTCTCCGGGAGGTGTGGGGGGAGTTCGCTTGGCACGGCCGAACGGCAGCATGCGGCGGAGCGTGTCGTCGCGATCGATGAAGTGATGCTTGGCCGCGCCGCCGACATGGGCGACGAGGACGAGCAGCAGGAACCAGAACAGGTAGACGTGGACCGCGCCCAGCGTATCGGACAGGCCGGGGTTCTTATCCACCAGTGCCGGAAGGTTGAACTGCTTGAAATACTGCAGCGGGAAACCGTGGGCGGAATTGAATGCCCAGCCCGACAGCGGAATGGCCGCGATCAGCACATAGAGAAAACCGTGCACCGTCTTCGCGGCGAGGTGCTGCCACCGCGGCGCCGGTACATCGGGCGGCCGCCGGTCGATGGCGCGCCAGAGCACACGCAGCAGGAACAGGGCGAGGACGGTCAGACCGATCGACTTGTGCAGGGCGAACATGTTGATCTTCTGCAGGGACGGCTTGAGGTCGTCCATCCAGAAGGCAAACGCGCCATTGCCGAGAATCAGCAGCGCCATCGTCCAGTGAAAGGTCTTGGCCGCCGTGCTCCAGCGGGTGTGGTCACTGCGCAGGGGCATCGGTGTTTTCCTTGTGGTTGGTGGTTGTATTTTCGCCGCCGCGGATCGCTTCGATCTCGAGCCAGACCGAAACGTCGGTGCCGATCGAGTTGCGATTGGATGTCATGCCATAGGCCGTGCGATCGATGGATACCTGGGCGGAAAAGCCGGCCACGGTATGCAGTCCATAGATCGTCCTGCCGACGCGATTGACCCGGAAGGGGATGTCCAGGGGAAGGGTGACGCCACGCAGGGTCAGCCTGCCGTGAGCGACGCCCTCGTCGTCGCTCTTCTTCTCCACCGAGTCGCTGACGTAGCGTGCCGTACGGCCCCGGTCGGCATCGAGCAGGTCGCTGCCGCGGACGACTTTGTCCCAGGCGGCGTCGCCCATGTCGACCGAGGCGAGATCGATCGTGGCGTCGACGGAGGACTTCGACCAGTCGTCGCGATCGAAGCGGACGGTACCGTCGGTGATGCGCAGCCGTCCGAACGACCGGGAGAATCCGTTGTGCTCGACGTTGAACAGCAACTGGCTGTGGACGGGATCGATGCGGTAGCTGAGCGCCTCGGCGCTCGCCGCGGCCGGCACGAGCGCCAGGCCAACGAGGAGGAAGAAACCGGCAAGACGCATGCGTAGGGGCCTGTTCCGAGGGCGCGGTCGGGCGCCAATGAGGGGCAGTGTGGCCGACGGAGGGCGGCTTGTCAGCCCATTCAATTGGAACGCATCGTTCACTCAACGATCCCGTAACGCATCGCCCGTCAACTCGGCGAGTCGGCGCAGGCGGGAGGTTCCGGCATCGGCAAGCAACTCGCGCATCCGCGCGCCGGCGTCGGCCTGGTCCAGCGCCTGTCGCTCCGCGAGGCTTGCGGCGAGGGCTCGCCCCAGGCTGTCGAAGACCAGCGCGTAGGCAAAGGCATGCAGCACGCCGCCGCCCAGGGTGCCCAGGCCGGGGAAGGCCTTGAGCCCGTTGCCGGCGACAGCGAGAACCACCGACGTGCCCGTGCGCAGGGTCAGCCGGGCTTGGCGCAGGAGCGCTTCGATCTCCACCTCGTTCACGCTCACCCCATACAGGGTGGCCAGCGCGCGGACGAGCCCGACCGCCAACGCACCCTGGATAACGAGGTCGGTGCCCGGTGCCACGGCGGCCATGGCCCCGACGATGGCACGCCGCGCGTACCGGCGCACGATGCGCTCGGCTTCCGTGGCTCGCCAGGTCGCTTCGATATCGCTGGTGCGTTCGTGCAAACCTGCGAGCACCGCGTTTTCGCGCTGCGCCTCGAGCGCCGACGCCCCCGGCGCGAGCAGCCGGCGGAGTGCATCGGTCAGCGTGCCCAGGTCGGCGCGCCGCGTTCGACGAACCTCTTCGCGCGATCCGTCGGCGAGCAGGCGGGTGAAACGCTCTTCGCCGCCCGCACTGACCGTGACGATCGCGTCGGGAATGCCTTCGCTCCGTTCGCGCAGGCGCGCAACCAGTTGCCCGCGCTCCGCGTCGGTCCACTGGTCTGCCTTGTTCACGACGAGCAGCAACGGTTTGCCGAAATCACCCAGCCAGCGCAACTCGTCGGCCTGGCTCCGGGTAAGGTCGCCCGCGCAGACGTAGAGCACGGCGTGCGCGCGCAATGCCTCGTCCCGGGCCAGCCGCTCGTGATGTTCGCCGTCTGCCTCGGCCGAGCCAGGCACATCGGCGATGATCCAGCGTTCCCCTGCAGGCGTGTCGCCTTCGTAATGAGCGACCTCACGCGTGGTCCCGCCACGTACATCGCTGGCGGGCGCCGAGCCGGGAACGAGCGCGGCGATCAGCGTGGACTTCCCCGTGGATATCTCGCCGAACACGGCGAGGAAGAGGGACGCGGAAGCCCGGCGGCGGTCGAGTTCACCGAGTTCGTTACGAAGTTCCTCAACGTTGGTGTCGGATTCGCGCAGGGCGGCGATGCGCGATTCGAGCGTGGCGCGATCGGGCGCGACGATCGGTGCACGCGCCCGGCGCGGACGCAGGAGCCAGACGGCCGCGACCCCGCCGAGGACGACGAGCAGCGCGAGGACGCCGCCGATCAGCCAGCGAAAGCCCGTCGGCAGGCTCATGAAGCGCTGCGCCAGGGAAAGGGCGCGCTCCAGCGCCGCGAAGAGCAGCCAGGCAAGGGCGGCGATGCCGATGGCCGCGATCAGGAGACGAAGTCGGCGTGACATGCCTCGCATTCTAGAGGCAAGTGTCGTGGCACATGCCTACAGGTCGTCGGGAGGGATGCGGCTGTCATGCCCTGACGACGCTATGGCATGATCGGGATCGAACAAGGGATAAAGCGTATGCACCACACGCTCTTCACGAGATGGATTCTCGTGGCGACGGTCTTTCTGGCCGTTGTCACTCCTGCCAAGGGCGATACGCCCCTGCCGCCGGTGCCCACGCCGCAGTTTCGCGGCTTCGGGCTGCACGAAGGCCTGCCCAGCAGCAAGGTGAAAGCGGTCGCGCAGGATGCCCGCGGCTTCATCTGGGTGGCGACGGCGATGGGCCTGGCCCGCTTCGATGGCGTCGAATTCGTCGTGCCGGGCATCGGCGCCGAGCGAAACCACAAGATGCCGGCAGGTGAGCTCTCCGCGCTCTATATCGACCGCGACGATCGCGTCTGGATCGGTGGCCCGGACATCGGTCTTGCGCGTTACGACCCCGCCACCGGTGGCTTCGTGCAATGGCGCGACGGCCTCTCCGACGACGATGTGCGCGCGGTCACGCAGTCGAAGGACGGGGCGATCTGGGTGGGCACGTCGAGCGGGCTCGACCGGATGCGACCGGACGGCAGCGGCTTCGAGCACCTTTCCGGTCGACCGGGCGGATTGTCCTCGTCGATCATCCGCGCCCTCTACGCCGCGGACGACGGCCGCGTGTGGGCGGCCGGCGAGCAAGGCGTGGAAGTGATCGATGGCGATGGTCGTGTCACGCCGGTCCCGTTCGTCGGAGGCGTCTTGCCGAAGGTCATCGGCATCGACGGCAGCGGCGGGGAATTGCACTTCGCGACCGACGCCGGTCTTTACAGTCTTGCGGACGACGGCAGCATCCGTCGCGACACGCGCGTCGCGGCGCAGCATGTGCGCGGCTCACTGGTCGACAGCCATGGCATCGTGTGGATCGCCACGCTGGATGGGCTGTCGATGATCGATCGCCATGGCCGGCCGTATGCCGTGGCCGAGTCCTGGACCGCACCCGGCGGTCTGCCCGGCCGCAGCGTGAGCGACATGATCGAAGATCGAGAGCACGGCTTGTGGTTTGCCCTCAGCGACGGCGGACTGGCCTACCTGGGACCCGGCTGGGAGGACTTCACGCGCTTCGCCCACGTGGCGACCGATCGCTGGAGCTTTCCGGGACGTGCGGTGACAGCGGCCGCGGCACACGGCGACCACGAGTTGTGGGTAGGTGGTTTTCGCGGCTGGATCCGGCGGTTCGATCCCGCCACCGGTCGGGCGTCCAGCGGCTACGAGCTGGGTGCGGCCCGGGTGCAGAGCCTGCTCGAGACAGCGGACGGCCGCCTCCTGGCCGGCACCGTGGAAGGCTTGTCGATCGCCGCGGGACACGTCGCGCGCCCGCTGTTCCGTCAGGTGATCGATCATGCCGTCACGTCGATGGCGGCCTCGGTCGATGGCACGGTCTACGTCGCCGCGGTCGGTCAGGGCCTCTTCGCACTGGATCGGACGCTGGCCACGGCCAGCCCGATGGGATTCGCCGAGGTGCGGCGAGGCGCGGCCGACACGCGGCAGATCGAGATGGTCGACGGCGTCCTCTGGCAGGCCAGCGTGGCGGGACTGGCCCGTTTCGACCGCGTGACCGGACAAATGCACTACGTCGAGGGTGTGGCGCCGGGCCGGGTCAGCGCCTTCGAACCCGACGGCGACGGCTTCTGGGTGGTCCGGCCCGCTGCGCTGGAACACTACACATGGGAGGGCAGCCGGGCGCGGTTGGAGCGAAGCATCGGCGGCGCACAGGGCTTTCCCTCGGCGGACATCCTCAACGTACGCAAGGATGTCATGGGACGCCTGTGGCTCTACGGGCAGACCGGTGTCTGGCGTTTCGATCCCGGCCCGGGGACGTTCCGTCCTTTCGGCCTGGCGGACGGCCTGGCCAACGGCGAGTTCACCAACGCGACGACGGTGCTGTTGGCGGACGGCACGATGTATGGCGCGACGCTGGGAGGACTGGTCGGTTTCCGGCCCGACTACCAGCGCGATCACCCCCGCCGACCGGTCATCGTGGTACTCGGCGCCAGTGCGTCACGCGCGGGCACCCGGCACCCGGTGCCCATCGTCGGCAACACGCTTTACCTCGGCTGGAACGATCGCGACCTGACCGTTCGCACACGTGCGCTCTCGTACGTCAATCCCGAACGGAACCACATCGAATTCGCCATCGATCACGAGGGCATGGGCGCGGTGTTGCGGACAGGCAAGATGGGTGAACGTACGTTCGGTCCGCTCGACCCCGGCACGCATCGCCTGGTGATCTCCGGCGCGGCACACGACGCGGTGGATGGTCCGCCGGTGCCACTGACCATCATCGTCGATGCGCCGCCCTGGCTGCGCTGGTGGGCGTGGTCGATCTACATCGTGCTGGTGGTCGCGGCGGCGGGCGGCACCATCGTCGCCGCACGGCGTCGCGTGCGGCAGGCGCTCCGGCTCCGGCTTGCCGAACAACAGCAGCGACTGGCCGAGGAAGCCAATGCCGCGAAAACCGAATTCATGGCGACGCTTGGTCATGAGATACGCACGCCCATGACCGGTGTGCTCGGCATGGCCGAGCTGATGGCGCAGACCTCGCTCGATGCCACGCAACGCGGTTACATCGACGCGGTGCGTCGTTCCGGCACCACCCTGTTGCGTCTGGTCAATGACGCACTCGACATCACCCGGATCGAGTCGCGTCGCCTGCTCCTCGAGGTGGAGTGTGTCGCCGTGCACGCACTCGCCGACGAGGTGATCGCGTTGGCCTCGGGCAACGCGCGGGAAAAAGGCCTCACGCTTTCGGTGAGTATCGACGCCGATGTGCCGTTCGCGATCCGTGGTGACACGATCCGCCTGCGCCAGATCCTGCAGAACCTGGTCAACAACGCGGTGAAGTTCACGGACAGCGGTTCGGTGAGCCTGCACCTGCGCTGCGACCGCGAAACCCTCTCGATGTCGGTGAGCGATACGGGGCCGGGCATTCCCGAAGAGCTGCGTGGTCGCCTTTTTTCTCGGTTCGAGCAGGGTGGTTCGCCGCAACGCTCGCAGGGCACCGGACTCGGGCTGGCGATCTGCCACGAGCTATGCGCGCTCATGGGTGGGAACATCGCGGTGGAAAGCCATGCCGGTGTGGGTACCGCGTTCATCGTCACGCTGCCGCTGCGGGTCTGTGCCTGTGAGGGACGTCCGTGCGCCGTGTCGCCGACGACGGAACGGGCAAGCACGGGACGACGCTTGCTCCTGGTCGAGGACGACCCCGTTATCGCCCACGTCATGGCCGGTCTGCTCGGCCAACGTGGCCATCGGGTGACGGTCGTCGGCGACGGTCTCGCGGCGATGGCCGAAGTGTCGCGCGATGCCTACGACGTGCTTCTCCTGGACCTCGATCTCCCGCTGGTCGATGGCTTCCAGGTGGCGCGCATGATTCGCCGCATGGAGCGACTCGCCGATCTTCCGATCGTGGCGGTGACGGCGCGATCGGCGGGCGACGAGACGAACGCGACCCGCGCGGCCGGCATGAATGCGCTGCTGCGAAAACCCATGAGCGGCGAGGAACTCGAGGCGGTGCTCGAAGCGGTGGCGAGACCGGCGCAGGAACCGCCTAGCCGAATCGCCTGAAGTAGGTGAGCGCGCCGACGACCAGCAGGCTGGTCGGCAACAGGTTGGCCAGCAGGGGTGGCATGCCGTACACCGTGCCGAAGTTGACCATGGCGCCCTGGAGGAAGTACCAGCCGATGGCCATGATCACGCCAAGGAAGAGGCGTTTGCCGAACCCGCCCGAACGCAGCGAGCCGAAGGCGAACGGCATCGCGCAAAGCACCAGGATCAGGGTGTTCACGGCGAACAGTGCGCGTCCCCAGAAGGCGACCGCATAAGCGCCCGGGTTCTGCCCGTTGGCCTCGAGGTAGCGCATGTTCCGGCGCAGATCGGCCATCGAGAGATACTCGGGATGGATCACCGATTGCTCGAGGACATGGGGATTGAGGTGCGAGGCCCAGGTCTGGGTCGCCGACTGGGTGGCATGCGTGCCCTTGTCGTCCAGCGTGGTCGTGCGGACATTGGACATCACCCAGCGGTTGCCGTCATGGATGGCGCTGTCGCCGTGCGAGAATTCCTTGACCTGGCCGTCGTCGGTGAAGGTGTACACGCGCACGTCGACCAGCTTGACCGTGGTGCGATCGTCCTGCTGTAGCGCGATGGCCGACTTGGCATTGATGATCTTGCCGCCATCGCGCGCCCATAGGCCGCTGGCCGTCGCGCCGAGGTTGCTCGAGCGCATGCGCACCTGGATCGCCTGCGCATGCTGGTCGCCATACGGGCCGGCGGTTTCACCCATCACCACCACGGCGAGGGTGAGGATGGCGATGACGCCGGCCGCCGAGGCGGCGATGCGCAGCTTCGACATGCCGGCGGCGCGCAATGCCGTCAGCTCGCCCGTGGCGGCGAGGCTGCCCAGGCCGAGCAGTCCGCCGATGAGGGCGGCGTTGCTGAACATCTGGTAGAGACGCCGCGGCACCGTCAGCATGATGTAGGCGATGGCGTCGTAGAGCGTGAAGCCGTTCTTGCCGATGTTGCCAAGCTGGCGCACGAACTGGGTCAGCGCGTCGAAGCCGGTGAGTACCAGCCAGACCAGGAGCAGGGTGCCGAGCACGGTCATGCCGATGAGGCGGTCGGCCCGCTTGATGGTCAGTGCCATTACGCGGTTCCCTTCACTTGGCGTGGCGAGTTCTGGCGCCAGAAGAACCACGCCGCCACGCCGAACACGACGACGTGGAGGACCCAGACCGGGGCCGATGTGTGCAGGTGCCCCTTGATGATCTGGGCACGGGCGATGAGCTGCCAGATGACGTAGATGAAGTAGGCCAGCACCGCGATCAGCAGGCGGCCGTAGCGGGCATCGCGTGGCGCCTGCCGTGACATCGGCAGCACCATCATCATCAGCACCAGGGTGCTGACCGGTGCGGCGAAGCGCGAGACCAGTTCGCCCAGGCCGTCGGCCGTGGGCTTCCTGAACAGGTCGGTCGTCGTCGACTCGTGGGCCGGATCGGTGTCGTCGTCGTCATCGGAGATGTTCGACAGCGAGAGGTCGTTGCGCTCGTACTTCATGCGGCGCCAGTTGTCCGTCCCCAGGGGGATCTCGAACTGCCAGCCGTCGAACAGGGCGAGGAAACGGCTCTGGCCGTCGCTTTCCTGGTACATGCGGCCGCTGCGGGCATTGACCACGCGCACCTGCGGTTGATTGTCGCTGTCCACCCGGTCGGTGGCGATGAAGGTCTTGCCCAGCACCGTGCCGTCGCGGCTGAGCGTGTCGACGAAGATGATGCCGCCCTTACCCGGGAGTTCGGTGAAGCGTCCGGCGTCGAGGCCGGCGGCGATCACGGACTTGTTCGCCGCCGCGATGACGGTGTCGGCGGTACGCGCCGAGAGGGGCCCCAGCCAGAGGGAGACCAGGCCGACCACGATCGTCGCGATCACGGCGAGCAGGGTGACGGGCCGCAGCAGGCCGCGCGGGCCCATGCCCGACGATGCCAGCACGTGCATCTCGCTCTCGCGGTACATCCGGCCCAGGGCGGTCAGCGTGCCCAGAAAGACGGACATGGGCAGCAGGGTGGAGAGCAGGTCGACCATCTGCAGGCCGAGCACCTCGAACATGACGCTGGGCTGGATACTGCCGTTGGCCACCTTCTGAAGCACGGTGGCGAAGGCGCCGCCCGCGAAGATGACGAGCAGGACCACGGCGGTCGCAATGACACCGTAGGCAAGTTCGCGCAGGAAGTATCGGTCGAGGATGCTGAGCATTTGATAGAATTGGCGGTTCGTGCCGCGTCAGTCCTGGCCGGCAAACCACAAGTCTAGCCTGTCCGGGCCCCGGCGGGCTTTTGCAGGACAGTTAGCTATGACGGTTCAGTTCAGCCTCGGTTCCAACGCTCCCGAATCCACCGCGACCCCGGTCGCCGTGGTCGGTGTCTACGAGAACGGTGTCCTGACCAGCGCCGCCGCACGGATCGATACCGCCGCCGGCGGAGCGATCAAGCGCCTGGTCGAGGCGGGCGACATCACCGGCAAGGTCGGCAACCTCGTCACCCTGCTGCATCCGGCCGGGGTCGCCGCCGCCCGCGTGCTGGTCGTTGGCCTCGGTGCCCAGAAGACCTTCGATGCCGCGCGCTACCAGCGGGTGACCCTGGAGGCGGCCCGCGCCGTGGGCCGGCTGCCGGTGACCGAAGCGGTCAACTGGCTGCCCGAGGTCGAGGTACCCGGTCGCGATGCCGCCTGGCGCCTGCGCGTGGCCGCCCTGGCCACGGACCACGCCGCCTACCGGTACACCGCCACGGTGAAGCCGCGCGACAAAGCCCAGCCCGAGCTCGCCGCGATGACCTTCGCCGGTCCCGCCGAAGGCGAATCCGGCCTGGCCCAGGCTCGCGCGATCGCCGAGGGCGTGCGCTACGCCAAGGAACTCGGCAACCTGCCGCCGAACATCTGCAACCCCGACTACATCGCCGACCAGGCCAAGGCCTTCGCCGATGCCAACGAGGGCGTGACCTTCGAAGCCCTCGATCGCGCCGACATGGAGCGGGAAGGATTCGGCTCCCTGCTGGCCGTGGCCCGGGGTTCCGCCAACGCGCCGCGCCTGGTCATCCTGCAATGGCATGGCGGCAAGGACGGCGAGCGTCCCTATGCCTTCGTCGGCAAGGGCATCACGTTCGACACCGGTGGCGTCAGCCTCAAGCCCGGCCCGGGCATGGAGGAGATGAAGTTCGACATGTGCGGCGCGGCCGGCGTGCTCGGCGCCTTCGTGGCGGCCGTCAGGCTCAAGCTGCCGGTCAACCTGGTCTGCGTGGTACCGGCCGTGGAAAACATGCCGGACGGTGACAGCTACCGTCCGGGCGATGTCCTTACCAGCCTGTCGGGCATCACGATCGAGGTGCTCAACACCGACGCCGAAGGCCGCCTCATCCTGTGCGACGCGCTGACCTATACCGGCAAGCGTTTCGACCCGCACACCATGATCGACGCCGCTACCCTCACCGGCGCCTGCGTCGTCGCCCTCGGCAAGCACGCCAGCGGCCTGATGACCAAGGACGAATCCCTCTCGGCCGAGCTCCTCGCGGCCGGCGAATCCACGCTCGATCGCGCGTGGCGCCTGCCGCTCTGGGACGACTACCAGAGCCAGCTCGACTCGGGCTTCGCCGACGTGGCCAACATCGGTGGCAAGTACGCCGGCGCCATCACGGCCGGCTGCTTCCTGGCTCGTTTCACCGAAGGGCGCCGCTGGGCGCACCTGGACATCGCCGGCACGGCCTGGGACGAGGGTCGCAAGGGCATGGCTACCGGTCGCCCGGTCCCGCTGCTGACGCAGTGGCTGCTCGACCGCGTCGCCGCCGGCTGATTCCGCCCGTATGCCGCGCGCCGACTTCTACCTGATCGACAAACCGCGGTTTCGCGAGGATCCCCTGCTGCTGGTCTGCGAGCTGGCCAAGCGCGCCTTCGGAGCCCAGCAGCCGACCCTGATCCTCACCCGCGATTTCGAGCAGGCCGAGGCCATCGACGAATATCTGTGGTCGTTCGACGAAGACAGCTTCATTCCGCACCAGCTCGCCGGCGACGACGACGACGCGAACACGGCGGTGCTGATCGTGCCGCCCGGTGTCGAGGTGGCGGACCGCCCCATGGTCATCAATCTGCGCGAGGTGTGCGCGCCGGGGCGCTTCGATCGCGTGCTTGAAGTGGTCGCGGCGGATCCTGCGGAGCGCGAGGGGTCGCGCAGCCGGTGGACCGAGTACAAGAAGGGCGGCTTCGAAGTAAACAAGCACGACATGTGAAGCGAGGTGAGGCCTTCGGCCTCGGTGCCTTGATTCACCGATGAGTCGGCTCCCACAGGGAGCACCTTGTGGGAGCCGGCTAGGCCGGTGTGAGAGCCGGCGTAGCCAGTGTGGGAGCCGGCTAGGCCAGTGTGGGAGCCGGCTATGCCGGTGTGGGAGCCGGCTATGCCGGTGTGGGAGCCGGCTATGCCGGCGATTGCGGCGGCGGGTCAGTCAACGGCGACCTGGTTATCGCCGCTGAAGCGGCTCCCACAGGGAGCGCCTTGTGGGAGCCTTCTAGGCCGCTGTGGGGGCCGGCTATGCCGGTGTGGGAGCCGGCTGTGCCAATGTGGGAGCCGGCTATGCCGGCGATTGCGGCGGCGGGTCAGTCAACGGCGACCTGGTTATCGCCGCTGAAGCGGCTCCCACATGCTCCTACATGCTGAAGCCGCTCCTACATGCTTAAGCGGCTCCCACATGCTGAAGCGGCTCCTACATGCTTAAGCGGCTCCTACATCAGCCGCCGAGTTTCAGGGCCTGCTCGCGCATGGCCTGCGCCTGGTGGGTCCAGTCGGCGATGCGCTGGCGCTCCTGCTCGACCACCTCCGCAGGGGCATTGGCGACGAAGTTGGCGTTGCCCAGCTTTGCCTCGCACTTGCGAACCTCGCCCTCGATACGGGCGATTTCCTTGGCCAGGCGGGCCTTCTCCGCGCCTACGTCGATCAGACCTTCCAATGGAATCAGCACGCGGAGGCTACCCACCACGCCGACGGCGGCAGCGGGCTCCTCGCCGTCGACCCACACCGGCGTTTCCACGCGGCCGAGGAAGGCGATCTGCGCGGCAAACTTGCCGGCGCGTCCGCGATCGGCGGCATCGCCATCGGCGAACAGCAGCGGGATGACCTTGCCCGGCGCGATATTCATCTCGGCGCGGATGCGACGCACGCCGGTGAGCACACCCTTGACCCATTCGATCTCGGCCGTGGCCGTGGCGTCGCCTTCGATATCGGCCGCCTCCGGATAGGGGCGCAGCATGATCGTCTCGCCCTCGATACCGAGCACCGGCCGCACGTTCTGCCAGATCTCCTCGGTGACGAAGGGAATGATCGGATGCAATGCGCGCAGCAGGGTTTCCAGGACGTGGACCAGCGTGTAGCGCGTCGAGGCCGCCGCCGCCGCATCGTCGCCGCCGAGCGCGGGCTTGGACAGTTCGAGGAACCAGTCGCAGAACTCGTTCCAAGTGAACTCGTACAGCGCCTGCGCGGCGAGATCGAAACGATAGCCCGCGAGCTGTTCCTTCACCGTGGCCAGCGTGTCGCGCAGGCGGGTGAGGATCCAGCGCTCGGCTTCGGTCGTCGGCTTCGTGGGCGCGAGCCTGGCGTCCTCGCCGAGGTTCATCAGGACGAAGCGCGAGGCATTCCAGAGCTTGTTGACGAAAGCCTTGTAGCCGGCGGCACGCTCGAGGTCGAACTTGATGTCGCGGCCGTGCGTGGCGAGCGAGGCGAAGGTGAAGCGCAAGGCGTCGGCGCCGAAGGCGGGGATGCCCTCTGCGTACTCCTTGCGTGTGGCCTTTTCGATCTTTTCGGCCATCTTCGGCTGCATCAGGCCGCGCGTGCGCTTGGCGAGAAGGTCGTCCAGCGTGATGCCGTCGATCAGGTCGAGCGGGTCGAGCACGTTGCCCTTGGACTTCGACATCTTCTGGCCGTCCTTGTCGCGGATCAGCCCCGTGACATAGACGTCCTTGAACGGCACCTCGCCGGTGAAGTGGTCGGTCATCATGATCATCCGGGCGACCCAGAAAAAGATGATGTCGAAACCGGTGACCAGCACATTGGTCGGCAGGTAGCGGTCGAAGCCGCGCTCGGCCTGCGCCTGCGGGTCGGGCCAGCCGAGCGTGGAGTGGCTCCACAGCGACGACGAGAACCAGGTCTCGAGCACGTCGTGGTCGCGACGCAGCATGCCGGTAAAACCAAGCGCCGCCGCTTTCGCCTGCGCCTCGGTCTCGTCCCGGGCAACGATGATGCTGCCGTCCGCCGTGTACCACGCCGGGATCTGGTGACCCCAGGTGAGCTGGCGGCTGATGCACCAGTCCTGGATGTTGCCCAGCCAGTGGCGATAGGTGTTGATCCAGTTCTCAGGGACGAACTTCACCTGGCCCTGTTCGACCAGTTCCATGCCGCGCGCGGCCAGCGTGTCCATTTTCACGAACCACTGCCACGTGAGGTAGGGCTCGATGACCTGGCCGGTACGGTCGCCACGCGGCACCTGCAGCTTGTGCTTCTTCGTCTCGACCAGCAGTCCGGCGGCTTCGAGATCGGCGAGCACGGCCTTACGCGCGACGTAACGGTCCATGCCGCGGTAGGTTTCCGGCGCCGCGTCGTTGATCTTCGCGTCGTCGGTGAGGATGTTGATCATCGGCAGGTTGTGGCGCTGGCCGATGGCGTAGTCGTTGAAGTCGTGTGCCGGGGTGATCTTCACGCAGCCGGTGCCGAAGTCCTTCTCGACGTAGTCGTCGCCGACGATCGGGATCTGGCGATCGGACAGCGGCAGGTTCAGCATCTTGCCGATCAAGTGCGCGTAACGCTCGTCTTCCGGGTGCACGGCGACGGCGACATCGCCCAGCATGGTTTCCGGGCGCGTGGTGGCGACGATCAGGTCCCCCGAGCCATCGGCCAGCGGGTAGCGGATCGACCACATGGACCCGTCTTCCTCCTCGCTGACCACTTCGAGGTCGGAGATGGCGGTCTTCAGCACCGGGTCCCAGTTGACCAGCTTCTGGCCGCGATAGATCAGGCCTTCCTCGTGCAGGCGAACGAAGGTCTCGACGACGGCCTTCGACGGGCCGGGGTCCATGGTGAAGACTTCGCGGCTCCAGTCGCCCGAGACGCCCATGCGGCGCATCTGGCGGCCGATGGTGTCGCCGGACTCGGCCTTCCATTCCCACACGCGGCTGATAAAGGCCTCGCGGTCGAAATCAGAGCGCTGCTTGCCTTCGGCGTTGAGCTGGCGGGTCACGACCATTTCGGTGGCGATGCCGGCGTGGTCGGTGCCCAGTTGCCACAGGGTGTCGTAGCCACGCATGCGGTGGTAACGGACCAGGGTGTCCATGATGGTGTGCTGGAACGCGTGGCCCATGTGCAGCGTGCCCGTCACATTGGGAGGCGGCAGCATGATCGTGTAGGGCGTGCCCTTGCCCGACGGCTTGAAGTAGCCGTTGGACTCCCACCGGGCGTACCACTTCGACTCGATCTGGCTGGGCTCGAAACTCTTATCCATGCGTGGGCTCTCGGCTCGCGCCGCGTAGGGGCGCGCTTTGGAAGACGAAAAGACCGCCATTGTAGGCGATACTTGAGGGATGACTGCATCCGATGTGGCCGCGATCCTCGGCGCGGAGGGCCCGTTCGCCCGTGAAGTACCCGGTTTCGCGCCCCGCGAGGCGCAGGAGCGCATGGCCGGCGCGGTGGCCACGGCCATCGACGATCGCGATGTACTGATTGCCGAGGCCGGGACCGGCACAGGCAAGACCTTCGCCTACCTGGTTCCTGCCTTGATGTCGGGGCGCAAGGTCATTGTTTCCACGGGCACCAAGGCCTTGCAGGACCAACTGTTCTTCCGCGACCTGCCGCGCGTGCACGCGGTCCTGGGTAGCCGGGCCAAGACGAGCCTGCTCAAGGGCCGGGCCAATTACCTGTGCCTGTACCGGCTCGACCAGGCGGTTCGCGAGGGCAACCCCGATCGCCAGCTGGCCAGCCAGCTCTCGGCGATCCGGGCCTGGTCGGCGCGTACGCGTCGCGGCGACCGCATGGAAATGATCGACATCCCGGAGGATTCCCCGGTGTGGCCGCGCGTCACGTCCACGCCTGAGAATTGCCTGGGAACCGAGTGCCCCTTCTTCGACGACTGCCATGTGGTCAAGGCACGCCGGGAAGCGATGGAGGCCGATATCGTCGTGGTCAACCATCACCTGCTGATGGCCGACCTGGCCCTGAAGCAGGAGGGCTTCGGCGAGATCCTGCCGGGCGCGGATGCCTTCATCCTGGACGAGGCGCACCAGATTCCCGAGCTGGCCGGCCAGTTCTTCTCGCAGAGTGTCAGTGCGCGGCAGATGGTCGATCTCGCCCACGATGCGCTCGCCGAAGCGCAGGGCGTCACCGGCGCGACAAGCCAGTTGCTCGAACCGGTCGAGGTGGTGCAGGACCTGGTCAAGCGCCTGCGCCTGGCCATGGATCCGCTTCCCTCACGCGGGCCCTTCGGTGCGCTCGACCGCGACGAAGGGGTGCACGACCTCCTTGGCGAGCTACGCGAGGTGATGGCCGCGCTCGCCGATCTGCTGTCCTCGCTGGGCGAGCGCTCACGCGGATTGGCCAACGTGTTCGAGCGCGCCCAGATGCTCAGCTTGCGACTGGACCGCATTGCCGAGGAGCATTCGGCGTCCGACGTGCGCTGGTATGAAACCTGGCCGCGCGGATTCGCCCTGCACGCCACGCCGCTGGATCTCGCCACACCGTTGCGGGCGATGCGCATGGCGACGGACGCCGCGTGGATCCACACCTCGGCCACCTTGTCGATCGCCGGCGACTTCACGCACTTCGCCCGCCAGCTGGGTATCGAGGATCCGCAGACGCTGCATGTCGAGAGCCCGTTCGATTACCAACGCCAGGCGCTTGCCTACCTGCCGAAGGATCTCCCGGATCCGGCCGCACGCGATTACACCGACCGTGTCGTCGCGGCCATTCGCCCTGTGCTGGATGCATCCGATGGCCGTGCGTTCCTGCTGTTCACCTCGCACCGTGCGTTGCGCCGTGCGGCGGAGCTGCTGGAGGGTCGTGTGCCGTGGCCCTTGTTTGTCCAGGGCACCGCGCCGCGTCATCGCCTGCTCGAGGAATTCCGCGCCAGTGGCCGAGGGGTCCTGCTCGGTGCGGCGAGTTTCTGGGAAGGCGTGGACGTGGCCGGCGAAGCCCTCAGCGTCGTCGTCATCGACAAGCTGCCCTTCGCCATGCCGGACGACCCGGTCCTGCAGGCCCGGCTCGAGGCGCTCGAGGAAGCCGGCATCAATCCGTTCATGGGCTGGCAGGTGCCGACGGCGGTTATCGCGTTGAAGCAGGGCGCCGGGCGATTGATTCGCGACGTGCACGATCGCGGCGTGCTGGTGCTGTGCGATCCCCGGCTCAGCACGAAGGGTTACGGGCGGTTGTTCCTCGCCAGCCTGCCGCCGATGCCGCGCACACGCGAGCTCGCCGACGTCACCGCGTTCTTCGCCCCGGTGTCTCCCGAAGCCTGAACCGGCCCCGTTTCGCCCTTCGTTGCCCGCGCCTCGCCATGGTGGGCACCGATGGCGTACCCACGAGGGGCTCAGCATCCTTTCCGACACTCAGAAAGGGAGAGACCGATGTTTCGCTGGATGCAATCGATAACCGCCAAGGTGCTGGGCATCGGGCTGCTTGCGTTGCTCATGCTGATACCGCTGACACAGGCCGATGGCCTGGTGCGTGAGCGGCAGGAAATGCGCGATACCGCCGCCGCGCGGGTGGCCGACGGCTGGGGTGGCCCCCAGGTGATCGGCGGCCTGGTACTCGCCGTGCCGACACAGCGCGATACCCATGACGCCGCCGGTGCCGTCGCCAAGGTGGTCGACGGAACGGAAATCGTCCTTGCCGACGACCTGGACACGGTCGTCGATCTCGCCGTCGACAAGCGCTCATCCGGCATGTACGTCGTCCCGACCTATACCGGCGAAGTCACTATCCGTGGTCGTTTCCTGCCTGCCGATCTGCGTCGGTTCGCCGCCGAGACGGGCGCGACCTGGTTCACCGGCAAGTCGGAAATCCGCCTGTTGATTGCCGATACGCGGGGCCTGCAAGGCATCACTTCGGTCGTGGTCGATGGCCATGCGGTGCGCCTGGCGTCGTCGACGGCTCGCATGGGCTCGTACACCGTGCTGCCGGCACCGCTGGCGATCGATCCGGAGCGGGAATCGCCGGTCGAGTTCGAACTCAAGCTCAGTGTCGCCGGCACGGAGTCGTTCTCGTCGCTGCCGCTGGCGCGGACGAACGGCGTGCGGATGCGCTCGCCGTGGCCCGATCCCAGCTTCACCGGGTCCCTCTTGCCGACACGGCGCAGCGTTACGCCGGCAGGCTTCGACGCCGCCTGGAAAATCCTCGACCTCAACCGCGCGTACGGGCAGCACTGGGATGCGACAAACCGCGAGGTGTCCGATCGCCTCGAGGCGTCGGCCTTCGGCGTGCGGCTCTACCAACCCGGCGGGGTGTACCAGCAGAACGACCGGGCAGGGAAGTATGGCCTGCTCTTCATCGCGTTGACTTTCGTCGCCTTCTTCCTGTTCGAAGTGCTCAAGGGCCTGCGCCTGCATCCGGTGCAATACTTGCTGGTCGGCGCGGCCATGACCAGCTTCTACGTGCTCCTGCTGGCGTTGTCCGAGCAGATCGGTTTCGGTCCGGCCTATGCGGTCGCCGCGGCGGCGGTAGTGCTGATCGTGGGCGGTTACGCCATGGCCACCTTGCGCGCGCGGAGGGCCGGCCTTGCACTGGGCGGCGTTCTGGCCCTGGTTTACGCCATACTGTATGGCCTGATCGGCGCGGAACAGTACGCGCTGCTGATCGGTTCGGTCGTGCTCGTGGCAGTCATCGCGCTGCTGATGTACCTGACCCGCCGGATCGACTGGTACGCCCAGGGCGTGCCGCTCAACGCCACGTCGGAAACGCCATGAACTTCCTCGCCATCGAAACCTCCACGGAAGCCTGCTCGGTCGCCCTCGTCCACGGCGACGAAGTGATCGAGCGCAGCGAGATCGCCCCGCGCCGCC
The DNA here is from genome assembly GCF_035539195.1 of Luteibacter sp. Lineage (GTDB taxonomy): Bacteria > Pseudomonadota > Gammaproteobacteria > Xanthomonadales > Rhodanobacteraceae > Luteibacter. Next base: position 59,844 of record NZ_DATLIW010000037.1, read on the forward strand.
ACGCCGAGCTCGTCCTGCCCATGGCCGATGCCTTGCTCGCCGAGGCAGGGCTGAGTCGCGAAGCACTCGACGGCATTGCGGTCGGTCGCGGCCCGGGTGCGTTTACCGGCGTGCGCCTGGGCATATCGCTGGCACAAGGCATGGCGATGGCGCTCGACGTACCTGTGGTCACGGTCTCGTCGCTGCAGGCACTGGCGCTGGAAGCTCCCGAGGACGACGCCGCGGTTCTCTCCGTCATCGACGCGCGCATGGGCGAGATCTATGTCGCCGCGTGGCGCCGTGAGGACAACGGCAGCATCACCCTGATCGATCGCGAGCGCGTCGATACCGCCGGCGCGCTGGTAGTGCCCGAGGCGACGGCATGGCACGTTGTCGGTACCGGTTGGGCCACGTACGAGGCGATCCTCCGCGAGCGCATCACGGCACCGATCCGTTCGGCGGATGGCGCGCGTTTTCCGCAGGCGCGGCACGTGGCCGAAGTGGCGGCGCGCGCGTTTCGCGACGGCGAGGCGGTGGCACCGGAGCTGGCCTTGCCGGTGTACCTGCGTGACAAGGTGGCTTTGACCCTGGTGGAGCAGGGTCGGGCGTGACCGGCACCTACAACGTTTGGTCTATGGCGAACGTTGGCCTCCGGTAATAACGTTTGACGCAGTTCGCCGAGATGGCGATGTACGGGCCCGCATGGATCGTTGCCGGATGCTATGGGCGGTCATACGGCGAAAGGAGTCGGCCACGAGCGGATCCGGCCCGCCACGTGTACGCGTTCGATCCCGACAAAGGAGTTGTCGACCATGCCTGAGCAGTGCTGCCACCCCATCGCCCCGCACAAGAAAGACAATGTGCCGGAGGGCTACATTTCAAACCTCATGCTGGACCGGGCGCTCGACGCGATCCTGCGCCGGGTGAAGAAATTCGACCGCGACCACGACATCCCCTATCTGGCCGGCTACAGCAACGACGGCCAGACCATCTACATCGATCGCCATCTTCCGCGCACGTTCGAGTACGAGGGCCGCACGATCGAAGTGGACCGCTACCTCATCTTGCACGAGGAAGTGGAGAAAGCGCTCATCGACCACCTGGATCTTCACTACCTGCACGCCCACCAGATCGCAACGCGCGCCGAAGAAGCGGCAGTGCGTGCCGACAACATCAGTTGGGACGTATACGACGCCTTCATGATGAAGTACGTCAAGCGGGTTGGTAGCGAAAAGTTGAGCAAGGTTCCGGGTGATCTGGACATCACTCCCTATCGAGACGAGCACGACAAGGAATTGATCGCCCGCATGGAGAAGGCGGCCGAAGGCGGACATCTGTTGACCCATCCGCATCACGGCAACAAGCTGCTTCACAAGGCAGTGACCGCACATATCGCAGCCCGGCAAGGCCGCGCTTGAGAGTGCGGCTCTGAACGAACGTCACGGAGGATACGACGATGACTGCACCTGAAGCGGGGGGGTACTGGCCACTGCCGCGCCGTCATCCGGACGACAAGTCCGACCCGGTCGAGCTGCTCGTCGACATCACGTTCGTACTTGCGCTATCCCAGGCGGGCAGCCTTATGCGCACGGAGCCAGGCGCGACGGGTGTATATCACGCACTGGCAACGCTGGCGATCGTGGTCGTGCTTTGGCAAATCAGTGTGAACGCGGTCACCTACGCGGACGTCCGGTCGCCGATGATGAAATTGCTGCTGGTCGCGCAGACTGGCACGTTCCTGGCGTTGGCCATCTGTTTGCCCGAAGCGTTCACCAGTCGACCTGGCGGACTGAACGGACCGGTGCTGTTCGCCGCGGTAGTCACCGTTACGGTGCTGATCGAGACCTTGAAATGGGTCTATGCATGCGCGAGTCCAAGACATATCGGCAACGTGGGTGCATTCATAGCGGGTTACTGGATGTTGGCGGCGCTGGTGTGGCGCTCGGTATGGGCCGAGGGAAGTGCCAAGACAAGCATGGTGTTCCTCGGTTATCTCGCGATGATGGCCATGGTCTACAGTACCGTCATGCCTACCTATCGATGGCTTCGCGTCGGCATTGTTGAAGGTTGGCATTGCGGCGGTGTGCGGGCATACGCCGAGCGATCCGCGGCGGGGTATACGGTGGCGTGTTGCCTGAGCCTGGAGTTGCTCGAACAGGTCGGTCAGGCCGCCGCGATTACCCCCGCCATGCTGACCCTCGTGCTCGCCGCACTGATGATTGCCTATGTGATGTATCGGCTCTACAAGCCGCTGGTGGAGCCCGCCCGCTGGGCCAACGATGCGAAGAACTCCACGCTTGGTCTGGGTCGCAAGCTGATACTCAACTTCGGTTACACCGCCGGACACATGCTGATGTTCGGCGGCCTGGTGGTTTCCGCCGGGGCGTTGCGCCTTGTCTTCATCGACTTGACCGCCAGCGAAACCGGTTCATTCGATTCGTCGATTGCAACCCCGGCACTGATCGAGCTGTATGTCGGTATTGCAGGGTGCCTGTTTGGGCAAGCGCTGTTCTCTTTCACGGCAATCTGGCGACCGGATCTCTTACGGCTCGGTGGTGTGGCGCTGTTGGTCGGAGGGTTGCCGTTGCTGATCGGGAAACCCGTGTTTGTTCCCGTGCTGACCTTGCTCTGTCTATGCACAGGCGTGCTCTATCTCGAGCGACTCAAAGTCACACGGGCGCATGTCGCCGTGCGTACGGCCGAAGCAAGGGCACTGGCCGGCGCACCCACTGCCACCGTGCAAGCCGCCGGAGTGCCGTAGTCGTGGTGCAGGTGCCGCATCGTCGCCGCTGGCGCCCCGCCGTTCGCTTCACGGCGGGCGATCACGAGCTCTCCGGTTTCGAGCTGCTGTTCGACGTGATGGCCGCGTTCGCATTCTCGCAAACCGATGTGCTTGTGCTCAGTGACCAAACCGCCGAAGGTGCACTGCGCGGCCTGCTGGTACTCGTCATGCTGTGGGGTTGCTGGATGACCTATGTGTGGGCGGCCAATACCGCCGACGCCGACGAAGGCACGGTGCGCACCACGCATATTGCGGCGTTGGCCGGCCTGGTGTTTCTGGGCATGGCCATGCCTCGTGCGTTCATCGAGCCAGGCTTCAACTCGCGTGTGATGGTGTTTCTCGCGGCCTACGTGTTGATACGTGCATCGTCGGCATTTGTGTTGTGGGTGATTCACGGCCATGCGGCCGGGCGACGCCCGTGGGTGGTGCTGGGCGCGTCCCTTGCCACAGCGCTTTTGATCGGCGCGTCCACCTCGATGCCGGCTAGCGAACGCATCCCCTTCTGGTTGGGCGGGTTGACCTGCGAAACCATTGCGGTGCTCGCCTTCACCTATCACTGGACCGTGGTAGCGCCTGGACATCTGGCGGAACGCTTCGGCTTCATCATCATTATTGGTCTGGATATGTCATTGGGCGGCATGGGACGCCAGATGTATGGCGAGCCGATAGGTATCGAGCAGTTGCTATTGATTGGATTTGCACTGATCTCATGCACCGTGATGTGGTGGTTGTATTTCGACCTGCTCAGGCACTACGCCGAACATCGGATGCATCGTGCCCATCCCCACCATCAGCGTACTGCGCATCACAAGCTGGCCCGTACCCACTACAACCTGTTGCATCTGATTGCGATGGCGGGCATGGTGGCCTTCGGGCTCGGGTTGCGCACCATTGCCGACGAATTGCGGCATCTGCATGCCGGCCATTTCGGGGCGCCGCTGACGCCGCTGCTGGCCACGGTGCTTGGTGGTGGGTTGGCCGTTTATACGTTGGCCATCACGGTGATGTGGATATTATTGGGACGTAAATCACATGCCGCCAATTTCGCCGTAGTCGTAGCCTCCTTGAGTGCGATTCCGTTCTTGATCGGTCAGCCGGCACTGTGGGGTCCGCTGGTACTCGGCGTTATCGGCCTGGTGTTGCTCGCCGCCGAGGTCATGGGGCGGGCAACTCGCTCGGAACGGACGACTATCAAACAAGAACTGGCGTTGAAGGTACACGTACCGAACGCGCACGATGCTGCGCCAGCTTCCGGCACGGACAATTGGCATGTACGCCTGGCAGCGGTGCGTCGCTCCAACGCCGATGTTCGGCATCGGCACGGCAATGCTGCACTGGCGGCGCATCTGAGTGGCGCGGGTCTTGACAACCACAGCTTCGATCGCGGGTTCGATCTGCTCGATACCCATGGCGTTGGCGCTATCACCTGGACCGATTTCACCCTTCTGATTCACCGCGTGAAGACCGACCGGGATATGGTGGACACCGATATCGGTCATCGAGCCGAACGCGCTTATCGTCATTTGTGGACTGCCATGTGCGATGCGGTGGATATCGACCACGACCACCTCGTGACGCGCGAAGAATACATCGCGTACATGACGGCCGTGGCTAACGATCACCCCATCGATCACCGTAAGGACGGTCGCCTTACGCTAATCGAGTTGGCCGAGAAAACGCTGGAGCAGTTTCAGTACGCTCCGAGGCAAGCCCCTGGTATGTGATGATTCGGCTTGGACCACGCGACTCGATGCTACGTCGCCACGTTCGGCGAAGGCCAGCGCCGCGCCTACAACCTTTGGCCTATGGCGCGTGCTGGGGTTCCGGCCTACGGTTCTCCCACGCCCCAGCGGGGCGATATGCCGGCGCGAACGGATCGACGCCGGGTGCAAGGGACACGCACGCGACGAAAGGAATCGGCCATGGAATTCAGGCACTCGAAAGCATCGAAAGCATCCGGGTTAAAGGTAGGCGGCGCGCGCCGTCAGGGTGAGATCGACCCCTCGTTCGGCAGCAACGGCACGTTCGATGTCACGATCGGTGGATACCCGACGCCGGTGCCGAACGAGATCGGCGCGGTGCGTGCGCTGGCCCGCGTCCACGATGGAAATATCCTGCTCGCCCTCGGCGCGAAGGACGAACACTGGCAATACGCATTGGCCCGGCTCACACCCGACGGGGCGCTCGACACGACGTTCGGTCAGGAAGGTGAAAACGGCAAGACCGGCTTCGTCGTCGGCGCACTGCCAATCGACCTGAGCATGAACGGCAGTCAGGCGTGGCCCGCTCCCGATCGCTCGACCGTGCTTGTCGTGACGTCGCAGTACGGCGGCATGTGGACGCTCGTTCGTCACACGCCCGACGGATCGCTGGACACGGCGTTCGGCACGTACGGCTACGTCAACCTGGATGCGATCCGGCCGGCTGGCGAACCTTCCGTCGTCAGGGGATTCGTCGTTCCGGGCCCCGGGCACGACTTCTTCTTCGTCGGCAGTACGAAAGACGCGGACGGCAACTACGCGGGCGGTATCGTGTTCCGCTTCGATGCGTCGGGTCGCTTGAATCCCGGCTTCGCCGGAAAGGGCTATGTGTTCGTCGACGTTCCGCTGCGTCCGGCCGGGCGTATCACGGACGCCGTGGTCCAGGGCGATGGAAAGATCGTCCTGAGCACGGCGACCACCTCGGGGAATGGGCGCATCGTGCGTCTGCTTCCGACGGGGGAACCGGATCCGGGTTTCGGAACGAACGGTGTGTTCGTCGTCGCGGGCGACAGCGCCGATCGCAACGAGATCGAAAAACTCGCCTGGTCGAAAGAGGCCGGATTGTGGGGCGTGGGGACCATCATGACCCGTAAGCCGTTGGTCGGGCTGTTGGTCGCGCTGGACGATAGCGGGACGATTCCCGCCAGCTTCAACGGCGGCAGACTGCTGGAAATCGACTACGGCAGCACCGGCCACAATGACGGCATCGGCATCCCCCTCCATCTCCAGACCTCGGCTGACGGCGGCGTCATGGTGGTCGGCAGTCCTTATTCCGATGGGTCGACGGCATCGAGGAAGGCGCTGGTGGGGAAGCATCTGCCCTCGGGTGCGCTCGACCCGTCCTTCGGTCACACCGACGATTCGGGTACTCCCCAGGGCTTCTACACCGTCGACCTGGCGCGAGAGGGATACAACTTCATTTTCTTCGGTGTCGATCTCACCGAGGATCACGTCGTTTTCGAGATTCTGAACGGCGACGGTGGGGGCGGTACGAATCCAGATCGCCTGACCGTGGAGAGCTACTTCGCTACCTGAGATCGGCGTGGGGCGGCGGCCGACGCCGTCTCAATGCGACACCACCACGGCTTCGATCACCGCGCACACATGTTCGAAAGCGTCGTCATCCAGCCACAGGCTGTTCGTCACGGTCATCGTTCGTGCGGCGAAGTCGCGTGCCTGGGGAACGTCCTCGCCACCCGGCATCGTTTCGAGGTACGCATAGTCCGGCAGTGCATGGATGAACATGCGCGCCACGCCGTGGCGCGACGACCACAGCCTGAGCAGTACGGCATCTCGCATCGCTTCGTCCGGCAGGCGAAGCATGAGGTAGGGCCAGGTGCCGCCCTCATCGGCGAATACGTGGACACCGGGAATCTGGCCAAGGCGTGCCACGCGTGAGCGCGCCTGCGCGGTGGTCGCCTCGATGAACGCCGGCAGGCGCCCGAAGGCGCGCGCGCCGACGCTCTGCCGCCAGCGGCCGACGCGATGCAGCGGGAAGTCGGCGCTGAAATGTTCGCCGGCGGCCGAAAGCAGGTCGCCACGGCGGAGGGCGCGCCGTAGCGGGCCACCGTACGCCAGGCCAAGACCGCCGGGGCGGTAGAACAGGCTGTAACCGGCCAACTCCAGGGAACGGCGCAGCTCCCAGCCCGGATTCCAGGCGGCGATGCGCTTCGAGGTCTGGCGAAAAAGGGCGCGAAGCGATTCGTCCCGCGCCACGAGCAGGCCGCCTTCGAAGATCGAAAGCCCCTTGCCCGCGGCCAGGCTGAAAAAGCCGATGTCGCCACGCGTGCCCGCGTAGCCGCCGTCGATGCGCGCGCCGAGTGCCTGCGCGGCGTCCTCGATGGTGACGGCGCCGACGCCATGGGCGATAACGCTGGCGCTGGCGACGTCGGCGAGGCGGCCGCCAAGGTGGGTAGGCATGACGGCGAGGGTCTGCTCGCCGCATGCCGCGGCCAGGCGCTGCGGATCCATGTCGAAATGGCCCGCGCACAGGTCGACCAGCCGCGGCACCAGGCCGGCCCGACGGATCGCCAGGGGAACGAGCGGGCAGGTGAAGGCGGGAATGGCCACCTCGCGCCGGCCCGGTGCGGCTCCGGCCAGGGCGGTGAGTGCCACGGTGAGGGCGGCGGTGCCGGAGCACTCCAGCTGGACCTCTTCCACGCCCAGCCAGGTCGCGGCGAGCGCGGTCAGCGGCGCGGCGGAGGAGCAACGGAGGTCGGCCAGGCCCAACGGCAGGCCTGCGGTAGGTGGCGCTTCGGACTCAGGCCGGAACCACATGGTTCGCCACTCCCTCGCCGCCTTCGGCGAAGGCCAGGCAGACGATGCCGGCGACGATGGCCGTCGCGCCGATGACCTGGGTGGTCGTGACCTGTTCGGCGAAGACCCACCAGGAGAGCGCCATCACGCTCACCACCTCAAGGTGCGAGGCGGCGAAGGCAGGGCCGATCGGCGCGTGCTTGAGCAGACTCATCCAGGTGAGGAAGGCGCCGATGTAGCCGACGATAGCGCCGTAGATCCACGGGTAGGAGAACACACGGGCAAGCCATGCCGTGCTCATTTCCACCGGCAGCGCATGCGTGCCGGCGAACTTGAAGCAGATGAGGTTGAGCGTGTCGAAGGCCAGCAGCAGCGTGAAGCCGATGAGGTAGAAGCGCTTCATGAGCCCGCCCCGACGATGGCGACGCCCGCGGCGACCAGGAGGATGCCGGTGACCCGTAACGGGCTGAGCCGTTCGCGGAAAAGGAAGCGCCCGGCGATCATGATCGCGACGATGTTGATCGAGCCCAGCAGTACGCCTTCGGACAGCGGCACCAGGGAGAGGAAGGCGATCCAGACGACGAATTCGGCCACGTAGCAGCCGATGCCCGTCCAGATCCAGGGCCGCGCGAGCATGTAACGCCAACGGGCCAGCCCGTCGCCGGCGCGATCGTCGCCGGCGGCTGCCTTGAACGCGAGCTGGCCGCCCGTGTCGAGCACGACGTTGGCGATCCACAACGCGAGGACCAGGCCATGCATCGGATCAGGCCGCCATGCGCGTGGGTCGCGCGTCGCGAGCGATGCGCCCGAAGAAGTCCGCCGTTCGCTCGATGAGCATGCGACGCTCGCGGTCGATCGTGATCATGTGGTAGCTGTCGCCGAGCAGGAGCATCTCGATCGGCCCGCGCACACGGCGCGCGACGAGGTCCGCATTGGCGACGCTGGCCACGTCGTCGTCCGCCGCGTGGGCGACGAAACAGGGTGCGACGACATCGTGCAGCCGTCGCCGCACATCGCGTGAAAGCACCACCATCTCGGCGAGCGCATGCCAGGGATTGCCGGGCAGGCCGGCCGCTTCGCTGTCGCCGGAGAACATCGCGGCGCTCACCTGCGCGCGGAGACGTTCGTCGCGGATGCCGTACGGAGGCTGCTCGATGAAGCTGCGATGCCTGCCGATACCCAGGCGTTTGAACATGGGCAACAGGAAGGACAGCTTGCCGGTCCAGGGGATCGACCAGCCGTCGTAGCGGAAGGTGGCACCGAACACGCCGACCCCGTCGACCCAGTCGGGACGGATGGCGGCGAGGCGCAAGGCGAGCAGCGCGCCCATCGACAGTCCGGCGACGAACACGCGGTCCACTCGCCCGCGAAGTTCTTCGGCGGCGGCTTCGACGCTGGCGTACCAGTCTTCCCATGTAGTCGCGAGAAGGTCTTCCTCGCTGCCGCAATGGCCGGCCAGGCGGACGCCGACGACGGTGAACCCGGCCCGATTGAGGCCCTTGCCGACCATTCGCATCTCGGTGGGCGTGCCGGTCAGGCCATGGATCAGCAGGACACCGTCACGCCCGCCGTCGAATCGAAATTCTGCCGCGTTGCTCACAGTTGGTCCTCGTATCCTGGATTGCTCATGAGGTGCATGGTCTCAGTGCGTGGTTTCACTGGGCTTTCCAGTGACCGCGGGGAACCGTACCTCGACCCGAAGGCCGCCCGAGGCCGCATGCAGGAAGCTCACCCGGGCGGCGTGGCGCTCGGCGATACTCTCGACGATGGCCAGGCCCAGCCCGGTGCCGTCCTCGTCGCTGCCCGGGACGCGGAAGAACCGTTCGCCCAGCAGGGCGAGGAAGGCGTCGGCGACCCCGGGGCCATCGTCGTCGACGGCAAGCACCAGCTCACCCACGTCGCGAGACAGCGAGACCGTTACGGTGCAGCCCCGCCCGGCGTAGTGGAACGCGTTGTCGACCAGGTTGTCGATGATCTCCTGGACCTGGAGCGAGTCGCCGCGTACGAGGCACTCTCCTTCGATGCCTTCGTAGCCGAGGTCTACGCCGATGGTGAGCGCCTGGTGCACTCGCGCACCCACGGCCTCGGGCACCACCGTGGCAAGGTCGATGACCGCCATGCCGTCGTGGTCGGGGAGGTCGGGCGCCTGGGTGCGCGTCAGCGCAAGCAGCTGCGCCGATGTCCGCGCGGCGCGTGCGGCCAGGCGATGCACGTGACCGAGGGCATCGGTCCGCTGGGTGGGGTCGCTGGCACCGTCGAGCGATTCCACATGCAGCTGGATGCCCGCCAGTGGCGTCCGCAGCTGGTGCGCGGCATCGGCGATGAAGCGCTCCTGCAGGCCGAGCATATTGCGCATCCGTGCGAACAGGTCGTCGATGGTGCGGGTGAGTGGCAGGATCTCGATCGGAACGTCTTCCTCGCCGATCGGGCCGAGGTCGTGCCCGCGCCGGCTCAGGCGTGCCGTCAGTGGGTCGAGCACTCTCAGGCCGTAGCTGACGCCGAACCAGACCAGGCACAGCACCGCGACGATCAGCAGGGCCTGCATAGGCAGGGTGAGGAACAGGATTTCACGAGCGCGGGTGTGCCGGTCGCGCAGGCTCTCGGCCACGGTGATCGTGAGGAGGTCGCCGGGTTCGTGGCGGTTGCTCACCCGCATGACCGCCGCGCGCAAGGGCTTCCGGCCAAGCGCGGTATCGTAGAGCCGAGGGGGTCCGTCGACGGGGACACTGCCTTCGGGACCGGCGAGTTCGGCGTTGCCGATGAGCCGACCGTGCCGCTCGCTGAAGACCGTGTAGTAATTGCGTCCGTCGGGATCGTATTCGAGCAGGAAACGCGCCTGGGCGGTGAGCTCGCCGCGCAGGGCGTCATTGCCGAGCATCTCGGACAGGGTCAGCGCCGAGTCGGACAGATCCGAGTCGTGCAAGCGATTCGAGTAGGCCAGGGCGACGAAATAGCCGATCACCGCGTCGAGCAACAGCACGCCGAGCACGGGCACCAGCAGGAAGGTCAGCAGCCGACGGCGCAGGCTCGGTCGCGGTGGACGGTAGCCCGCGTGGCGGCGTTCAGGCATCCGCGGCTTCTTCGAGCAGGTATCCCAGACCGCGGATGGTGCGCACGCTGGTGCCCGAGCCGCCGAGCTTTCGGCGCAGTCGATGCAAGGCGATATCCAGGCCGTTGTCGGTGAGGTCTTCGTCCCAGTTGCACAAGGCCTCGACGAGCTGTGCGCGACTGGTCACCTTGTCCGCGCGAATGGCGAGCGCCTCGATCAGGCCGAACTCCCGGGCGGTGAGGTCGAGCGGGACGTCACCGATCCAGGCGCGGTGACCGGGGATGTCCAGGCGCAGCCGGCCGATGCGGAACTCCGGCGTGCCATTGCTGGTGCGGCGGCGGAGCAGGGCACGCACGCGCGCGTCGAACTCGACCAGGGCGAATGGCTTCACCAGGTAATCGTCGGCGCCCAGATCCAGCACGCGCACACGTTCCTTCAGGCCTTCGCGTGCGGTGACCACCAGCACAGGCAAGCTGGCACCGCGCTTTCGCGCTCGTGCAAGGACCTCGCTGCCATCGAGCAGGGGCAGGCCCAGGTCGAGAACCAGCAGGTCGTAGTCGTGGTCGCGCAGGGCGTTGTCTGCGCTGGCGCCATCGGGGACATGGTCCACGGCGTGGCCACCCTGTTCGAGGGAGGAACGCACGGCCGCGGCGATGGCGGCGTCGTCTTCGGCTAGGAGGATTCGCATGGTCGTGAAGGATACGCCCCGGAACGACGTCCACGCACGCTGTCACGGCAGCATTTTCGGCGCCATTCACGTTGCCGGCGCTGCTCAGGGGGCGAAAGGCGGGTCGCTTCGCCCCCCATGCGGCCACGTTGGGAGCCGCTTCGGCAGCGATGGTACCGTCACGTGCAGCCGTCAGACGACGACCAACCTCACCTTCCCATCGACGAACCCTTCGACACGCAAGGCCGTGAGATCGGCGATCCACTCGACGTTATCGGGGATCTCTTCCGGATGATCTCCGGCGATGGCGATGACGCGTGCACCGGCGGCGAGTCCCGCCTCGATGCCTGCTTTGGCATCCTCGAACACCAGGGTGTCCTTCGGATCGGCATGCAGCCGTTTCGCGCCCAGGAGATAGCCTTCCGGATCGGGCTTGCCGTTGGTGACGATCTCGCCCGTGACCATCCGTGGCGGCGGAACGATACCGGCGGCGCCGAGGCGGGCATGGGCCAGGACGGTGTCGGCCGAGGTGACGACGGTCCATGCCGAGGGGGGCAAGGCAGCGAGGAGGGCGTGCGCGCCGGGAATCTGCACGATGCCGTCGACATCTTCGACCTCTTCGCGATACAGGCGCCGGTACACCGCGTCGATATCCATGCCGGGTCTGGCGAACATCTTCACCGAGTCCATCATGCGCACACCGTGCAGGCGCGGCAGTACTTCGTGCCAGTCGATACCGTTCTGGTCGCACCAGCGTTTCCAGATCTTCTCCACGACGACACGCGAATCGATCAGGGTGCCGTCCATGTCGAAGAGCAATGCACGGGCCTCGATCACCGTGCCCGATTCAAGTCGCATGACGCCTCCAGAAGGGGGAAAGACTCAACACGTGGGGACGTGTACGGCCTTTCACCATACCGGAGGGCGTCGATTCCGTCAGCGTGCAGCCTGGACCGCGTGGTTGCGAATGGCCTCGGCGAGAATGCCGTTCACTTCCTCCGTCGCCTTGCGCGCGGCCTCGGCCTGACGACGGCCCCATTCGGCCTGGGTCTTCCCCTGCATCGCACGCAACTGGCCGATCTGGGCCATATTCTGCGCGATGGCGGCCTGCTCATGGCTGAGTGCGGCGTGACCGGCAGCATAGGCGGCGGCGTCACGTGGCCGGCTCGGGTCGCTTTCCCGGACAGCGAGATCGGCCTGGCGTTCGGCGAGCTTGGCCATCTGCTGGTCGAGGACGGCCTGCTGGCGGTCGAGTTCCCACTGCTTGTCGGCGCTCATCGCGCCCATGTTGGCGGGCTTCTCGCTACGGGCGAAGGCGGCGGTGATTCTTTTCACGTACGCGGGATCGCGTAGCACCCAGGCCTGGTCGCCGTTGCGGAACCACACGTAGCGTGCCGAGCCGTCGCTTTGTGCCTTGGCGTGACGGATGTCGCTGCTGCTTCCGTTGATGACGCTGACACCATCGCCGAAGAAGACCAGGGCGTGTGAGGACATGCCGTCGCGGATATCCATCGGTGGCATGGGGGCGGGTGGTGCCGGAGGCATAGGCATCGCATACGCGGCGGGCGCGGGTTCGGGGATGCCGACGTCGTCCGGCGAGGCAGGGGCGGCCGGGGTGGCGGGTGCTGGCGGGGCGGCCGGTGCGGCGGGATCAGCAGGCGCAGCCGGCCGTGCGGAGGTATGGACGAGGCTGCGTTGGGCGCCGCCGTCGGCGGCAACGACACGCCAGGGCATCACGCCGACGATGGCGATGGCGATGACGAGCGAGATGGTGAGCACGCGCGGCGGCGCGTCGGTAGCGTGACCGAGCATGTCGAGTCTCCTCTTGAGCGTCTGGAAGGTGGGCGAGGCGCCCGGCAGGGCATGGTGCGGATGCGGCGCGACGCCGAGGCGGAGCAGCAGGCGTCCATAACTCTTTGGCGCCTGCCGGCCACGCGATACGACAAGGGCGTCGCAGGCGGCTTCACGGCACAAGGCGTACTCGCGTACCGCGTGGTGGACGACGGGGTGGAAGAAGAACAGCGTGCGCGCCGCGGCCGGCACCCATCCGAGCACGAGGTCGCCACGACGCACATGGGCCAGTTCGTGCATCAGCGCCATGTCGAGCTCGTCGTCGCCGAGGCGATCCTCCAGTGGCAGCAGGATGGTCGGGCGCCAGAGGCCGATCACCTGCGGCGAGTCCACTTCATCGGAGACGGCGAGCCGGGGTGAACGGCGCAAACCCAGCTCACGCGCACGGCGTGCGCAAAGCGTATCCACGCGAACGTCGTCATGCGGCATGGCGCGTCGGACGACGCCACGCAAGCGATACCAGCGCAGCGTGGCGACGGCGCATTGCACGAGGATCGCAGCCATCCATAGCGCGAGCAGGGCATCGGTCCAGGAGAAGGTCCAAACCGGGTCGGGAGCCACCGACGCGAGCCCGGCGTCGCCCAGGGCCGTCGTGCTCATCACGACCGCCGGTGCCGCAGCGGGGAGCAACGGCAGGCCGAGCACGGTGGGGCAGGCGAGCCCGACGACAAGCTGCGCACCGAGCAACCACCACAGCATGCTGCGTGCGGCGGCCGAAAGCGAGGGGACGAGCCGGCAGGTCGCATACACCACAGCGGCAAGCAGGGCGGCCTGTACGGATGCGTGGCCGAGGCGGGACAGCAATGCGTCGAGGAATGCGTCCACGTCAGCGCCCCTTCCGTCGCGACTGCAACGAGTCCACCAACGCTTCGAGTTCGGCCAGCTCGCTATCGCTTACCTGGCCACGCTCGGACATCCATGCGACGAAAGGCGAGACCGATCCTTGCAAGGTCTTCTCGACGAAGCGGGCCACGGCGCCGGTCATGACCTCGCCGGATTCGTTCGTGGCGCTGTAGCGGAAGGTGCCTTCGAGCTTGCGACGGCCGAGATAGCCCTTCGCGCGAAGGCGCTCCATCATCGTCAGCACAGTGGAACGTGCGAGGCCGCGCGGTTCGCCGTAGCCGGCGCACACTTCGGCCACGGTGCTCTTTGGCACCTCGGCGATGTACTGGAGCAGGGCGAGTTCCTGATCGCCAATGGTTTTCTTGCTCATGCCGACGCTCCTGACTACAGATGTAGGCAGCGTGCGCCTGACGACAGGTGTAGTCAAGCATGACCTTTGGCAGGGGCCACGAAAGAAAGGTTCTTCCCGGATTACCGGGGGCGGGCGCTGGGCATGCCGGGCATTCTTTCGCATCTCGCATCTCGCATCTCGCATCTCGCATCTCGCACCTTGCACATGGCTCGCCTGCGGCCTCGCGGGGCTCGGCTTCGCCATCGCTTTGTACACTTGGGCGTTTCGCGGGGAGACCTTGGCGCCCTGAAGTGGTCTAATTTTTCTGGACATCCCAAAGGGATTCGCAGCCAGAACGAGGTGAACCATGGGACGCAAAGACATTACGCAGGCTCAGCG
>NZ_DATLIW010000038.1:0-328240 GCF_035539195.1 Luteibacter sp.
GGAGGCCGTGGCGAACTGGCCGCTCGCTAGCGCATCGTCACTGCCGTCGTTGAGACCATTCGCCTTGAAGTAGCGGGTGGCGCCACCTACCGATGAGTCGAGCTGGCCCTTGTTGACCGCATCGGTCGCTTCCGTGCCGGCAGCCACGTTCGCGATCTGGCGTTCATGCCCGGCGGTACCGACTGACACCGTGTTGTCGCGATCGGCTTGCGAGTCGGCGCCCAGGGCCACGGCGTTTTCACCCAGCGCCCAGGCATTCGCACCGAGGGCGGTGGCGTTATTGCCCAAGGCCCAACTGTTCGTGCCGACCGCGACGGCATTCGCACTCTCCAGACCGAACAGGCCAAAGCCCGTTTCGGCGAAGTTGCCGATCGCCACGCTGCCTTCGCCCGATGCGCTGGCGCCGGCACCGACCGCCGTGGACCCCGCGCTGTAAGCTGTCGAGCCAAAGCCGCTGGCGACGGACTGATCGCCCGCCGCCGTGGCCTGCGAACCGCTGGCCGTGGCGTAATCGCCGAGCGCATTCGCCACCGCACCTACGGCGGTCGACTGCGCGCCGCTTGCGTACGCTCCGACACCTAACGACGACGAGGCAAAACCACTCGCCTGCGCGCTTGCACCGATCGCCGTGCCACCGACGCCCGCGCTGGTCGCGCCCGTATCGACCGGCACGCCGCCGTTGGTGATCAACGGATTGCCAGCGGCATCGACGGCCACACCACCGACGGCGACGGCACCCGGACCGTTCGCCTGCGCACCGGCGCCATACGCGGCGCTGTTCTGGCCCGTGGCCACACTGCCGTAACCGGTCGCCGTGGATTGCCGACCCGTCGCTACCGCGCCGCTGCCGGAAGCACTGGCGCCCTGAGCGCCTGCGAAAGCACCGGATCCGGATGCCGTGGCGCCGTCGCCGGTAGCCAGCGCATCGTCGCTGCCGTCACCGTTGCCGTTGGCCTTGAAGTAGTGCGCGGCGTCACGGGTGTCTTCGGCGAGCTGATCGACCCGTGTCGATACGCTACCGACCGAGGACGAGACCTTGTCCAGCTGCCGTTTGTTGACCGCATCGGTCGACTGCGTGCCATCGGCGACGTTGACCAACTGGCGCTCTTCGTTAACCTTGCCTACCGATACCGTGTTGGCGCGATTGGCGACCGATCCGTCGCCGAGGGCGACCGCGTTCTTCGCCGTGGCGCTCGCGTCCGTCCCGAATGCGGAACTGGCCGAGCCACTGGCGAACGACGATTCGCCGACGGCGACGCTGTTCGTGCCGGTCGCGCGGGCATTCTGGCCCAGCGCCGTCGACCAGGCGCCTGACGACTGGGCATTCTGTCCCAGTGCGACGCTGTAGTTGCCGCTGCTGTTCGCTGCCGTGCCGACGGCCGTGCTGTAGTCGCCGGCCGCCTTGCTCGAGGTGCCGCAGGCGAAGGCATCGTCGCCCCTGGCGACCGGTGCCTTGCCCTGGATGCCGAACAGATAGCCGCCGCACACGTTGCCTGCCTGCGCGGGCGTGCTTGCCAGCGCCAGCATCGCGCCGGCAGCCAGTGGCAGCGCCGCCATCGCGGCGCGCAGACGTCGGGAGGCACCGCCCTTGCCGTTGGCTCTCGCCAGCTCCGACGCGACGACCAGGATGCCGAGCGATGTGTTCCAGACCTTGCTGTAGATGGTATTCACGTGAACCTTCCTCCCAGATGCCCGCTTGTTAGCGATCAATGCGCGGGCGCGCGACGCGCGGCCCATCGCCAGTCCGTCGCGACCGCGGCGGACGAGGTGTCCCGAAGACCGGTGGCGCGAAGCCGCCCAGCCGTCCAGACGTCGTGTCTGTTCCCCTGCCCGCAAAGCGGGCCCCACGAAGGTCGAGGCCCCGGCGAACCGGGGCCTCTTTCGGGTCATGCGTCAGAGCGTGTATGCACCGAGCACACTCACGCCGGAGTACGCCTTCTCGCCCTTCACGGTCAGCGTCCACACGCCGGCCGCGGGCTTGGTGGCCGTAAACGGCTCACTGTTACCCGGACGATTCGGCTGTGCCTTCACCACGCCCTTGGGGTCGGCCACCGAGATCGACACGTCACCCGAGCCACCGTAGGTGCGCAGGGTGAGCGTCTTCGCGTTGGCCGGTACCGTGAGCTGGTACGCCGTGGTGGCACCGGCCGCACCCTTCTGGTTGTTCAGCGCGGTGTTGTTGGCCAGCACGATCGCCGGCGGAGCCGCCGGCGGACCGAAGGCGTCGTACTGCTTCTGCGTCTCCGCGTCGGACAGGCACGCGTTGAGGCTCGATGCCTGTCCGGCGGTGACCAGGCCATCGCTGGCGAGCTGCGTCGCATAGGCATGGATGCCACTGCGGTAGTCGCCCACGCTGGCTGCGGCGCCAGCGATGATCTTCACGTTGGCGAGCACGTTGGCACCGACGATCACGCCACCCGGGACGAGCGTCGGAATGCCGGTATCGCAGGTGAGCAGCTTCTGCGTGCTGCGGTTGAGGCCCCAGCCGATGTCCTGGAACAACGCGGGCGTGAGGTCGACGTCGATCTGGCCGACGAGATCCTGGCTGATCGCGTATTCCATGATCGCGTTCGGCGTCAGGCGGGTGTCGTAGTGCGAGAACGACGAGCCCTGGGCGAGCACGGTCGGCGCGTACAGCTGGACGTTGCCCTGCGCATCCGCGCCGGCAAGGCCGGTGCCCTGGCCCACGGCTCCGGTGAGGCCGGCGAGGTTGGCTTTGAGCTTGTTGCCATCCACCTGGCTGATCGCGATCACGGGAATCGTGACCGGGGAAGCAGGCGTGCCTCCCGGCGTGATGGCGCCGGCCTGGTTGTTGGCGATCAAGACCGCCTTCGCGCCCGCCGCCTGCGCATTGAGCGATTTGACGGTGAAGTCGCAGGTGCCGCGATCGATGATCGCGATCTTCCCGGCGAGGGCCGAGCCATTGGTGATCGCCGCGCAACCATCCGCCGGCGCCGCCTGTACGGCGCTGCCACTGAAATTGGCGGCGGTCGCGGCGGGACCGAAGGCTGCCTGCGAGTACGAGTAGTCACCGGCGGCAGCCGCCGGAGCAGTCACCCGGAACACGCTCGGCACGCCGAGCGCGAGCGGTGCTTCCGCCTTGACCGTCGCACCGGTGAAGACCAGCTTGCCGTCGTCCAGCGCGGCGGTGACACGCTGCGGAAGCGTCAGGTCGTACCACTTCTTCATCTGCGTATCGTTGAACACGAAGGTGGAGTAGATATCCGGACGCGCCACGCCGTCGTCACCGACATATCCCGAGCCGGTCGTCAGGTTGTTGAAACCCGAGAAGCCGAGGCCATGGGCCATTTCGTGCAACACGACATTGAGGAAGTTGATCGATCCGGCAGGCGTCTTGCCGTCGAGACCGAAGTACCACTTCGATCCTTCTAGGCATCCGGGCGTACCCAGCGCACCGTTGAACTGGCTCTGGATGTCGTCCTCGCCCGGCGCGCCGTCTTCGTGAGTCAGCGCATCGAACAGTGCGGAGTGATACCAGGTGTTACGCACGGCGCCGGGCGGCAACGTGCTGGTATCGTCGAAGTAGAAGATGAAGTTGGTGCCGGACGAGCCGAGTACACCGGAGGTGGCATCGCATTCGAGCGGTTCGAAGGTCGCGCCGTTGGAAATGGTCACGTCACTCTGGAGCACCGCGCCCCAGATGTCGGCGGCGAACAGGTAGACGTTGAGTGCCTGCTTGCCGTAAGTCGTGCCGGGATTGCCACCGACCGGTACCGCAGGCGTCGGATCGTCGAGACCCTTGCCGGTGCCGACATCCTGGTTGACGATCTTGATCTCGGCGGCGTTGACGCTGACGGTGCCGAACAGGCCGGCGGCGACAAGCGCGGTGAAGAGAAGGCCGCGGCGGATCATCGTGTCACCTCCGGTGCGATCGGTGCGGCCTGCACGCCGTGGTCGTCGTGATGCACGCTGATCGTGCCGTCCGGCGCACGTTCGGCGACGACGCTGCTCATGAGCTCCTGCGGTACACGTACGGCTTTGGCCCGTACGCCGTTGGCAAGGTTGACGGTGCGGAAGGTCGACCTCGCTTCGGTCGCCGTGCGCGGTTGCCCGCTAAGCAGGGACGCCTTCGTCGAGCGGATCTGGAAAGCCTTCGACAGGGCGGCGCGTTGCTCGGCGGTCGGCTCGCGCAAACGGCCCGTGGCGGGATCGATGGCGACCTGCACGCCCTGGACCATGACGGTCTGCGGCGCAGCCGCCGGCGCGTTGGTTTGCGGGGTTTCCGCGGCGTGAACCGCTCCCGCGACGGTGAAGACGCCCGTCAGCACGAGGCCGATGGCCTGTGCCAGTGTTCGTGAATTCATTACGCATACCTCCCTAGTGCGGCGCCGGGACCCCTCCCTGCACGCCAGCCGACGAAGGCCCCCTCGCCGGCTCAAACACCTAAAGGATTCGACGTTCCCCTCAACGCAAAATCCGAAGACGACTTATGGCGCGGTACAACCCGGATTCGGCGGGTCGACGAGCGTCCCGGCGGCGGTGCGGTTTACCATCTGCATGTCCCCTTGCCCGTGGTACTGCTGGTGGGCGACCGCTTGCCGGCCGCCGTCCTCGCGACGCCATCTGGGGCGTCCCCTGCTATCGGTTTCGAGATCCATCTGCGTGCTCCTCGGTGTCGTCTTCTTGACGTCCGTCTTTGGAACCTAACAGCAGGAAAATACGAACGTCAATATTTTGACGAGAACTTTCTTGAGGCCGGCACGACCTTCGCCGAAAACCCCGTCGACGTTCGTTTTGGCCAGCCTTACATGTTTCAATTCATAGTCTTGCGTGTCGATAACGCTTGACCATCACGTTCAAACCCTTGTCTGAAAGCGAAAGAAATCATGGACTTGATCGATATCGGAGCCAACCTTACCCACGAAACTTTTCGTCAAGATATTGACGACGTGCTGGCTCGCGCCACTGCGCACGGCGTGGGTCGGATGATCGTCACGGGGGCTTCGCGCGACGGAAGCGAGCACGCGTTCGCCCTCGCGCGGGCCAGTGGCGGTCGTCTCTTTTCCACCGCGGGCGTGCACCCTCACCACGCCGTGGACTACGACGATGCGACCGATGCCGTGCTCAGGCAGCTCGCCAGGGAACCGGAGGTGCGCGCGATCGGCGAAACCGGGCTCGACTACAACCGAAACTATTCACCGCGCGACGTGCAGCGCGCCGCCTTCGAACGGCAACTGGAGATGGCGGCCGAGGTGGGGAAACCGGTGTTCCTGCACCAGCGCGACGCGCACCACGATTTCCTGGCCATCCTCAAACGCTATCGCGACCGTGTACCCGCGGCCGTGGTGCATTGCTTCACGGATACCGAAGAGGCCTTGCGTGACTACCTCGACCTCGACTGTCACATCGGCATCACTGGCTGGATATGCGACGAGCGCCGCGGCGCCCACCTGCGCGAGATGGTGAAGATCATTCCCGCCGACCGGCTCATGCTCGAGACGGATGCGCCGTACCTGTTGCCGCGAACGATCCGGCCGATGCCCAAGGACCGTCGCAACGAGCCGATGTACCTTGCGCACATTCGTGACGAGGTCGCGCGCGATCGTGGCGAGACGAAGGACGCGCTGACGGCGTCCAGCGTGCGTACGACGGAGGCCTTCTTCGGTCTTTGAGGCGAGCACCCTTCGCCGCTGAAGCGGCTCCCACAGAGAGCATCGCCGACGAATCGGCCGCCACCGAGCGACGCACACATGACCCGTGTGGGAGCCGCCCCTGCGTTGTGGGAGCCGCGCCCGTGTTGTGGGAGCCGCTTCAGCGGCGATGCTCTCAGCCCGAATGCAGACCCGTCAGCGACGCCTCGGCCAGATCGATCTCGCGCAACAGCGTACGCAACGTATCGTCGTTGATGTCGTGACTTCGCCGAAGGTTGTACAGCTCCCTCCTTTCGGCACGTAGCGCGGCCAGACGCATGACGCGCTCCGTGCCCGCCTCGGCGCGCGCCTTCTCCGGAACATCGCCTTCGTCGCCTGCGGCTTCAAGACGTTGCTGGTAGTCGGCCATGACTCGCGACGCAACGCGCGACGCCAGGGCGATGGCGTTGACATCGCCACTCTCGTCCACACGCTGCTGTTCGTCGGCGATACCGCGCAATGCAGCCTCGGCGGAAAGCCCGCGAGCCTTGCGTTCCTCGCGTACGCGGGGATCCTCGCCAGGAATCTTCAGGCCCTTCACGGCAAGCGGCAAGCCGATCGCACCGATGACAAGGGTGCAGAGAATCACCCCGCTGGCGAGCAGGATCATCAGGTGGCGCACGGGAAACGGAACACCCTCGCTCTTCATCAGCGGTAGCGAAAGCACGCCAGCCATGGTGATGGCGCCACGCACACCGGCGAGCGCCGAGGTCCACACCATGCGCGTGCCCACCTTGGGCCGCTTCTCGCCGCGATGCAGGGCCCGCATCAGGACGAAGCGGAGCGACACCCATACCCAGATGAAGCGCAGGACCACCAGCACCACGGTAATCGCGAGGACATAGGCGACCAGGTACCAGAGTTCGCCACCGCCCGCCTGCGCGAGATCGCCTTTCGCGCCGTCGACGATGCCGGGAAGCTGAAGGCCGAGCAGGAGGAAGATCAGGCCGTTGAAGGTGAACTCCACCATCGACCAGACCGCACCGTTCTGCATACGGGTGGCCACGTAGCCGCCCTTGAGGACATCGGTGTAGTTCATGGTCATGCCCGCGGCCACGGCAGCCAGGATGCCCGAGACGCCGAAGTGCTCGGCAAGCAGGTAAGCCGCGAAGGGGAGCAGCAGGAGCAGTGCGACCTGGCTGGCCGGATCCACCTCGCCACTCCAACGCACCAGGCGTCGACGGAAGATGCCGAACGTATAGCTCACCAGTGCGCCTGCGAAGACGCCGCCGAGAGCCATCACCAGGAAGTCCATGGAAGCGTTGCCCAACGAGAACCTGCCGGTAATCTCGGCCGCCACGGCAAACTGCAGGGCGACCAGGCCTGATGCATCGTTGAACAATGCCTCGCCCGACAGTATGTGCATCAGCCGCGAGGGAATCGGCGTCTCCCCGGTGATCGACGTCACCGCGACGGCGTCGGTTGGCGAGAGCACGGCGGCCAGAGCGAACGCCACCGCCAGGGGCACCGTCGGAATCATCCAGTGGACGAAGTAGCCGACACCCAGGATCGTGAAGAAGACCAGCCCCACCGCCAGGGCGAGGATGGGACCGCGCAGGAGGAACAACTCGCGCTTGGGGATCCGCCAGCCGTCGGCGAAGAGCAGCGGAGGAATGAACAGCAGGAAGAAAAGTTCGTGGTCGAACTCCACATCCATCCCGAACGGGCGGGCCAGGAGCGCACCTAACCCAATCTGCAGAAGCGGCAGGGGAAGGCGAACGGGAAGGATACGAACGATGGCGCCGGACAGCGCAACGACGAGGAGGAGGACGAGGATCGTGATGACTAGAGCCATCTACCGACGTTAAACGGGGCACCCAAAGCAGGCAAGACGCCCGGCACTTGCACCGCACTAAATTGCGAATCGCCTCGGAATTACTTGCTTAGGACTTATTCCTATTGTTCGTTGGTGCACCAGTACTTTACGTTGTTTTCACGCGCCGTTTCGGCGCTGTCGTCAGCTCGCCTCAGGGGACATGATGAGCGGGTGCGACTTTCGCCATGGACGACGTCTTGCACGACTTTTTGGGGAGCAAAGACATGCACCACCACGCCATCGCGCGCACCCCTTTCGATTGACGACGTGACGCCGCCCGCCCGGTAAGAGGCGTTCGGCCGAGCGAAATTTTCCAGTTGGTTCTCCGCCCGCCGGCCTTTCCGGCGGAACGTCCGCGTGCCGCGCGGATGCGGATGGCCTCACCCCGTTTATTCGTCACGCGTTATTTCAGGAGGGACGTTCCATGCAGTACGCAATCCGTTCAGCCGCGCCGGCGCGCCGCAAGCTCGCGCTTGCCGTCGCCTTCGCCGTATCCATCGGTGGTGCCGGTTCGGCGCTGGCGCAGAGCAACGCCACGGGTGCCATTTTCGGCTCCGCCACGCCCGGTGACGTTGTCCATATCGAGAACACGGACAACGGTCTTCGCCGCGACATCACCGTCGACTCCGGCGGCCGTTACCGCGCCAACTCGCTGCCCATCGGCACCTACACCGTCACGCTGATGCACAACGGTACGGCCGTCGATTCGCACAAGGGCGTCCAGACCCAGATCAGCCAGGGTACCGACGTTTCCTTCGCCGCTGCCGCCGCCGGCGCCAGCGATGCGACCAACCTCGGCAGCGTCCAGGTCACCGCCAACACCCTGCCCAGCATCGACGTCAGCTCGGTCGACTCGCGCACGGTGCTGACCGCCGACCAACTGTCCAAGCTGCCCATCGCCCGCACCTCGATCAGCTCGATCGCCCTGCTCGCCCCGGGTACCACGCCGGCAGTGCGTGGCTACGGCAACGCGTTGTCCTTCGGTGGTTCCTCGGCGTCCGAGAACGCTTATTACATCAACGGCTTCCAGGCCACGAACCCGCTGACCGGCGTGAGCTCGCGCCAGCTGCCGTACGACGCGATCGACCAGGAGCAGGTGCTGATCGGTGGCTACGGCGCCGAGTACGGTCGTTCCACCGGCGGCGTGATCAACGTCGTTTCCAAGCGCGGCACCAACGAGTGGAAGGGCGATATCCAGGTGTTCTGGTCGCCGGACAGCCTGAACCAGCAGCCGCGCGACATCGATCTGCGCAACGGCACCAAGTTCCAGCACGGCAATCCTTACACCCTGCGCAACAACGAGAACCTGCAGTACTCCGGCTCCGTCGGCGGCGCACTGATCAAGGACAAGCTGTTCATCTTCGCCGCGGCGGACTGGATCAAGAACACCGGCGACTACACCGGCCCCAGCAGCGTGAGCGACAACGAACACGACGTCGACAAGACCAAGCGCTGGCTGACCAAGATCGACTGGAACATCACCGACAACAACATCCTCGAATTCACCGGCATCGGCGACACCGAGACGACCGACCAGTCCATCGGTGCGTACAACTACGTTACCGGTCCCGGTGCTTATCTGGGCCACGTCTATACGAAGAACTACAACGGCACACAGACCAACGCGACGCCGGGTGGCCAGACCTATATCGGCCATTACACGGGCTACATCACCGACGACCTGACGGTCAACGCGATGTACGGCCGTGCGCATTCCGACCACGCGCAGAACATCACGTCGGCGACCGGCCAGAGCTGCCCGTCCATCACCGATAGCCGCGTCGAGTTCGCTGCCAATCCGCAGACAGGTTGCACGGTGGGCGCGACGTCCTTCCTGCTGCCCGGGTCGAAGGACAGCAGCAAGGGTTGGAGCGCCAACATCGAATATCGCCTGGGTGACCATGACCTGCGCGCCGGTGTCGATAATTATGTCCTGCGCGCCACCTGGGGCTCACAGCCTGTCGGCGGTACCGGCTACATCTACAGTGACGTGGGCAACGGCAAGGCAATCACTGACCGCCTGAAGAACCTCGGCCTCGATCCGGCCCTTTACAACCCGGCTGACTTCCCGAACGGCTACTTCGTCGAATCCACCGCCCTGGGCACGGGCACGTCGGCCCGCACCAACCAGCGTTCGCAGTTCATCGAAGACAACTGGCAGATCACGGACCGCTGGCATGGTTACATCGGCCTGCGTAACGAACAGTTCACCAACTACAACGGTAGCGGCGAAGCCTATGCCAACGCCCGCCATCAGCTCGATCCGCGCCTGGGCGCATCGTGGGACGTCTATGGCGACAGCTCGCTGAAGATCTACGCCAACGCAGGTCGCTACCACCTCGGTCTCCCCACCTCGGTGGCCGTCCGTGGCGCCGGCCCGTCGACCTATCCGTCGCAGTACTTCGGCTTCACCGGCATCGACCCGGTCACGGGCGTGCCTACCGGCCTGGTGTCGGGTCCCGCCTCGGCAACCTTCTACAACAACGGCGCCAATGGCGTTCCGCCGGATGCGAAGACCGTTTCGGCCCAGGGCTTGCACTCCTACTATCAGGATGAGTACATCCTCGGCTTCGATAAGCAGCTCGACAACAACTGGGTCGTCGGTGCGAAGGCGATGTACCGTCGCTTGCGTAGCCTGATCGACGATACCTGCGACTCGGCACCGCTGCAAACCTGGGGCGACGAGCATGGCCTGAGCGACGAAGTGGCCGCAGGCATCGGCCGCAGCACCGGTTGCTGGCTGTACAACCCGGGTCGTGCCAACACGTTCACCGTGTCGCCGGCCGACGGCCAGTACATCAGCATTCCGCTCACCGCGAAAGACATAGGCGAGCCGAAGGCCAAACGCGCTTATTACATGCTCGACCTGTACGCCGAACACCAGTTCAGCGACAAGTGGTACGCGAAGATCGACTACACCTACTCGCGCAGCTACGGCAATTCCGAAGGCCAGCTCGACTCGAACATCGTGCAGGCTGACGTGTCGACCACCGAGAGCTGGGACTTCCCGGCCATCATGGACAACACCAACGGCAACCTGCCGAACGACCAGAAGCACCAGTTGCGCATCTACGGTACGTATGCGCCGTCGGACGAATGGGCGTTCTCGACGGTCACGCGCATTGCTTCGGGCTACCCCGTCAGCTGCCTGGGTGTCCGTCCGGATTCCTACGGTGGTGACCCGTACGGCTACAAGAACAACTATTTCTACTGCAACGGCCAACCCTCCCCGCGTGGTTCGCGTGGCCGCACACCGTGGACGTACAGTCTTGACCTCAGCGCCGCCTGGAAGCCGGCTTTCGCCGACCACAAGCTCACGCTGTCGGCCGACGTGTTCAATGCTTTGGGCAAGCAGCGCGTGACTCAGTACTACGAAACGGGTGAGACGGCGTCCGGCCTGCCCAATCCGCAGTATCTGCGCGCACGTTCGTTCCAGGATCCGCGCACCGTCCGCCTGGGAGCCCGCTACGACTTCACGCTGTAACGAAAGCGCTTAGCTCTGACGCATAACAACAACAGCAAGCATTTCCCCGGATATTGGCCGCTCCAGAAGGAGCGGCCTTTTTTTTGCTTTGATGTAGGAGCCGCTTCAGCGGCGATCCCGCGGCAGCGGGCAAGCTTGTCGCAAGAACCCATTCGGCGATGAATCGACTCCTACGGGATTGCGGTGCGCCGTTGTGTTCCGAGATAGGGGGCGCAGACAAAAATCGCCACGCCGGCGAGCATCACTGCCGCGCCGGTCCAGACACCGGTCGCGAAATGCTCGTCGAAAGCCAGATACGACGTCACGATGCCCGACACCGGCACGATCAGCGACAGCGGCGCGACGCTCGCTGCCGGGTACTTCTTCATCAGGTTGTTCCAGACCATGTAGCCGAACACGGTCGTGACGTATGCCTGGAACAGCACCGAGCCCGCCGCCGCCCAGGACACACCATGCGATAGCGCGATGAAGGGTGCCGCGCCTTCGTTCACGTACGTCAGCACAAACAGCACGGGCGCCGAGAAGACGCTCGACCACGCGACGAAGGCCATCATGTCCTGTGGTTTGTGCCGCTTCAC
This sequence comes from Luteibacter sp., assembly GCF_035539195.1. Classification (GTDB taxonomy): domain Bacteria; phylum Pseudomonadota; class Gammaproteobacteria; order Xanthomonadales; family Rhodanobacteraceae; genus Luteibacter. Next base: position 11,530 of record NZ_DATLIW010000038.1, read on the forward strand.
GATCAGATTGCAAATGCTCCAGCTGATGGCTGCGAGCAACACCAGCACAACACCCAGCGCGGTCGATGTGCCCGTCCCACAGTACAGCCTACGATTCAGAGTCGTCTTCGAAGCGCAGGTGTTTCACGCTGCGCCCGTGACGACGGACCAGCTTCAACGCCTCGATGCCCACCTTGATATGGCGATCGACATAGTTCGCGGTCACGACGGCATCGCTGCTTTCGGTCTTCACGCCTTCGGGAATCATCGGCTGGTCGGAGACCAGCAACAGGGCACCGCAGGGGATGTGGTTGGCGAAGCCGGCGGCGAAGATCGTCGCGGTCTCCATGTCGATGGCCATGCTGCGCGTACGACGCAGGTAGTCCTTGAAGGCTTCGTCGTGCTCCCAGACCCGGCGGTTGGTCGTATAGACGGTACCCGTCCAATAGTCATGGCCGAGGTCGCGAATCATCGTCGACACCGCGCGCTGGAGCTGGAATGCCGGAAGGGCCGGCACCTCGGGAAGCAGGTAGTCGTTCGAGGTGCCCTCGCCACGGATCGCGGCGATCGGCAGGATCAGGTCGCCGATGGCGTTCTTCCGCTTCAGGCCACCGCACTTGCCGAGGAAAAGGACGGCCTCCGGCGCGATGACGCTGAGCAGATCCATGACGGTCGCGGCATTGGGGCTGCCCATGCCGAAGTTGATCAGGGTGATGCCATCGGCCGTGGCGTTGGGCATGGGCCGGTCGCGGCCACGCACCTCCACGCCATGGTCGAGCGCGAAGCGCTCGACGTAATGGCCGAAGTTGGTCAGCAGGATGTGCTGGCCGAAGGCCTCCAGGGGGGTGCCCGTGTAGCGGGGCAGCCAGTTGGAGACGATCTCGTTCTTGGTTTTCATGGGGAATCCGGTTGCGCAGGCACCGGCGGAGGCGGAAGCCTGCCTTCACGGACCGACGGCGCGGTTACCGGCGACGCCACGCCGGCGGAGTGCCAAATTCATTCGCGCAAGTGTAGCATCCGGCCCAAGCGGGGCGAGGCGGAACGCAGCGGGCGTTTCCTGTGCCGCTGGGCCTTGGGCCTTCGACGGGGGTAGTACCCGATGCGAATCGGTGTAGCGATCGATGCGGCCTGCGACGTGCCGCAGGATTTCCTGGAGCGCAACGGCATTGCCGTGATGCCGATCATCGTCAAGGTCGACGGACAGAAGTTCAAGGACGACCGTGACCCGGTCGAGATCCAGCGCTTCCGCGACCAGAAGCTCGGCAGCAAGAGCCACTCCGGCGAAACCGAGCCCAGTTCGGTCGAAGACGTGCAGAACCTGTTCCTCGACCGCCTGGTCAAGGACTACGACTGCATCGTCTGCCTGACCATCATGGCCACCCGAAGCCCGATCCACGACAACGTGATCAAGGCCAGCTTCGCCATCCTGAAGAACTACCGCCCCATCCGCGAAGCGGCCGGGATCACGGGCCCCTTCCTCATGCGGGTGGTCGACACGCGGAACATCTTCGCCGGTGCCGGCCCGGTGATCGCCGAAGCCGTGCGCATGATCCAGGCCGGCAAGTCGCCCGCCGAGGTGCGCGAACGCGTGGCGCATATCGCCGACTGCTCCTACGGCTACATGCTGCCGCGCGACCTCAACTACCTGCGCTCTCGCGCACGCAGCAAGGGCGACCGCAGCGTCAGTTTCATGAGTTCGATGCTGGGGACAGCGCTGGACATCAAGCCGATCCTGCGCGCCCACCGCGGCGAGACCGGCCCGGTCGGCAAGGTGCGCGGCTTCGACCATGGAGCCCAGGTATTGTTCGAGTATGCGGCCAAGCGCGTCCAGGCCGGGCTGCTCGTGCCGTCGCTCTCGCTCAGCTACGGCGGCGATCTCGAGGAAATGCGTGCGTTGACCGGTTATCACGCCCTCACCCGCGTCTGCGGCGATGCCGGCGTGGAGATCCTCGAAAGCCCGATGAGCATCACCGGCATGGTCAACGTCGGCGAGGGCGCGATGACTCTTGGTTTCGCGTCCGAAGATCACGTCGCGGACTTCTGAGGATGCGCCTCGCGGTGTTCGCACTCGCCGCCCTGTCCCTGGCGGTCACGGGAGGGGGCCGTGCGGAAACCGTCTACAAGTGCGTAACGGCCGGCCAGACGATCTACCAGCAGACGCCATGTCCGAGCGGCCAACGGCAGGAAACGCTGCGCCTCCAGGACTCGGCGCCGGCGAACGGCGAGGTCGCGCCGATGCCCCAGCCACCTCGGCGCGACGAGCCGGCGACGGACACGCCACCTTCCCTGTCCATGCCGCCACCGCCGCGCATGTTCGGCTGCATCCGTGCGACCGACGGCACGCCTTACACCAGTGCCGACGGCCATCCGCAGCCCTATCTCGCCCCGCTGGGCGTGCTCGGCGTGGCCAGTGGCTCGCTATCGGACACTTACGGCAACCCCAATTCCGCCGTCGCTTCGGCCCCCGAACTCAATCGAGGCAAGGGTAACCTCGGCGCGATCGCGACGAGAAACCTGGTCTGGGTGCAGGACCCGTGCCGCGAGCTGAGTGCGGCCGAGACGTGCCAGGCGCTGCGCAGCGAGGCGGACGCCACGCAACGACAAATCCGCCGTGCCTTCAAGAGCGATCGTGCGCCACTGGACGCCAAAGACGCGCAACTGCGCGACCAACTGCAATCCTGCCGTTGAAACGCCGACCGTTCAAAAGCCGTAACGGAGAAACCCGCCGTCCACGGCGACGATTTCACCGGTGACATAGCTCGAGGCCGGCAGGCACAGGAAGGCGACGGCTCCCGCCACTTCCTCGGGCTCGCCGATGCGTCCCATCGGTGTGCGGTCGAGCACTTCTTCCAGGTATTCCGCGTTGGCCAGCGCCGGCTCACTGCGTTGCGTGCGGATGTACCAGGGCGCGACGGCATTGACACGGATGCCGTCTTCCGCCCATTCCACGGCGAGATTGCGCGTGAGCTGGTGCAAGGCGGCCTTGGTCATGCCATACGGCGATCCGGTGCGCACGTGCGTGATACCGGACACCGAACCGATGTTCACGATCGCCGCGTTGGCGTGCTGGACAAGATGGGGATACGCGGAGCGACACATCTCATAAGCCGAGAAGACATTCAGCTCGAAGAGCTGTCGGTATTCATCCGGCTCGTAATCGAGCGTGGCACGCGGCGTGTTGCCACCGACGTTGTTCACCAGGATCGACAGATTCACCTCGAGGTCGGCGACCCAGTCGAACACGGCGAGGCGATCTTCCTCGTCGGCGAGGTCGGCGGCCATGGCCAGGATCTCGACATCCGGACATTCCTCGGCGAGCTCGTCGCGCACCTCCTCCAACTGGAGCTCATCCCTTGCGACGAGCAGGACATCCGCACCGAGGACGGCCAGCTCGCGGGCGCAGGCATAGCCGATGCCCTTGCTCGCCCCGGTAACGAGGGCGGTTCGCCCGTCGAGGCGCCAGCTGCTGAGTCGTGGATGCATGTGAGGTCTCCGTCGGTGACTGAAATGGTACAGCCTGCCCGCGCTCCCACGAAGGCTTGAGGCCGGCGCGCGCTTGGGACACGATGGCATGATGACCGACCACGACGCCCTGCTTTCGATCGACCGCGCGACCGTGCTGCGCGAGGGCCGCACCCTGCTCGACGCCTTGTCCCTGGCGATCGCCCCGGGCCAGCACACGGCCATCCTTGGCCCGAATGGTTCGGGAAAGTCCACCCTGGTCAAGCTGATCGAACGGCGGCTGTATCCCCTCGTCCATGCGGACGGCTCGCCCGTGGTGCGTATTTTCGGGCGCGATCGCTGGCCTGTCGCCGAGTTGCGCTCCCTGCTTGGCGTCGTCTCGTCCGATCTGCGCCGCGAGTTCGAAGGCAGCAACGAGCCCGCGATGAATGCGGTGCTTTCCGGGTTCTTCGCGTCGCTGACGCTCGGCCTCGACCACGTGGTCGATGAGGATAGGCGACGGCGCGCCATGGAGGCCCTGCAGCGTGTGGGCGCCGGGCACCTGGCAGGACGGGACGTCTCGACGTTGTCGACCGGCGAAGCGAGGCGAGTCCTGATTGCACGCGCGCTGGTGCATCGCCCCCGAGCGCTGCTACTCGACGAGCCCTGCGCGGGGCTCGATCCCGGTACACGCCGACGCTTCCTCGGCCTGCTCGGCGAACTGGCACGCGAAGGGACGACGCTGGTGCTGGTCACGCATCACGTCGAGGAAATCGTGCCGGAGATCGGCCATGTGGTGATGCTTCGCGATGGCCGTCTCTTCGACCATGGCCCGAAACAGCGATTACTCGCCGACGACCGTCTCTCCGAGCTGTTCGGCTGGCCCATGGAAGTGGAACGGGATAACGGTTTCTACGGCGCGCGATTGCGCTGACGTACGGCCCGCGCGAGACTCGGCACGACCCGCCGAGGAACCGTCATGATCCGCACCGCCCTGCCAGTCGCACTCGTCCTCGCCTGCGCCGCCTGCTCGAAGCCGGCAGCGCCCACGCCGCAGCAACCGCCGGCTCCACAGGCCAGGGTGTCGACGCCTTGGGATTCCATGGAGGCGCAGAAGAAAAAGGCCCAGGACGTGCAGAAGACCGTCGACGATCAGGCGAAGAGTCAGCGCGAGGCGGTGGATGCGCAGACGCAGTGAGTGGAGCGGGGGGCTTTAGCGAGCCCCATCGCCGCTGAAGCGGCTCCCACAGAACGGCAATAACCGTGTCTACAGAAGAACGACAGTAACAGCGGCTCCCACAGAGCGGTAATAACCGTGGCTACCGAAGAACGGCAATAACCGTGGTTATCGAAGAACGGCAGCAACAGTGGCTCCCGCAGAACGGCGGTAACCGTGGCTGGCACCGACAAGAACAACAGCGTTTCCCACTGAGAGCGATCGCCACACGAGGCCTGCGCAGGTCTCGTGTGGGAGCCGATTCATCGGCGATCGCTCAGCGCGGCGAGCAGAAGCAATAAGCGTAAACGTGCGGCTTGCCGGCTTCCGCGCTGCGGAACAGAGCGAACTCCGGTGCAAGACGCGGCAGTTCGGCGACCCAGCCCGGCAATCGCAAGCCCCATGACAGCGCCACATGCGTTTCGGTGCTGTCGCCGATATTGGTCAGGAAGCGCTCGAAGGCTCCCATCGGCTTCTCGGCGTAACGCACGTTGAAGTCCTTGCCGAGACCGGCCTGCTGCGCCGCGTCGTGAATGGCATCGTCGAGGCTGCCGATCCTGTCGACGAGACCGCGATCCAGGGCTTGCTGCCCGGTCCACACGCGGCCCTGCGCGATCGCGTCGATCGCCGCGAAGTCCTTGCCACGCGCCTTGGCGACATTGCCGACGAAATCGCGGTAGCCCTTGTCGATGATGCTCTGGATGAGGATACCTACCTTCGGGTCGAGCGGGCGCGTGATGTCGAACGCACCGGCAAGCGGGCTCGTGCCGACGCCGTCGCTCTTCACACCGATCTTCGCCAGGGTATCGGGCACGGTATAGAACATGCCGAAGATGCCGATCGAGCCGGTGATGGTGTTCGGCTCCGCGTAGATGCGATTGGCGTTCATCGATATCCAGTAGCCACCGCTCGCGGCGACATCGCCCATCGAGACGACGACCGGGATACCGGCCTCTCGCGTCAGCTCGACTTCACGGCGGATCTGTTCGGCCGCGTAGACCTCGCCGCCGGGCGAATTCACCCGCAGCACCAGCGCGCGGGTGCGCGGGTCGGTTCGCACGGTACGAATCAACGCCGCCGTGGTATCGCCACCGATGCTGCCCTGCGCCTGCTTGCCGCCAGTGATCTCACCCTCCGCCACGACGACGGCGACACCCTTGCCGGTCTGCAACATGTCGGTGGTGGCGAACCCGCGGTCGGCGAGGTAGCCATCCAATCCAATCTGGCGGAAGCCCTGTTCCTTCTTGCCCGCGGGCACGCCTCTCTCGCGCAGCATATGTACGAACTGCTGCTCGGTGGCGACGCCGTCGACGAGCTTCTCCTCGACGGCGAGGTCGGCGAGACTGCCTTTGGCGTCGCGTACGCGTTCGGCGAGGCCGTCCACGTCTGCGCGCAGCGTGGCCGGCGCAATGCCGCGCATCTTCGCCACTTCGTCGATCCAGGTCGTCCACAATCCGCCTAGCCAATAGGCGTCGGCTTCCTTCGACTCGGGCGAGGCGTGATCGAGAATGAACGGCTCGGCCGCGCTCTTGAACTGGCCGACGCGGAACAAATGCACTTCGACGCCGAGTTTGTCGAGGAGGTCCTTGTAGAACAGGCGGTAGTTGGCAAGGCCCGTCGCCATCACGCCGCCCTGCGGATCGACGTAGACCTTGTCGGCGTGGGCGGCGAGGTAGTACTGGCCCTGGTCCAGGCTCACGCCCCAGGCGAGTACCGGCTTGCCGGATGCGCGGAAGCGATCGAGCGCGGTGCCGACTTCGCGCAAGGCGGCAAAGCCTCCCGCCTGCAGCTTGTCGGTGCGCAGCACGATCTGGCTGATGCGGCTGTCTTTCGTGGCGGCGTCGATCGCACGCACAAGGTCACGCACCTGGACCTGCTTCACGCCGTCGCCGGACATTCGCGCGAGGGTACGCGAGAGCGCGTCGGCGCTGTACTGCTCGACCAGGGCGCCCTCGGGTGCCAGCACCAGCACCGTCTTGTCGTCGACAGCGTTGGCATGACCTCCGACGAGCAGCGCAATCAGGAAGATGCCGAGGATCCCGAAGAAGATCACGTTGATGATCACCAGCCGGGTGATGTTGATCCCCCTGCCCAGGCCCCGCAGGACGCGGCCGAAACCGCCTCCACGACGGGGTGGCGGAACAGGTAGTGGGCGGCGTGGCAGGGGCGGCGGCGTGACGTCGTGACGGTCCGGCATCTAAGCGGGTTCCTCGAAGGTTGTGTCGAGCGTAGCGCGTCGGCGCGGCGGCATCACGTGTGGATTGGCAGGGGCGCCGATCCGGTATCTTCCGGCCAGCGGCCGGTGGCGCTGCTGCGCCAGAAGCGCAGGAAAAGGAGGATCGCCGCCATGCTCAGGCCGGCGATCAGGCCCATCCACATGCCACGCGCGCCCATACCGCGGGGAAAGGCCAGCCACCAACCGACCGGCACGCCCACGCCCCAGTAGGCGAACATGGTGATGCCCATGGGCACCCGCGTGTCTTTCAGGCCGCGCAAGGCGCCGTTGGAGGCCACCTGGATGCCGTCGGAGAACTGGAAGAACCCGGCCAGGATCAGCAACTGCGAGGCCATCGCGATGACCGCGGGGTCGTTCGTATAGAGACTGGCGATGGGGCCAGACAGGAGCAGCATGGTCCCGGAGGAAACGAACTGGGTGACCAGGACCAGGGCGATACCCGACATGCCGGCGTAGCGCACGCCGGTGATGTCCCGACGACCCGCGGCGTTGCCGACCCGCACCGTGATCGCCATCGACAGACCCAGCGGAATCATGAAGGCCACGGAGGCGACGTTGAGCGCGACGTGATGGCTGGCGGTGACCGTCTCGCCGAGACGGCCGATCATCAGCGCCACGGCGACGAACATGCCCGCCTCCATGAGCAGGGTGACGGCCATCGGCAAGCCGATATTGAGCAGCTGACCGATTTTCCCGATATCCGGCTTCGCCATGCGCCGGCGCAGGTTGAGATCGCGATAGTTGCGATGGTTGAAGACGTAGATGGCGAATCCGATGGTCTCCAGCCACAGCACGATCGCCGTGGCGATGCCGCTGCCGCGCGCGCCCATCACCGGAAAGCCCAGCTTGCCGTACATCAGCACGTAGCCCAGCGGCGCCAGGATGAGCAGTCCGCCGAAGCTGAAGTACATCGACGGGCGCGGCATGGACAGGCCTTCGGAAAGCCCGCGCAAGGCGAAATAGGTGGTGAGCGCCGGCGCTGCGAAGCAGATCGCATGAAGGAAGGCCGTGACGTCCGCACGCATGGACTCGACCACGCCGAACAAGGCCATCAGCGGCGAGGCGTGCCAGACGGCGAAGGTCATGAAGGCACCGAGAACCCAGGCGATGTAGAGCGCCTGATGGAAGATCGCACCCACTTCGCCGCGCCGACCGGCGCCGTCGAGCTGCGCCACGGTCGGCGGCACGGACATCATCGTGCCGAGCCCGAAAACCAGCGCCAACACCCAGATGTTCACCCCGGTGACCACCGCGGCCTGCGTGTGCGCGCCCTGGTGCCCGGCGAGCACCGCGTCGACGACGTTGGGCGCCATGGCGGAAAGCTGCGCGAAGATCATCGGGAGGGCCAGCCGGACGGTGGCGCCGATCTCACGACGCGCGCGGGCACGGTCGAAGGACATGGGGAAAGCACGCAGGGATGGGCCGCCCATTGTAGCCATACCCATGCCATCATCCGAATTCGCAAGGGGAAAACACGGGGTTGTAAGGATGAACGAACTGAAGCCGTCGCCCGTTCTGCTGTGCGCGAACTGCACCGCGGAGCTCCAGGGCGCCTTCTGTCACGACTGCGGGCAGTCCGTGAAAAGCGTGATCCAGCCGATGTCGCACATGCTCGAGGACGCGGGAGATCTGTTCTTCCACCTCGACGAGCGCATCGTGCATACGCTGCCGCCGCTCTATACGAAGCCGGGTTTCCTCACCCTGGAATATTTCTCCGGGCGACGCGTGCGCTACATCGCGCCCTTCCGGTTGATGTTCGTGTTCTGCCTGCTCGCTTTCTTCTTCATGCACCTGGCCATCGGCGACGTGAAGTTCGGCGGGGCCGAGGGCACGGCACCCCGCGATTCGGTCGACGCCTTCGCCAGCGCGAAGACCGCCGACGAGGTGCATACGCTCTACGACGACCAGATTCGCGAGGTGCGGTCGGCGCGCGACGACCCGTCACTCCCGGGCGCGGCCAAGGCGGGCCTGGGCGCCGCCGCCGGCGTGATCCGCGAGGCCGCCAACGCCCGCCTGGTCCAGCTCCAGGCGCCGCCGATCCAGACCGAGGTGGGCGAAACCGCGCCGAAAGAGGCATTGAGCCGTGGCCAGGAGCACGTCGACCGCTGGTTCGGTGCCCATCCGAACATCGATATCGGCTGGCTACCCGGTGTGGTAAACCGCCGGCTCAACGTGGCTTTCGAGCATTTCCGCGCCCACCTCATCCCCGTTCTCAATGGCGGGCCCGGGAAGGCGGAGGCCATGCGCAGCATCCTCGACGGCTTCTTCTCCGTGCTGCCGCAGACCATGTTCTTCATGATCCCGGTGTTCGCCCTGGTGCTGAAGCTCTTTTATGTGTTTCGCCGGCGGCTGTACATGGAACACCTCATCGTCAGCCTGCACAGCCACGCGTTCATCTTCATCTCCTTGCTCGGCCTGATGCTCCTGAGCTTTGCCCGCGACGCTATTGCCCCTCATGTCCCCCTGGCGGGATCCGCCATCGGGCTCGTCCAGTTCGCCATGTGGGTCTGGCTGCCGGTCTACCTGCTGGTGATGCAGAAGCGCGTCTACCGTCAGGGATGGCCCATGACTATCCTGAAGTACTGGCTGATAGGCAGCGTCTATTTCTGGCTGCTTCTGTTCGCCATCGTGATCGCCTTCCTGATCGGCATGAGCCACTAAGATTTTTTCCTAGCCGACAAGCGGTTGTACACAGGCCGGAAGACCCCTTCGCTTTTGTCAAGGTTTTATAGACGCCAGATGAACGGAGCCAGCGTCGCATTTTTAAGTGATTGAAATCTTGAAATATTTCAGCTTGGTTAAAATCTACCCAAGCTAACCCCAAGGGCCCAACCATGCGCCTTGGATGCCCCCCATCCGGAGCTCATCCACAGACTTATCCACAGGTCTTGTGGATAACACGGAAACCCCCTTTGGGGCGGGCACTTACCTCGGATTCCTCTTTTGAGGGATCTCATATCAGTCCAAGCCTATGGTGCACTGGTCAATCATTGACCAGCGAAATCGGCATAGCCCGTTAAACTAGGGGTCGCATGACCGCCGTCTTCCGTGTCGCCTTACCGGTGCCCCTCCTGACCCTGTTCGATTACCTGCCTCCCGAGACAGGGATTGCGCAGGCAGGATCGCGCGTGCGCGTACCCTTCGGGCGTGGCGAGATGGTCGGCGTGGTGATCGATCCGGCCGCCGAGGCGGCGGTCGGGGTCAAGCGCCTGAAGCGGGTGAGCGAGGTCCTCGACGAATCCCCCCTGCTCGATGCGGAACTCATGGCCACCCTGGCCTGGGCGGCGGACTATTGGGCCGGAGCACCGGGCGAGGCGTTCGCCAACGCCCTGCCCCTGGCCCTGCGTGAGCCGAAGCCCCTGCCGGCGACGGGCCGCGAGGTGTGGGCGCTGACCCGGCAAGGACGCAGTGCCCGCGATGCCCGCAGCCGCAAGGGTGGCTCCGCCGCCTTGCTCGAAGCGCTCGTCGACGGCCCCCGCGCTGCCGACGACCTCGCGTTCGCCCTGCCCGAATGGCGGGCCGCCGCACGCCGTCTGGTCGAGGCGGGGCTGGTCGAGAAGATGGCGCTGGAAGAGACCTCGCTGCCCGCCAGCCCGGCGCCCGGCCCCGCCTTGAGCGAGGAACAGGCGGCGGCCGTCGCGGCGATGGGCGAAGGCTTCGGTCGTTTCCAGCCCTACGTGCTCGACGGCGTCACCGGCAGTGGCAAGACCGAGGTCTACCTGGCACTGATCGAACGCGCGCTGGCCGATGGCAAGCAGACCCTGCTCCTGGTGCCCGAGATCGGACTGGCGCCGCAGACGGTTCGCCGCCTGCGCGAGCGCCTGGGCGTAACGATCGAGGTGCTCCATTCCAACCTCGCCGAAGGCGACCGGGCGCGTGCGTGGCTGCGGGCGCGGAACGGCACCGCCAAGGTCGTTCTCGGCACGCGCTCGGCGGTGTTCACGCCGCTGCCGCACGCCGGGCTGATCATCGTCGACGAAGAGCACGACGCCTCGTACAAGCAGCAGGAAGGCTTCCGTTACCACGCGCGTGACCTGGCCCTCGTCCGCGCCCGCGCGCACGGCGTACCGGTGGTGCTTGGTTCGGCGACGCCATCGCTGGAGACCTTGGGCAACGTGGAGGCGGGACGCTACCAGCGGCTGGTGCTACGCGGTCGACCCGGCGCCACCCAATCCACCCGCGTGCAGATCGTCGACATGCGCGCCCAGCGCCTCGACCACGGTATGTCGCCCACGCTCATGAATGCCGTGGCGGCCTGCGTCGAACGCGGCGAACAGGCGCTGGTCTTTCGCAACCGTCGTGGCTATGCGCCGGTGCTGCTGTGCTACGACTGCGGCTGGCATGCCGATTGCCCCCGCTGCGACCGGCCGATGACCCTGCATGCCGGTCGCCGGCGACTCATCTGCCACCACTGCGACAACAGTATGGCGGTGCCCACCGCCTGCCCGTCCTGCGCGTCGGCCAACATCAGCCCGCAGGGCCAAGGGACCGAGCGTCTGGAGGAGGCGCTGACGGCACGCTTCCCCGACGTGCCCGTGGTACGCATCGATCGTGAAACCACCCGTCGCCGCGATGCCTTCGGCGAAATCCTCGATGGCCTGCGCGAGGACAAGCCGGCGATCCTGGTCGGCACGCAGATGCTCGCCAAGGGGCATGACCTGCCCAATCTCACGCTGGTGGCCATCGTCGGCGTGGACGAAGGTCTGCACAGCGTGGACTTCCGCGCCGGCGAGCGCCTTGCCCAACTCGTCGTCCAGGTGGCTGGCCGCGCGGGGCGCGCCAGCAAGCCCGGCAACGTCCTGCTGCAAACCCACCATCCCGACCACCCGATGCTGCATTCGCTACTGCGTGGCGGCTACGCTGCCGTGGCCACCGGGCTGCTCGAGGAACGCCGACTGCTGGAACTGCCGCCGTTCGCCCATCAGGTGCTGCTTCGTGCCGACGCGCTCGGCCGAGCCGAAGTGGATGCCTTCCTGGCCCAGGCCCACGTCGCCATCGGGCCACCGGGAGACCTGCGCATCGCCGGGCCCATGCCCGCGCCGATGCCCCTGCGCGCCGGTCGCCACCGAGGGCAGCTACTGGTGGAGGCCGGCTCGCGCGCCCGCCTCCACGCGTTCCTGCGGCCGTGGCAACACGCGCTCGTCGCCCTGCCCGAGGCGCGCAAGGTGCGTTGGTCGCTCGACGTCGACCCGATCGATCTTTACTGAGACGACGCGGGGTTGCTGAACCGAAACCTATGGATGCCTACACGCCGGGGGCAATCGGCGCGACAATAGGGGTCTCCCAGGTAACGGAAACCCCAACGTGACCACTCAGCTCGAACAACTGCGCAAGATCACCACCGTCGTAGCCGATACCGGCGACATCTCGGCCATCGCCAAGTACAAGCCGGAAGACGCGACCACCAATCCGTCGCTGCTGCTCAAGGCGGCCGGTATCCCGACCTACTCGGGCTATATCGACGAGGCCGTGCAGTGGGCCAAGGGTCAAAGCAACAGCCGCGAACAGCAGCTGGTCGACGCCAGCGACCGTCTCGCCGTGCTGGTCGGTCGCGAAATCCTCAAGATCGTCCCGGGCAAGGTCTCCACCGAAGTGGATGCGCGCCTGTCGTTCGACACGAACGCCTCGATCGACAAGGCCAAGCGCCTGATCGGCTTCTACGACGAACTGGGCATCAAGAAAGAGCGCATCCTGATCAAGCTCGCCTCCACGTGGGAAGGCATCCGCGCCGCGGAGAAGCTGCAAAAGGAAGGCATCAACTGCAACCTCACCCTGCTCTTCAGCTTCGAACAGGCCGTAGCCTGCGCCGAAGCCGGCGTGTTTCTCATCTCGCCGTTCGTCGGCCGCATCTTCGACTGGTATGTCGCCAACACCGACAAGAAGACCTACGCACCGGCTGAAGACCCGGGCGTGCAGTCTGTGCGTCGCATCTACGACTGGTACAAGTTGCACGGCTTCGAAACGGTCGTCATGGGCGCCAGCTTCCGCAACATCGGCCAGATCCAGGCCCTCGCCGGCTGCGACCGCCTGACGATCGCGCCGGAACTACTGAAGGAACTGGACGAGAACACCAGCGACCTGCCGGTCGCCCTGAAGGACACCGGGGCGAAGGAAGCCAAGCCGGCCAAGCTCGACGAAGCCAAGTTCCGCTGGGGCCACAACGAAAACGCGATGGCCACCGACAAGCTCGGCGAAGGTATCCGCAAGTTCGCGGTCGACCAGCGCAAGCTGGAAGAACTGCTCGGCGCGAAGCTGTAAGTTCCGCTACATGCCATGCAAAAAGGGGCCTCGCGGCCCCTTTTTTTGGTCTGCGCGGAGTGACCATGACGTAGCCCGCAACCACTTCACCCGTTGAATCAGATGTCGCGAACCAATCGCCTCTTCGATCTCATACAAAGCCTGCGTGCTCGGCGCAGGCCCGTGACCGCCGTCGAACTGGCCGAAGAACTCGGCGTTTCGAAAAGGACCGTGCATCGCGATCTCGATACACTGAGGACGCTGGGCGCACCCGTCGATGGTGCCGCCGGACTTGGCTACCTCTTACGACCTGGCTTCCTTCTGCCGCCATTGATGATGACGGAGGAGGAGCTCGACGCCTTGTCACTTGGGGCTCAATGGGTGCGTCAACGAGGCGACCCGGCCCTGGCGGCCGCCGCGACAAACGCGCTGACCAAGATCGAGGCGGTCTTGCCCGACGGCATGGCCGACGTCCTCGGACAGCCGGCACTCGTCACGGCGCGAGTTGACGTGACGCCTCCGGAGGTCGCCGACATCGCTGTCCTGCGCCGCGCTATCCGTGAGCGCCGCAAGCTCATCGTGAGCTATACGAGCATCGCGGGACACGCCAGTACACGCGTGATCTGGCCTATTTCCTTGGCCTACTTCGACACCACACGGCTGCTCGCAGCCTGGTGCGAGGAACGACAAGCTTTTCGTCACTTCCGAACGGACCGATTAGACGCCGTGACGACCAGTACTCAACGATACCCCGCACAACGCGTCCAACTTTTAAAGGCTTGGCGGGCCAGCGATCCCATGAGGGGGCTCACTGTTGACGGAAACTGACGCGCCGTGCGCGCAATCTGTCGCTCGACCCGTTGCCTGCAGGAGCCCGCGTGCCCATGACGCCCATTGTTCTTATCCCCGGTTTACTTTGTTCCGCCGAAGTCTTTGCGCCCCAGGTCACTGCCTTGTGGCCATATGGGCCGGTCACCATCGCGTCAACACTGAAAGGTGACACGATCGCCGCCATGGCACGCAACATCTTGGCCACGGCGCCGCCCCGCTTCGCTCTCTGCGGCATATCCATGGGTGGCTATATCGCGCTGGAGATCCTGCGGCAGGCACCGGAGCGCGTCGTCAAGCTGGCTTTGCTCGACACGTGCGCCGCGCCCGAAGCACCCGAAGCAACCCCACAGCGCCGGGCTCTGGTCGCACAAGCGCGTGCCGGTGATTTCGGCGCGCTGCTAAAGCAGGTGCTTCCCCCGATCCTGTTCCATCCCGACCATCAAGACGACGAAGCGCTGATGGAAATCCATGTCCGCATGGGCCTGATGGTCGGTGTCGAGGCCATGGCGAGGCAGCAGGAAGCCATTATCGCAAGGGCCGACAGCCGCCCCCATCTGCCTTCCATCGCTGTTCCGACCCTCGTTCTCGTAGGCGATCGAGATATTCTTACACCACCGGACCAGTCCGAAGAGTTGGCGGCCGCCATCCCGCACGCCAGGCTCGAGGTTGTGTCGATTTGCGGACATGCCTCGACACTGGAGCAACCCGAGGCCGTAAACCGCGCTCTTATCGATTGGATCGTAGGTTGATCCTACCGAATGCATACCCTACTGAATCGACCTATCGGGCCCAAAGTGGGTCCGACTGATTCGTGTCCGCAACGGGTGAAGATAGAGCCGCATCCGTTCGTCTGTGGTCACGTCGATCTCATCGGCGGATCTTGAAGCTCAACAAGCGATCTACCGTCCTGCCATACGGCGGTCGGAGCATCGCCGAGATGTCGAAGCGCGACTGCCGGTAGACCGAACGCGCATGGCTGAAGGTGCGAAAGCCATCGACCCCGTGATACGCGCCCATGCCCGATGGGCCGATACCGCCAAAGGGCAGGTCGTCCATAGTCAGGTGCAGGATCGTGTCGTTGATGGTCACCCCGCCGACCACCGTGCGTGCGAGCACGTGTTCCTGCTCCGCGCGGTCGTTGCCGAAGTAGTACAGACTGAGCGGTCGCGCGTGCGCATTGACATGAGCGATGGCGGCGTCGATGCCGTCGTAGGGAATCAGCGGAAGGATGGGCCCGAAGATCTCCTCGCGCATGACGTTCATCGTGTCGTCCGCACCCAGGACGACGGTCGGCGCGATACGCCTACCGTCCATCGGTTCACCGTCGGGGCCGAGCACCCGTAGCGTCGCCCCTTTCGTCTTGGCATCGTCGAGGTAACCGAGCAGGCGTTCGTGGTGGCGCGCGTTGACGATCGAGGTGAAGTCCGGATTGCCACGCAGGCTGGGAAACATTCCCGTCACCGCACGTCGCAGCGCCTCGACGAAGGCTTCCACCCGATCGGCCGGGATCAGTACGTAGTCGGGAGCGAGGCACACCTGGCCAGCATTGAGCGTCTTGCCGAACATCAATCGCTTCGCTGCGAGATCGAGATCGGCGTCGCGGCCGACGATGGCCGGCGACTTGCCACCGAGTTCCAACGTGAGGGGTACGAGGTTCTCGGCCGCCGCGCGCATGACATGACGTGCCACCGCCGTCGCGCCGGTGAAGATCAGGTGATCGAATGGGAGCGCGGAGAACTGTTCGCCGACATCGCTGCCGCCGGTGATCACCGCGATCTCGGTGTCGTCGAAGGCCTTGGCGATCATCCGCTGCATCAATGCCGACGAACGCGGCGTAAACTCCGACGGCTTGATCATCGCGCGGTTGCCGGCGGCGAGGATGCCGGCCAGCGGTGCGAAGGTGAGGTTGAACGGGAAGTTCCACGGCGAGATCAGGCCGACCACACCCTTCGGCTGGTAGTCGACCCAGGCGCGTGCACCGAGCAAGGCCAACGCAGCCGGCGAGACCTTGCGCGGGTCGCGGCGCATCCAGCGTCGCACATGCTTCTTGGCGTGCTTGAGTGGATCGATGGAAGCGGCGACGTCGGTGATCAGCGAGCCCTGGACGGAGCGATGACCGAAGTCGTCGCGCAGTGCGTCGGCAATGTCACCCGCATGATCGACCAGAAGGCCGATCGCCCGATCGAGGCGGTCGATCCGGACGGCGGCCGACGGCGAGCCATCGGTCAGCTGGGCGAGCTTCTGGCGTTCGAGGATGGCATGCATGGCGCCGAGTGTACGGCGGCTAAGGCTGCTCCGGGCGGCGGCCCCTCGTGTGGGAGCCACTTCCGCGGCGAAAAGTGAATGTGGGAGCCGCTTCAGCGGCGAAAAGCCAACGAAGCGGCGATGCAGCTACCCATCGCCGATGAAATCGGCTCCCACAACCGCCGACTGCCGGTCAGGTCGTCGCCGACCAGCCGCCGCCGAGGGCACGGATCAGCTGCACGCTGGCGCGTAGCTGGCGGGTTTCCAGATCGATCACGCTGCGACGGGCGTCGAGGGCGGTGGTTTGCGCCTGCACCACGTCGAGGTAGCCGACAGCGCCGTTGCGATAGCGGTCCAGGGAGAGGTCCACGGAACGCTGTGCGGCATCGGCGGCGGCGCGCTGGTCGGTGAGCGCCGTGCCGAGGTCGCGCAGCAGAACGAGGTTGTCTTCCACCTGGGCGAAGGCGTTGAGCACCACGTCACGGTACTTCGCACCTGCCTCGTCGGTGGCCGCCTTGGCGGCGTCGACCACGGCCTTGCGGCGACCGCCATCGAACACGCTCAGCAACAGGCTGGGACCGATCGACCAGAAGCGGTTCGGTGCCGTCGCGATACTTCCCCACGCACTGCTCTGCCAACCGCCCTGCGCATCCAGCGTGAGCTGCGGGAAGTACGCCGAGCGCGCCACGCCGACGCGAGCGTTCGCTTCGGCCGTGCGGCGTTCGGCGGCAGCCACGTCCGGACGGCGCTGGAGGATGCCGGAGGGAACGTCGAGCGGAATGGTCGGCACCTTCACCTGGGCGTCGTTGGTCGCGAGGTTGAAGCTGGATGCGGAGTCACCGACGAGCACGGCGATCGCATGCTGGATCAAGGCGCGCTGCGCCTGTGCCTGGGTCAGCTGGGAGCGCGCATCGGACAGCTGCGTCTGCGCGCGAGCCACATCGAGACCGGACGAGATACCGCCTTCGTGCCGCGACTGGGTCAGTTCGAGCGCACGACTGAACGCGACGATGCTCTCGTTGAGCAGCGTCACCTGGCGGTCGAGGCCGTTGAGCTGCAGGTAATTGTCGGCGAGCTGGGCCTGCAGGCTCAGGCGTACCGACGCCAGGTCACCCGCTGCCGCGGCTTGCTCGGCCGTACCGGCGGCGACGGTATCGCGCACGCGCCCCCACAGGTCGACTTCATAGTCCGCCTGCGCGCCGATGGTGTACGAGTTGTACAACGCAGGCGACGTCGCGCCGCGCAGCGGACGCGTATCCGATTCACGATCGCGCTGACCGTTGGCGTTCAGCCCGAGGGTCGGAAAGAGCGCGGAGCGCACCTGCCGGGTAAAGGCCGCGGACTGTTCATAATGCGCAAGCGCGGCGGCGAGGCTCGCATTGTTCGCGATCAGCTTGGTCTGCAGGTCGTCGAGGCGCGAGTCGCCGTAGACCTTCCACCAGGCATCGCGATCGATGTGATCCGCCGGCTTCGCCTCGACCCATGGCGAATTCGCATTTGCGTACTGGTCGGCCGTCGGAATCTCCGGCGCCTTGTACGTGGGTGCGAGCGAGCACGCGGAGACACCGAGCGATACCAGGGCGGCCAGCCCACCGGCGCGCCAGGAACGCAGGCGGCTAAAGGAATCAGGCCTTCGTAGCATGATCGCCTTCCGCCTTCTTCTTCGGTGCGTTGACGCGCACGACGTCGCCATCGGCCAGGCCATCGGGCGGGCTTTCGATCAGACGGTCGCCGGCGGCGATTCCCGAGCCCAACTGGATCGTCTTGCCCAGGTCGCGGGTGATCGTCACCTCCTTGAAGCTGACCTTGTTCTGCGCGTCGACCACGGCGACGCGGAGCCCTTTTTCGTCGTAGACCAGGGCGCTCGCCGGCACGCTGAACAACGTGGCATCGCCTGCCACGTCGAACTGGACGCTGGCATACGCGCCCGGCAGCAACTTCCCCGCCTGGTTGTCGACGGACACCTGGACCAGCGTGGTACCGGTCGCGGCATTGATCGATGCCGAGGAAGACTCCACGGTGCCCTCGAACGTCTGGCCCGGGTATTCGGGCACCGTGAGCTTCACCGTCGCACCCTGCTTGATCGACGGCGCGTAGTTCTGCGGCACGTTGACGTACATACGCAGCTTGCGCACGTCGGAAACCACGAACAGTTCCTGGCCGCCACCGCCGGCGTTGATCAACGCACCGACATCGGTCTCACGCGCGGTCACCGTGCCGTCGAACGGCGCGGTCAGCCTGGCGTAGCTCTTCAGCGCCTGGATGCGCTCCAGGTTGGCCGCCGCAGCGGCGGCCAAAGCATGCTTGGCGTCGTAGTCGCCGACCTTCTCGTCGACTTCCTGCTTCGACACCGAGTCGGCGTCGCGCATGGACTGCCAGCGCCTGGCGGTGGTTTGCGCCAGCGATTCGTTGGCTCGCGCGCTCGCCAGATCCGCTTTCGCCTGCAGCAGCTGCTGGTCGAGATCGGGGGTCTCGATTTCGGCAAGCACTTCGCCAGCCTTCACCTTCTGGCCGATGTCGGCCTTCCAGTACTTCAGGTAGCCGCTCGTGCGGGCGAAGATCGGCGCACGGGCGTAGGCCTCGAGTCGCCCGGGCAAGTTGAGATCGCCGCCGCCCTGGCCGCCCTGGGGCGTGACGACATTCACCGTGGGCTGCGACTGCTCGTCGGTCCATTCGCGCAGCTTGCGGGAATCGTTCGCTCGCGTGGCGACCCCGGCGACAACGATCGCAAGGACGACGATCGCGGCGATGATGCCGGCCAGGCGGAGCCGGCGCGGCGGCGGGGTGTGCAGGGTATCAGGCGACATGGATGGGCTCTCCGGAGTTCACCGGGGTGGATGACGGGTGACCACGGCGCGCGTGGATCATGCTGAAGACGACGGGGACGAAGAACAGCGTGGCGGTGGTGGCGAAGATCAGGCCACCGATGACGGCGCGACCGAGCGGCGCGTTCTGCTCGCCACCCTCGCCCATGCCGAGCGCCATCGGCGCCATGCCGATGATCATCGCCAGGGCGGTCATCAGCACGGGGCGGAAGCGGACGAAACCACCTTCGAGTGCCGCCGCATGCGCATCGCCAAGTTCGGCAAGACGCTCGCGACAGAAGCTGACGACCAGGATGGAGTTCGCCGTGGCGACGCCCATGCACATGATCGCGCCGGTGAGTGCGGGTACCGAAAGCGTCGTATGGGTGGCGAACAGCATCCAGATGATGCCGGCGATCGCCGCCGGCAGCGCGGTGACGATCACGAAGGGATCGCTCCACGACTGGAAGTTCACCACGATCAGCAGGTAGATAAGGACGATCGCACCGAGCAGACCGAAGATCAGGCCGGAGAAGGCATCGTTCATCGTCTGCACCTGGCCGAGCAGGGCGGTGCTGGTCGCCTTCGGCAGAAACGTCTTGTTCGCTTCGAGGATCTTCTGGATATCGCCGGCCACGGCACCGAGGTCGCGATCCTGCGTGGTCGCGTAGATCTCGACCATCGACTGGATGTTGTACTGGCTGACCACCGCATTCGTCGCCGCGCGTTGCACCGTGGCGAAGCCGCCGAGGATCTGCGAACCCGTGTTGCCGATGCTCGGGCTGATCGGCACGTTCTGCAGATCGGACAGCGAATCGATGCTGTACTGTGGCGTCTGCATCACGATCGGATACGAAATGCCATTCTTCGGGTTGAGCCAGAACGTCGGCGCGATCTGACTGGAACCGGCGAGATTCACACCGAGACTGTTGGTCACGTCGCGCTCGGTGATACCGACCTGCTGCGCCTGGCTGCGATCGACGTTGACATTGAGCGTCGGATTCGATTGCGACTGCTGGATACGCGCATCGGCGACGCCGGGTACACGGCGGATCTCCCGCAGCAGCCGATCGGCATAGGCGAAGTTCGCCGCCAGGTTCGGCCCCCGGACCTGCAGATCGATCGGCGCCGGCGCACCGAAGTTCAGGATCTGGCTGATGATATCGGCTGGAGGAAACGAGAACGTCGTACCCGGGAATGCACGGGGCAATTGCTCGCGCAGCTTGCGCACGTACTCTGCGGTGGGGGCATGCCCTTCGTTGAGCGAGATCTGAATATCGCCGTCCTGGCTGCCGATGGTTCCCGTGTTGTTGTAGGCGTTATTGATACCCGAGCTGGACAGACCGATGTTATCCACCACGGTACCCAGCTCTTCCTTCGGGATCACGTGACGCACGGCGTCCGTCACCTGGGCGAAGAGACGGGCACTTTCTTCCACACGCGTGCCGACCGGCGCGCGGACGTGCATGAGGATCTGACCGGAATCGACCGATGGGAAGAAGTTGCGGCCAAGCATCGGAACCAAGGCGAAGGTCAGGACCACGAAGGCCATGAAGCCGATGACGAAGATCCTGCCGTGCCCGAGCGCCACGGCGAGGAGCCCGTGATAGGTCTGGCGAAGCTGCTCGAAGCGTGCCTCGAAGCCGCGCTGGAAACGTACCAGCGGATTGCGCGACGGCTGCTTGCCTTCGCCATGCGGATCGTCGTGGGAATGCGGATGCAACAGATACTTCGCCATCGTCGGCACCAGGGTGCGCGAGAGGATGAACGAAGCGATCATCGCGAACATCACCGCCTCGGCCATCGGCACGAAGAGAAAACGTGCGACACCGTTGAGGAAGAACATCGGCACGAACACGATGCAGATACACAACAGCGAGACGAAGGCCGGGGTGACGATCTGCGCCGCGCCGTCGAGGATGGCCGTCTCGACGTCCTTGCCCTGCTCCAGGTGCCAGTTGATGTTCTCGATGGTGACCGTCGCGTCGTCGACCAGGATGCCCACCGCGAGCGCGAGACCGCCCAGCGTCATGATGTTGAGCGTTTCGCCGATCGCCGACAGCGCCGCGATGGAACCGAGGATCGCCAGCGGAATCGACGTGGCGATGATCACCGTGGAGCGCCAGCTGCCGAGAAAGAGCAGGATCATCAGGCTGGTGAGCGCCGCGGCGATGACGCCTTCGCGGGCCACGCCGGCGATGGCGCCACTGACGAACAACGACTGATCGCCGATCGGCTTGATCTGCAGCGAGTCCGGCACGGAACCCTTCAACAGACCGACACGGTCCTTGATGCCCTGGATGATCGCCAGCGTCGACGCAGAGCCGTTCTTGAGCACCGTCATGAGCACCGAGCGGTTACCGTCCACGTGCACGATATTGGTCTGCGGCGGCGAGCCGTCACGCACATGGGCGATGTCGCGGATGTATACGGTCGCGCCATTGACTGTCTTCACCGGCAGGTTGCCCAGTTCGTCGACGACGGAGGGAGCATTGTTGAGCTGCAGGGTGTATTCGAACTGGCCGATCTTCTGCGTACCCACCGGCGTGATCAGGTTCTGCGCTGCGAGTGCGTTGGCCACGTCCTGCGCGGACAGACCGCGCGCCTGCAGCGCTGGCGGATCGATGTCGATCTGTACCTGGCGGGTCTTGCCACCGAATGGGAAGGGAATCGCCGCGCCGGCTACCGATGTCAATTGCGGGCGGATGATGTTCAGGCCCAGATCGCCCAGGTTCTGCTCGGTAAGCCCTTCGCCGGACAGCGCCAACTGGATGATCGGCACCGTCGATGCGTTGTAGTTGAGGATCAGCGGCGGCGTGGTGCCCGCGGGCAACTGACGCAGCAAGGTTTGAGCGACCGCGGTCACCTGCGCGTTGGCCGTGCGGATATCCACGGTGGGCTGAAAGAAGATCTTGATGATGCCGAAGCCCTGGATCGAGTTCGCCTCGATGTGCTCGACGTCGTTCACGGTGGTAGTCAGCACGCGCTCGAAGGGCGAGGCGACACGGCCGGCCATCTGGTCGGGCGGCAGGCCCGTGTACTGCCACACGACCGCGATCACGGGGATCTTGATGTCGGGGAAGATGTCCGTCGGCGTGCGCATCGCGGACAGCGGCCCCACGATGAGGATCAGCAGGGCGAGAACGACGAAGGTATACGGTCGCGAAAGTGCGATCCGGACAATGCCAATCATGGGGGACGGATTCCGAGCGCGATGTTGCGTCGCGGCGAATTTTGCGCCCGTACCATCCTGCGGCGTAGTTAAATTTTATTTAGGTGGCCGGGCACACCACGGAGAAAACCGCGCCTCGCTCGGTACCGCCCACCGAGAGAGAGTAGCCGTGCAGGCGAACGATGGCACTGACGATGGCCAGGCCCAGGCCGCAACCTGGCTTGGTCCGCGTCTCGTCGCTGCGATAGAACCGGCGGAATACGGCCTCGCGTTCGTTCGGCGGAATGCCCGGGCCGGTGTCGGCGATGTCGACGCGCGCATCGCCGGTCGGGTCGGTGCTTGCGATCAGACGCACGGCGCCGCCGTCCGGCGTGAACTTGATCGCGTTGCCCACGAGATTGGCAAAGGCCTCGAACATCAACTGGGGATCGCCGCGCAGCGGCGGCAAACGGCCCACTTCCAGTTCGAAGACCTGGCTACGATCTTCGGCCAGCGGTGCGTAGAACTCATGCACGTTGCGGAGCACATCGCCCAGGTCGAGCGTTTCGAAGCAGGCGCTACGCTGGCGGTCTTCCAGTTCGGAAACCCGTAACAAGGCACGGAAACGCGACAGCACGGTGTCGATCTCGGCCACGCAGGCATCCAGCTGATCGCCCTCGGGCTTGCCGTCGAACTGCTGTTGCAGGCGATAGAGCCGCGTGCGCATCCGGGTCAGCGGGGTGCGGAGATCGTGGGCGATGTTGTCGGTGACGCCCTTCACTTCGCCGAGCAGGCGCTCGATCTCGCCCAGTGTCGTGTTCACGGTCGACGCGAGCAGGTCCACTTCATCGCCGCCGCGAGTCACGGGCAAGCGAACGCTGAGATCGCCCTCGCGAATCGGCTCCATGGCTCGCTGGATCGCACGAATGCGGCGCGCGGGGCCGCGCGCGATCAGGATGCCGCCAAGCACACCGGGAATGAGGGTCAACGAAAGCCCCCACAGCAGCCCGCGGCGAATGATCGCGCCGACGCCGTCGATCGTCGCGCTTTCCTTGGCGACGACCAGCCGGTTGCCGTCGGGGAGTACGCGCGTGATGCCGCGTGCCCGGGTCGGTGTGTTGCGGGCGGGATCGACAAGGCTCGCCCGTATCGTCTTGACCACACCGTCCTCGGCCAGGTCCTGGGGCACCGAATGGATGTTGCCGGCGATGCGCTTGCCCTGCGGATCGAACAGGCCGACCCACATGAACCCTTGGACGTCGATCTGGCTGGCGGCTTCCACGGTCGCCGGGAGGCGACGCGGATCGGTACCCTCCAGGTAATGGATGCGGGCCGCGAGCATGCCGTCGACGACATTGGAGAGATAGCGCGAGGATTCCCACTGGACCACGCCCAGCAGCACCACGCACCAGATGGCGAACAGCGCGCCGTAGATGAGGATCAGGCGCGATGTGGCGGAACGCCAGGCGTCAATCAGCGGGCGCAATGACATACCCCGAGCCACGCACCGTACGGATGAGCGGCACCTGGCCGGCCCCGTCGATCTTTCGACGGAGGCGACCGATATGGACGTCGATCACGTTGGTACCCGGATCGAAATGAAAACCCCACACATGCTCGAAGATCATCTGGCGCGTCACGACCTGGCCGGCGTTACGCATCAGGAACTCGAGCAGGCGGAATTCGGTAGGCAACAGGGTGAGCGGCTGTCCGTTGCGCAGGGCATTGTGGCGAACCAGGTCCAGCTCGAGATCGGAAACGCGTAAGCGGTTGGTGTTGGCGCTGGGTTGCCGCCGACGCAGGAGCACCTCGGCACGCGCGGACAGTTCGTCCGGCGAGAACGGCTTGGTCAGGTAGTCGTCGCCACCGGCGCGCAGGCCACGCACACGCTCGTCGACGTCGGACAGCGCGCTGATCATCAGCACAGGGGTGTCGATCGAGCGCTCGCGCAGGGCAAGCACCACGTCGATGCCGTCCATGCCAGGAAGCATGCGGTCCAGGGTGATGATGTCGAAGCCGTCTTCGAGCGCGCGGGTGAGACCGTCGCGCCCATTGGCTACCCACTCGGCCGTGAGGCCGTGTGCGCCCAGTTCCGCGACGATATCGCGGGCGGTGACTTCATCGTCTTCGATGACCAGTGCCCTGGGCATCCTCTGCACTCCGTAGGGGGACAACGGAAAACGGCCCCACCAAGGGGGCCGTTCCGGATCTTACGCCCAACGACGCACTCAGGCGGCGATGGCGACGCGCATCTTCTTCATGGCGTTCGCTTCGATCTGGCGGATGCGCTCGGCGGAAACACCGTATTCGTCGGCAAGATCCTGCAGCGTGGCCTTGTTGTCTTCGGCCAGCCAGCGACGCTGGATGATGTCGCGCGAGCGGGCATCCAGGTTGCCGAGCGCCGAGGACAGCGCGCCCATCTGGTTGTTGCTCGCGTCTTCCTCGGCGAGGTTGTCGTACGGATCCGCGCCTTCGTCGACGAGGAAGGCGGCCGGAGCCGGCTTGTCGTCGTCATCGGCGTCGGCAGGTGCCTCGAAGCCGACATCACGGCCGGACAGACGCGACTCCATTTCGCGAACCGTCGCCTCGGGGACGCCCAGATCCTGGGCAACCACGCGGACTTCCTCGGCATTCATCCAACCCAGGCGCTTCTTGCTCTTGCGCAGGTTGAAGAACAGCTTGCGCTGGGCCTTGGTGGTAGCGACCTTCACGATGCGCCAGTTGCGCAGGATGAACTCGTGCATTTCGGCACGGATCCAGTGCACCGCGAAGCTGACCAGGCGAACGCCCTGGTCCGGGTCGAAGCGCTTAACGGCCTTCATCAGGCCGATGTTGCCTTCCTGGATGAGGTCCGAAAGCTGCAGGCCGTAGCCGTTGTAGCCGCGGGCGACATGGACCACGAAACGCAGGTGGGACATAACGAGCTGCTTG
Source organism: Luteibacter sp. (assembly GCF_035539195.1). Taxonomy (GTDB): domain Bacteria; phylum Pseudomonadota; class Gammaproteobacteria; order Xanthomonadales; family Rhodanobacteraceae; genus Luteibacter. Next base: position 36,600 of record NZ_DATLIW010000038.1, read on the forward strand.
GCGGCGTCGAGATCGGCGTCGTCACGGAAGCGGCGCGCCAGCGACTGCTCCTCGTCAAGGCTGAGCACCGGGATGCGATGGACCGCCGAGATGTAGGAATCCAGACTGCCAACGACGCTCGGGAGCCCGTAGTTACGGGTGGCGAGGACCTGAGACATGTGTGGAACCTCCTGAAAACTGATGTGCAGATTAGCAGTCCCGATGTGAGAGTGCTAAGTCGCGCCGAAGTTCATATCGGTTAACTGTACGCTATGGTACAGAAATACCCCCGGGATGTCCAGAGGGTATCCCAGACGGTTCAGGAGGCAGACGGCTGCCCGGCCGCGGAAGACGCGGCGACAAGGGCGGGCCAGGCTATGTGGCCGTCGCGCTTAGGATTGTTGGGGCTGGGAGCCTGGCTTTAAAGGGCGTCAGAGCCCGGAACGCGACGGCAACGACCAGTCGATCGGCGCCTCGCCTCGCGATTCCAGGTAGGCGTTGGCCTTGGCAAAGTGGCCGCAGCCGAGAAACCCCCGATGCGCCGACAGCGGCGACGGATGCACGCTGCGCAGAACGAGGTGGCGCTTGCCGTCGATCAGCTGCCCCTTCTTCTGGGCGTGGCTGCCCCACAGCAGGAAAACCAGGCCCTCGCGCTCACGATTCAGTGCGTCGATGGCGGCATCGGTAAAACCTTCCCAGCCTTTTCCCTGGTGCGACGCGGCCTGCCCCGCCTCGACCGTGAGCACGGCGTTGAGCAGGAGCACGCCACGATCCGCCCACGGGGTCAGGCAGCCATGGTCGGGGCGAGACAGGCCCAGGCTCGCCTCGATCTCCTTGAACATGTTCTGCAGCGATGGCGGAACACGCACGCCAGGACGCACCGAGAAGCTCAGGCCGTGTGCCTGGCCGGGTCCGTGATACGGGTCCTGGCCAAGGATGACCACGCGCACCTTGTCGAAGGGCGTGTGCTCGAAGGCATTGAAGATGTCGGGGCCTGGCGGATAGATGTCCTTGCCGGCAGCCTTCTGCTCGCGCAGGAAAGCCGACAGCGCGAGCATGTCCGGCCGATCGAGGTAGGCGCCGATCCGCTGCTTCCACGAGGCTTCGAGGCGCACGCGCTCGTTCAACCGGCCGCCCTCTCGCGCAGGTGGAGAGCGACGCGCAGCTGGAACAGCAACTTGGTGATGAGCAGCTTTTCCTCGACCGGTTTCTCGACGAGGTCGTTGGCACCGGCGCGCAGCAGCGCGGCCTGGTTCGCCGGATTCTCGTCGCCAGTCATGATGAGGGTCGGCAGCAGCCCCTTGCCGTAGCCGAATTCGTTACGTATGCACTCGACCAGATCGCCGCCGGTGAGCTCACCCTTGAGGCTTACGTCCGTCAGGACGATATCCGCGCCCACTTCGCCACGCGACTTCGCTTCACGCAGGTAATCGATCGCGTCTTCGGCGCTGATCACATGGCGCACGGTGAGCCCGTACTTTTCCATCATGCGTCGCGTCGCCAGGGCGACTACCCGGCTGTCTTCGACGTACAGCACCTCGCCTTCGGCGCCGCCTTCCGGCCGGACGTAGCCGCGAATGAACTCCGCCAGCGCGCCGAAGCCGAGCGATTTGTCGAAGTAATCGGTGACGAACTCGCCCAGCTCACGCCGGTGCAGGCGGGATTCGACGTCGCCGGAGACGACGACGATGGGCATGTAGATCTGCGGCGCGGACTCGCGAATGAAGCGGGCTACGTCGAGGCCGTCCATGTCGGGCAGACGAAGCGCCACGGTCACGAAGTCGAACACGCCGCGCTGCAGTTCGGACTGGGCCTCGGCGCCGGTGGACACGCCGACGATCTCCACGCCGGGCACCTCGGCCGTGACGACGCGCGAAATCAGCTGACGGACGACTTTCGAGCCGTCGACCAACAGGATTCGCGGCGTAGCGCCGGCGACACCCGAACCGATGTGAGATCCCACCCCCGTCTCCCCTTCAGGCCGCTGCGGCGCGGCGAATCTGCCGCGCGCTGACGAGCCGCGCACCCAGCCACCCGAGCAACGCCGACGCGAAGGGTACCGAAAGCAGCAGCCATGCGGGGAGCCCACCGAAACTGACGCTGCCGTCGTAGGCGGCGGCCAGGCGCCCCACCGGCCCGGCCATGGCCAGTTCGAGGATGGCGGCCAGGACCGCGGCGAGGATGCCGGCAAGCAGGCCGAGCCAGATCCCCGCATAGAGATAGGGACGGCGGACGAAGGGACGGCTGGCGCCAATCAGCAGCAGCACGCCGATCTCGGCGCTACGGCTCTGGATATCGACGCGAATGGTGTTGCCGACGACGAGCAGGGCGGCGACGCCGAGCAAGACGGCCAGCAGGGACACGGCACGACTGCCCACGCCGATGAGCGCGTCGAGGCGCTGACGCCAGGCGCCGGTGTCCTGGACCATGTCGACACCCGGCGTGGCCTTCATCGCCTCCACCAGGCGGTCGACCTGCTCGACGGGCAAGCCTGGCTTGGGCTGAACGGAAAGGACGTACGGCAAGGGATTCACATCCAGCGATTGCAACGACCCGGAAAAGCCCTGCACCTCGGCCAGTTCGTCGAGGCCATCCTTGGGCGTACGCACGACGACCCCGGCGACCTCGGGGCGATCGCGCAGCGCGGAGGCCGCGGTGTCCGCCATCGCGCCGTTCTGGCCTGGCTTCATGAAGGCGCTGATCGACTGGTTGCGACCCAACGCGTCGCCCATCCGCTCGACATTGCCCAGCAAGAGGTAGAAGGCCAGCGGCAGGGCCAGCGCCACGCCCATGACGGCGACGGTGAGCAAGGTGCCCAACGGTCGCGCACCCAGACGGCGCAGGCTGATCGACAGGCTCCAGAGGTGATGTTCGCGCCAGGCACTCACATGGCGAGGACCGCTACGCCGGGTCTTCTCCGGCTCGGGCTGGCGGCGCGGTTCGCGAACGGCGTTCATACCACCTCCGTGGCGGGGACATCGGCGACCAGCTTGCCGTGATCGAGGACCACGACGCGCTTCTTCATTCGCTTGATCAACATCAGGTCGTGGCTGGCAACGAGGACGGCGGTGCCGACCTGCTGGAATTCGGCGAACAGGCCCATGATCTCCATCGCGAGCTGCGGATCGAGGTTTCCGGTGGGCTCGTCGGCGATGAGCACCGCGGGCTTGGCGACGATGGCGCGGGCGATGCCGACGCGCTGTTGCTCGCCTGTGGAGAGGGCACCGGGCAACTGCTTCTCGTAGCTGAGCAGGCCGACTTTTTCCAGGGCGGCGCGGACGCGGCGGCCGCGATCGGCAGGCGCCACGCCGGCAATCACCAGTGGCAGTTCCACGTTGGAGAACACGCTGCGGTCCAACAGCAACCGGTGGTCCTGAAACACCATACCCAGCTTGCGGCGGATACGGGGGATGTCGGAAGGACGGACGGTGTTGAGCTTCTGGCCGTCGAGGGTGACCACGCCGTTGGTCGGGCGCTCGATCATGGCCAGCAGCTTAAGAAGGGTGCTCTTGCCGGCACCGGAGTGACCGGTGACGAAAGCCATCTCGCCGGCTTCGACGCTGAACGACACATCGGTAAGGGCCTGGTGATCGCCCTCGTACCGTTTACTCACCAGATCGAAACCGATCACCGCGTTACCCGTTGGCCCGTTGAGTCCCAGAGGATAAGGGAAGTGGTGCGGGTTTTGCGGCGGGTGGGTCTCGCTTCGCACCGATCGCCGATAAATCGGCTCCCACACAAGCAAAGCCCGGCCAGTGCCGGGCTCTGTCTTGAAGCAAAGCCCGGCTAGTGCCGGGTTCTGTCTTGAAGCAAAGCCCGGTCAGTGCCGGGCCCTGTCTTGAAGCAAAGGCCAGCTAGTGCCAGGCTCTGTCTTGAAGCAAAGGCCAGCTAGTGCCGGGCTCTGTGTGGGAGCCGATTCATCGGCGATGCTCTCAGCGACCGCCGAACAAACGACCGAGGCGGCGGAAGAAGCCCAACTTCTCCTGCCCGGCCGACGCCACCGGGGCCGGCGCATCGGCCGACGGCCGATTGGCCGCGACCTGCCGCGACGGGCGGCGGTTCGGGTTGCCCTGACCGTCTGCCTGGCGCGGCGCCGAAGACGACTGCCGCGTTCCGCCGTTCGCCGACGGGCTTTCGGCCTGCACCGCGGCACCGTTGCCATTCTCGACACCCTCGCGGGCGCCGCGACCGCGACCACCGCGACGGCGGCGACGCTTCTTCGGCCCGCCGTCGGCGGCCATGGCTTCGGCGGCGGCCGGCAGGTCGGCAACCGTTTCGGCGACGATCACGGTCTTCATCGGAACCTCGACCGGCGCCGCAACGCCGTCGGCGCCAGCGCCAGCGCCAGCGGCGGGGGTCTCGGGGCGCGGCGTGCGCGGGCGGCGCTCGGCGCTGCCCGAGCGCTCGCGGCTACCGGAACGCTCACCGGTACGGGGACCACCGCGGCCATCCCGGCTGCCACTGCGACCGCCCTTCTCCGGCGGCGCGCCGCGGGTCGGGATGTGTCCGTCGTTGTCGTTCGGGTCGTCGATCTCGTCCTGCACGCCGTCGGCGCGGGGGCGCGGCGCCGGCATCACCAGCATCCGTGCCTCGATCGAGGCGGTCGGGATCTTCTGGTTGATGTAGGTCTCGATGTCCGGCAGGCCCATCGCGTAAAGGTCGCAGGCGAAGCTGATGGCGTCGCCCTCGGCACCCAGCCGCGCGGTACGGCCGATGCGGTGGACATAGTCCTCGGCATCCTGCGGCAGGTCGTAGTTGAACACGTGGCTGACCGCCGGGATGTGCAGGCCGCGGGCGGCGACGTCGGTCGCGACCAGCAGGTCGATCTGACCGTCCTGGAAGCGCTGCAGCAGCTTCTGACGCTTCACCTGCGGCACGTCGCCGGAGATGGCGCCGACACGGAAGTTGTGGCGCTTGAGGCGATCCGTGATGCGCTCGGCGGCGGCCTTGGTGTTGACGAAGATGATGCTGCGCTCGGTCTTGCTCTCCTCGAGCAGGTTGAGCAGCAGCGGCATCTTCTCTTCCTTGGACGGGAAGTAGACCACCTGGCGCACGCGATCGGCGGTGACGTTCTCGGTCTCGACGACCAGCTTCTCGGCCTCGTGCATGTGCTCGTAGGCGAGTTCGAGAACGCGGTGGCTCAGGGTGGCCGAGAACAACAGCACCTGGCGCTTCTCGCGGGCAGGCAGGCGACGGAAGATGAAGCGCACGTCCTTGATGAAGCCGAGGTCGAACATGCGGTCGGCTTCGTCGATGACCATGACTTCGACGCTACCGAAGCCGAAGACGTCCTGCTTGTAGTAGTCGAGCAGGCGGCCCGGCGTGGCGATGATGATGTCGCAGCCGTCGCGCAGCTGCTGGCGCTGCTTGTCGTAGTCGACGCCGCCGTAGATCAGCGCGCTGCGCAGGCCGGTGGCCTTGCCGATGACCTGGAAGTCCTTCTCGATCTGGATCGCCAGCTCGCGCGTCGGTGCGATGATCAGGGCGCGCGGGTCGGCGTCCTTGCGGTCCGGCGCGGCCGGGTTGTTGAGCAGCCGGTTCATCAGCGCGACCAGGAAGGCGAAGGTCTTGCCCGTGCCCGTCTGCGCCTGTCCGGCCACGTCGCGGCCGAGCAGCGCGACCGGGAGGGTCAGCGCCTGGATCGGGGTGGTACGGGTGATGCCGGCGGCGGCAAGGCCCTGCTGGAGGAGCGGATGAAGATCGAGGTTTTCGTAGAAGACGTCGGTGAGAACGGTTTGGGACATGGTGGGTGGGTGACCTGGAGTCTCGCGCCGCAAATGCGCGGCAGCGGCCCGGCGGTAAAGGAAGATCCGCGGGACGGTGGGTGATCCGGCCGGCGTCACGGGAGAGTCGGGGGCGGCCGGTGCCATGCCGGCGGCCATACGACGCGCCCGGCGCACGATGGCCGGAGGCGGCGGCGCGCGACCCGACGACTCCCGCTGGCATAGGTGAAGGGGCTCTGCGCCGAGCCTGTTCACCTATGTCAACGGAAGCCATCCCGTCGGCGCCCTTGAATCGCTTGTATCGCGCCCCTAGTTGCGTTGGAATGAGGGCCACCGGCTGCAATGGCCAAGACCTTCGGTTCCGGTTGGACCCGCGACATGGGGCTCCTTAGTGTAGCCGATGCTGGCGTCACGGTCGTCAACCCCCTTTCACCCCCTTTTGGAGATCACGGTGAGCGACAAGATCACCCATACGAGCGACTCTGCCTTCCAGACAGAAGTTCTCGATTCCGACACCCCCGTCCTGCTCGACTTCTGGGCGGAATGGTGCGGCCCCTGCAAATCCATCGCCCCGGTGCTGGACGAACTGGCCGGCGAGTACGCAGGCAAGCTGAAGATCGTCAAGATCAACATCGACGAGAACCAGCAGACCCCGCGCCAGTACGGCGTTCGCGGCATCCCCACCCTCATGATCTTCAAGGATGGCAAGGTCGCCGGCACCCAGATCGGCGCCGTCGGCAAGGGCCAACTGGCCAAGTTCATCGAAACCTCGATCTGATCGTTCGCTGTACCGTTCCACCAAGCCGCCGCGTGAGGCGCTTTACGCCGCGCCTCACGCGATGCTAGGCTTCAGAGGTTCGCCGGGACATGCCTTGTCCCCATGCTGCGAACCCTCTCCCTTCTTTCTTCAACGGCGCCCCGTGAGGTTTGCCCGTGTCTGATATCGAAACCAAAAATCCCATCGACGCCAAGGGCGCCGGCGATCCGCCTGCGACCGAACCGCGTCCCCGCACACGCCGAAAGGCACCCGCCGCCGAAGCACCCGCGGTAGAGACGAGCGCGCCCGCCCCGGCTCCCGCACCCGCCGCGGCGCGTCCGCCGGCGGCTGTGCCGCCGCTGCCGCCCTTGCCGATGCCGACGCCGGCACCCAGCCCTTCGCCTGCACCGCAGGCCGAACTCCAGCTCAACAATCCGCCGCCATCCGGGCAGTCGCAGGGCAACCCGCAGCAGGGCAACCCGCAGCAGGGCAACGAGGCGCGTCCCGCGCCGACCGAAGCCCGCGACGGCAACGGCAATGCCGGCAATGGCCAGCCACAGGGCGGCCAGAACCAGCAGATGAGCCGGGTCGAAAACCCGAATCAGCCGCAAAACCGCCACAGCAATCCGAATAACCCGAACAACCCCAACAACGCCGAACGCGAAGGTCGCGGCCGGCGTCGTCGGAACGAACGCAACCAGCAGCGCCAGGGTGGCGGCGGCAACCCGGGGAACGGTGGCGGCAACGGCGGCGGTAACAACTACCAGAGCCAGCGCAACAACAACGGTTACCCGGTCGACGACGACGAGAACGCCGACGCCGGCAGCAACGATCGCCTGATCAACCTGACCGAACTCAAGCGCAAGAACGCCATCCAACTGCTCGAGTTCGCCGAATCGCTCGGCGTCCGCGAGGGCGTCGCCCGCCAGCGCAAGCAGGATGTCGTCTTCAACATCCTCAAGGCCCACGCCCGTTCGGGCGGTGGCATCTGGGCGGAAGGCGTGCTCGAGATCCTGCAGGACGGCTTCGGCTTCCTGCGCTCGGCCGACGAGTCCTACCTGGCCGGCCCGGACGATATCTACGTCTCGCCCAGCCAGATCCGCCGCTTCAACCTGCGCACCGGCGACTACATCACCGGTCGCGTCCGCCATCCGAAGGAAGGCGAGCGCTACTTCGCGATGCTCAAGGTCGACGACATCAACGGCGATCCGCCGGAGGCGTCGAAGAACAAGCTGCTGTTCGAGAACCTCACCCCGCTGTTCCCGCGCAAGTCGTTCAAGCTCGAGCGCGGCAACGGTTCGACCGAAGACATCACCGGGCGCATCCTCGACCTCGTGGCGCCGATCGGCCGCGGCCAGCGCGGCCTCATCGTGTCGCAGCCGAAGTCCGGTAAGACGATGATGCTGCAGAACATCGCGCAGGCGATCCAGTACAACCATCCGGACGTCCATCTGATCATGCTGTTGATCGATGAGCGCCCCGAGGAAGTCACGGAAATCGCCCGCACCGTTCGCGCCGAAGTCATCAGTTCCACCTTCGACGAGCCTGCCGTGCGCCACGTACAGGTCGCCGAAATGGTGATCGAGCGTGCCAAGCGCCTGGTCGAGCACAAGAAGGATGTCGTCATCCTGCTCGATTCGATCACTCGCCTTGCCCGTGCCTACAACACCGTGGTTCCGAGCTCCGGCAAGGTCCTCACCGGTGGTGTCGATGCCAATGCCCTGCAGCGCCCCAAGCGCTTCTTCGGCGCGGCGCGCAACGTCGAGGAAGGCGGCAGCCTGACGATCATCGCCACGGCGCTCACCGACACCGGCTCGAAGATGGACGAAGTGATCTACGAGGAGTTCAAGGGCACCGGCAACATGGAAGTGCACCTGTCCCGTCGTATCTCCGAGAAGCGCGTCTATCCGGCTATCGACATCAACCGTTCGGGCACCCGTCGCGAAGACCTGCTCATCGATCCGGACCTGCTCGCCAAGATCTGGATCCTGCGCAAGCTCCTCCACCCGATGGACGAACTGGCCGCGATGGAGTTCATGCTCGACAAGATGAAGAACACGAAGTCCAACGACGAGTTCTTCAATTCGATGAAGCGCTGACCGCGCCTCGTAGAATCCAGCGAAAGGCCGCCCCCTGGGCGGCCTTTTCGTTGCCGCCCTTCAGCAGAAATCCTTCCCAGGCGCGATGCTGACCGCTTACTAAAATTGCCGAAACATCACATCTTGTGTTGCGCAGCTCGCCGATCTAGACTCATCGCCTAAGTGGATTGGGGGTTCCCGGTCGGCGTTATAGCCTCGGTGGGTTCACCGGGGCTTTTCGCTTTCTGCGCCAGGGAAAATCTTCAGACCCCAGCCCTCGAAGTCCACGCCGAGCTTTTGCCTCCCCCCTTTGCAGAAGAACTTGCGCTTTAGGACCTCGAAGGCGCGATTCGGCTTGTCTGGCCGTAGCACTGAAAGTCCGATCGGCCGTGCTACAAGGTCTGCGAGCTGCAAACCAGACGAATTGGTTTTCTTGTCGGCGAACTTGATTGCGAACGGAAGCTGTCGATTCCAGCGGTTCGCGCCGTCACATATCCTCCTGAACTCGAGTTCGAGGTTGCGATCCTCCTTCTTCCCTCGGCACTCGACGACGATATGCGTTGGGTAGCCTTCCTGATGCTTCTCTTGAACGAACTCGAAGAGAGTCTCAAGGCAGAAGCCTAGAGCCAAATGGTAGGGGTTGCTCTCCAGCAGTGCGCGCTCCTTCAACTTCGCCTTATCGATGACGCAGCTGACCAGGATGAATTTGCTGCTCTCTATTATTCCGGTCAGTTCGTCGACGAAGCCCTCTTTTTCCAGCCGGTCGTTAAATCGAAAGCTTCCTTTCTCCTTGCGGATCTCCTGCTCGTGAAGTACGACGATGTCATGCCCGAAGTGCTTGAACTTGAACGATTCGATGGCAGGAACCACCTTCTGCGCGTAATGCCCTTTATGAAAGATGCAGAAGGCAAGCACGAAAACCGGATAATTGGGATCCACCGTCTCAAGCCCGTGATCCCCGCTCTCGTCAACGTAGACAACGTAGTTGCTGAATCGCTCTACCGGTGTCGATAGGACGGGGATGGGAGGCCCGTCGTCGCGTCGCTGCACCAGCGGCAGGGCAAATTGACCTGCTGGGGATTGCTCTTTTTCTTTCGCCCCGCCTGTCTTCCCCTTGCTCATCAATCGCCTCCGACCGTCCTGGTCGAGGCGCAACGCCTCGTGGAACGGCAGTATACGAAGCACTTGTCCCGATCGGTGCGACCACGGGAAGCTAAGTGCCCCCAAGAGTCGGACCGACCCCGGCGTCTGCTGCAGTATCTGCCCTTGCACAATGCAGCCGGGTCCTTTGCTACCCTGCGCCGCCGGGCACGACACCTTTTCCCGGCAGGCATACGCCCCCATGTGTGCCGGCAACCGGCCCCGCCGCATTCGTCCAAGGAAAGTCCGTGTCCATACCCAGCGCCGCCAAGAGCACGCCCATCGGCGACCGTAACGACCTGGTCGCCTACCTCGCCGCCGGCGAGAAGCCGCGTGAAGCCTGGCGCATCGGTACCGAGCACGAGAAGTTCGGTTTCTATACGGACGACCTCACCCCGCCGCCCTTCGATGGCGATCGCCCAGGCATTCGCCAGCTGCTCGAGACGCTGGCCACGCGCTTCGGCTGGGACGTCGCCCGTGAAGGCGACACGCCGGTCGCGCTGACCAAGGGCATGGCCAACATCACCCTGGAGCCCGCCGGCCAACTGGAGCTCTCCGGTGCGCCCCTGCACTCGATCCACGAGACATGCGACGAGGTCACGGAGCACCTGAAGGAAGTCCGCTCGGTGGCCGAGGAACTCGGCATCGGCTTCCTGGGCATGGGCTTCCAGCCGAAGTGGCGCCGGGACCAGATGCCATGGATGCCCAAGGGCCGCTACAAGATCATGCGCGAATACATGCCCAAGGTCGGCTCGCTCGGCCTGGACATGATGACGCGCACCTGTACCGTGCAGGTCAATCTCGATTTCGCCACCGAGGCGGACATGGTGAAGAAGTTCCGCGTCGGATTGGCACTCCAGCCGATCGCGACGGCGCTGTTCGCCAACTCGCCGTTCACCGAGGGCAAGCCGAACGGCTACAAGTCGTATCGCTCGCATGTGTGGACCGACACCGATGCGGACCGCACCGGCATGCTCGACTTCGTTTTCGAAGATGGCTTCGGTTACGAGCGCTATGTCGATTACATCCTCGATGTGCCGATGTATTTCAGCTACCGCGACGGCAAGTACGTCGACCTCGCCGGCCAGGACTTCAAGAAGTTCATGCGCGGCGACCTCGCGGCGCTGCCGGGCGTCCGGGCAAACATGAAGGACTGGGCCGATCACCTGACCACGGCCTTCCCGGAAGTGCGCCTCAAGCAATACCTGGAAATGCGCGGGGCCGATACCAGCACCTGGAACTCGCTGTGCGCCCTGCCCGCATTCTGGGTTGGCCTGCTCTACGACGACGTGGCACTCGACGCCGCATGGGACCTCGTGAAGGACTTCACCAAGGCCGAGCGCCACGCGCTGCGTGACGGCGTACCGAAGGATGCCCTCGCCCTGCGCTTCCGTCATCACAGCGTGCGCGAACTCGCGCTCGAAGCGGTGAAGATCGCCTCGCATGGGCTGAAGCGTCGCAACGTGCAGGGCCATCGCGGTACCGACGAATCGATCTATCTCGAGCCGCTGGAAGAGATCGCGCTCTCTGGCAAGACCCAGGCGGACACCAAACTGGAGCTGTTCCACGGACGCTGGAACGGTAGCGTGGATCCGGTTTTCACTGAATACGCATACTGAGCCCACCCGCATGCAGATGAGTGAAACGAAGCTCGGCCGTCTCGACGATCTGTTGACGTCGACCCATCGCTATTCGCTGGAGACGCTGGACGGCCTGTTCTCCGCCGCGCTGGTCGGGCCGGTCGACGTGGATGTCGAGGCCTGCATGGCCGTACTCGAACTCGGCGGCGCGACGCCATGGGCATCCGATGCGGAACGCGACGAGGCCGCCGGTCTGCTACGGCAGTTCTGGCAGGTCATCGCCGCTCGCGTGGCAGCCGACCCCGTGGTTCTGGGCGAAGACTCCCTGCCCTTCATCGATTCGCCGGAAGAATTCGACCACCTCGACGATGTCGGCACCTATACGGGCGACTTCCCGATCGCCAGCGACTGGGCCGTGGGCTTCCGCTTCGCACTCAACGAATGGGGTGAGGAATGGGCCGACTGGATGGATGAGAGCCTGTATCCGTTCATCGGCATGTTGATGACCCTCTCCGCCGATCAGACCGATCCGACGCCGGACATGCCCGCGTTGCCGCTGCCGTCGTTCGAAGAGCGGATGGGCCTGCTCAACGAAATTCCGTTTCAGCTGGCCAGGCTCTATCGTCGCCGCCATCCGGCGCACGGCAAGACCGTACGCAACGAAGGCGACAAGGTGGGTCGTAACGATCCCTGCCCGTGCGGTAGCGGCAAGAAGTTCAAGAAGTGCTGCGGAAGCCCTGGCTGAGAGCCCGCCGCTGAGGCCGCGCCCTCGCTCATCACGTCGTTACCGTGCGTTGCACGGCATAAAAAAACCTCCCCGTCGCCGGGGAGGTTTTTTGGTTTCACGCGCTGTCGATCAGGCGATCAGAAGGCGTACTTGGCCGACACGCTGAGCAGGTTGCCCTTGTCGTCGCTCTCGCCGGCAATACGATCCAGCGTGGCGCTTTCGCCGCCGGCGATGTGCGCCTTGTTGACGAAGATGTGCGCGAAGCCCGCATTGAGCTCGAGACGGTCGGTGGCCTTGTAGCCCAGACCGAATGCGAGCCACTTGCGGGTGGAGTCCGGCACGCGCACGTCGCGGGTCTGGTCTTCGGTCGGCGTGGTGTCGATGGCGACACCGCCGCGCAGCGTCAGCTTGTCGGAGAGGTAGTATTCGCCACCCACGGACACGAACCAGCTGTTATGCCAGCCGAAGTGCTCGGTCGACTGCGGCTGGTTCGGGTTCTCGAAGTTGACGGTCAGATCCTTGAAGGAATCCCACTTGGTCCACGACGCGTCGATACCCCAGCCGAACTTCGATGCCTGATGCCAGTAGCTGGCGGTGGCGACGGCAGGCGTGGTGAAGCCCGCCGAGCCATTGGTGTGGGTGAATGGCGGCTGGCCGCTACCGAGCAGCGCGCCGACGGCCGGGTTCGACAGCACGGCCGTCACGTTCGACGGCATCGTGAAGTTACCCGTGCCTTCCAGCGTGTGCTTGATCTTGCTGCGGTAGTTCAGGGCGAGACGATCGGCATCCGTCAGACGCCACAGACCACCCAGCTGCCAACCGTAACCCCAGTCGTCACCCTTGATGCGGGCGATACCGTCGCTGCCCGGCGGCACGACCGTGGCGTACTGCTGAGCAAGAGCGCGGGCGACGAGCGGCGAGATTTCGCCGGCAGCCGCGGCGCCCTGGATCAGGCCCAGGCCAACCGTGTTGTAGTTGATCGCGCTGGTCAGCTCGGCGCTGGTCTTCTGCGCGATGAAGCTGGCACCGATCGCGAACGTATCCGTGACGTCGAACGAGGCCGACAACGTGGCGTCGAACGACTTGAAGTCGGACTTGATGCCGTTGTAGCGGCCCTTCCAGTCGGAGTCGTAGTCGGTCTTGAAGCCGAACGGCGCGGTCAGACCAAGGCCGATATGCACGCGGTCGCTGACCTGCGTGGCGAAGTACAGCGCCGGAACCGGGATGGTCGTGCCGGCGTCACCGCCGTTGCCACCGGAGATCGGGCGGCCCTGCGCGTCGGTCGCGGTGCCGTGGAACTTGGTGCTGAAGTTGATGCCGGTGACGTCGGCCTGGACCACATTGCCCTTGAGCAGGGACATGGCGGCCGGGTTGTTCACGATCACCGAGGCGTCGTCACCTGCGGCGGCGGAGCCGGCGAAGGCGCGACCGAGCGCGGCGGCGCTGTTTTCCTTCAGCTGGAAGGCGCTGGCGTTAGCGGCCTGGGGAGCCACCAGCGCGCCGGCGATGGCCAGCGAAAGGGCGGCGATGGCCAGCGGGCGAGTAGGGAGGTTCAGCTTCGACATTCGGGGTGGCTCCTGCTTTTTGTTCTGCTCTGGGTCGACGTCACGTTCGCGGAAAAACGCAAAATTTATCCGTTTTCATACGCGCGTTTAACAATCTGGGGTGGAACTCTGGACGACTTGACGAGAAATTTGCAAGTGCTACTGCAACAAAGCCCTAACGGCGGGGGTTTACCGCCTGCAACCGTCCCCCGCTTTTGGTAGGGTGGTAAGCCGAATCGCAAGCGAGACTGCCGTCATGCACTGCTACGTCTACGCCAGCCTGCGCAAACCCGACACCTACGTCTGGATGACCCGCCGCGACGGTTTCGACATGCTTCCCGAGCCACTCGTCCTCCTGCTGGGCGAGCTGCGCTTCGTGCTCGAGGTGGAATTGACGCCGCAACGGAAGCTTCCGCATGACGACTCCGACCGCATCCTGACCAATCTGGGCGGATGTGGCTGGCACTTGCAGACGCCATCCAATGAAACCCTCACCGTGTGCAACCAGCCGAACTTCAATCGGCAGATCGACCCGGATCAGACGCTCGTCCGCGCCTGACCCGGCCGAATACGCGCACGGACAGGTCTTGCCACGCGGGTTAACGCCGCGTTACCGCGTGAGCGGTGTGGCCTCCGTATACTCCCGCGCATGGCCAATCCCAAACGTCGACGACCACCGCTGATCAAGGCACTGCCCTGGTTCCTCCCCGCCCTCGCCGCTGTCGCGTGCGCCGGGTTGACCGCTTCACCGCTCGCGCTGATACCGCTCCTGCTCGCCAACGCCCTGGCCATGGGCGCGGTGTGCCATGCGATAGGTTTCGATCCGGAGCAAAGCTACCTGCGTACGACGCTGCGCCGCGGTTCGGCGCACGTGGTCATGTTCACCGCTTACACGTTCGTCGTCTTCGTTCTGGTCGCATGGCCCCTGCTGAAGCTCACCCAGGCGCCCAGCCTCGGCGCAGCCCTGCTGCTGGCGGCGACCCTGGTGGTTGCGCTCGCCGCCCTATGGCGCGTCTGGCCGGCCTTCGGCCTGCTTTTTCTCTGGGACGACGCCTACCCGGAAGACAGCAACGCCGGCTCGTGGATTTTCACCGCCGTGGCACGTTCCATGTCGTTCGGCCGGCACCTGTCGGCCGAGGAGCGCTTCTTCTCGCACTTCGTGCCGGCCGCCCTCGGCCTGCTGGTACTCGCGTTCTGCGCCGTGGCGCTGTCCGGCCTGTACGGCGTTTTCCCGTCCGAAATGCGCATCGCCGCACTGGCGATCTACGGCGTCGTGCTTCTTCCGGTCTGCTGCATGGTGATCGCCAACCGAACCCTCCGCGCGCTGCTCTGCGATCGCCGCGGGCACATCCGTACGGCCCGCACCGAGCCGCGACGTGAGCCCGTCATCGCAGCCCCGGCCGCGCCCGCTCCCCTTCCCGTGCTCTCCACCGAAGAAAGCCAGCCGGGCGTACGTGAGCGCGCGTTGCTCGCTGCCGCCCGCGAGGGCGACATCGCTCGCGCCGTGGCGCTCGTGGAAGCCGGTGCCGACCCCAACACCGGCGCGGAACCGGGTGATCGGGACCAACGGCCCGTCCTTACCCTGGCCGCGCTATCGCCGGATATGCGCCTGCTTCGCGCGCTGATTGCCCGCGGCGCCCAGGTGAATCGCGCACAGAACGGCGTCACCGCCCTGCTCGCCGCCACGCGCGACAGTTGGCATGGCCGCCCGGAGGCCGTGCTGACCCTGCTGACCAATGGGGCCGATGCATCCTGCACCGACGCCGAAGGCAACACGCCGCTGCACGGCGCCGTCCTCGGCGCCGAGCCGACCGTCGCCGCCATGTTGCTCGATGCGGGCGCCGCGGTCGACGCGACGAACACCGCCGGCGATACCCCGCTCGCCATCGCCTGCCGCGCGGCCAATTGGGCACTCGCTCGGTTCCTGCTCGAGCATGGCGCGAAGCCGGCGCCCGTCGGTGGCGAACCCGCGCTCGTCGCCGCTGCCGGCATCGCGGACGACGACGCCGAGGGCGTGAAAGTGCTGCTGCGGCACAAAGGCCCGGTGAACGCGGCCAACGCGTCGGGGCGCACGGCGCTTATCGCCGCCGCTGCCGAAGGACACGAGCAGATCGCCCGTGCCCTGCTCCAGGCAAACGCCAATCCCAACCTGGCCGACCGTCACGGCACCACGGCACTCATGGAGGCCGCGCGTGCCGGCGCCCACGGCATCGTCCAGCTTCTCGCCGACGCCAATGCGGACGCGTCGCCGCGTGACGGTCACGGTCGTGACGCGCTCACGCTCGCCAGCCAGTCCCCGCGTGCACAGGCGGCCACGGTACGCGCGCTGCTCGCCCTCGGTGCGCAGCCGAAGGAACCCGGCGCGGACGGCCGGAGCGCGCTCGACCACGCCGCCGCCGCGGGCCGCTGGGACTTTGTCGCCCTGCTCGATCCGGAAACCCCGTTGCCGACCTCACTGAGCGAATCGGTCGTTCCCGAGGCGGGCGCCGACTCGCCCATGCATCTCTACGATGCGCTTCGCTTCGGTCACTGGGCCGTCGCGTCGACGTTCGCCGCCAAGGTACGCGAATGGCCGGCGGAAGAACTCGCCGCGCTGTATGTCGATCTCGCCGGTGCGGGTTTCGAGTCGGCCCGTGCCTGGCTGCTCGATCACGGTATGAGCGCGGAAACGCGCCTGGCCGCGCCTGCGGACGAACCGAACGCGCTCGGCCGTCGCCTCTTCGATGCGTTGCTGCCGCAGCTGCCACAGGCCGCCGATGCCCTCCTGCAACTGATGCGCGCCGGCGCCACACCTGCGGGTGCCGGCCTGCTCGGCCAGGCGATATGCCGGCTCGATGGCGCGGACGAACGCCTGACCCTGGCCATGCTCGAAGCGGGCGCCGATCCGTTCGGCGCGGATGGTCGCGATCGCACGCCGGTGCACATGGCCGCCGCCACCGGCCGCGTGGCCTTGCTCGGCGCACTGCTTGCCCGCGGCATGGACCCGAACGTACGCGACGCGGGCGGCCGTACGCCGTTGCATGCCGCGCTGGAACAGGGCGGCGAGAGCCTTCCCCTGGTGCGCCTGCTCGTCGCCAGTGGTGCCGACCCTGAAGCGGCCGACGTGAATGGCGAGACGCCCTACGGCCTGGGTATCGGACACGGCGACGTCGAGCGTTGGCTGAGCTGGGCGGCGTGGCCGTTGCCGCGCCGTGCGCTGCGCGCCGACGATCTGCCTGCCGCCGCGGCCGCCGGCGACACGCAAGCCGTAGATCGCCTGCTCGAACTGGGTTTTGCCGTGGACACGCGCGATGCACAAGGCGCCACGGCACTCCTGCGAGCGGCCGGCGCCGGCCAGCGCGATGTCGTCGAGCACCTGCTCGCGGCCGGCGCCGATCCGACCGTGGTCGCAACGTCGGGTATCACGCCACTCGCCGCCGCGGTGAACGCACGCCGCGAGGGCGTCGTCGAACTCCTGCTCGCGCGCGGCGTCGACGTCGACCAGCGCCTGCCTGGCGATGCCACCGCCCTGATGATCGCGGCGACCCTGGGCTACCCCGAAATCGCCGACATGTTGCTGAGCCACGGCGCCAACGCGAACGCCGAGGATGCGCACGGACATACCGCGCTGCATGCGGCGGCCCAGTACTGCTTCGGTGGCAACGACAGCCTTCGTGCCCGCCGTTTGCTCGACATCGTGATCGGCAAGGGCGCCGACGTGAACAAAGCCGACAAGGACGGCGCCACGCCGCTGCTGCTGCTGCTCGGTTCGCACATGCGTCCCGGCAGCACGGCCGATGCGACCCACCTCGGCGCCCTGGTTCCCGTGCTGCTCGACGCCGGCGCGAAGATCGAGCACGCCGATCACCGCGGCGTGAGCGCGCTCCATGCGAGTGCGATGCACGCCCTGCTTCCGCCGGCGCGCCTGCTCCTGCATCGCGGTGCGAATCGCAACGCCGCCGACGCCTTCGGGCGTACGGCCGGCGACGTCGCGCGTCATCTCGGCTTCGTCGATATCGCCCACGAGCTGGGCACGCGTGTCGGCGCGATTCCGAGCGTCCGCCAGACGCTGCGTCAGCCCGCCCAGCCGGACTGACGCAGCGGCCCTACAGCCTGCCCGCGGGGCAGGCTCAGTGGTCTTCCTCGCGCACGCGCTCCTCGACCGCATCGGCTTCGAACAACTGCTGGAGGTCGTGGAGCGCATCCTTCGTGCTCTGCACGAGCGCCGCGTCGTCGTCGTACACCAGATACTGGGCGCGCAGCACCTGGCTGTCGTGCTTGCGGAATCGGGCGATGCGCGCCTCGACCACCTCCGGCGGCATGTCGAGCGACTCCAGCACGTGGCGCGTCATCTCGAGGCTGGAGTAGAAGGTCTCGCGCACGGGATCGTCGACGCCAATATCCATCAGGCGGAACACGTGCTGGCGATTACGCGCCCGCGCGACGATTTTCAGGTGCGGGTACTGCCGGCGCACGAGGCGCGCCGTGCGAATGTTGGCCTCGGGATCGTCGGTCGCGATGACGAACACCTCGGCTTTGTCGGCCTGCGCCGCCCGGAGCATTTCCGGGCGACCCGGATCGCCGAAGAACAACGAGGTACCGCCGAATCGACGCGAGGTTTCGACCTGCTCCACCGAACTTTCCAGAGCGACGAACTGGATGCCCTGCGCGCGCAACACGCGAGCGACGATCTGACCCATGCGGCCAAAGCCGGCGATGATCACGCGCGGCGTATCGGCTTCGATCGTGTCGAAGGCACGGTCGGGCTTGCGCACGCGCTCGTGCACCAATCGCGATGCCGCCAGCACGAGCAGCGGCGTGAGCGCCATCGACAACGAGATGGCCATCACCATCAGGCCACGCTGGCTGTCGTCGATCAGACGGTTCTGCTGGGCGAGATTGAGGATGACGAAGGCGAATTCGCCGCCGCTGGCGAGCACGGCCGCAAGACGGACGGAGTCGGCCGAGGTGAGTCCGCCGACGAGTTTGCCCAGCGGCATGATCAGCACGGCCTTCACCGTCAACAACAGGGCGACCATGCCGAGCACCAGCAACGGCTGGGCCACCAACAGCGCAAGGTCGACCGACATGCCCACGCTGACGAAGAACAGGCCGAGCAGCAGGCCCTTGAACGGCTCGATGTTCGATTCCAGTTCGTGTCGGTATTCCGAGTCGGCCAGCAGCAGGCCGGCGAGGAAGGCGCCGAGCGTGGTCGAAATGCCGGCCAGCTCCATCAGCCAGGCCGTGCCCATCACCACGAGCAAGGCGGTCGCGGTGAAGACCTCGGTGCTCTTCGCGCGGGCCACGAAACGGAATACGTGACGCAGCAACAGGCGGCCGCCGACGATGACGGCGAAGATCGTGCCCACCACGCGGATCACGCTCATGATGTCGGGCGCGTGCGGATCCCGCGCCAGCGTGCCGCCCAGCAGGGGCACGGCGGCGATCAGGGGAATCGCGGCCAGATCCTGGAACAGGAGAATGGCAAAGGCCTGTCGACCGTAGACGGTGCCGGCTTCCTTGCGTTCGGCGAGGATCTGCAGGCCGAACGCGGTCGATGACAGGGCGAGACTGCCGCCGACGATCACGGCGGCCTTCCAGGTCAGGCCAAAGAGGAAATATCCCATGGCTCCCAGAGCGAGGCCGCAGGCGAGCACCTGCAGGCTGCCGCTGCCGAACACCGCGCGACGCATCACCCAGAGTCGTGAGGGCGACAGCTCCAGGCCGATGACGAAGAGCATGAGCACGACGCCGAAATCGGAGATCGTGGCGACACCGGCGGTATCGCTTACCAGGCCGAGGACCGAGGGACCGATGACCACGCCCGCCAGCAGGTAGCCGAGGACCGCGCCGAGACGGAACCGCTTCGTCAGCGGGACGGCAACCACCGTCGCCAGCAGGAAGACGACTGCCGTCTCGAGGAAATGATGTCCATCCATCCCGTGACTCCCGAAAGATCGTCTTCGATTATGTCACGGGCACGCCTGCGCGATTTGGACGAAACCCCCATCCCGAAGTAAGAAAATGTGAGAGCCGATTCATCGGCGAAAAGCCAACGAAACAACCAAGCCGCACCCTCACCCCCTCAACCACCGCGCCACATCAACCGCAAAGTACGTAAGAATCGCATCGGCGCCCGCTCGCTTCATCGCCAGCAGCGACTCCATCACCACGGCCTTCTCGTCGAGCCAGCCGTTCTGCGCGGCCGCCTTGATCATCGCGTACTCGCCGCTGACCTGATAGACGAAGGTCGGCGCGCCGAAGGTGTCCTTCACCCGGCGCACGATGTCGAGATAAGGCAGGCCCGGCTTGACCATGACGGCATCGGCACCTTCGGCCAGGTCGAGCTCCACCTCGCGGATGGCTTCGTCGCTGTTGCCGACGTCCATCTGGTAGGTGTGCTTGTTGCCCTTGCCGAGGTTCGCCGACGAACCCACCGCGTCGCGGAAGGGACCGTAGAAGCTCGAGGCGTACTTCGCCGAGTAGGCCAGGATGCGCGTATGGATGTAGCCGGCTTCCTCGAGCGCTTCGCGAATGGCACCGATACGGCCGTCCATCATGTCGGACGGCGCCACGAAGTCCATGCCTGCCTCCGCCTGGGCCAGCGACATCTTGATCAGGGCCTCGACGGTGGGCTCGTTCATTACGTAGCCGTCGTCGTCGATCAGGCCGTCCTGGCCGTGCGTGGTGTAGGGGTCGAGGGCGACGTCGCCGATCAGGCCAAGCTCGGGGAAGCGGCGCTTGAGCTCGCGCGTGGCACGCTGGAACAGCGCATCCGGGTTCCAGGCCTCGCGTGCGTCTTCGGTCTTTGCCGAGGCGTCGACGGACGGGAACAGGGCGAGCGCCGGGATACCCAGGGCGACACATTCGGCGCCGAGCTTCACCAGTTCGTCGATGGAAAGACGCTCCACGCCCGGCATCGAAGGAACGGCCTGGCGCACACCTTCGCCCTCGACGACGAAGGCGACCATGATCAGGTCGGATACGGTAAGCACGTTCTCGCGCATCAGGGCGCGGGAGAAGGCGTCGCGACGCATGCGGCGCATACGGACGGCGGGAAAGGTCATGGGACGGCTGCCTGCTCGGTGGCGATCCGCCCATTTTACTCCTCGCGGCACCTCTGTCGTGGCGCCAAACCGTCGCAGGCTCGTGGGCAGCCCGTCGACGGCGCGGAGGCCCTCAGACCGCGTCGATACGCGCCGTCGATTCCGGATCGAAGAAATGCAGCCGTTCCGCATGGAAGCCCAGGCCGATCTCGCTGCCCGGCTGCACCGTCGAATACGGCGGGACACGCGACACCAGCTCGTCGCCGGCATGACGCATATTGAGAAAGACCTCGTTGCCGACGGGTTCGACCACATCGACGTGCGCCGTGAAACGCTCCTCCACCCCGGCGTGGTCGGCCACGGTGAGCAGGTCTTCCGGACGAATGCCGACGACGAGCGGCTTGTCGACATACGCCGCGAGCGCCGCTGCGTCGGTGCCGAGCCGCACGCTGCCTTCCTTCATTTCCAGCCGCAGCCCGTCGGCGCGGCGCAAGGTGCCATGGAAGAGATTCATCGCGGGGCTGCCCAGGAACCCCGCCACGAACAGATTCGCCGGCTTGTTGTAGAGGTTCATCGGCGTGTCGAGTTGCTGGATCACGCCGCCGTTGAGCACCACGATGCGCTGACCCAGGGTCATCGCCTCGATCTGGTCGTGCGTGACGTACACCATGGTGGCGCCGAGCCGGCGATGAATGCGCGCGATTTCCACCCGGGTCGACAGGCGGAGCTTCGCGTCGAGGTTCGACAGGGGCTCGTCCAGCAGGAACACGGAAGGATCGCGCACCAGGGCACGGCCAAGGGCGACACGCTGCCGCTGGCCGCCCGACAGGGCGGCCGGCCTGTGCTCGAGGCGTTCGTCGAGGCCGAGCATCTCGGAGGCCGTCGCCACGCGGCGATCGATTTCGTCCTTCGACGCCCCGCGCAGCCGCAGGCCGAAGCCGAGGTTTTCACGCACCGTCATGTGCGGATACAGCGCATAGTTCTGGAAGACCATGGCGATGTCGCGATCCTTGGGCGCGACATCGTTGATGACACGGTCGCCGATCGTCATCGTCCCGCCCGAGATCGACTCCAGGCCGGCGATCATGCGCAGGAGCGTCGTCTTGCCGCAGCCGGACGGGCCGACCAGCACCAGGAGTTCGCCGTCGGCGATCTCGAAGCTCGCTTCCTTCAGTGCCACGTGGCCGTTCGGATAAACCTTGCGCACCTTGTCCAGGCGGACCGCTGCCATCACTCACTCTCCCGTTGGGTCCCGGTATGCCAGGCAAGTGCCTGCCATCGTCCCGGGCAATGCGGTATTCTGCCGACGTAATCGTTTACGTCAAAGTGTCGGGTAGCCTGTCACATCCTGGAAGGCCTGTGCGTGTCAACACCACGCAGAGCAAACCGTCACTAGACGCCAGCCCCCTCGCGAGGCACCCTTGCGAGCTTCCGTGACATGACAGGTTTCCCAAACATGGCCAACGTGAGCGCCAAGGCGCCTACCCTGCTCGCCGATCTCGGCGGCACCAATGTGCGCTTCGGCATTGCGCATCCGGATGAAGATCAACCGCTTATCCAGGAAAGCGTGCGCAAGTACCACGTCAAGGACTATGCCTCGCTGGGCGACGCCGCCAAGCAGTACTTCAAGGATGCCGGCCACCAGGCGCAGCGCGCGATCATCGCCGCCGCCGGCCGTATCGATAACGGTGAGACCGTCAAGGTCACCAACAATCCCTGGGCCATCTCGGCCAAGAGCCTCGCCAAGGAACTGGACCTCGAGTGGGTCCACCTGGTGAACGATTTCGCCGCCCAGTCCATGGCGGTGATGCTGATGACCGACGAGAAGACCGCTGACGGCCACCAGGACCTCGTCCCGGTAGGCAAGCTGGCCGTACCGAAGATCGGCGCCAAGGACGAACAGACTTTCGTCGTCGTCGGCCCGGGTACGGGCCTGGGCGTCGGCGGCCTGCTGATCCGCGGCGACAAGGTCAGCGTTCTGCAGACCGAAGGCGGTCACGCCGGCTTCGCCGCGCACAGCGCCGAAGACATCGAGATCCTCAAGGTGCTCAACCTGCGCTATGGCCGGGTCTCCAACGAGCGCCTGATCTGCGGCCAGGGCCTTGTGAATCTTTACGAAGCCATCTGCGAGATCTCCGGGCAGAAGCCCCAGGCAGGCATCACGCCGGAAGAAATCACCGCGCGCGCCAACGACACCGCCACGCCCGGCTCAGACAACGCCTGCCCGATGTGCGCCCGCGCCGTCGAGACGTTTGCCGGGATCTTCGGCAGCGTCGCGGGCGACCTCGTGCTCACGCTCGGCGCATGGGACGGCGTCTACCTCACCGGCGGCATGACCCCGATCCTCCTGCCGTGGATCCAGAAGGGCAAATTCCGCGAGCGCTTCGAAGCCAAGGGTCGCTTCCGCGACTCCATGGAACAGGTGCCCACCCAGGCGATCATGAACCCGGAGCCGGGCCTGATCGGCGGGGCCGCGCTGGCGATCGTGGAAGCCGGCGGTACGCCGCTTCGTCGTTGAGTCGAACCGTCATGAAGCGCGCAGTTGCAGACCTGCGCGCTTCATGACCGAGGACTATCGCCGCCTTTTAAACGTAGCCCGCACTCTGCGGGCACGTGCGACGTCCTCAGCGGCGGCGCGCGAGACTGCCTCTGCATAGGCATGGTGTCATTCCGACGGGTAGTCGTAATCATCCGAGGGCGCGTCTACCTCCCCAGGATGGAAAGACACGCCGGACAGGCACTTGGGATTGGCCATTGGGAAGGCGAACCAGAGTCCGCCCCAGTCGCCATAGGCCGTCCATGTAGCTTCTCCGTCTGGCACGCCTGGATGCGCCGTTCCTGTACCTACGATCCCCGGATAGTGTGCCCGCACCTCATTCAGACCGATGCAAACGCCGGAAATATCCAGACTGGCGAGGGCGACTTGTTCGTTATCCGTCGAGCGAAGCCGAATCTCCGATCGCTCAACGGTCACTCCTCCCGAGAACCATGCCTCATCGCCAAACAGCGAAGCGGTCGCGCCATCTTCTTCGAGACGGAATGGCGAGGAAGACATTGGCCAGATCTTCTCCAGCGCATCTACACCTTGGTTCGCGCGGCCCGCAAGGAGGGCGATCTTTGTCCAGAACGCGGAATCGCCCGAAGGCGGCACCAACGCGAGAGCGGCTTTACCGTAGTTCTGGGTCCACCAGTCGCCGTAATAGTCCAGATAGTTCTGGTGCGTCACGGAGTTGATGTTCTTCTCACAGAAAAAATAGCCAAGGGCCTCGAGGTCGATCGGGCGAGCTTCGGCCAACTCGTCATACTTCGCCTGCATTAGCGCAGGCTCCGCCGTTACGATGCCCATTTCGCTTCCGGTGCACATTTTCACCGCTTCTCGCAGGACGATGTTCTCGCTTAGAGCCGCACCTTCGTCCCGACAGCGGGTACGGACGTATGCGTCTCTGGATGAATAATCGACGCGTGCGGAGTATTTCGCGTGGCCCGTCTCGTGGGCGAACTGCGAGGCCATGTTTAGATCGGATGCCCCTCGGATAATGAATATCTGCCGCTTCTTACGGTCCGTGAAAGCAGCCGTGCCGTAGAAGAACTTCCAGTCGTTCTGCTTAAGATTCGCCACGCCACCCCGGTACCGCGTACTAGCGTAAACAACATCATCGACCCCAGCCCCGAGGGATGTTTCCACCCGTGGCGGCTGATGCGGCAGGTCGGCGGTGCAAAGCGATTGCGCGCGCAAGAGGGCGGGGCAGGCAAAAGTGGCCGCAAATAGTGGCACCCAACTGAAGATACTGTGTTTCATCGTTCATCGTTCTCCGCATCGATCATGTCGGCGGCAAGCGTTTGCGCACCGCGCCTACGTCGTACGGCGACCCAAGCCGCTGGTGCCGTCGACGGATCAAGGATTCCGGATGGCGTGCATCAGAACTTGAGAATTTGGACCAACGTTGAAGCATGCCTGGCGCGAGCGCGCGCAAACTCACATTCTTCGATATTGGTCCGAATTCTCAAGTCACGGGCGTTGCCGTCCGGAATCCTTGATCCGTCGAGTCTTCCTCGCCATTCCGTCTCGAAGAAGATGGCGCGACCGCTTCGCTGTTTGGCGATGAGGCATGGTTCTCGGGAGGAGTGACCATTGATCGGTCGGATATCCGGCTCAACTCATCCGACCCCAAGAAGGTTGTGCTCGCAACCATGGACCTTTCCGGCGTTTGCATAGGCTTCAATGAAGTGCGGGCGCACTATCCTGATGTCGTGGCAACGGATGCGTCGCACCCAGGCGTGTCGAATGAGTGGCGCAACGCTCACCGGACTTCGACAAGTGACAGTCATGATCGGTAAGTGTCGCCAGGGGCGGGGACCATGGCTTGTTCTCGCGTGAGGACGATCCGCATCCGCGGCGCCTCCTGAACAGAGAAGGCGATCTATGGGTACGGCCCGCCATCCCGACGGGCAGCCGTAGGTCACAAATGTCTTACACCGAAGGTGCGAGCAACGCGTCCAGATCGCTTTCGTCGAAGCTGAGTCGCTCGCGACTGCCGCCGCCTTCGAGCACGGCATCGGCGAGTTCGGCCTTGCGGGCCTTGAGCTCTTCGATACGTTCTTCGACGGTGCCAGCGGTAATCAGACGATAGACGAACACCGGTTTGTCCTGACCGATGCGATGCGCGCGGTCGCTGGCCTGCGCTTCGGCCGCCGGATTCCACCAGGGGTCGTAGTGAATGACCGTGTCCGCACTGGTCAGGTTGAGGCCGACGCCCCCTGCTTTGAGTGAGAGCAGGAACAGCGGCACCTCGCCATCCTGGAAACGCTGTACGGGCTCGGCGCGATCGCGCGTTTCGCCGGTGAGCGTGACATAGCTGAGACGGCGACGATCCAGCTCGACCGCAATGAGCTTGAGCATTTCGGTGAACTGACTGAACAACAGGACACGACGGCCTTCGGCAAGCAGCGCCGGCAGCATGTCCATCAGCAGTTCGAACTTCGCCGATTCACGCACGCCGCGCGCGGCTTCGAGCTTCACCAGTCGCGGATCGCAGCACACCTGGCGTAGCTTCAGCAGGGCGTCGAGCACGATGATGCCGCTGTGAGCGATGCCACGCTGAGCGATGACCTCACGCAATTCTTCGGCGAGCGACAGGCGCAGGCTTTCGTACAGATCGCGCTGCTTCGGTTCCATGACGACGCGACGGGTGATCTCCGTCTTCGCCGGCAGTTCGGAAGCGACCTGTGCCTTCGTGCGGCGCAGGATGAACGGCGCGATCCGCCGGTTGAGCCGCTCCTGGCATTCGACGTCCTGATGCTTCTCGATCGGGCCACGATAGTGCCGCCGGAACGCACCTTCGTCACCGAGCAATCCAGGCACCGCGAGGTCCACCTGCGACCAGAGTTCACCCAGATGGTTCTCAAGCGGTGTACCGGTGAGACACAGGCAACGTGGCACCTTCAGCGTCAGCAGGGCACGACGTGCCTGCGTACGAGGATTCTTAACCTGCTGCGCTTCGTCGAGGACGACGAGCGAGAACGGCTGTTTCTTCAACGTCTCGACGTCGCGCGGCAGCAAAGCGTACGTCGTCAGGATGACGTCGTACTCGCCCATGTGCGCGAAGGTTTCCGCGCGCTGCGGACCGTGCAGCGCAAGCAGGCGCAGGCTCGGCGCGAAACGCGCCACTTCGGACACCCAGTTGGGCACGAGGCTGGTCGGCACGACGATGAGCGCCGGCGCGAGCAGGGAGCCCGCCTCCTTCAGGGCCAGCAGATGCGTGATCAACTGCAGCGTCTTGCCCAGGCCCATGTCGTCGGCGAGCACGCCACCGGTGCCCGCTTCGGCAAGCGCATTCATCCAGCGAAGGCCGTCGCGCTGGTAGCCACGCAGTTCGGCATTGAGGCCCGCCGGCACGGCGTCGCTCGCGCGCTCGGCGGCTTCGCGCAGGCGCTTGGTAAACCCGCGCAGGCGCTCCGGTGCTTCGAACGAGCCCCCACTGGGCAGCGCTTGAACGAGTTCTTCGAGGCGGCCGGCCTGCACGCGCGGGAGATGCAACTGCTGTCGCGGCTTTTCGAGGTATTCGGCGAGCGGCGCAAGCAGCCCGCGCAATTCTTTCAGCCGCACCGGCACGCGACGGCGCTCGTCCACCGGCGCATACCAGACGGAGTCTTCCGCTTCGCCCGGCGCGGGGCTCAGGCTGAGCTGATGCTCGGCCAGCGCCTGGGCGACAGCGGGCAGCAGGTTGACCCGCTTGCCTTCGACGTCGATGCCGATTTCCAGATCGAAGGCACGATCGCCTTCGTCTTCGTTCGCCTTGCCGTACCAGCGCACCGGGCCTTCGAGGACTTCGAAGGGGAAGCTGGGCGCGTACTCGAGCAGGAAACCGTCGGCTTCGAGCTTGGGGCGCAGCGCCAGCCAGCGCGCCGGCGTGTTCACTTCGAGGGCGCCGGCGTAACCCTTGCCGGGGAACAGCCAGGCGTCGTCGGGCAAGGTGTCGGCCATGTCCCAGGGCAGGCCCTCGGTATCCACGGCGGGGTTCAGGCCGGCGGTTTCCAGCGTCTCCATGGTCGAGAGCTCTTCCGCACGGCGGCGGCAAATCTCCAGCAACACGCCGTTACGCACACGGCGCACGAGCGGCTCGCCACCGCGCCCCGGCAGCCGCTCGCCGGCGTAGTCGAAGGCCAGGCGACCGTAGGCCAGGGGAGGCGTGCCCGCGGCCAGCCGCGCATGACGCGTGAGCGCATGGAGGACCAGAACCGGACGCGGCGACACTTCGGCACGGCGCATCTCGCCAAACACCTGGGGGGCCGGCACGCGCGGACCCATGGGCGTCGAGGCCAGCTCGGCGCGGAATACCGCGGTGTTCTCGGGCGCCAGCGGCGGCAGGTCGAGCCACGCGCTCTCGGCGGGATCGGCTTCCAGCGGACCGACTTCCGCGTGCTCGGCGTCGAGAAACCAGAGCGACCCGATACGGAAAAGACGCTGACTTGGCGGTACCGCCGGCACCAGCTTCTGGCCGCCGTCCTTTTCCAGGTTCCAGCGCCACTTCAGCGGATGCGGTTTGCCTCGCGAGAGATGCAGGCCGGCCACGCCGCCGAAGAAGCACGGCGCGGCGTCGAGAATGTCGGCAAGCAGATGGTCGCCCAGCGAGCCGGCGAAACGGGCGTAACTGCGGCTCTTGCGCAAGGTCTGCGGCAAGCCGAGCAGAGTCGCCGCGAGACGTCGCTCGGTGTCGTTGAGCGGGGCATCGGGAAGATGGCGGCTGTCGAGCGGAATCGGCCGCGAATAACGGCCGTCGGCACCGAGCGTGAGCAGCACCGGAGCCACATCGAGACGGGCAGCGGGTTCGTGGTCGTCGTTGATGGCCTCGAGGAAGAAGCCGAGCACACTGCGCTCGCCGGCGACGGCCGGCTCGGCCTGACCCAGCACGCGGCGCCACGCCAGCGGCAGGGGCACGGCCACCTCATTTCGTTTGCGCTTGTCGTCCGGTTGATGCATCCGTATCGATCCCGCCCGCACGATCAAAACAGGAAGCTTAGCAAAGGCAGCGGAACGTGCCCGTAAGACTTTTTTCCTGGGGATCGGCCCGGTTCAGCGAAGCGGGAGAAGCGCCGCGGCCTCAGCCGCGGCGGTTGCCGAACAGGTCGACCGGATACTCGGGCTTCTGCTCGCGCCCCATGAGGGTCCGCAAGCCCTGGACGGGGGTGACCTCGCCATGCAACACGGAACGCACGGCCGCCGCGATGGGCAGGTCCAGGCCGTGGAACCCGGCCAGGCGGGCGACTTCGTCGGCCGTGACCACGCTTTCCACGACCTGGCCGATCTCCCGCACGGCATCGTCCAGCGAAATGCCGCGGCCCAGGGCGAGGCCCAGCCGGCGGTTACGCGAGAGATCGCCGGTGCAGGTGAGGACCAGGTCGCCCAGGCCCGCCAGGCCCATCAGCGTCTCGGCGCGGGCACCGAGGGCCACGCCAAGGCGGAGCATCTCGTTCATGCCGCGCGTGATCAGGCCCGCACGGGCGTTGAGACCGAGCTCCATGCCGTCGGCCACCCCGGTGGCCACGGCCAGCACGTTCTTCATCGCGCCGCCGAGTTCGGCCCCGAGGATGTCGTTACCCGTATAGGCGCGGAAATCCGGCGCGTGCAGGAGCACGGCCAGTTCCTTGCCGAAGGCGTCGTCGGTGGCGTGCACGGTGACGGCGCTCGGCAGCCCCGCAGCCACCTCCCTTGCGAAAGACGGACCGGTGATGACCGCCGCCGGTCGCCCAGGCAATTTTTCGTTGACCAGTTCATGCAGGAACCGACCGGTACCGGTCTCGAAGCCCTTGGTGGCCCAGGAGATCCTGGTGCCGGGGTCGAGCATGGGCACGATCTCGTCGAGCATCGACGCAAAGGCATGGCTCGGCACGACGATGAGGACGATGCCTGCGCCACGCAGGATGGTCGCGAGGTCGGCCTCGTAGCTGAGCTCGGTCGGAAGATCGAGATCCGGGAGGTAGCGCAGATTGCGACGCGATGCGGCCATGGCCGCGAGCGCGTCGGCATCGCGCCCCCACAACCTGGTGGGGACGTCGTTGCGCGCCAGCAGCGCGGCCAGCGCGGTGCCCCAGGAACCGGCGCCGAGGACGGCGACGGTGGGTCGGGAGACGGGAGTCATCGATCAGCTGTTGAGCGTATGGGCCCCGGCGCCCTCGACCTGCTGACGCTGCTGCTCGGCGTAGAGCGCGTCGAAATTGATCGGCTGGAGCAGGAACGGCGGGAAGCCACCTTCCTGGATCATGGCGGAGACCATCTGGCGGGCATACGGGAACAGCAGGTTCGGGCAGTACGATCCCAGGATGCCGTCACGGTCTTCGCTGGTGAAGCCACCGATGCCGAAGATGCCGGCCTGGTGCACTTCGGCGAGGTACGCGGTGCGCTCGCCCAGGTTGCAGGTGAGGGTGAGGCTGAGGACCACTTCGAACTGCTCGTTGCCGAGGTCGACGGCCTTGTGGCCAAGGTTGAGCTGGACCTGCGGCTGGGCCTCGGTCTCGCCCATTTCCTGGAAGACCTGGGGCGCGTTCGGGGCTTCGAAGGAAGCGTCCTTGACGTAGATCTTCTGCAGGACGAGCTGCGGCTGGCCGGCCTGGCCGTTGGGGGTGATGTCTGCCATTGCGTGTTCCTCGGAAAGGCGTCTTGAAGGCGGCTTCGTGCGCAGGCACGAAAGCGGGGATTGTTTCACACAACCCCGGCCGGCGCACAGTCCGGCTTGCGCGCAGACGTGGGATTCTGAGAGAATACCCGGCTTCCCTATGTCGACCCGATTCGTCGGGCAGGTCCGTCACGCGATGCGGGCCTTACGCGACGGGAATGCTCCACCCCCTCCAGCCATCGCGTGGCGCCCCCTTTCCATGGGTCGCGGCTGGGCCGATGCCGTCCTGGCCAAAGGGCGGTCAAATAATCTAAAGGAGGTCGCCATGGCCCGTAGATGCCAAGTCACCAACAAGGGTGTGCAGACCGGTAACAACGTCTCGCACGCAAACAACAAGACCCGTCGCCGCTGGCTGCCGAACCTGCACGAGCGTCGTTTCTGGGTCGCCAGCGAGAACCGCTGGATCAAGCTGCGCATCTCGAACCACGCGCTGCGCACGATCGACAAGAACGGCATCGACGCCGTGCTCGCCGACCTCCGTTCCCGTGGCGAAAAGATCTAAGGAGATCGAACATGGCTGGTAAGCGTGATAAGCATCGCCTGATTTCCACCGCGGGAACCGGGCACTTCTACACCACGGACAAGAACAAGAAGAACACGCCGGAAAAGATGGTGTTCATGAAATACGACCCCGTCATCCGGAAGCACGTGGAATACAAGGAAGGCAAGATCAAGTAAGAGCGCCTCGCGCTTTTCACGATCTTTCGAGAAGCCCGCCGCAAGGCGGGTTTTTTGTTGCCTGCGACCAAGCACAATGCGGGAACCGCTTCAGCGCCGATGAGCCAACGAAGCAGGGACGACGTGGCGGCGCAGAGCCAGCCACGGGCTCGGTGCGAACGAATGCCCGGCATGCCGAGCGCCCGCCCGGTAATTCACGGTGCCCCAAAAAAAAACCCGCCTGGTTCGGCGGGTTTCTTCGTTCCTACGGGCCGAGTGCTTTAAGCACCCACGGCCGAATACCCCTTCAGACGCTCGGCGAACTGCTGCAGCGAGCGAATGCCGCTTTGCTCCGCCTCGACAATCCACTGCTGGAGGGACTTCAGGGCCTTATCGGCACCGCGCTCCTCCATCAGGGCCACCAATCGGGCGCGGAACTCACAGACCGTGGTCAGCGTCGGGCGATTGGCCAGGGCGGCATGCATGCGCTCACGGGCATCGTTGTCGAGCCAGCGACCGCCATCGGCGAGGGCACGACGAACGCGACGCGGCACGGCCTTCACGCTATCGCCAGCCTGGCTGACTTCTTCGCGCATGGTCGGCAGGATGACGTTGCGGTAGTAATCGGTCGTCGCCTGGAAGCGCAGCGCCAGCACACCCTTGAGCGTCTCGGCGTCCGGCAGGTGAACGTTGGGACGGATGTTCAGGGTCGGCGCGACGCGCAGCACCTTCGCAAGACCGACGGCGCGCAGGGTGCAGATGGCGGCCCAGCCGATATCGAATTCCCACTTGCGCAGGGCGAACTTGGCCGAGCTCGGGAAGGCGTGATGGTTGTTGTGCAGTTCTTCGCCGCCGATCCAGAAGCCCCACGGCGAGATGTTGGTCGCGGTGTCCGAACTTTCGAAGTTGCGGTAACCCCACCAGTGGCCAATGCCGTTGACGAAGCCGGCAGCCCAGAACGGGATCCAGATCATCTGGATGGCCCAGATGGCCAGACCGACCACACCGAACAGCGCGACATTGATGATCGCCATCAGGGTCGGACCCCAGTACGGGTGCTTGCCGAATAGCTTGCGCTCGAACCAGTCGTCCGGCGTGCCGCGGCCGTACTTCTCCATGTCGGCCTTGTTGTAGCTGGCCTCACGGTAGAGGGCGACACCGTCGAAGAAGACTTTCTTGATACCGAACACCTGCGGGCTGTGCGGATCTTCCTCGGTCTCGACCTTGGCGTGGTGCTTGCGGTGGATGGCCACCCATTCGCGCACGACCATGCCCGTGGTCAGCCAGCCCCAGAAACGGAAGAAACCGTTGAGGGTCCAGTGGAAGTCCACGCCGCGGTGGGTCGCGCTCCGGTGGTAATACAGGGTCACCGTGAAAATGGTGAGCTGCGTCAGCACGAGCAGATAGACCACCATTTCGCCCCAGCTTGCGCGGGAGAGACCGTTGGCCAGGAAATCGAGCAGGGTGTCGAACATTCAGTCGGTACCGCGCGAGGAGTGAAGGGAAAGTACAAGTGTATAGCAGCAGTCTAACCACCCGATTCCATACCCACCAGCACGGTTTGCGGCAAAATGTGAAGCCGGCGGTTGTGGGATAGGGAGCCCATTGCGCACAATCGCCCCCATGAGCTTCCCCAACGCCGTTCAGACACGCCTGTCCCACCCGGCACGTTGGCCCCACGTTCCCGCGAATAGCCGGACGTTCGGCGACGTAGTCGCATGACCGACCTTCCGCTCCTGAACGTCTCCGGGCTTTCCCGACGCCGGGCCGGTCGCGCGGCTGTCACCGACGTCTCTTTTTCCCTGAACCGCGGTGAAGTCCTCGGGCTGCTCGGCGTCAATGGCGCCGGAAAGTCGACCACCTTGTCCATGCTCGCCGGCGCGCTTCGCCCGGAAACCGGTGCGATCACGCTCGACGGCGAGGATTTCGTCGCCCGTCCCGCTATCGCCCGCTCCCTGGTGGGTTGGCTACCCGAAGCGGCCCCGCTCTGGCCGGAGCTGTCGGTCGACGAACACCTTCTCGCCTTTTCCCGCCTCCGGGGCTCGTCGCGGACGACGGCACGAAAGGCCGCCGACGCGATCGTCGCCCGCCTCCAGCTCGGCGACCTGCGCCGCCGACTCGCCGGCGTGCTGTCGCAGGGGCAGCGCCAACGCCTGGGCCTGGCCTGCGCGCTCGTCCACGACCCGGCCCTTATCATTCTCGACGAACCGGCCAACGCACTGGATCCGGTCCAGATCGGCGAGTTGCGCAAGCTGATTCGTGAGCGGGCGGCGGCGGGCGCGGCCGTCATCCTTTCAACCCACGTACTAGGCGAAGTCGTCGCCGTGTGCGACCGCGTGGCGATCCTCCACGAAGGCCGCCTGCGTCACGACGCCCCGCTCCACGACGACACGGGCGGCAAGACGCTGGAGACGACGTTCTTCGGTATCGCCACGGGAGCAGGCGCATGAGCCTGGGCGCGGTGACCCGCCTCGAGTTGCGTCGGCTCGCCGTGCGCCCGCTGGCCTGGGCGATCGCCGCCCTGACCATCGCCTGGCTCGCCTGGACTTTCGTTCTCGGGCTCGGCCAGTTCCTCGGCGCGCAGGTGAAGCTGGCCGGCATGGCGGACGCCCCGGGATTCACCGATCTCGTCGCCATCCCCCTGCTGGCCGAACTGGCCAAGCTGGCCTTTCTCGTCGTTCCACTGATGACGATGTCCCTGCTCGCCGGCGAGCGCCGGACGGGCACGCTGGCCCTGCTCGCCTCGACCGGCCTGGCGCCCTGGCGGATCGTCGTCGGCAAGTACCTCGCCGTGCTTCTCTGGCTGGGTCTCTGGCTGCTGGCGACCCTGGCGATGCCCCTGGTCGTCGGCGCCGAATCCACCGCCGACTGGGGCAAGCTGGCCGCCGCCACGCTTGGCACCGCGTTGCTTCTGGCGACGCTCGCCGCGATCGGCGTGGCCTGCTCGGCGGCGACCTCGTTCCCGGCCATTTCGGCGGCCATGGCGCTCATCGTGACGCTCGTCCTGTGGACGATAGACCGCGGTGCGCAAGCGGCAGGCGTGACCGGTGGCTTCCTCGAATGGCTGACCATGGCGACGCATCTGCAAAACCTGCTGCGCGGCCTTGTCGTCTCCAGCGACCTGGTCTGGTTTGCGCTCGCCATCGCGCTGTCCCTGATCCTCGCCACGCGCCGACTCGGTAGCGACAGGGAGCGCCAGTAATGCGCCGTTTCGATCGCTGGCTCGTCCTGCTGGCCCTGGTCGTCGCGACCGGCTGCATCGGCTTCCTCAGTTCGCGTCACGTATGGACATCCGACTGGACGCGAGGCGCGCGTGCGAGCCTCGCACCGGAAAGCGTTGCCGTGCTGCATACGTTGAAGGGCCCGGTCGAGGTCGTGGGTTACCTCTCGCCGACCGGCCCCTTGCGTGAACAGGTCGCCGCCGTGGTGGAGCGCTACACGCGCGAGAAGAAGGACCTGACGCTGTCCTTCGTCGACCCGGACCTCGATCCTGCCGCGTCGCGCCAGCTCGGTATCGCCGGCGATGGCGCCTTGCTCGTTCGCTACGCCGGCCGCGAGCAGCGCGTCGAAAGTCCGATCAACGAACGCAACGTGTCCAACGCCCTCGAGCGACTGGCACGCGGCGGCGAGCGCGTGGTCGCCTTCGTCACCGGCGACGGCGAGCGCCAGGCCGACGGCCACGCCAACGCCG
The DNA here is from genome assembly GCF_035539195.1 of Luteibacter sp. Lineage (GTDB taxonomy): Bacteria > Pseudomonadota > Gammaproteobacteria > Xanthomonadales > Rhodanobacteraceae > Luteibacter. Next base: position 70,674 of record NZ_DATLIW010000038.1, read on the forward strand.
ATCTCGGTACCTTCATGGGCCAGGTGGAACGCCGCGGCATCCGTGCCGTGCCACTGAATTTCAGCCAGACCCAGGGCGTACCCGAACACACTGACCTCGTCGTGCTGGCCAGTCCGACGGCATCCTTGCCGGCAGGCAGCGTCGCTGCGCTGGTCGACTACGTGCGTGCCGGCGGCAACCTGCTATGGCTGACCGAACCGGGCAACCTGGACCTCGGTACCGGTGCGCTCGCCGACGTGCTCGGCGTACGCGTCCTGCCCGGCGTGCTCGTCGACGGCCAGGGCAGCACACTGAACGTGAAGGATCCTCGCATCGTCGTCGTCGGCGATTACCCGTTCCATGCCATCACCCGCGGCTTCCGCGACACCAGCCTGTTCCCGCAGACGGCGGCGCTGGCCCAGGTATCCGACCACGATTGGGCAGTCGTCCCCTTCCTGCGCTCGGGCGAGCGCAGCTGGACGGCCTTCGAGGGCATCGATAACGACAAGCCGTCGACGATCGCCTTCCATCCGGAGACCGGCGAGCTCAAGGGACCGCTGGATTTCGGGTTCGCGCTGAACCGCCTGTCACCCAGCCCGGCGAAGAGCGAGCAGCGCGCGGTCGTCATCGGCGACGGCGATTTCATCGCCAATACGTATGTCGGTAATGGTGGCAACCGTGCGCTCGGCGAACGCATCGTGGACTGGTTGCTCGGCGACGACGTGCTGGTGGACCTGCCGACGCGCGGTGCACCGGACCGGGTGATTTCCCTCTCGCAAGACGGCCTCAACGCGCTCACGTTCGGGTTCCTGATCGCCCTGCCCGCGCTGTTGCTCGGCCTCGGCGCCGGCATCGCGTGGCGCCGGCGGAGGCGCTGAGGTGAGGCTACGCCTGTTCGTCGCCGCAGCGGTGGCGCTGTTGCTCGCCGCCGTCGGCTGGCAATGGCATGCGGACGATGCCGACGCGCGCGAACACACGCTCACCTCGCTCGATCCCGATACCGCCACACAGATGACGCTGGCGCTGAAGGGCCTGCCGGACCAGCGCTTCGAACGCCGGAACGGTCGCTGGGTGAGCCTCGATACCGCCACGACCGACGAGGGCCGCGCCGAGGAACTGGCTTCGCTGGCGACGACGCCGGTTGCCGACTGGAAGCCCGCGGGCGATTTCGACCCGGCCAAGGTCGGCCTCTCGCCGCCCATCGCCGTCCTCACGATCGACGGTAATCGCATCGAGTTCGGCGAAATGACCGCGCTGGGCAAGCAGCGCTATGCCCGTGTGGGGCAGCGGATCGCGTTCGTTCCCGCGCAGGCGCTCCCCCGCGCGCCCCGGACCGCGTCCCTGCCGACCGCGATGAAGCCGGTCGAATGAGCGACCCCGCCGGCGCTTGCCCGGCGCCCTGAAACACCCCATCTTGCGGGCATGCCCGAGCTTCCCGAAGTCGAAACCACCCGCCGCGGTATCGCTCCTCACCTTGAGGGTCACCGTGTCACCGGCGTCGTGCTGCGTCGGCCCGACCTGCGCTGGCCCATCCCGCCGGAGATCTCCACCCTGCTCCCCGGACAGGTGATCGACGAGGTCGATCGCCGCGCGAAGTACCTGCTGCTGCGCACGCAGGCAGGCACGGCCCTGCTCCACCTGGGCATGTCGGGCATGCTGCGCGTGCTGCCGGCGGAGACGCCGCTCGGCAAACACGATCACGTCGACATCGCCATGGACACCGGCCGCGTCCTGCGCTTCACAGATCCGCGCCGCTTTGGCGCGCTGCTCTGGCAGATGCCGGGGGAAACGCACGAACTGCTCGAAGGCATCGGGCCGGAGCCACTCACCGACGATTTCGACGGCGACCTGTTGTGGAACCTGTCGCGCCGGCGCAGCGCCTCGGTGAAAACCTTTCTGATGGATAACGCGGTGGTCGTCGGCGTGGGCAATATCTACGCGAGCGAAGCGCTGTTCGCCGCGGGTATCGATCCCCGGCGTGCCGCAGGCAAGGTGTCGAGGGCGCGCTACGCGACACTCGCCGGCGAAGTGAAGCGCATTCTTGCCTATGCGATCACTCGCGGCGGCACCACGCTGCGCGACTTCCTCGCACCGGACGGCGCGCCGGGTTATTTCTTCCAGGAACTGTTCGCCTACGGCCGCGCGGGCGAGCCGTGCAAGGTATGTGGCACGCCGATCAAGGTGGTCACGCTCGGCCAGCGTGCATCGTTCTACTGCCCTTCTTGCCAGCGCTGACCCGGCCTACGTTTACCCAAGGCATGCGCCGACAGTAGATCCACGTCGCGGCCCGCTACCGTCGGTGCTCTCCACTGCACGCACCGGATGCCGCATGACGACCTCCCGACACGCCGCGCTTTGCTTCCTCCTCGCCATCGCGATGCCCACACAGGCACGAACACCCGACGACATGGAGCGGCCGTTCGACCACTACAGCTGGGTCACGGCGCACAATGCATTCACCAGCAACGGGCTCGTCCCCAACCAGACCCAGACGATCGAAACCCAGCTCGCCGAAGGCGTCCGTGGCCTGATGCTGGACCTGCATTATTCGCAGGGTCGTGTGCGGCTTTGCCACAGAATCTGCAACAGTGAAGGATCGGTCGCCTTCGCCGACCTGCTCAACGATACGATCCTGCCCTTTCTGGACTCGGCGCCGGATGCGATCGTCAGCCTCCATCTCGAGGACGAAACGACATCCGCGCAGTTGGCCCTGGAACTCGAAAAGGCACCAGGACTGAGCGGCAGGACGTTCGATCCGCAACAATGGAGCACGCCTGCATGGCCGACCTACCGGCAGCTACGCGACAGCGGGCAGCGACTGCTTATCTTCAGCCTCAACGAGGGCAATACCGGTGACTTCCCGACCGGCGGCGGTGTCGCGCACATCCTGCCGAGCATCGTGTACACCGTCGAAAACTACTGGAGCCTCGGCACGACCTTCCTTCAACACGACTACACGTGCCGGAGCCGATGGGCCGAACAATCGCATTGGCTGGGGCAACGCGCCATCGACGGCAAGCCGGGTTGGCGCCCGCTGTTCACGATGAATCAGTTCCACGGCGTGGCGTTTCGCCCGCACGCCATCATCGACAACAGCTTCGAAAACCTGTCGAGCCGTTACATGCACGACTGCCGCCCGATAGCGCGACGCAAGCCCAACTTCGTCGCCGTCGACTTCCACGACGTCGGCGACACCGCCAAGTTCGCCGAATGGCTTACCTTGAGTGCCCCCGACGAGCTCTGATCCGGCCGGCTCGTCAGTCGGGCCAGCGCATCGCGGCATGCGAGTTGTTGAACATCGGGTCGTTCTCGTCGCCGGACAGTTCGACGGTCAGGCCACCCGACACGCCATCCACGTCGATCGTCTGTTCCGACGCGAAGTGCGCGCCAAGCGCGCCGAGGTCCACGAAGCGCTCGGCAAGCGCGCCGGCGCGATCGATGTCGCGATCCGGCACGTTGGTCAGGCTGATATCGGGACGGCCGAACTTGCGCATGCCCCGCGTGCGGATCCACGACCGGCCCTTGGTCTCTTCCGGGCTGCACAGGATCAACACGTGGTGACGCGTCGGTGCGCCGCCCTGGACGAGATAGTGATCGCGCCAGCCCTGGGCGTCGAACAGGGAGAGTATCTGCGGGTCGACCACCGCTTTGCCGCCGATGTCCGTGAGCGCGGCGACGACGCCCAGCGTGTCGCGCAGGTAGACAAGGTTGTCGCGATCCGGGAACCGGCCGCGTATCGCAATCACGTGGGGCGCGGCCTTGGCTGCCGCGAACGCCTCGGGACTGTCTTCCTTCAGCAGCTCACCGAGCGCCCCGGAGAGCGGGTAACCTTCCCAACGAGCGAGCACGGCATTCTGGAAGCGCTGCAGCTCCACGCCCTCGGGCAGGCCCGGGCTGCCGTAGCGTGCGGCAGGAATGACGAGGTCTTCGGGAAAAGCGCCGAACACGAAGAAAAGCAGCACGGCTTCCTCGTCGTTGGGCTGCCAGTGCGGACGCGGCCATGCGGCGGCGGTGTTCGTCGTCTCGGTCACGTGTTCTTTCCTTGGTCGGGTTCGCTTTCGCCAAGCGGCAGCACGGATTGCTGCAGCTCGATACGGCCGTCGCCGCCGGTGATGCTCTTGAACTCGGCGCGGCTCACCGAGACATAGCGGTCGTTGCCGCCGATCTCAACCTGCGGGCCCTGGGTGACCGCCCGGCCATGTTCGTCCACCCGCACCACCATGGTCGCCTTCTTGCCGGAGTGGCAGATGGTCTTGATCTCGTCCAGGTTGTCCGCCCAGGCCAGGAGGTACTTGCTGCCTTCGAAGAGTTCGCCACGAAAGTCCGTGCGCAGGCCATAGGCCAGGACCGGGATTCCCAGCTTGTCGACCACGTCGGAGAGCTGCCACACCTGGGCCTTGCTGAGGAACTGCGCCTCGTCTACCAGCACGCAGTGCAGCGGGCCGCGGCTGGCGATGTCCCGCTCGGCGATCGCCAGCAGGTTCTCGTCGCCGGCGAAGCGCATGGCTCGCGCCTGCAGCCCGATGCGCGAGGCGACGATACCTTCGCCATAGCGGTTGTCCAGGGCCGGCGTGAGGATCAGCGTGCGCATGCCGCGCTCGTGGTAGTTGTGCGCGCTCTGCAGCAGCGTGGTGGTCTTTCCGGCGTTCATCGCCGAGTAGTAGAAGTAGAGCTTGGCCATGCGGTCGTTCCGGTGCGTGACCGCCTATGTTACCGCCAAGCCCGCGGCCGCTGGGGCCGAGGCGTCCGTCTCGCCGCCCATGAGTCTGTCTGCCGGCCCTGCCGGAAGGGTCACCACCTGCTACCATCCGTGACCTCGTCCGCTGCCCTGTCCGGCCGATCCCACATGCTCAATCCGCAACAACACGCGGCCGTCGAATACTGCGACGGCCCCCTCCTCGTGCTGGCCGGCGCCGGCTCCGGCAAGACCCGTGTCATCACGGAAAAGATCTCGCACCTGATCTCGCGCCGGCACCTGGCCGCCGAGAAGATCGCCGCGATCACCTTCACCAACAAGGCGGCGAAGGAGATGCGCGAGCGCGTGGGCAAGCTGATCTCCGAAGAGTCGGCAAAAGCGCTGACGGTCTGTACCTTCCACGCGCTTGGCTTGAAGTTCCTGCAGATCGAGCACGAGCGCGCACAGCTGCGGCGCGGCTTCTCCGTGCTCGACGCCGACGACAGCGCCAACATGATCAAGGAACTTTCGCCCAAGGGCGTGAAGCCGGAAGTCATCCAGGGCATCCGCAACCTGGTCGGCAAGGCCAAGAACGGCGGCCTCACTCCCGAGGAAGCCATGGCCGCCGCGCGCAGTCCGCGCGAGATCGAAGCCGCCACGATCTACGACCTTTACCAGCAGCGGCTTGCCGCGTTCAACGCAGTGGACTTCGACGATCTCATCCGCCTGCCCTTGCGCATCCTGGAAACGGACGACGACGCGCGCGCGATCTGGCAAGAGCGCCTGCGCTACCTGTTGGTCGACGAATACCAGGACACCAACGACGCCCAGTACCGCCTGCTCAAGGCGATCGCCGGACCGAAGGCGCGCTTCACCTGCGTGGGCGACGACGACCAGAGCATCTATGCGTGGCGAGGCGCCAACCCGGAGAACATCGACCAGCTGGGACGCGACTTCACCAACCTGCGCGTGATCAAGCTGGAGCAGAACTACCGTTGTGCCAAGCGCATCCTTCGTGCTGCCAACCAGCTGATCGCGAACAACCCCCATGTCCACGACAAGAAGCTGTGGAGCGATCACGTCGAAGGTCCACCGATCCGCGTGCTCGAGTGCAAGGACAACGACCACGAGGCCGAGCGCATCGCGGCGATCGCCTCCAGCCTGCACGAGAAATACAAGGAAAAGGGCGCGCGCTGGGACGACTTCTGCATCCTGTATCGCGGCAACTTCCAGGCCCGCGTGCTGGAGAAGGCCTTGCGCCTGGCCAAGGTGCCCTACCACCTCAGCGGCGCGCTCTCCTTCCTCGACCGCGCGGAAGTGAAGGACATCCTCTGCTACCTGCGCCTGCTCACCAACCCTACCGACGATGCCGCCTTCCTGCGCGTGGTGAACGTACCCAAGCGCGAGATCGGATCGACCTCGCTGGAAAAGCTCGGCCAGATGGCGCAGACACGCAATGCCTCGCTGCTCGAGGCCACGCGTAGCGATGCGGTGCTGAAAACGATCTCGTCGCGCCCGGCGTCCGCGCTGGCGAATTTCTCGCGGTTGATGGATGAGTTGCGCAGCGACGCCAACCACCTGAGCGCCGCCGACCTGGTCCAGACGATCATCGAGAAAACCGGCTACGGCGCGCAGATCGCCGCCTCGACGCCCGACGAAGTGCTACGCGAGCGTCGCCTGGGCAACCTGCGCGAACTCGCCGACTGGTTCCGCGCCATGAGCAAGGACGGCGGCCGCACCGGCGACATCGCCGCCCAGCTCGCCCTGCTCAGCCATGCCGATCGCGACGACCCCGGCAACGCGCTGCGCATGATGACCCTGCATTCGGCGAAGGGGCTCGAGTTCCGCTTCGTCTTCATCGTCGGCTGCGAGGACGGCACGCTGCCGCACGAAGGCGCGATCGACGAAGGCCGTCTCGATGAAGAGCGCCGGCTGATGTACGTCGGCATCACGCGCGCCAAGGAAATGCTGACCTTGTCGTTCTCCGCCAGGTCGCGCAAGTACGGCGAAGTCTTGTCGAACGATCCCAGCCGTTTCCTCGAGGAGCTACCGCAGGACGATCTGCACTGGGACGGCAAGGATCCCGAGGCGGATGCGGAAGTGAAGATGGAAACCGCGGCGACGCACATGGCGCGCATCCGCGCGATGCTTGCCGGCGGCGCCTGATGTCCGTCGACGCCACCTGATATCGCCGGCGTCGCTCGGCAGGAGCCGATTCATCGGCGATGGCTACGCCTCGGTCCTCAGATGAGCTCCTCCGCCTCGAGCTCACTCTTCAGGTACGCATAGTAGATCGGCGCCGCGACCAGGCCACCCAGGCCGAACGCCGCCTCGAAGACCAGCATCGCGATGAGCAGCTCCCAGGTTCGCGCGCGAATCTGTCCACCGACGATCTTCGCGTTGAGGAAGTACTCCAGCTTGTGCACGACGATCAGGAAGCCCAGCGCCGCTACGCCGACCCACAGCGATACCGACAGGCCGGCGATGGTGATCAGCACATTCGAGACCAGGTTGCCGACCACGGGGAGCAGACCGACGACGAAGGTGAGGATCACCAGTGTCTTGGCCAGCGGGATGTGGATGCCGAAGATCGGCAGGGCAACCAGCAGGAACAACGCCGCGAGCGTGGTGTTGATCGCCGAGATCTTCAGCTGCGCGAAAATGATGTTGTGAAAGGCCTCGGCCAGGCGCATGGCCCGGGTCGACAGCTCGAACGACAAGGGGAGCGCCGGGCGTCCCCCCGACCCGTGCGAGATGGCGACGATAGCGCCCAGTACCAGGCCGATCAGGATGTGGGCGAAGACACGCGCAGCCGTGGTCCCCATGAGTTTGAGGTCGCCGGCATGCTCGTGGGCCCAACCCATTCCTCGTTCACGGAAGTCGCCGAGGCTGTCCGGCAGGCGAGAGGTGAGCCACGCGGGCAACTGCTCGTGGGCCTTGTCGAACAGGGGTAGCAGCTTGCTATCCCACAGCTGCTGGGGATCGCCGATATCCCGGCGGTAGAAGCCGAGCGCGGCGACCACGATCAGGATGAGGGCCCCGACGACGACGACCGCCACGAAGCCGACCGCGATCGGCCGCGCGCGCTCGCCGGGGACCACACGGCGAATGAGCGGGGTGAGCGCCTCGACCACCTCGTACACCAACAGCCCGGCCAGCAGGGCCGAGATCAGGTGAAGCATGAGGACACCCCACAGCGCCAGCGCCGCCAGGACATAGGTGGCGATGCGGATGAGGCGCGAATCGCCTGGCGTGCTGACCATGCTGACACTCCTTGAAGTTGGCGGGATTCCAGCAGGGCGGCGATGAACGCTAGATCAAGCGCCCCGCTTCCAGTTCAGCCTTGAGGTAGGCGTAGAAGATCGGCGCGGCGATCACACCGGGCAGGCCGAAGGCCGCTTCGCACAGCAGCATGGCGACCAGCAGCTCCCAGGCGCGGGCCCGGATCTGGCTGCCGACGATACGGGCATTGAGGAAATACTCGAACTTGTGGATGACCACCAGGAAGACCAGCGCGCCGATGCCGACGTACAACGACACCGAAAGGCCAACGATGGTGATCGCCGTATTGGACAGCAGGTTGCCGATGACGGGCAGCAGGCCGACCAGGAAAGTGATGACGATCAGCGTCTTCGTCAGCGGCAGGTGCACGCCGAACAAGGGCAGGATGCAAAGCAGGTAGATCGCGGTGAGCAGGGTGTTGACCAGGGATATCTTGATCTGGGCGAAGACGATGTTGTGAAACGCATCGGCCAGACGCGCGCTACGCAGGCTCAGTTCCGCGGCGAACGGGCCCACCTGGTGCGAGGGACGGGTGCGGCTCAGCGCCACGATGGCACCGAGCACCAGGCCGATGAGGATATGCACGAGGACGCGGGCGGCCTCCTTGCCGGCCAGTTGCAGCGTCACCGCGTTGGAGCGCGCCCAGTCGAGTGCGGTGATGCGAAGCGCGTCCACGCTTTCCGGCAGGCGGGCGACCACGGCCTGGGGCATCTGCTCCCGAGCGCGCTCGACCAGTGGCATCAGCTTGTTCTGCCAGAGGTCCTCGGGATTGCCGATCTCGTTGCGGAAGAAGCTGATGCCACCAAGGATGAGCAGGGTCAGCAGGCCAACGACCACCACGGCGACCAGGGCCACGGCGAGTACGCGCGCACGGTCGCCCGACAGACGGCGCCCCATCAGTGGCGCCACCGAGACCACCACCTCGTAGACCAGCAGACCGGCAAGCAGGGCTGGCAACAGGCGGAGGTACAGCACGAGGAAGAGGCCGGCCCCCATCGCGATGTAGCTGGCCGTGCGGATGATATGAGTACGCGTGGTGGCGACGTCCATGAAAGACCTCGTCGTGAATGAGGCCGCAGTCTGTCAGGACGCAGGGGCGATGCGCCAGAGGCGTGCGTCCCGTCGTCACGCTGTCGTAAACTCTGCGGACAATCGCCGGCCCACGGGCGATGTCGCCTGTTCGACGAGGGGTTTCCATGATGAAGTTCGTTCCGGCCGCGCTCGCCGCGGCTCTGGTGCTCGCCGGTTGTGCCGCCACGCCCCACGCGCCGACCGCGACGGCGCCGGCCGCACCGGTGACTGTCGCCGCTCCCGCCGCTGCCGGCCCCGCTGCCGACGACAATCTCAACGCGGTGGCCTGGTCGCAGAATGCCAGCGAGCACGACTTCATCTACCTGCAGACCTTCCGCGATGCACAAGAGAAACTTCTCAAAGCAAAGCAGGATCCCCGCTGGGACGCACTGCCCAAGGACGACCGCGCCGCGCATGACTCGCTGAAGGGTCTGAAGCCGGCCGTGGTGCTCGACATCGACGAAACGGTGCTCGACAACTCCCCTTACCAGGCGCGCCTGATCCGCGCCGGTGGCGAGTTCAACGAGGCCGACTGGGCGGCGTGGTGCAAGGAGGCCATCGCACGCCCGATGCCCGGTGCGCTCGCCTTCACGAAGTTCGCCGCCGACCACGGCATTGCCGTGATCTACATCTCCAATCGTGCCAAGGACCTGGACGAAGCCACGCTGGCCAACCTGCGCTCGGCCGGCTTTCCCGTCGCGAGCAAGGAATCCTTCCTTGGCCTGGGCACCTTCGTCGAGGGTTGCGAGCAGGTGGGTAGCGAAAAGGGTTGCCGTCGCCAGCTCGTCGCGAAGAACTATCGCGTGCTGATGCAATTCGGCGACCAGATCGGCGACTTCGCCAACATCCTGGGCAACAACGCCGAGGGCCGGGCCAGGGCCATGGCGCCCTACACGGACTGGATCGGCGAGCGCTGGTTCGTCCTGCCGAACCCGACCTACGGTAGCTGGGAGCCGGCCCTGTTCGACAACGACTTCGGCCTGCCCCGTGGCGAGCGTCGTGCGAAGAAGATCGAATCGCTTCGCACCAAGTAAAATCAACCACTTGCAAGTGGTAAGTTAAGGCATTGCTTTAGCAATGTTATTTAACTATTATGGCCGCGCCGAAACCCGTGGCGCCAAAAGCAATGCGGGCAAGGCCATTTCCCTTACCGGCCTCGGGCTGGATAACCCCGTGAGGCGATGAGCCTCCGGGGTTTTTTCTTGTACGCTCCCCCTCCCCGCTCCCCGAAAACGCCGAAGCCCCATGCGCCGCCTATCGCACCTGGCCTGGATTCTCCTGCTGGCAGTCGCCCTGCTTTCCGCCTGCAACCACAAGCCGAAGGACGCCCCCGGTACGCCCGGCGGCGGCTCGCCCGAGGACGCGATGCGGGATTCGCTGGACCTCGTCCGTGACGGCAAGTTCGACATGTTCTGGAGGCACGCGCTACCGCCGGCGGACTTCGCTGCCTTGCGCGCCGACTGGGTGAAGCGAAACGCCCCCACGGAGCCGCTCGATGCCGACGACCGCGCCAAGTTCGAGGCCGGCGTCAAGCGCCTGACCGCGCCCGACGCGGAGAAGAAACTGTTCGCCGACCTGCGCCCGACGCTGGTCCGCTTCGATCGCGACTACAAGGACCAGATGCCTTTGCTGTCCGGCGTCGGCCAGTCCATGGCGCTCACCGCGATCGACCAGGCAAAGGATCTGACCGCCTCGCAGAAGCGGCAGCTCCGCGAGGCCGTGAACGTGGTCGCGCCATGGACGCAGACCGTGGCCTGGGGCGACCAGGCCAAGGCGAAGGAAGCCATCGGCATCCTCGTCGACACCGCACGCAAGGCCGGCCTGTCCACGCCCGACGCGCTGCACGCGATGACGTTCGAGCAGTCCATGGCGACCTGGTCCACCGCCTGGCTGGGCTTCAAGAAACTCCTGGCCGTGTACGGCCTGTCCGTCGACAAGAGCTTCGAGTCGATCAGCATCGACACCCTCGAAAACAGCGGCGGCTCGGCGCACGTGAAGATCACCTACCTGCTGCTGGACAAGCCGATCCAGGCCGATGCCACCCTGGTGCTGCTCGACGGCCGCTGGTACGACAGCGACTTGTTGCAGAGCGTCCGCGCCCAGCACCTGCAACTCAATCCGCCCGCACAGCCCGCACCGGCGGGTAGCGCGCCAGCCGTGCCGGCCCCGCCGGGCACCGTCGCACCGCCGCTCCGCCATGACGGCGCGCCGGTCGCGGCCGCCCGGCCCCGCTGAAGCCGTACAATCCCACGATGCCCGAAATTCCGATGAGTGCGGATCCGCACGTCCATGTTCCCCGTTCACCCTGGTGGTTCAAGCTGCTGGGGCGGCTTCTCGAGCCCTGGGTGCGCATCAAGCGCGAACCCGCCGAGCCCGCCGCCCTGCTCAAGAGCGACGCCGCGGTCTGCTATGCCATCGAGCGCAATGGCACCTCGGACGCCTTGATCCTCGAGCGTGCATGCCGCGAAGGCGGATTACCCAGCCCTATGCAGTTGCTCGAACTGCCCGGTCGCCGTCGCCGCTCGGTGTTCTCGCTGAGCCGCCGTCACGGCTGGCTGTTCGGACGTACCGACGCGCGTGGGCCCAAGGAGCCTATCGGTCAGCTCATTCGTGCGCTCGAGGACGACCCGCAGCGCGATATCCAGGTAGTACCCGTGTCGATCTACGTCGGCCGCGCACCCAATCGCGAAAGCGGCTGGTTCAGCGTGCTCTTCGCGGAGAACTGGCTGGTGGTGGGTCGTTTCCGCCGCATGCTCGCCTTGCTGCTCAACGGTCGCGACACCGTGGTGCACTTCTCCGCGCCGGTGTCGCTGCGCAGCGTGCTGGGCGATTCGCACGGGCTCTCGCCCGAGCGCCTCACGCGCAAGATCGCCCGTGTGTTGCGTACGCATTTCCGCCGCATCCGCGCGGCCGTGATCGGCCCCGATCTGTCGCACCGGCGTACGGTGGTCGACGCCGTGCTCAACACCGAGCCCGTGCGGGACGCCATCGCCGCGACCGCCAGCAAGGAGAACATCACGCTGGCCAAAGCCCAGCGGCGTGCACGCGATTTCGCGCTGGAGATCGCCGCGGACTATTCGCACCCGGTCGTCCGCTCGACCTCGTTCCTGCTGTCCAATTTCTGGAACAAGCTTTACGACGGCATCGCCATGCATCACTTCGACAAGGCCCGCGCCGCGGCCCCGGGTCACGAAGTGGTCTACGTACCGTGCCATCGCAGCCATACCGATTACCTGCTGCTTTCCTACCAGCTGCATCACTCGGGCGTGGTGCCGCCGCATATCGCGGCAGGCGTCAACCTCAACCTGCCTGTCGTCGGCCCTGTGCTCCGTCGTGGCGGCGCGTTCTTCCTGCGCCGCAGTTTCAAGGGCAACGCGATGTATTCGGTGGTGTTCAACGAATACCTCGCCCAACTGGTCGACCGTGGCGTGCCGCTGGAGTACTTCATCGAAGGCGGCCGCTCACGAACGGGACGCCTGCTCGCCCCCCGCGCCGGCATGCTGGCCATGACGCTGCGCGCCTTCCTGCGCGCACCACGCCGCCCGGTGCTGTTCCAGCCCGTGTACATCGGCTACGAGAAGCTGATGGAAGGCAAGTCGTACGCCGGCGAGCTTTCCGGCAAACCCAAGGAAAAGGAATCGCTGCTCGGCCTGATTCGTGGCCTGAAGGTGCTGCGCCAGCGTTACGGGCATGTCACGCTGAACTTCGGCGAGCCTATCCTGCTCACGCCGATGCTCGACGAGGTCGCGCCGGACTGGCGCATCACCACGGCCGAACACGACGCCAAGCCCGAATGGATGAGCCGTCTGGTCGACGACCTCGCCGAACGCATCCAGGTCAACATCAACCGCGCCGCCGACGTCAATCCGATCAACCTGATCGCGCTCGCCCTGCTGGCCACGCCCAAGCATGCGATGGCCGAGAACGATCTGCTGGCCCAGCTCGAGCTGACCAAGTCGCTGTTCCAGGAGCTGCCGTATTCGGATCGCGTGACGATCACGCCGATGAATCCGCAGGGCATCGTCGCCTATGGCGAGCAGATGGGCTGGATCCGCCGCGTACGCCATCCCCTCGGCGACGTGCTCGTGACCGAAGGCGAACAGGCCGTGCTGCTGTCGTACTTCCGCAACAACGTATTGCACCTCAACGCGGCGGCCGCGTGGGTGGCCGCGTGCTTCCTCAACAACCGACGCATGTCGCGTTCGTCCGTGATGCGCCTGGGCAAGCTGATCTATCCGTTCATCCAGGGCGAGCTCTTCCTGCCTTGGGACCAGGAAGGATTTGCCCAACAGGTGCAGGAGACGATCGAGTTCTTCGTCCGCCGTGGCATCCTCGAGGCGAGCAGCGAAGGTCGCGTCCTCGAGCGCGGCCCGGGGCAGGACGATGGCGCATACCAGCTGCGCGTGATCGCGCGCAGCATGCTCCAGGCCTTCGAGCGCTATTACATCGCCATCGCCGCCCTGGTGAAGAACGGCCCGCACACGATGAGTTCGGGCGAACTCGAAACCGCCTGCACGCTCACTGCGCAGCGTTTGGGCCTGCTGAACGAGCTGTCGGCACCGGAATTCTTCGACAAGGCACTGTTCCGCGGCTTCATCCAGAAGCTGCGCGAAGTGAAGGTGGTCTGGACCGACGATGCCGGCAAACTCGACTTCAGCGACGCACTGGAAGACATGGTGCGCGATGCACGGGTGATCCTCGCGCGCGAAGTGCGCCATTCGATCCTCAAGATCACGCCTGGCGGCGAGAACGACCGGGACCTCGATGCCCGGCCACCGGACGATCCGGGCGAAACCTCCGCCGAGTCGCTGCACGACCGTCATGTCGCCAACGAAGAGACACGGCACAAGCATCATCCCTGAGCCGACACCCTTGCTCCTGTCCCGCTGACGTCACGTCGTCGCCGGCGGGGACAGATGCCTCGCCAACGATTGCCTACCCTTTGCGCTGGATACCCACGCAAAGGGCACGGCATGGAAACGACACCACCGCAGGCACCGCCTGCCATCGTAAGCAGTACGCAACAGGAGACGGTCGACGCCCTCGGTCGGCTCGTCGCGGTGCAGGCATGGTTGCGCGCGCAGCATCGGGACATGCCAGCGCTACCTGCTCGCCCCACCGTCGAAGGGCGCGAGGCGTGGCTGGCCTCCCTGGACGCGTTCTGGCAGCAGTCGGTGCAGGATGAACCGGGAACGGGACCGATACCGCGCACGGATGCGCTGGCGACCCGATTGGCGTCCGCCATGCGTGACGATGCCATCGTCCGGCGCCTCGACGGCACGCTCGATCCCGCGGCGGCAAACCTGGCGGAACGCTTCGCACGGTCGTTGGGTGGCGACCTTCCCCCTGGTATGGAAGCCCGCACACTGCGTATCGGCCGCGTCGACTACGCGGGTGCGGTGATCCTGCTCGACCGAAACGATCCCGCGCTCGCCGTTCTTTTCATGCCCGACCGTGGCTGGGATGCGTTCGAAGGCATCGAGCGACTACATGCGCAGACGGAGGCACGGCTGCGCGAGCTTCTCGCACGCCGGCGGGAACTTCCGGGCATCCGCGCCGACGACACCGAGCGGGTGGTTGCCAACGATCGCTTCGTCGATTCGTCACCGCTGCAAGCCAATGTCTTTCACGTCATGGCCCAGCGCATGACGGCGCTACAGAGGGAGAAGGTCGAGGACGCCTGGCTGTCGCCGGACGAGACGACGGACACTACCGAGCGCCTCGCCGATGACACCATGTGGGCGCTCGACCTGCACGACAAGCTCGACATTTCGTCCATGCTTGTCGAGCGCGAAGGACGGCTGGCCGTCAATCTCAGTGAGCAACGTCTCGCCCGCGTTCCCGCACACGTGGCGCAGGACTGGCGCAAGGCCATGGAGGGTTACCGACTGGCGCGGCTCATGGCCTCGGCGTGGACTCGACATCACGTCGACGAAGCCCCGCTCACCCTTGCCGCATGGAGTCGGCAGGAACTCGGCACCGCACTGTCCCGCCGGCGGATCGAGGTGGATCCCGACGATATCCAGATCGAAGCCAGCGGCAACGAAGGCATCACGGTGCCGACCGGCGGCGCGACGCCGGCGACACCCCCGGTACGCATGAGCCTGGCCGAGTTCGCCTTGCGCAACACCGGCTATTACGACGAGCGCCGCCTTCGCGTCGTCACCGCCGGGTCACGCACAGGTCCGAGTGTTCATGCCGTACGCGAGATAACTCGCGAACTCGATCTCGCCCGCCGCTTCGCGAGCTATCTGCGCGATCGGGTGAGCGACCCGCAAGGCCGCAGGTTCCGCAACATGGTCATGCGCGTGCAGCACGCGCGTATGCGCCTTGAAGCCACCGCCGCGCGCATGGCGGCTTACCTTCCCGAGGAAACCGCCGCCTTCGCCGACGACCGCGAGGAACGCGGATATCGCATGGTCGAGGCCGTGCTGGACAGTCCGGCGGCGTCGAGCCGGGGCACCGTCGGCAATCACAGGATCGGCGTGCGTCAACTCACATACCGTGGCGCAGCGGTCAGCGACGTGCTGGTGATCGGCGTAAGGGATGCGCGCAGCTCGCCGCGCGTGGTTCTGTACACCCCAGGGGCGCCCGACGGCCGCCCCTTCCGCGAGTTCAGCGACCGGGCGACCGCGGCGCGGGAATTCCTGTATGCGCCAGCGTTCCAGGAATACCTCTTGAGGCGGTTGCCCGCCGAATACGGGGAGCCACTTCCCAACGGTGGCGGTCGGCGCTTCCGGGTCGCCGACGCCACGCGACGCGCGCACTGGGTACTGGGAGCATCCGGCGACGGCCGCGGCACGATCACCGAGGAACCTTTCGCGGAGATCCTCGTCGATGGCGATGTCCGTACGGCACTGTTCGACGCGGAGATCGTGCGGCAGGCGCGCGACGTCGCCTGGCTCGGACGCAGTACGGCGCAGGCCGACACCGAGATAACCGTCGGCATCATTCATGGCGCGTTGCACGGTCTTGGTGGCCCCGCCGGCGTGGTCGAGGACACGCTGGGCGCGGTCGGTCAAGCGCTCCGCGCGACCTGGCGCTTCTACGACAGCGTAAAGGCAGGGGACAACGGCCAGGCTTTCGTCGATTTCACCGAGGCCTACACCGCCTCGCTCGCCCTCGCAGGCTGGGGCACCGGAGCGTCGAGGGCAACCAGGACACGCCTGTCGCTGCGTCCTGCCGGCAACGCGACTCGCCCCGTGAGTGCCGGCAGCTTCCTGCCTGACGCCCGACGTTGGCTCGATCCCCGATACGCCGTGCGCGACATCGATCTTGGCGCTACCCGTCCGGATGCCCTCGGTATCCACCGACTCAACGGACGGCGCTACATCCGCCAACAGGAACTCGTCTTCGAACTACGCTACGACCCCTCCTTCGATACCTGGCGACTCGTACGCCCCGACGCCATGGATGCCACGTTCGCCGCAGCCGCCGTCGAACCTGCACGCTACGGCGGCTGGCGCTTGCGAACCGACGTAGGGCTGCGGGGCGGCTGGGTAGACGATGCCGCGTTTCCGCAGCACCGCTCGCGTAGCATCACGGGAGCAGGGCTCGAGGCTCTCTCCGTCTTCCAGAGCTGGACCTTCCAGCAGTCCCTGGCTGCGCGTCTGCGCAATGGCCGCGAAGCCGTCCGGCTGTATTGGGAAGTCACGTCTCAACCCTATCCACGCTTCGTGACACTGCGTCAGCACACGGCGTGGAACGATGCGTTGCGTACCGCACGCAGCACGCCGCGCGAACCGCTATCGATAGGCTCCCAGCCCGGACCAGGAGCCTCCTGGCGCGTCCTGCCCGTGGACGAGTGGCCGGCCCAGCTCTGGCATTACCCGCAAGGTCGCGGGCTCGCTGTCGGCGGCGGTAGCGAGCTGGTACTACCTCTCCAGGCGCTACCGGGATCGGGCCTGACCGGACTGCCGGTGTCTACCCAGGCACCGGTCGGCGTGGAAGGTCCCAGGTGGATTCGACTGAACACCGATCGCTTCCGCAACCGGCGCGGTACGCCGGAGTCGCCCGGTCTGAGGATCATCGAGGATCGACGGAGCGGAGAGCCCAGCTACGTGGTCCAGCCCGCGGTAGGTTTTCCGATCAGCTTCCTGGGTCTCGAAGCAGGGGACTTCGCCGCTGGCGGCCGGGCGTCGCCTTAAGCGGCACATCTTGCTCACCGCTACATTGTTGTAGGTCGAGGGTTGGTGCGATGTCGGCGCAACGGGGGCCGACATCGCGGTAACGACCCGCGCCCGCACACGATCACACCGACATCGGTGCGACGAGGGCGCTGCCTACACTGCGCATTCCCACTCACCGACGATTTGCCAAATGGATATGGCGCCCCCGGCCACGCCGCCGGCGATGACACGCACGACCGACGAAGAACCCGCCACGCTCGTCCCGCGCATGGTCGAATCCCAGCGCTGGCTGATCGATCAACAGGCGTTCCTGCCGACGGTTACCGTCCGCGAGGCGCCGTCAGCACGTATGAACTTCATGGAGGATCTCGCCGCCGCCTGGCAGGCGCCGGTCCCGCCCTACCCCGCTCACCTGCCCATCCCTCGCCTGCAGGCGTTCGCCCTGCGTTGGTCGGCCGTCATGGCGGATGCGGCCAGGCTCGCGGTCGCCGACGGCGAGCTGCTGGCTCGGGAAAAGGACGCCATCCTCGCCGTCACCGCCGCGCAGGGACACATCCTGCCACCCCATGTCCGGCTACGCGAGCTCATGGTGACAACGCTACCCTACGCAGGCGCCGTCATCGTGGCCGATGACCGCGATGGCGCCGGCACGCTGCTCTTCACGCCCGACCGTGGATGGGAACGCTTCGATGACCTGGACGCGCTCCACGCCGAGGTCGAGGAACGTCTGCGCGAGACCCTTGCCGCCACGGCTCATCTTCCCGGTCTTGCGGACGACGATCCTGCCGTCATGACCGGCGAGCTATTCGTCACCTCCCGCGACATCGTCGGGAATGCGTTCGACGTGCTCACGAACAACGTCGTGCAGGTGCAGCGCCGCAAGGTGGTCGATGCATGGACACGGCACGACGATCGCGAAGGCAACCTGCAACGGCTTGCCGATCGCCTCAACGACGCGCTCGCTCCCGAAGACTATCTCGATGTCTCAGTCATGCTCCATCGTCGGCAGGGCCGTCTGCTTGCCGCCGTGCATGAGCGGCGTCTTGCACAACTGCCCACAAGCGTGCGGCAAGCGTGGGAGCAGGCACTCGCCGACTATCGCGAGGAACGGGTAGGTGCCGGCCGCGCGCTGGCGGGCACCGGCTTCGATCGGGTCGCTTCCATCGATCAGTTCGCACGCGACGAACTGACCCTCCTCCTGCAGCGCCGCGGCATCGCCGATGACCCGGCCGACATCACGATCGAGTTGTTCGCGACTACGGCTAACGCTTCATACGGCTATCTCGGGACCGATGTCGAGCGGCGATCCCTGGTCCAGCTGGCCCATGAGAACTTTGGCTTTCTCGAAATGCGAGGCATGCAGGCGAGGACAGCGAGCGGCGGTTTTCTCCTGACGCTCGGACGCGACGACATCGTCGACATGGTTCGGGCCCTCGATCTGAGGAACCGCTATCAGGACTACCTGGTGCGTGAACTGAAGACATCCGCGCATGGACAACGCCTGCGGGCCGCATCGGCTCGCCTGCAGGAGGCGAGGATGCGTTTCGAACTGATGGACGCGCGTTCCACGGCCTACGTCGAGGGAGAGACCAACGATTTCATCGACGACCATGCCGAACGAGGCTATCGCTGGGTCGAGGCCATTCTGGACGCACCCGAGGCGGCGCGGCGGCGACGCGTCGAAGATCACGACATCGTCGTAAGCCACGTCGTCTACGAAGGGGCGCGGCTGAAAGACATCCTGGCGATCGGCGTGCGGGCGCAGGAAAGCGTCTACCGCACCGTCTTCTACACGCCCGACGCGCCCGACGGACGCAGCTTTCGCGAGTTTTCCGACCGCCGGTCCGCCGCCGCCGCGTTCTTCAACGATCCCGCGTTCGAGTCGTACCTTCTCGAACGACTGCCGGCCGCCTGGTCGTCGGTCGATCGCGATGGCGTCACCCGCCGCTTCCGCGTTTCGACGGGTACGAGGCGCGCCGTATGGGCCCTTTCCAGCCAAAGCGGCGAGCGGCCCTTCACGCTCACCGAAGGCCGGTTCGTGGAAGAGGCCATCGCCGGCAACCTCTTCGATGCATCGTACGACGTGGCGCTGGCTCAGCTCGGTCGCGACGCGGCGGAACGGGCCCGCTCGACCGGCGAAGCGGATTTCGATCACGCGAAGTCTGTCGGTATGTTGTCGGTCGCGGTCGCGGAGGGCTTCGTGCCCGTTCGCCTGGGCGTGGCGGTGGCAAGTCTCCGCGCGATGCAGGCGATCTGGCAGGGAATCGAGCACGTCGGGCGCGAAGGACGCGTACAGGCCTTCGAGCATTTCGTCGGTGCCTTTTCATCGGTAAGCGACCTGATCGGAGCCGATGTGCCCAAGCGTGCCTTCCGCAGGACGCTGCTGTCCCGGCTGCGCAACCATCCGCGTCGGCTTACCGCGACCCATGTCGCGATGCCGGATCTCGAAGCGACGTTCGACGCGCGCTACGTCGCGCGCGACGTAAGACTTGCAGACGCACGCGCATTCGGCAACGGCATCTACGAGGTCGATGGAAAACAGTACATCGAGCACGGTGGGCGGGCCTATGGCGTGCACTTCGATCGCGACAACGACACCTGGCGCCTCCGTAGGCCCGGACATACGTCGGCGGATTACGCACCGCCGGTGACGCGCGACGGTACCGGACAATGGCGACACAACAAGCGCGTGGGCCTGCGCGGTGGGACACCTGACCGGCCCGACCTCTACGACCGTGAGCCCGCGGACCTGCTCATGGAATATCGCGGACTGCGTACCGAGACCACCGGCCTGAGCAACGGCGATATCCAGGTGCTGGTCCAGGCACTGTCACGTCAGGGGCTCCGCTCCGGCGTCGCGAAGCGGCTGATCTACGATCGCACGCACGGCCGGCCGACGAGTGCCGCCCTGATACGCCACTGGGATGCCGCTCTGGCGCAGACACGCCGTCCGCCGCCGAGCCTGCGCGTTCCGTCGCCCCCGGCGACGTCGGGCTTCGAACTGGCGAAGCTCGAGCGCAGCCAATGGCCCACCACGGTGTGGCACTACACCACCCCTCACCGACACGCGATGTTCACCGGAACGACGCTCACGCTCAACCAGTCGCTCCCCGCGCCGACAGGACCCTCGGGGTTGCACGTGATGACACTCGATCCGGGCCGCCCTTCACGGCAGATCGTCGAAGTCATGCGCGGAACGACGCGCACGGCCTCGTTCACCGACAAGCAGGTGCAGAACATCGCCGGTGCCTATGTCGAGATCGACCTTGGCAAGTTGCGCGACCGGCAACGAACCGACGGCACGTACGAATTCAACCTCTACACGGTCACCCATCGCTCCGGCCTGGAGTTCGTCATCAAACCGACGTTGCCTGCGCCGCAGCGAGACATCGCTCCGCTTTCTCCTACCCGACAGCGGGACCTTCCCGGTATTCCGCTCAGGGCAGGCGAATTTCGCACCGGGCTGCGCTTTCCGTAGCGCCAGCCGTTCCTTCCAGCGCCACCACCCAAGGAGAACGACATGGATGTCCAACCAGCCACGTCACACGAGATCGTGCAAGCCGAGAACCAGAGCGCGATCGATGCGCTGCGCCAGCTGATCGCAACACGCGATGCCTTCGTGCGCATGTGCGATGCGCGCCCCTCGCTCACCGAACCGAACGCCCCGGCTGCCCGACAACTCCTGGATGCGCTTGCCGCCTTCTGGGCGTCATCCGAAACGACCGGGGGCGACACGCGCGTCACCATGCTGGGTCGTCACCTGGCCAGCGTGATGAAAGAGGAAGCCACGCTGCGCGGCCTCGACGGAACGCTCGGCACCGACGCGGCGTCGCTCGCTGCGCGCGCTGCCGCTTTGAAGGGCGGCTCCATGGCGCCTGGCCTTCATCCACGCGAGCTCATGCTGGGCGATGTTCCGCACGCGGGATCGCTGATCGTGGTCGACGATGCCAAACCCGCTCTCGCGCTCCTGTTCACCGTTCACGGCGGATGGGAGGCCTTCGATTCCCTGGAGCGCCTCCTGCAGTCGACGCGCCGGCGAATGCTGGAATCGGTGGATGCGACCGATGGCAGCGGGCTGGAGGACGACGCGTTCGCCGAGGCGAAGACACAGGGCACCGTGGGCTCCCGGGAGATCTCCGGCGACGTCTTCGCCACACTGGCAAGCCGCATGGTCGACGTGCAGGCGAGCCGAATCGCGCACGCCGTAGACGACTATGCTCTCGACATCGCCGAACCGGATGCAGCCATCCGCCTCGGCGACCGCATCGGCTACGAACTGTCATCTACATCGATGCTGGACATCGACGCCATCGAGCACCTGCGCGAGGCCTATTTGCTTGAGGCTTCCGTCGCCGAACGCCTGAGAGACGTCCCGGCGAGCGCTCGCGACGCGTGGTATGACGCGCGCGACACCTATAACGACACGCTGACGACGGCGGCGATGCTGCGCGCAGCGTTCGGCGTGCAACCGGCCTTGACCTTGCACGCATTCGCCTCGCGCGAACTCGCAGCGAAGCTGGCGACGCTGGGCGTTGACACCTCGCCCGAGGCAATCACCGTCGAGATAGGCCGGATCAAGGTTCTTCCGGAGCCCCTCGACCTGCTCGACCCCCTGCCGGGATCGACGGCGGTGCGACGCGTCTCGCTGATCGATCTGGCAGCCCAGAACACCGGCCGCTTTTCCCTCGAAACGCTGCACGCCGTGGATGCCGAGGGCGCGTCGCTTCGCGACCGCCTGAGCCAGGGGGCGATCCGCGACATGGTTCGCGATCTCGATCTTGCGCGTCGCTACCAGAACCACCTCGATGAGCGCCTTCGGCAAGGCCCCGTCGGGGCCCTCGCCCGAAAGCTCGCCATGGCCGTACACGCGGCGCAGATGCGCCTGGAGGCGGCCGAAGCAAGGCTGTCGTATCACCTGCCCGGCGACCCACGTTCGTTCATCGACGATCGGGACGAGCGAGGGTTCCGGTGGGTCGACGCCGCGCTCGATGCCCCGGCAGGCACGCGCCACGTGGATAAGCACGAGGTGGTCGTCTCGCAAGTCACGTACCAGCAGGCCCCCCTGGAAGGGGTTCTCATCTTCGCGTCGCGTACCGCGGGCAGCGCGCCTCGCGTGGTCGTGTACACACCCGGCGCACCGGACGGTCGCCCCTTCCGGGAGTTCGAGAGCCGACAGCAGGCCGCAAAGGAGTTCTTCTACCATCCGGCCTTTCGCGAGTACCTGCTCGATCGCCTTCCCGCCGAATTCGCCACCGTGTCTCCCAACGGGGCGACACGGCAGTTCGCCGGCGATCGGCTTGCCCATTGGGTGCTTGGTTCACGGGGCGATGCCGCATACACACTGACCGCCGAACCCTTCGGCGAACGGGAAGTACGAGGCGACTTCCTGGCGACCTCCTACGACACGATGGTCGAAAAATATCGACGCGACGCACGTCTCCTCACGCGTTCCACGGCCGACGCCGATAAGGATGCGTGGTTGAGCTACCTGCAAGGTCGCTTCAATGCCGCCCCGGCGACCGTGGTAGCGACGATGCTCGCCGAGGTACCGGCCAGCCTAGGACGCATGGTGCAAGCTTCCTGGCGCTTCTACGACCACGTGAAGGCCGGCGACACCGGGGAGGCTTTCATCGCCTTCACCGAAGGCTACGTGAATGCCCTCAATCTCGCGGTGCCACCCTTTGTCGGTGGACGCCACATCGCGGGGGCACTGGTGCGTTCCCGCTCCGCGACGCGCGGCGTGGCCAGCACGAATATACGGCGGTCGCCGCCACGAGCCCGCTTCGACGACCGCTACGCGGTGCGTACTCTACGCAAGGCGGGCAAACCCGATGACGAGGGCATTTTTCGGGTTCGGGGCCAGTCGTACATCGATCACGAGGGAACGTTTTTTCTCGTGCGCCGCGATAACGACTACGGGTTGTGGCGTCTCTCCCCACCCCAGGGCGCCATGGATGCTCGCTTCACCGGTCCGTTGCTCGAACGTATCGACGGCCGATGGGTGTACGCACACGACGTCGGCCTGCGCGGCGGGATGCGCCGGATACGCGAGCGGTTGGGTCGTCTCGTCGTTCGGGACGAGCCTGAACTGCTGGCGGTTGCCGCCGTCGAGGATGCGGCGCCGGTTGCCCAGGCTGCGCCCCCAGCGCCTCCACCCCTTGTGCTACCCCACGTCATGGAACCCTTCCGCCCCGAGATTACGGCTGCGCTGACGGACAATCCGAGCGCGCTCGCACGCATCAGGGACGACGGAACGCACCTGCAGATCGTCGTCCGGCCACGAAGCGCCCTTCTTGTCGACCCGAATCTCCATGCCGATATCGGGGCCCTCAGCGCGCACCAGCGACGCGTATTCCTGCACGAACTGGACGCGCGGTTCCCGCTCCACGCGGAACGCGCCGAGGTGCTGGGTATCCGTGGATGGGCGCAAGCGGACGGACGGCGCGTCCCCTCTCGCCCGCCCTCACCCGGCTCGACGACCGTCGCCGATCTCCAGTCCCCATCCATTTCCTCGTCCACCGGCGATCCGACACCTCCGCGGCCCACGCTCACGCCCGGCCAGCAGGGACGTTGGGACGAAGCGCTCACCCTAGCCAGGAATGCGCCGCGCTCGTCGAGGCGGCCGTCGATCGATTCGGCCAGCGACGTGGCGGAGACGCTGCCTCTCGGCGAGCTCGTGCCTCACGACGAATGGCCGCGACAGGTCTGGTATTTCAGCAAGCACCGTTTCCACACCGAGTTCGTACCCGGGCTGCACCGCGAAGTCGTCACGCTCGGCGGCGATACGGCATTGATGGACGCAACCAGCGGTCTACGCACGTATCCGGTCTCGGTTCTTCCCCCGGAAACGCCGTTGAACCGCCTGGCCGAGGCGCTCGGCACCTCGCCGATCCAACAGGCCGGACGACGCGATCCACTCGGCTACGCGATGCTGATCGACATGGCACGCCTGCGCGATGCGACGACCGCCGGACAGGCGGTCATGGGAGGGCCGGGATTCGAGCTGCGCCGGCGCATCCTTCCCAACGGCGAGTACCAGTACACATTGCAGAGCAGCCGGCGTGTTCGCATCGCTACGTCCTACATCATCAGTGTCAGCCGCCGCGGCGGACAGCCGACGCCGCTTCCCGGTATCCGCTTCTAATCCCCTCACGATAAGGAAATCGCCATGGACATGGCCCCCCCGCAGGCACCGCCTGCGCAGATTCAGAGCAGCTTGCAGGAAGCCACCGACGCCTTCGATCGTATCGTCGGCCTGCAGGCCTGGCTGGCTACGGAACAAGCCAGTATCCCCGCACTTCCCGAGACCATCGACCCTGGCAGCCTTGTGCCATATCTCCGCGCCGTCGATGCCTACTGGAGCGCACCGCCAGCTGACAGCGCCGAGGGTCCCACGCGACGCGCGGCGGTCAAAACCCGCATCCTCGCCGCCGCACGCGGCCTGGCCGTTCTCGCCCGGCAAGACGGTCAGTTCGACGACGCCACGCTGGCGATCGCTCGTTCGCTCACGTCGGCCGCAGGCGCCACGCCAGCCCCACACATCAAGGCCCGCGAACTGATGTTCGGCCAGGTGCCCTACGCCGGCGTTCTCCTTTTCCTGGATGATCGCCTCCCAAACCGGGTCCTGGTCTTTTCGACCGTGCGCGGTTGGGAATCCTTCGCGAACCTGGTCGATGCGCATGCCGAGATGGAGCGACGCATGCGCGCTGCCCTGATCGTGTCACCCGACCTTCATGGTGTTTCGCGTCAGCACGTTGCGACCATCGGCCCCGACGCGTTCGTCGATTCCCGCGAAATCCCCAGCGATCCCTTCGGCACCCTGGTCGACCGGTCGATCGACGTGCAGTACGACAAACTTCGCCAGGCCTGGTTCGAGTTCTCGCTGGCCGATGAGGGTGAGAAGAGCAAACAAACCCTCGTGGATGCACGATTCGATATCTTGCGACTGGACCGCTTGTTCGACACGGAGAACGTGCTGGCCACACGCCACGCCGCCCTCATGGAGGCCTTCAATGCGCAACGACTCGGACGCGTCCCGGCCAACGTTGCCGCCGACTGGCGCGATGCCGAGACCGACTACGCTTCGGCGCAACGGTCGGTGACGTCCGTCGAAAGCCAGGCCGGCCTGCCCACGCCCCTCGATCTGCCAGCGTATGCGGCCGCCGCCATCGGGGAGCGTCTGCGGGCACTCGGGGTCTCCAACGACCCAACGGATATCCAGATTCGCGTCGATCGGAGCAGGGACCTCGCCGCTCGTCTGGAGTCGCTGCAGGCACTGTTCGAAGGACCGGCACCGTCATACATCAAGCTGGTCGACCTCGCCTACCAGAACATCGCCGCCTTCGATCCCGCGCGCCTGAGTGCCAGCACGAGCGACGGCATGCCGATTGCTGCATTGGACGACGCCACCCTCCGCAGCCTGGTTCGGGAACTCGACCTTTCATCGCGTTATCAGGGCTACGTGGACTCGACATTCCGCTCCGGCGACGAAGCCCCCATGCGTCGCGCACACGCCACCAGCCTGCAGCTCTCGCACATGCGCTTCCTGGCGGCCGAGGCGAGGCTGTCGTATTACCTTGACGAAGTACCCCGGTCGTTTCGCTTCGATCGTTCCGAACGCGGCTACCGCTGGGTGAAGGTCGTGCTCGACGCCCCAAACGCTGCGGACCGGACACGCGTCGAAGGACACGAGATCGTCGCGCGCCAGATCACCTATCGTGGGACGCCCTTGCGCGACATCCTCGCCATCGGCGTGCGCCAACCCGGCAGCGTGCCCAACGTCATTCTGTATACACCGGACGCACCGGATGGCATCACGTTCCGCGAGTTCGACGACAGGGCCGATGCCGGACGACGGTTCTTCTATCACCCTGGCTTCCGCGAGTACCTTCTCGACAGGCTGCCGGCCGAGTACGCGCGCGCGTTGCCCAACGGCAGCGGGCGCGAGTTCGTCGGTGAGCACCTCGCCAACTGGGTACTGGGATCCGGTTCCACGTCGGCCTATACGCGAACGGATGCTCCCTTCGAGGAGCGCGAGGTGAACGGCGACTTCCTTGCATCGGCTTACGAGGTGGATGTGCAACTGGGCTTGCGCAATGTGCAGGCCTTCACCCGAAGCGCGGAGCAAGCCCACTGGAGCTGGCTGGTGGAGACCCTGGGCAATGCGTCGACGCAGCAGGTAGTGACGAATGCGATAACGGGCGTCGTTACCGCGCCAGGTCGCGCCGCGCAGGCGGCGTGGCGCCTTTACGACAACATCAAGGCCGGGGACGGTTCCCAGGCATTCGTCGATTTCGCGGATTTCTACAACGTCTCGCTGTCCGTAGCGCTTCCCGCCTATGCATTGGGCTCGGCGTCCGTGGCGCGCGGCCTGGTTGGCGCACGCTTCCGGGCCGGGCCCCGACTGGTCGAAGCCAGGCCAGCCGTGCAACCGGCGGTGGTCTTCGAACCGCGCTTTGCAGCAACGAATGTTCGCAAGGCCGGCCAGGCCAATCGCGACGGCATCCTTACCATCGAGGGCAAGACCTACATCGAACATCGCGGGCAACTGTACCGGGTGCTCCACGACAGCGACTACGGTAGCTGGCGTCTCGCCCGTCCCGACGCGGGCAGTGCGTTTCGCGGCCCCGCCATAGAGCGAACCGCGTGGGGAAGCTGGACCTATCGTCGGGTCGGTCTGCGGGGCGGTAGCGGTCGGGGGCAAGCGGGGGGCCCGGACCGGCTGCCCGACCTCTACGATGAGTTTCAGGCCGAGATCGAACGCGCTTTCCCGGACCCCCTGGAGCGGGATCTCGTCGCTGCGCGAATGCGAATGGAGAGGACGGCGCCCGCATCGACGTCGATCGCACCGATCTCCGTCGGACAGCGCACTCGCTGGAATGAAGCGTTGGCTGCGGCGCGCTGGGCCCACTTCATGAGGACTACGGCACCATTGCTCCGCGCACCCGCCGCGCCCGTCGACCTGACTAGTCGATTCGGTAGCATGCGCGAGGTGCCGAGGGCCCAGGCGCCGGACGATCTCTGGTACTACGGAAGGGTGCCGTTCAAGGACAGCGACCTGATACGTCATCGCGGGAACCCGGGCTACAGCAAGGACTTGGCGGAGATCACACCGCGCTTCATCGACCATGGGGTCCACGGCGTCCGCGTGACCACCGTTCCACCCACGGCATCGATCGAGCGGATCCGGGAGGCGATGGGCGCGCCGGATCTCAACCGCACGACGACGTTTTCGGTGCGCATCGATCCCGGCAGCCTGTACGAGCCGCCGGCCGCCATCTGTCGACAGCGGTTCATGTGCCTGGGCAATGGCGCCAACGCCGAGTTGCTCGCCCCGACCAGAGGGCCGGCGGAGATGTTCGTCGTCCGCTCCAATAGCTGGGGGACGCTGAAGCTCGGCGCCGGTCAGTTCCATGTCGAATCGACACTGCCGCCGCCGACATCTCCCTGAGCCCGGAGCGGGCAGCTGCCTGAGCGGATGAACCGGAGTACCATGCGTGGCATGGATTCCCAGAAAACCACTCATTTCGGCTTCCGCGACGTCCCCCTGGCCGACAAGCAAAAGCTTGTCGGCCAGGTGTTCACTTCCGTGGCGCGCAACTACGACCTGATGAACGACCTCATGTCGTTCGGAATTCACCGCTTGTGGAAGCGCCATTTCGTCGCCGTGAGCGGTGTGCGTCGGGGTGATCGCGTCCTCGACCTCGCTGGCGGCACGGGCGATATCGCCGCGCTGCTCAAGCCGGTGGTGGGTGAGGAAGGCGAAGTCGTGGTGGGCGACATCAATGCCGCCATGCTCGGCGTCGGTCGCGACCGCCTCACCGATCGCGGCCTCGTCTCCGGCCTGCGCTGGGCGCAGATGAACGCCGAGATGCTGCCGTTCCCGGACAACAGTTTCGACGCCGTCACTATCGCCTTCGGCCTGCGCAATGTCACCGACAAGGACAAGGCCCTGGCGGACATGCACCGTATTCTCAAGCCCGGCGGCCGCGCCCTCGTGCTGGAGTTCTCGAAGGTGCAGAGCCCGGTGCTCTCGAAGCTCTACGACGTGCACTCGTTCAAGATCCTGCCGCGCCTGGGCAAGCTTTTCGCCGGCGATGCCGACAGCTATCAGTACCTGGCCGAATCGATCCGCAAGCATCCGGACCAGGAAACACTGAAGGGCATGATGCTGAAAGCCGGCTTCGGCCATGTCGAAGTCCGCAACCTGACCAGTGGCATCGTCGCGATCCATCGCGCCTACAAGCTCTGACAGGGGTGGCATACTGGGGATCTCCTTCCACCGGATGATCCCCGCGATGCGTCTGCTTCCCCTCCTTGCCCTCACCATGGCGTTCCCCGTCGTGGCTTTCGCCGCCGACCCGCATTCCTATGCCCAGCCCGACGCGGTCAAGGTCACCCACCTCGACCTCGACCTGAAGCTGGACTTCGGTCAGCGCGAACTGGCCGGCAAGGCCACGCTGAAGCTCGACTGGAAGGACGCCAAAGCCAGGGATCTGGTGCTCGATACGCGCGACCTGAAGATCGCCAGCGTCGACGCCGTGGATGCCTCGGGCAAGACCTCGCCGCTCACGTTCGCGCTCGCCCCCCGCGACAAGGAACTCGGCTCGAAGCTGACCATCGAGGCACCGGCTCATCCTGCCAGCGTGCGCATCGCCTATACCACGGTGCCGGAGGCCTCGGGCCTGCAGTGGCTCACGCCGGACCAGACGGCCGACAAGAAGCAGCCCTTCATGTTCTCGCAGTCCGAATCGATCCACGCGCGTTCGTGGGTGCCGCTGCAGGATTCGCCAGCCATCCGCTTCACCTACGACGCGCACGTCAGCGCGCCCAAGGACGTACGCGTGGTGATGAGCGCGATCAATGACGCAAAGCACCCACTCGACGGCGATTTCAGCTTCGACCAGCCGCATCCGATCCCGTCGTACCTGCTTGCGATCGCCGCCGGCGATATCGCGGTGAAGGAGACCGGCCCACGCAGCGCCGTCTATGCGGAGCCCAGCGTCGTCGGCAAGGCCGCGCACGAGTTCGAAGACACCGAGAAGCTGATCGCCACCACCGAGCAGCTCTACGGGCCGTATGCCTGGGGCCGCTACGACATCCTCGTGCTGCCGCCGTCGTTTCCGTTCGGTGGCATGGAAAACCCGAACATGACCTTCGCGACACCGACCGTACTGGTCGGTGACAAGAGCCTGGTCTCGCTGGTGTCGCACGAACTCGCGCACTCGTGGTCGGGCAACCTGGTGACCAGCGCCGCCTGGCGCGATATCTGGTTGAACGAGGGCTTCACCACCTACGTACAGGGCCGCATCACCGAGGCCGTTTACGGCAAGACGCTCGCCGACGAAGAGGCACTGCTTTCGGCACGCGAACTGCAGAAGACGATCGGCGACATGCCGGCCAATACGCAGAAGCTCACCCCGGATCCGCGTGGCGTTGGCGCCGACGATGCCTTGTCCTCGGTCGCCTATGACAAAGGCTCCTGGTTCCTGCGTACGCTGGAGCAGCGTTTCGGCCGCGAGACCTTCGATGCTTACCTGAAGGGCTATTTCGCCCACTTCGCCTTCCAGAGCATCGATACGGACACGATGTTCGCCTACCTCAAGGCCAATCTGCTCGATAAGTATCCGGGCAAGATGAGCGACGCCGAGGCACGTGCCTGGATCTGGCAGCCGGGCATTCCGAAGGACGCTCCGCTGCCGACCTCGGCACGCTTCGACGGCATCGACAAGCAGCGCACCGACTTCCTCGCCGGCAAGCTCGCCGCCGACAAGCTAGACGCAAAGACCTGGAACACCCAGGAATGGATGTACTTCCTCGATCGCCTGCCGGACGTGACGCCGCTGCCGAAGATCAGGCAGATCGACGCCGCCTGGCATCTCACCGGCACGCCCAACGCCGAGATCGGCATGCGCTGGTATGCGCACGCCATCGCCGCCGGCGACAAAACCGTATGGACCGCGGCCGCCGAGCACATGACCCGAATCGGCCGCCTGTACCTGACCACCCCGGTCTACCGCGCCTTCGCCCGCACACCGGAAGGCCTGGCGTTCGCCAAGCAGACCTATGCCAAGGCGAAGACCGGCTATCACCCGATGACCCAGCAGGCCGTCGAAGCCATTCTCGCTGGCAAGTCGAAGAAGAAGTAAGGCGCCCGACCCATGGCCAAGATTCCCACGATCGCTTCCGCCGACAGCCGCCCGCTCTGGCAGCGGCTGTTACTCCGCCGCCTCAAGTTCCTCGTGGTGGTCGCCCTGGTGCTCGGCATCGGTGCCGGCGGCGTTTACCTGTTCGCGCCGTCGCTGCTGCTGAAGGCGGATGCGGCCCGCCTGGCCATGTCGGCGCACATGGAGAAGAAGACCGTGGTCGCGGGGGACACGACCTGGTCGTATTACGAAGGCGGCGAAGGCCCGACCATCGTGCTCTTGCATGGTTTCGCCGCCAACAAGGAAACCTGGCTGCAGATGGCCAAGGGACTGACCGACCACTTCCACGTGGTCGCCCCCGACCTTCCGGGCTGGGGCGAGTCCTCGCGCAACGAAGGCGGCGACTACGGCATCCCGGCCCAGGCGGCGCGCCTGGAGGCGTTCGCCGCTGCCATCGGCACCCAACGCTTCCTGCTCGTCGGCCATTCGATGGGCGGCGCCATTGCCGGGGTCTACGCCGACCAGCATCCGGAGCGCGTCGCGAGCCTGGTGCTATCGAGTTCGCTCGGCCTGACCTTCAAGGAAAACGACTTCGTGCGTGAGGTGAAGGCCGGCAAGGATCCGTTCCTCTTCAAGGATCGGGCCGATCTCGAAGCCCTGCTCAGCCGCATCTTCCTGGTCAAGCCGACGATTCCCGGCCGGCTCGAAGACGCGTTGCTCGCGCGTAACGAACAGGACCACGACTTTATCGCGCACACCTTCGAGCAGTTGAAGCAGCCCGCCGAGGCCCACGCGCTGGATCCCGTGATCGGCAAGCTGCAGATGCCCGTGCTCGGCATCTGGTGCCGCGAAGACAAGATCATCGACGTCTCCGCGCTCGACACCTTGCGCAACGGCCTGAAAAGCTCACCGTCGATCGGCGCCACCATCATGAATGGCTGCGGCCACATGCCGATGCTCGAGAAGCCGGAAGAAACGGCGAAGATCATCACCGGATTCGCGCTCGCGCATTGATCCCGCCAGGGCAGACTAGGCGGCCGGCCTGGCCGCCTCAGTCGGCGACGTCGGCCACGAGGCGGTCCAGTTGCATCTTCAGCCCACTGCCATGCGTGCGTAGCCACGCGCGCTGTTCCTTGTAGCCAGGGAACACGGTCTCGACCCAATGCCAGAAGCGCGGCGAATGGTTGCGCACCTTCAGATGGCATAGCTCGTGGACGAGCACGTAGCGCAACGCGGCTGGCGGCGCCAGGGCGAGTGCGAGATCGAGGTTGATCCTGTCGCGTGTATCGAGGCTACCCCAGAGGCTCTTCAGCGGGCGTACCTTCAGTGCCGTCGGCGCGGCATTGATCACCGGGATATAGGCAGGCAGCCAGCGCGACACATCGCGACGAATCTGCGCCTCGAAGTACGAAGCCAACAGGCCACGCGCCACCAGCAATGCCCGCGTGTGAGGCTTCGGGATCACCAGCGTGAGACCGCCGGCATGCTGGTCGACACGCGGGTAGGCACCTTCGGCCCAGTCCAGCGCGACGTCTTCCCCACGAAAAGGAAAGGTGGTCGGAACGCCGACCTTGAGCGCGGGCAGCGGCGGCGCGTCCATGTGGAATTCGCCCAGCTTCTGCTCCAGCCAATCGGCATGGTGGCGGAGAAAGGCAGCCATCTGCGCCGTATGGGTGCCGTTGGGATAGGTCAGGCGGGCGCCCTTCGGGGTCACCGTGAGGCGCAGGCGACGCGCGCGCGGATGCGCCGATTTGAGCACACGAATGGTCCCCCCGGTCGGGGTGGACAATTCCAGCCAGTCGCCTTCTTCAGATGCCATGTCGCGAGTCTCTGGTCGATCCCGACGAACTTGCCACCAAGCCATATCGAATCCTGCGACGCGGCCGCCTCCGGGTTATTCCGGACGCGGCAGCTTGAACCACTCTTCCAGCTTGCCCAGCAGGCGCTCGTACTCCAGCGCCATGAGGGCGAAGTTCGCGTCCATCTCCGCGGCGGCCGACTCGGGGCTGTCGGCCTGCTCGTCGAGGACCACGTCGGTGAACTTGATCTTACGCAGGATCAGATCTTCCCCGAGCACGAACGAGATGCGGTCGTCGAAGACCAAACCCAACTGGAACACCTGCTTTCCGGTGCGCAGATGCTCGCGAATCTCATCGGTGTCGAGATCCTGGCGACGGCAGCGCGCGATCGCGCCCGAGGCCGTGGCCGGGTCGCGCAGTTCGCACTCGTCGCCCAGCGTGAGGCCGCCCGGCAGTTCGCCCGTCGCCACCCAGTGGGTCATGAGGATGCGCGGCGATTCCTCCGGCGCAAGTGGGACCGCCGGGAAGCTGCCCAGCGCTTCGCGCACCTGGCTCAAGGTGTTCTCAGCGGACTTGCGACTGGACGTATCGAGCACCAGCCAGCCATTTTTCTTGTCCACGTAGCCGGACATGCGCGAGGTGCGCACGAAGGCGCGCGGCAGCAGTTCGTTCATGACGTCGTCTTTCATGCGCTTGCGCTCGCGACCGCTGACCTTGCGGCCCTCTTCGTCCACGATTTTCTGCACGCGATTGGCGATCTCGTCGTTCACGACGGCGGCCGGCAGGATCTTATCCTCGCTGCCCACGGTGACCATGGTGTTGCGGCCGACGTTGTGGACCAGCGCTTCCTCGTTGCGGCCGAGCGGCGAGATGAAGCCGCGCGTCGACAGTTCCATCGGGCCGACCGGGCGCAGCCGATGCTCGGGCAGCGCCTCTTCGAGGCGGTCGAGATCGGTGGCGACGGGGGCGGAGAAGCGGAATAGCGTCAGGTTTCTGAAGAACATGTATCGGGATATCTCTTGCGAATGGAGGGCCGTGGCGAACGCAAGGCGTTCGCCGGCGAGGATGGCATGGGACGGCTAGATGACCCTGGCGATCGCCTCGGCGACGCGGTCGAGGTTGCCGTCGTTGAGCGCGGCCACGCAGATGCGACCCGTGCTCACGGCGTAGATACCGAACTCGTTGCGCAGGCGATCGACCTGCTCCGCGGACAGCCCGGAGTAGGAAAACATGCCGCGCTGCGCTTCGATGAACGCGAAGTCGCCGTGCGCGGCGAGCCGCTGGGTGAGTCCACGGCGCATCGTGCGGATGCGCTCGCGCATTTCACCGAGTTCGGTTTCCCAGGTGGCGCGCAGATCGTCGTGATTGAGCACCGCGGCGACCACGGCCGCGCCATGGGTCGGCGGATTGGAATAGTTGGTGCGGATGACCCGCTTCAGCTGTGACTGCACGCGGTGCGCTTCGTCGTGCGAATCGGTGACGATCGAGAGCGCGCCCACGCGTTCCCCGTACAGCGAGAACGACTTCGAGAACGAGCTGGCGACGAAGAACGGCACGCGCGCCTCGGCGAACAGGCGCACGGCGATGGCGTCGGCTTCGATGCCGTCGCCGAAGCCCTGGTAGGCGATATCGAGGAAGGGCACGAGCCCGTGCTCGCGCACGCTCTCGATGACCCGCTTCCAGTCGTCGGTGCCCAGGTCGACACCCGTCGGGTTGTGGCAGCACGCGTGCAGGACGACGATCGCCCCCTTGGGCAGCGTTGCCAGGCCACCGAGCATGGCGTCGACATCCACGCCATGCGTGGCGGCGTCGTAGTAGGGATATTCCACGACCTGGAAACCGGCACCTTCGAACAGCGCGCGATGGTTTTCCCAGCTCGGGTTGCTGATGGCCACCGGCACCGACGGATTCAGGCGATGGAGGAAATCGGCGCCGATCTTCAGCGCGCCGGTACCGCCCAGTGCCTGCGCGGTAACGACACGGCGCTCGGCAAGCAGCGGCGAGCCGGCGCCGAAGAGCAGCTTCTGCACGGCGGCGTCGTAGAGAGCGATGCCGTCGATGGGCAGGTAACCGCGCGGCAACTGCGCCTCCAGGCGCGCCTTCTCGGCTTCACGTACGGCGCGCAGCAAGGGCACGTGGCCGTTGGCGTCGTAATACACACCCACGCCGAGATTGACTTTGTCCGGACGCGTATCGGCGCCGAAGGCTTCGTTGAGGCCAAGGATCGGATCGCGCGGAGCGAGTTCGACAGCGGAGAAAAGAGTCATGGTCGGCAGGCCTTGAAGCGGGTTCTGGATGATCAGTCGTTGTCGTCGCCGGCGTCGCCACCGGCGAGCCAGGCATGTGTGTCGGCGCGCGCCGCGCCTTCGCGTGCGCCAAGCGCGGCGAAGTCGAACAGCTTGCGGTCGGTCAGTTGGGAGGGAGCGATGTTGCCCATCGCGCGGAAGATGGTTTCGCTGCGACCCGGGTTGGCCTTCTCCCAATCCTCGAGCATGCGCTTGACCACCTTGCGCTGCATGTTTTCCTGCGAACCGCACAGGTTGCAGGGGATGATCGGGAACGCGCGCGCGTCCGCATAGGCAGCGATGTCGTCTTCGCGGCAGTAGGCCAGCGGGCGGATGACCACATGGCTGCCGTCGTCCGAGAGCAGCTTGGGCGGCATCGCCTTCAGGCTGCCCTGGTAGAACATGTTCAGGAAGAACGTGCCGAGGATATCGTCACGATGATGGCCGAGCGCGATCTTGGTGATGCCGTTGGCCGACGCCCACTGGTACAGGGCGCCACGGCGCATGCGCGAGCACAGGCTGCACATCGTCTTGCCCTGCGGAATGACGCGCGTGACGACGCTATAGGTGTCCTGCTCGATGATATGAAACGGGATGTTTCGCCCGGTCAGGTATTCCGGCAGCACATGCGCGGGGAAATCGGGCTGCTTCTGGTCGAGGTTCACCGCGATCAACTCGAAGCGGACCGGCGCCTTCGCCTGCAGCGAAAGCAGCATGTCCAACATCGTGTAGGAGTCCTTGCCTCCGGAAAGGCAGACCATGATCCGGTCGCCGTCCTCGATCATGCCGTAGTCGGCGATCGCCTGGCCGACCTGGCGGCGCAGGCGCTTGGCCAACTTGCCGGCTTCGTAGGTCTGCTTGCGGGTGGCGTCGGGGATGGCGGACATGTCTCGGCGGTGTTCGGGAGGGACGGCCCCCTATTGTAGCCGCTGCGGGGGACCCCGCCGGGAGTTACACTGGGCCCTTCTCCTCCCGCCCGGCCAATGCCATGCAGGTCCAGGATCCCGCCGAACTGAACAAGCGCCTGTCCGAGCTCAAGGTCGAGCACCGCGACCTCGACACCGCCATCGACCATCTGGCCGCTTCCATCACCCGGGACGAGCTCCAGCTCACCCGCCTGAAGAAGCGCAAATTACTGCTGAAGGACGCCATTTCCCGGATCGAAAGCCGCCTGATCCCCGACCTCGACGCCTGAGACCCGCTCCATGACGCCTGTCCGCCTCGAAAACGCCTATGTCACCCTCGAACCGATGACCCTGGCGCACATCCCCGCGCTGGAGCAGGCCGCGGCCGACGGCAACCTGTGGGACCTCTGGTTCACCTCGGTGCCCGGTCCCGGGCGCATGACCGACTACGTGGAATCCGCCCTGCGCGGCCAGGAAGAAGGCCGCATGTCGCCTTGGGCGATCCGCGAGAACGAAACCGGCCAGGTCGTCGGCTCCACGCGGTATTACGAGATCGAGGACGACCCTTCGCGCGTATCCATCGGTTACACCTGGTATGCGCGCCGGTGGCAGCGCAGCCATGTCAATACGGCCTGCAAGCACCTGCTGCTCGACAACGCCTTCCAGAATGTCGGCGTGGTGGCCGTGGCGTTCCATACGGACGCCTACAACCAGGATTCCCAGCGCGCCATCGAGAAACTCGGGGCCAAGCGCGAAGGCGTCCTCCGCGCCAACAAGCGCCGCCCCGACGGCTCGCTCCGCGACACCGTCTGCTACAGCATCCTCGCCACCGAGTGGCCCGACGTGGACAAGTGGCTGCAGCTGCGGCTTCGGCGACTCGCTCCGCCGCACGCCTAGTCCGACTCTCTTCAGGGTCGTGGCGCGAACGTTCCTGGGGCTGCCTTCCAGGCTCGCGCCAGGAGCAATAGAAAAAGAAGGACGCCCGCATCTGCGGCGCCAAGCATGGGTCGTGGATCGCTCCACTTGTCCATGTTTTCCCGGCGCCCGAAGTACGGTGGACCGTCGCTGAAGTATTCCAGATACACCGCAATGTTCAGGTAGGCACCCAGGCATAGGACGGCCAGAATAAGTGCGGCAAGAACCATGCGTGTCATTTTCTATGGTCCAGGAAGTACGAGACGGTCAGGATGCAATAAATGTTTGAAGCTCCGTCGACGGCCTGCTTCAGACCGTCGACGAACGAATCCATGTGAGCCCACAGGTCGATGCAACCAGCGCTTCCCGGAGCAGTTCCTCCATGAATGAAGAACCCGCCGCGGCCATGGGTTTCCGTCTCCGGAAACGGATGAATCGCTAGTCGATACTTACCCCACGAGGCGCTTGCGGCAGGCCTGTACCAATCGTTGCTCCACAGTTCTCCGGGCGCTACCCAATACACCCCCTCTGGAATCGGCCCTTCGTTGCGAAGCTTCTGACGTTCCTTGGCATAGTCGAAGCCACCGGATCGATGCCTTCCCGACACTGCCGGATAGGACAGGCCGTGCCCGGGCATTTTCAATGACCCGCCATTAAACGTCAGGCGAAGGTGACTGCGAATAGCTCCGATGTGTTGAGGCCAGTGTCGTTCGTCTTCGTACGATCCCATTTCGGTTCCGCTCGATCAGTCAGAAGCAGTTGACTCTCACAGGGGCTACGAATTATGTAATGAGAATCCTGACCAGTTTCGCGATCTTCAGCAGGCGGGAATCGATTGCCTCGTAGATCACCGAGCGGCGATAGCCTCCGGATGCGACGGATGCACGATCAGCGTCGCGGTCATACCCGCTGAAAGAACGGTTCCCGCAGGCAGGTGATCCGCATCGATCTTCACGCGCACCGGCACGCGCTGCGCCAGCCGCACCCAGTTGAAGGTCGGATTCACGTCGGCAAGCAGATCACTACCGGTCGGGTTGTCCGCGTCGGTGATACCGCGCGCGATGCTTTCCACCGCGCCCTGGAACTGCACACCGCCGCTCATCAGGCGAATATCCACGGGATCGCCGATACGGAGTCCCGGCAGTTTCGTTTCTTCGAAATACCCGTAAATCCAGTAGGAATGACTGTCGATCAGCGCGAGGCGCGGCGTGCCGGCGTTGGCGTAGTCACCCACGCGCACGTCGAGATTGGTGACGAAGCCATCGACAGGCGCAAGGACCTGCGTGCGATCTAGGTTGAGCTGCGCGGAAGCCAGTTCGACTTGTG
This sequence comes from Luteibacter sp., assembly GCF_035539195.1. Lineage (GTDB taxonomy): Bacteria > Pseudomonadota > Gammaproteobacteria > Xanthomonadales > Rhodanobacteraceae > Luteibacter. Next base: position 108,185 of record NZ_DATLIW010000038.1, read on the forward strand.
CCTGGGCCACAGCCGCGAGGGATTGCTGCTGGGCGGCGCTGGCCTGCTTCGTACTCGCCAGCGTCTGCTGCCATCCGGCCTTCGCGGCGTTCGCGGCGGCAACGGCGTTGGCCTTGTCCTCGGCCGAGATGACGTTGTTGATCAGCTTCTGTCGGCGCTCCGACTGCGCTTCGTACATCTCGTAGTTCGCCCGGCTCTGCTCGGCGCCTGCGGAGGCCGCATTGATGCTGGCGCCAGCGGCACGAGCGGCGGCTTCCGCGGCGTTGAGGTTAGCCTTGGCCTGGGCCACGGCGTTTTCGTAGCGCGCGCGATCGACGACGAAGAGAACGTCGCCCTTCTTCACCGTCTGGTTGTCGATCACCTTCACATCGGTGACCAGGCCCGCCACGTCCGGCGCGATGCGCACGATCTCCGCGCGCACGCGGCCGTCGCGCGTCCACGGCGAGTACATGTAGTGCTTCCACATGGCATGGCCGACGAAGGCGGCGACAAGCACGACGATCGCAGTGACGGCAAAACGGATGAGGGTCGCGAGTTTCATGACGGGATCACTCAGAGCAGGAAGAGCGCGCAAGCGCCGAAGACACAGACGAACACGGCCAGGCGAAACAACGGCGGGTGCCAGACCAGGCGATAGAGGCCGAATCGGCCTGCGACCCAGTCGAGTGCCCAGAGCAGCACCAGGGCCAGGACGAAGAGGACGAGCAGCCCCGGAACGAGGGCGTCGCCGAGTGCGATCTCACGAGGCATGGACGATCTCCTTGGCAAGCGGGGCGTTCGGCATGTACGCGGCTAGGACGGATTCCCCGTCGAGCAGCGCCATGCGGACGAGATGGAGGTGTTCGAGCAGATGGCGGACGCCATCGTGTTCGCCGACGCTGGCGATCGCCGTGGCCACGGCGTCGCGGGCCAGGAGATAGCCCGCGGCATCCGGCTTCTCGTAGAAGCGCGCCAGCGTGCGTAACGCTTCGGCGAGATACGGACGCAAGGCGAGTGGCAGGTCGGCGCGCGCCATGTCGTGACGCAGTTCGATCAGGGCGCGCCCCGTTTCATGCACGGCCAGCGCCCAGGCGATCAGCGCGCGCGAATCGGCACTGTCCGGCTCGGTCTGCGCGACCACCTGGCTCACGAGGTCGTGATTCACGCTCTCGAAGCGATGACGCAGCCCCGGTAATGGTGCTTCCGCGGCCAGCGCCACCTGTCCGCGCAACTGGGCTAGCTGGCGCCGACGCAGCCACGCGCTGCCGATCGCCGGCGGGACGACGACGAAGGACACCGCCGCCGCCCCCAGACCGACGACCTGGGCGATGGCGTCGTTGATGAAGTGCGCGGGGTCGTACACCTGCGTGTTCTTCAACGCGAGGATATACGCCAGTCCCATCGCCCAGCCCAGGCCGTACGAGGCGAGGCGCTGGCTCATCATCATCACCAGTCCCAGGGTGAGGAAGGGCGCGATAGCGATCACCAGCAACGGATAGCCATCGACCTGGGTCAGGACGAAGAATTCGCAGACAAAGCCGGCCGCCATGCCCGAGAGGTAGCCGAGCATCACCATCCAGGTGACTCGGGTCGGATTGGGAATGGTCGCGAACAAGCCGGCGAACACGGTGGCGAGCAGCATCGCACTGGAGCCGAGCGGCCAGGCGCTGGCGATCCAGAAAGCGCCGAGCGCGAGCATCGTCAGCGTCGCGCGCACGGTGGCGAGCCCGGCGCCGAGAAAATCGTTGCCGCGATCGAAACGCACCCGCTCACCCGATGCTGCAATGACGCGCGGCGCCTGCAGCGACGCCGCGGCGTCGACATACGCATGCAACTCGTCGACGAATCGCGCCAGCAGCGAGGCGCCGGTGTCGAAGTCGCGAATGTCCTGGGTATCGGTCAGAGGCTCGCGCAACGACGCCCGCTGCGTGCGCATGGTCTCGCGTGCCGCGGCCAGGCGCGGCAGCAGCTCGCGGGCCACGACGCCGGCCTCGATCGGCGCATCGAGCGCCGTGCCGATGGGCGCGTACAGTCGAATCAGCGTGTTCGCCGCGAGATCGCGGTGCGCACGCTTGAGACGATTGATGAGGTGGTGCAGCGACTGGAAGCTGGTCGAGGCGGCCATGAAGCGCTGGTTGAACAAGCGCAGGTGGCCGCTACGCGCGCGCGCCTCGGCATCTTCGAAGATGACCGAGCTTCGCAGGTCCTCGAATGTCACCGCTGCACGGACAAAGCGCAGGTGTGCGCCTTCCATGGTCTCGCGTGTCATGACGCCGCGCGTCGCGTCGCGGACGAAACCGACGAAATGCGAGAACTGCTCGCGGGCGGCACGACGCAGCACGTCGCGCATGCGGCTCGGGAAGACAACGTCGTTGACGACGCCACTGACCGCGAGGCCCAGCAACACTTCACTGATGCGCGCCCACGAGGAGTCGAAGACGCCGGGCGGATTGTCGATCACGGGAATCGCGACGATGGCGGCGGTGTAGCCGCCAAGAACGAAGGCGTACGACTTGAAGTTGCGATAGAGCGTGGCGCCGCCGGCGCAGACGCCGATCCACAAGGCAAGCGCGAGCAGGAAGAGGTCACGCTGCTGGGGAAACGAGGCCACGATGGCAATCGCCACCGTCGCGCCGGCAAGCGTACCGATGGCGCGGTAGAAGCTCTTCGCCAGCACCATGCCCGACTGGCGGTTGGCAACGATGATCGTGGTCAGCATCGCGGTGGAAGGGGCAGGCAGGGCGAGCCGCATCGCGATCCAGCCGGTGAGGAAGAACGCGATCAGCGTCTTCATGACGAACAGCCACACGGAGGCTTCCTCGCGCAGGGTCTCGGCGACGACCTGGCGGGTGAGGGGCGGCGTGATGGCGAGATCGGACACGGACATGACGGCTGCGACCTATTCGCCGTACCCGGCGAGCATCTTCTTCAGCAGGACTTCGAGCTGCGCCTGCTCCGTGGCATCGAGCTTGCGCGTCTGGCGAAAAAGCAGCGTGACGATGTCCGGGAGGAAGCTTTCGATCAGCGCGATGCCTTCGGGCGTCAGCGTCAGCGTGACCTTGCGACGATCGTCTTCGCTGGAAGCGCGCGCGATATAGCCCTTCTCGCACAGTTGCGTGGTCAGGCGGGTCACGTTGGCCGACTTCTCGCCGGCCGCATCGGCCAGCTGCGAGGGATTGAGCGAGTTGTCCGGCGAGCCGTACATCATCATGAGGATGTTGTATTCGGGATGATTGAGCCCGTAAGGCTTCATCACCGCGTTGGCCTCGTCGTGGATCTCCTTGTAGAGATGCTTGATCAGCCGGACGAGCGCGGCGGGGTCGCGCGGGAAGCCGGGATACTTCGCGCGCGTGACCTGGAGCCGGGCTTCGGTGGGGGCGAAATCGCTCATGAGGGCCGTCCTGTGGAGGGTTACCTCATAAGTATATAGTTCATTTCTGTATAATCAATACCTGATGTATATAGATGAGTCGGAACCACATGTCGCCAGTCCTTAAGCCCAGCACTTGACCCTTAAAGGCGCGAACTACCCTTAAGAGGCGCAGTGAACACCTTTTTGGGGCTTTAAACGGGGCATTTCGCGGGCAGCCAGGTGCGCCTAGCCCATTACCGCTCACCCAACCCCGCCCGCAGTGACCGTTCCCACGCACCACCTTTTCAGGCACGAATCGTGATTGAACCTAAGGGGGGCATGGTTGAGGTGGTCGCGAAGCTGATGAGAGCTAGGCAACTGGACGGATTCCATAGTTACGACAACTGCTCAAACTTTGGGAACTGCCGTTCGGCCGACCAACTTCACAACTCCCGCCATACCGAGTCATCACCTTCTGCTGCTGCCCGCACCATGACCACCGGTGCGACACGCCGAGGATGGCGCTGCATCCGGCGGCCTATTACACGCACGGCATCACCTTTGCGCCCAGCCTGACGCTGCCGCATGGCTGGCAGCTCGGCACCGCCCTGGAAACGGCTTCGCAGTCCGGTGACACCACGACGTTCAAGCCGGTCTCGTTCGAGAACCTGGTCGATTCGCCGGTCTACGCGGGTAAGTACTTCAAGCGCGTCGCGCTCAACCCGGGCGACAAGGCGCCGGTGTTCATGGACATCGTCGCCGACGAGGCGAAGGACCTGGAGATGACGCCCGAGCAGGAGAAGGTGCATCGCAACCTGGTGACGCAGGCGACGAAGCTGTTCGGCTCGCACCATTACGACCATTACGACTTCCTGTTCTCGCTGTCGGATCAGCTCGCTGGTAACGGCACCGAGCACCACCAGTCCAGCGAAGACGGACTGGGTGCCGACTACTTCACCGGCTGGAAGGATGCCGCCTCCGAGCGCGACCTGTTGGCCCATGAGTACACGCATTCGTGGAACGGCAAGTTCCGTCGTCCGGCCGACCTGTGGACGCCGAACTTCAACGTACCGATGGGCGATTCGCTCCTGTGGCTGTACGAAGGCCAGACGCAGTACTGGGGCTTCGTACTGACTGCGCGCGCCGGCATGTGGTCACCGCAGGAGTTCCGCGATGGTCTGGCCATGGTCGCGGCCAACTACGAGCGTAACCGCCAGGGTTTCCAGTGGCGTACCCTCGAAGACACCACCAACGATCCGACCATCGCGCAGCGCCAGCCGCTGCCATACCGCAGCTGGCAGATGAGCGAGGACTACTACAGCGGCGGTCAGATGATGTGGCTCGCCGTGGATGCCAAGCTGCGCAACCTGACGCATGACAAGTCGTCGCTCGACGATTTCGCGCGCACGTTCTTCGGTGTCGAGAACGGTAGCTACGTGCCGAAGACTTATACATTCGACGACGTGGTGGCAGCGCTGAACGGCGTGGCCAAGTACGACTGGGCGAGCTTCCTGAAAGCAAATCTCGACGCGACCACTCCGCCGCTGCAGGACGGCCTTGCGGCGACGATAAGGAAAGCGATTACGAGAAGGCGTATGACGCCCGGCCGGAAGCGCTCCGCCACCTGGTGAACTTCACATGGTCGATCGGCCTGACGATGACCGACAGCGGCAAGGTGAGCGACGTGCGCTGGGATGGCCCTGCATTCAAGGCAGGCGTGAGCACGGGCGTCACGGTGGTTGCGGTGAATGGCACCGCTTACTCGAAGGACGCCCTGATCAGCGCGATCACGGCAGCCAAGGGCAGTACGACGCCGATCGAGCTGACGCTGAAGTACCAGGGGCAGTTCCGTACGATTCCCGTGGACTACCACGGTGGTCTGCAGTATCCGCATCTGGTGCGGGTGGATGGGACGCCGGATTACTTGAGCGATATTATTGCTGCGAAGAAGTAGGCTTTCCTCGGTATCGGCTTCCATGGCTCGACAAGGCCGCCCGGCGAACGCCGGGCGGCCTGTATCTCCCCGGACTCGGGTCGAGATGACGACGTGCACCGGTCACGTTGACAACCATAAACGCAACATCTAAATTCGTGCGACCCTCGGTCCTACACCGAGGTCAAGGGGAAATGGAATGCTCTGCAGCTTTGCCCAGCGATGGACCTCGGCCGCGCCATGCTGCGCGTCGCCACCGCCGCGCCCATAAGTTTCCCTACGCCCCCACGCATCCCGCCGGTCTGACACCGGCACATCGCTATGGATTTTTCGATGTCGCAGACGAAGTTTCGTCGGCACGCGCTCGTGCGCCTGCTGCTTGCCACCCTGGCTGTACCGCTTGCATGGGTCGTGCATGCACAGACGACCAATCCCGAGCAGGAATACAAGAAGCTGATCAAGGTCGATCAGGAAATTGCGCCGCTGGGCGAAAATCCCTTCGGTGAATCGGTCAACGTATTCGACGGAACGCTGTCGTTCAATGTCACCGACATCAGCATTCCCGGTACCGGTCCGACCATCCAGATCAGCCGCACGTTCAAGGCCGACGGTGATGCCGACATTCGCATGGACAATGCGACGCTTGGTGACTGGGACCTTGATCTGCCTCGCCTTTCCACGCTTACGTCCAATGTGGGCACGGGTTTGGGTGGTCCTCCGAGCTACGGCTGGGTGGTCGCCACCACGACGCGTACGGATCGTTGCGCCAACTTCCGGTCTCCGCCGGATATCCAGATCGGCAAGGCCGGTCCGGACAACGATCCCGTCAAGCCGACGGCCTGGTGGAACGAGGGGTATACGCTTCGGATACCTGGCGTTGCGGATCAGGACATCCTGAGTAACGCCGAGAACCTGGCGCCCGCGCTGACCATGCCCGGTGTCACGGTCAAGGGCGTGTCGAAGGGTAACTGGCGGCTGGCCTGTCTTCCGAATACGTCGAATGGACAGCCCGGCGATGCGTTCCTGGCCATCGGTCCGGACGGCACCAAGTATTCGCTCGACCTGCTGGCCTACCGCGCTGCGCGCGGCTACAAGATCCTTCGTCAGTACGGCTACATGTTCGCGACCCATGTCGAGGACCGCTTCGGCAACTACGTGAACTACGCGTATGACGCGACGGGCCACATCCAGAGCATCAATGCGAGTGACGGCCGACGCGTTACGTTCGCACCTACCGCAGACGGCAAGCAAATCGCATCGATCACGGTCGTTGCCGGCGGCGCGACGCGCACCTGGTCTTACGGCTACTCGCCGACACCGTCAGGTCAGACTCTGACATCAATTCAGCTGCCCGATGGCAGCCGCTGGACATACGATCTGTTCCAGCTCACGTTCAATGTGCTGAGCACGCCGAAGCCAGGCCAATGCCTGGACGTTGTTCTGCCGGACAACCCATCGCTCAAGACGGGCGTTATCACCTCACCGTCGGGCCTGACGGGAACCTTCGAGGCGTTTCCCACGCAACACGCCCGCTCAGGCGTGTATTCGGCATGTGAAACAGCACCTGCCGGCCAGCCGCGCTACTGGGGGCGCCCTCGTTATTCGAATAACCTCGCCCTGCAACGGAAGCTCATCACGGGCGCCGGCCTGACCGCCCAGCAGTGGACGTATTCCTATCCGTTGGCCACGGCGAGCTGGACATCGGAATGCAATGCCGCGCCCTGCAACTACACGTCCTACTCTGATGTCATCGATCCTTCGGGCAACGCCACGCGTTACTGGTTCAGCAACCGTGCCGATGTAAGTGAGGGCAAGCCGCTTCGTACCGAGTACTACGCCGGTGCCGTTTCAGCTTCACCGGTTCGCATTGAAACCTACGAATACGCAAGCATGTCGCAAGGCCCGTGGCCGGCGAGGTACGGCAGCACGTTCAACTTCAACGGTAACCAGGATCGCGCGCAGAGCGAGATCCCGATGACCGCAAAGCACGTTTACCAGGATGGCGATACCTATAACTGGCAGGCGCTGGACTTCGACGTGTTTGCCCGTCCCAACTCGGTGCGTCGTTCCAGCAGTGCCGGTTACTCGGTCGACGAGAGGACGACTTACCAGGACGACTTCGCGCATTGGGTGATCGGCCTTCCGCTGCAAACCGACAACCTGAGCACCGGCGAGACGGTAAGTCGCAACGTTTACGATCCGAACAGCCTGACGTTGTCCGAGCGCTACCACTTCGGTCGCAAGGTCATGGGCTACACCTTCAATGCCCAGGGTCAGCTGGCCAGCTTCACCGACGGCAACAGCCACACTACATCGCTGGGCAACTACAAGCGTGGCATTCCCCAGTACGTCGGCTATCCTGATGGTACGTCGCAGTCCCTCGTGGTGGATGACTTCGGCCAGATTGCCTCGATCACCAACCAGGCGGGTGCCACGACCTCGTACGGCTACACGGAAATCGGCCGCATCGGCAGCATTACGTATCCGACCGGGGACTCGACGGCGTGGAACAGCACGGTGTTCGGCTATGCCTTGATCGGCGCGAATGAGCGAGGCATTTCCGGTGCCCACTGGCGTCGCTCGACGGCCCGGGGCAACAAGGTGGAGATGACCTATTTCGACGCCATGCTTCGCCCGATCATCCAGGACACCTACCGCTACGACGGCGGCCTGTATACCAGCTCGCGTACGGACTACGACTGGAAGGGTCGCAAGACGTTCCAGTCCTATCCGTACGACGGGGCGCCCGATCTCAATGGAATGGGCTATGGCGTCCTCAACGGCTACGATGCGCTAGGCCGGCAAACCCAGCTGTTCCAGCATTCCGAGCTCGGCGACCTGCTGACGAGGACGGAGTATCTCTCCGGCGCGACCAAGCGGGTGACCGACCCGAAGGGCGTTGCCACGACTACCGCGTTTCAGGTGTTCGACCAACCCTCGTACGACAACGCGGTGTTGGTCCAGGCGCCCGAGGGCGTCGTGCAGACGATCGCGCGCGATATCTACGGCAACCCGTTGTCGATCACGCAGGCCGGTGGTGGGCTGTCGCTTACCAAGACCATGTCGTACGACAACGAGCATCGTCTATGCCGGACCTGGGAGCCCGAATCCGGTAGCGAGATCATGGCGTACGACGGCGCAGACAACCTGGCCTGGAGCGTCGCGGGCGCCTCCTTCAATGGTGGAGGTTGCGGTCAGGACCAGGTGGCCGAGAACAGCAAGACGTCTCGCGGCTACGATGCAATGAACCGCGTGACGGCGGTGGTGTACCCCACGGGAACGCAGCCGAGCACCTTCACCTATGACCCGCTGGGCAATCCCGCAACGGCCACCTCGGGCATGGTCAGCTGGACATACGGTCGCAACAAGCTGGGCCTGATGACAACGGAGACGCTCGGCATCGACGGCTGGAGCTGGTCGCTCGGCTACGACTATGACGGCAATGGTGCGTTGAGCCAGGTGCACTACCCGGATGGCGAGATCGTGCCGTACAACCCGGATGCCTTGGGGCGCCCGACGACGGTCGGCGGTTACGTGGGCGGGATTGCTTACTTTGCTGACAACGACGTGAAGTCGTATGCGCTCGGTAGCGGCGCGCTCTATTCGGCCGAGAAGAATGCGCGCAACCTGATTCTCAACTTCACCTTCGGCAAGAACGGTGTGCCCGGCGTGAGCGAGGACTTTGCTTACGATGCGAATGGCAACGTGAGCGGGATCACCGACCAGTCCGGCAGCCAGCAGCGCAACAAGGTGATGAGTTACGACGGGCTCAATCGCCTGGTTTCGGCGCGAGCGGACAACCTGTGGGGCACGGAGAGCTACACCTACGACACGCTCAACAATCTCCGCTCGATGACCAGCGGTGGCGTCACCCGTTCATACAACTATGACGGTGCCAATCTTCTGGCTTCGATCACCAATGGAGCCACCCCGCTTCATACGTTCGCATACGACCCGCGTGGCAACACCATCGGTAAGGACGGCCAGACGCTCAACTTCGATGTGGCCAACCGGTTGACCTCGATGCCCGGCAAAGGTGACTACACCTACGACGCCGCGGGTCGCCGGGTGAAGAAGGTGACTCCATCAGCCACGACGTACTACGCCTATAACAGTGCGGGTCAGTTGATGTGGGAGTATGACAATGCGACCACGAACGGCACGGACTACATCTACCTCGGTAAGAAGCTTGTAGCCGATAGCAAGGGCGCGACGTCGATAATCGTTGGCAATATCGATGGGGTCAACCTCGGTACCGACGCGACGCTGGTAGGCTGGGCATGCTCGACGGGCTTAGCTACGCCTCTCACCGTGCATCTCTATGCCGGTGGTCCGGCAGGCACCGGCACGATCATAGGCGTCTACCAGGCCAACCTGGCCAGCGAGCCAGCAATCGCGGCCGCATGCCACGCCACGGGTACGGCGTACCGCTTCAGCATTCCGCTGACCGAAGCGAACCGCGTTCAGTTCTCGCGTCAGCCGCTTTATGTCCACGGCATCTCGCCGGTGGGCAACGCGAACCTGACCATCAACGGTTCCGGTGTATACAAGATGCCGCCATCCGCTCTCGTGCCGCCGAATCCGGCATCCGTGAGCGCTTCGGCGTCGGCGGATCTCTCGGTGATTACCGTGTCGTTCGCTCCGTCGGACACGGCGACCAGCTATACGCTCGAGCGCTCGTTCAATGGGCAGGCCTGGGCGACGATCTGGACGGGTACCGCTACCTCGGTGCCGGTCACCCAGATGATCGACGGCCAGTATGTGTTTCGGATTACGGCCTGCAATGCACATGGCTGCAGCGACCCGGTGTCCTCGAACGGGGTGACCATCGCGCATGTGCCAGCGGCACTGCCGAGCATCAGCGTCCCTCCATCTTCGTCCGGTGCGGTTGCTATCAGCTGGCCGGCGACGGCTTATGCGACGCGCTATGAGCTGGAGCACTCGACCGATGGAAACTGGCCGCAGATCTATAGCGGCGCGGCGACGTCGGTGACCATTAACGAGCCGGTGAGCGGCAACTGGTACTACCGGGTGCGTGCCTGCAACGCGAATGGCTGCGGGGGATACGCCACCAGCACGTATGTGCCTGTGACGCTGCCACCCACCGGTGCGACATCGGTCAACGGTGCCGGTACCAGCAACTCGGGTTCTTATGCCATTGGCTGGAACGGCGTGGCTGCTGCGACCTACTACAACGTCTTCGAAAACGTGAATGCGACGACCTGGGGCCTGATAGCGCAGACCAGTAGCGGCATCTGGAGTCTCAGCGGCAAGGCGGACGGCACGTACTACTACGCCGTGCAGGCATGTAATGCGGGCGGTTGTGGTCCCTGGAGCGGAACGATCGTGGTCTCGGTTGCGCACATACCGGATGTGCCGGTCGCCTATATCAGGCTGAGCAACACAGGTAAGCGGGACAATTACACGATGACGTGGACACCTGTTGCGTACGCCACGTCTTACCAGATCATGCGTATGCCCGGCAGCTCCGTCATATACAACTCCAATGGAAGCTCCTGGCTTCTCGAAGGCGGGACTGAACCCTGGGAACGTCACTTCACGTATCAGATTCGCTCATGCAACGCCGTGGGTTGCTCCGCTTGGTCGAGGTCTATGTGAGCATGAATATCAGACGAACTACCGCTATCGTGCTTGCGATCCTCATCGCGCCGCAGGCCATCGACGCGAAAACGGCCACCTATTACTACACTGATCCGCAGGGCTCGACGCTGGCGACCACGGATGCGCAGGGCAATGTCCTTTCATCGACGGAGTTCCGTCCATTCGGTGCGCCCGCGCTCGGTAGTTCCGGCGATGGCCCTTCATACACGGGTCACGTAAGTGACGCAGATTCGAGCATGATCTACATGCAAGCTCGGTACTACGACCCGGACGTCGCCAGATTCATTAGTCCCGATCCCCTGGATCTGGCTGCGGGGTCGGGATTTACGTTCAATCGGTTCAGCTATGTTTCCAACAATCCGACGTCTCTGGTGGATCCGACAGGGCTCTTCGCTGAAGGGATGAGCGCTGACGAAATTAACTGCGAGGTGTATCACTGCGAACAGTTGGGTGCGGGCGACACCGCGAGGGCGCAGAAAGGTATCCGAGCATCAAACCTTGCCAACTCGGCGCTCCAGTCGGCAGGCGTCGCTGGTACCGGATATGGCAATGTACCGTCTCTCTTGAGCGCATGGTCGGACGTAGTCGTTCCGATTGCCACGCGGCTTCAGGTGGAGGTCGGAGCGGATGTTCTTTTCCGCTCGGGGCTTGGATACCTCACGTCTGCGGCGTATAGCTCGGGCGATAGGAATCAGATCGACTTCTCATTTCTTCGCTATTCGAATCCAGCTGGAAAGCTGGGTGAGATCCACACGCATCCGGACAACAATGGCTTCTCGGGCATGACGGCAATGGGGGCGCCGATGAGAGACGACGCGATCGTGGCCGGAACCAACGGCCACGGCGACCTCCAGCGATACTTTAACCAGCATACCAACGGGTATGTGGCGCTTCCCAACGGTGCTATCTATGGCTGGAACTATGCCTCGGTGAAGAATCGCATCGATCGTTCCGGTGCAGAGACGTTAGGTGATAGTGTCACGACTATCCGGCCCGCCCATTAGCCATGTTTGAGGTGCTTTGAATGAAACGGCTCGTGATCTTGCTACTCGCTATGCTGCCGCTGACAGCAGCCGCGCTTGGTCCGGACAAGGCCTGCTTTCACCGAGGAAGCGATGCCGAAGACACGTGCGCCGTGTCGTTGTCGACACTGATTGCCCGTGGTGAAGAATTTGACGGCAAGATAGTGGCGGTCACGGGGTTTTATGCGTATTCAGATCGCCCCATGCTGTTCGCGTCGCGCGACGCCTTTCTTGTATCGGATGCTGCGGACGCCGTAGGCATCCAGGTGCCGAAGCCAGGTCCGCTGGCTCAGGTACTTTCCTCTGCGGATCATCAGTACGTCCGAATCCTGGGGCGGTATCACGCTACGGCCCTTGACGTTTCAGCTCAAGGTGGCCTACGGACAGGAGGCTATATCACCGAGCTGACGGCGGCGGGTGTCAAGGGGAATGAGCCTTGGGGGTATTCGCTTCCGATGCCATACGACGCTCGTAAGAAGTAGAGCGAAGCCCGCGGCAGAAGCATCGGAGTTTCTCATCTGCTCAGGCCGCATCCCCCGGGTCAGTTTCGCGGGATTGCGATTAACGGATCGACCAACGCCCCTCAAAGAACCGACAGCGACTATCGTTTGGCAGGCGTTGCATGAGCACGGACTCGCTGAGCGCACGCTGCTTTGGAATACAGTGCCGTGGCACCCATCCCGCGAAGGTCCGTTCTCGAACCGCGGTCCGACAGCTCAGGAGATCGCTGTCGGAACACGACTCCTCGCCCAGCTCCTAGCCGCCCTTCCTGTGGGCATTGCGACGTTCGCCGTCGGCCGTTCTACCAGCAGACCTATGTGCAGGTGCTGGTGGCCATCGCCCTGGGCGCACTGCTCGGTCACTTCCTGCCGGCATTCGCCGAATCGCTGAAGCCGCTGGGCGATGCCTTCATCAAGCTGGTGAAGATGATCATCGCGCCGGTGATTTTCCTCACCGTGGTGACCGGCATCGCCGGCATGCCGCACCTCAACGCCGTTGGCCGCGTGGTCCTGAAGGCGATGATCTATTTCCTCGTGTTCTCCACGCTCGCGCTCATCGTCGGGATGGTGGTCGCCAACCTCGTGCAGCCGGGAGCCGGGCTGAACATCGATCCGGCGACGTTGTCCACGAAGGAAATCTCGACCTACACCTCGAAGGCGCACGATATCTCGCTCACCGGCTTCTTGCTGGACATCATTCCCGACACCGTCGTCGGCGCGTTCACTTCCGGCAACATCCTGCAGGTCCTGTTGTTCGCGGTGCTCTTCGGCGTATCCCTGAGCCTTGCCGGCGAACGCGCAAGGCCGGTCGTCGATTTCTTCGAAGCGATGACGGCGCCCGTGTTCAAGCTGGTGCACCTATTGATGAAGGCCGCGCCGATCGGCGCGTTCGGAGCCATCGCCTTCACCATCGGCCGCTACGGCATCGGCTCGCTCACGAACCTGCTCTTCCTCGTTGCGACGTTCTACGGCACCGCGATCCTGTTCGTCGTCGTCGTGCTCGGTAGCGTTGCGCGGATGAACGGCTTCTCCATCTTCCGCCTGCTGCGTTACCTGAAAGCCGAACTCCTGCTGGTGCTGGGCACGTCGTCGTCCGAGGCCGCGCTGCCGTCGTTGATGGAGAAGATGGAGCGCGCCGGCTGCGAAAAATCTGTGGTCGGCCTGGTTGTTCCCACCGGTTATTCGTTCAACCTCGACGGCACCAACATCTACATGACGCTGGCTGCGCTGTTCATCGCGCAGGCGACGAATACGCCATTGACGCTGGGCGAGCAGATCGCGCTGTTGCTGGTCGCGATGGTCAGCTCCAAGGGCGCGGCCGGCGTAACCGGCGCGGGTTTCGTCACCCTCGCGGCCACGCTCTCGGTCGTTCCGTCGCTGCCCGTGGCCGGCATGGCGCTGATCCTTGGCGTCGACCGCTTCATGAGCGAGTGTCGCTCGCTGACCAATTTCGTCGGCAACGCCGTCGCCACGATCGTCGTCGCGCGCTGGGAAGGTGCGCTGGACGCGGACGCCCTCGACGACGCCCTCTCGGCTCGTGCCGCACCGGTCGCACGCACCGGCGCTGCGGCGCTGAAGCAACCGTGACGCTGGGCGCAGGCGTCAGATAATGCCGCCGTTGGCACGGAGCACCTGACCGTTGATCCAGCCGCCATCGGCGCCGGCCAGGAAGGCCACGGCCGCGGCGATGTCGTCCGGCGTGCCCAGGCGCTCCAGCGGCGCCAGTTTCGCGAGGCGGTCGACGAGGTCCGCAGACTTGCCGTCGAGGAAGAGGTCGGTCGCGGTCGGACCCGGGGCGATCGCGTTGACGGTCACCTGGCGCCCCCGCAGCTCACGAGCCAGCACCATGGTCGTCGCTTCGATGGCTGCCTTCGTCGCCGCGTAGGCGGCATAGCCGGGCTGCAGAAGGCCGACGACGCTGGACGAGACGTTGACGATGCGACCGCCCTCGCGAATACGGGTCGCCGCCTCGCGCATCGTGTTGTAGCTGCCCTTCACGTTGACTGCGAACAGACGATCGAAGTCCGCGTCCTTGAAGTCGGCGACATGGGCGAGCGCCATGACGCCGGCATTGTTCACGAGCACGTCGACCCCGCCGTAGAGATCGTGCGCCGTGTCGAACAGGCGACGCACGTCCGCCGACTTCGACACGTCGGCCTGCGCGCTGATCGCGGTACCGCCGGCCGCTTCGATCTCGCCGACCACCTCGTCGGCCGTCTTGGCGCCCCCGGCGTAATTGACGACGACGGTGAGGCCGTCGCGGGCAAGGCGCCTGGCCACGGCGGCGCCGATACCGCGCGAGGCTCCGGTGACGATGGCGACCTTCTGGCTGTTCTGGTTCATGTCGGTTCTCCGCTACCGGCGACATTGCCGGACGGGAGAAGGATGGACGTTGTCGGCGCCCGGATAATCCCGCACGATATGACTTCACTATTCCACCTGTCGGAACAACGCCGTGGACCGGTTCGACACCATGCGTCTCTTCGTCCGCATCGTGGAGCGGCGCAGCTTCACCCTGGCCGCGGCGGATCTGGAGCTGCCCCGGTCGACCGTGACCCAGGCGATCAAGCGCCTGGAAACCCGGCTCGGCGTGCGGCTGCTCCAGCGCACCACCCGCCAGGTCAGTCCCACGCTGGACGGCGAGGCGTACCACCGGCGTTGCGTGGCGATCCTTGCCGAGGTGGAAGATGCCGAAAGCGCCTTCCTCGACGCGCGACCGACCGGACTTCTGCGCGTGGACATGCACGGCACGCTCTCCCGTACCTTCGTGCTGCCTGCCCTGCCCGAGTTCCTCGCGAGCTATCCAGGGCTGCGCATACAGTTGGGCGAAGGCGATCGCTGGGTGGATCTGGTGCGGGAGGGAGTCGATTGCGTGCTCCGCGTCGGCGACCTCGCGGACAGTGGCATGGTGGGCCGGCGCATCGCCATGCTCGAGGAAATCACCTGCGCCAGCCCGGCCTACCTGGAACGCCACGGCACGCCGAAGACACCGGACGACCTCGATGGGCACCTTGCGATCGGGTTTCTCTCGACGGCGACGGGAAGCACGCTGCCGCTGGAATTCGTCCAGGATGGGGAAGTTCGGCTGGTCAGCCTGCCGTCCGTCGTGACGGTGACCGGTGCCGACACGAATATCGATCTCGCCCGAATGGGCCTGGGCCTGATCCAGGTGCCGCGCTATCACCTGGTGGACGACCTCGCCACGGGCCGGCTGGTCTCGGTATTGCCCGATTACCCGCCGACGCCCTCACCGGTATCGTTGCTTTATCCGCACAATCGGCAGCTATCGCCACGCGTCCGCGTCTTCATTGACTGGGTCGCGGCAACCTTCGCCGCGCGGGCGCGCGACGGCGTCACGGCGCTCTGAGCGAAATGACGCCCAGGCGGTGTCAGTTGTTCTTCAGGGGAACCGTTTCAAAACCGGCCTTGGGCGTGCTGTCGCCCTGAGCAGCCGGCGGCGGCGGCGCGCTACGCGCAGGACCGACGTTACGGCTGCCGCACGTGTAAGCACCCCAGGGCTGCGAGCCTTCGCTCGGATCGGCCAGCGGCTTCACCGTGTCGGCACCCATCTTGGCCGCCTCGTTGCGCGCGAGCACTTCCAGTTCGTCGCGAACCTTCAGGTCGTTGCGATCCACCGGGCCGACACGGTTCATGACGGAGACCGTGACCTTGCCCTGCTCCTTGCAACTGGAGACGTCGCCGTTCCAGGCGGTACGAACGTTTCGCGCACCGTCGTCGAGCTTGATGCCCCACGTGCAGGCGGAGAGGGCGAGGGGAACGAGGAGGACGAGAGCCTTGCGCATGTGGAACTCCAGGGGTTCGATCGATGCTTATGCTAGCCGGACTACCGTGAGGGCGCGATCTTCTTCGAGCGCGCCCTCACCTGGGTCACTTGCCGGGAGCGGGAGCGGCGCCATCCTGGGCGGGCTTGGTCGGCTTGGTCGGCTTGGTCGACTTCGTCGCCTTGCCGGGTTTCGCGTGCGGAACATCCTTCGCCGGGTTGCCGTCGGCATCGATCACATGCACCTCGCCAAGGTTCAGGGCGCGCACGGGCGCCTCGATCTTGCGGAGATCGCCGACGATGACCCAGGTCAGCGCATCCGGATGGATCACGGCGGTCAGCGCGTCTTCCGCGGCCTTGCGGTCGACGCCTTCGATGCGGCCCTTGAGCGTCTGCACGTAGTCGTCCGGGCGGTCGTAAATGACGATACCCGTCATCGCACCGAGCACAGCGGAGGTGGTTTCGAAACTGCCCGGCAATGCGCGGATCTTCTGCGCACGGATCTTGGCGATCTCGTCGTCGCTCAGTGGCTTCGGCCCGATCACCGCACGCGCTTCCTTGAGGATTTCCGCAGCGGAATCGGCCGTCTTATCGGTCTGCACCGGCGCATAGAACAACATGGGCCGCTGCCCCTGGGCATCGGACAGCATGCTGCCCGCACCGTAGGCCCAACGCTTTTCCTCGCGCAGGTTCATGTTGAGGCGCGAGGTGAACGTGCCGCCGAAGGCACCGTTGGCGATGCCGAGATCCAGGGCGTTCTTTGCCTTGGTCGACGGCGCGAGCAGTCCGGCCAGGATCAGCGACTGCGACGCGTCGGTGCGGTTGATCAGGAAAACGCGCGGCTTGGGCTGTTCGGCCACCTGGCCGATGTTCTTCTTCGGCACGGCGGACGCAGGCGCGGCCCAGTTGCCAAACGCGGCATCCAGTTGCGGCAGGATCTGCGCCAGCGTGGTGTCGCCCGCGACGAGGATGCGGACATTGTCCGGGCGCAGGAAGTCGTTCTGGAAGGTGGCGAGGTCGGCCGCCGTAAGCGAAGCGATCGCCTTCTCGGTGCCGCTTCCGGTGAACGGAATGCCGTACGCGTGATCCTTGCCGTACAGCAGGGGCGGCAAGCTGCGCAGGGCGAGGCCGGTCGGCTCGGTTTTCTCCTGGGCGATGCCGGCCATCCACTGGCCACGCACCCGCTCGATGTCATCCGACTTGAAAGCGGGGTTGCGGACGATGTCCGCGAACAGGGTCAGCGACGGCGCCAGTTCGGAGTTCAGCGCGTTGAGGCCGACCGAGCAGGTATCGAGCGAGCAGCCCGAGCCGATGATCGCGCCAAGGCGCTCCTTGCGACGGGCGACTTCGACCGAGTCCAGCGTTTTCGTACTTTCGTCGAGCAGTGCCGAGGTGAAGCTGGCGGTGCCCAGCTTGCGACCCTGGTCCGCGGCGTAGCCGGCGTTGAAAAGCAGGCTGATCTGGGTGACCGGCACGGTGTGACGCTCGGCCAGGACGACTTCGATACCGTTCTTCAACGTGCCACGCTGGAGCTTCGGGAAGGACAGGTCGGGGAAGCTGTCGACCGAGGGCACACCCGTGCTGCGATCCACGTCCGACTTGGCCACGGTGTAGGTCTTCGCGGCCGGCAATACGGCGGCCGGACGACCGGCGGCTTCCTTCAATCCAACCACGGCCTTGTCCTCGGCCGTGGGGTCGAAACCCGGTGCGGCCGGGAGCACGGTGAGCGTGTAGTCGCCCTTGGCCAGCCAGGTCTTCGACGACGCGAGCACCGAAGCGATGCTGGCGTTCTGCGCGCGCTCGAGGTCCTTTTTGTAGGCCTCCGGATCGTTGCGATAGACCTGACCCTCGGCGAGGATCACGGCCTTGCCGCCGGTACCGCCGACCTTTTCCAGCCCGCGGACAAAGCCGGCACGATTGCTGACCTTGGCACGTGCCAGCTCGTCTTCCGTCGGGCCGGTCGCCATGTAGTCTTTCCAGACATCGGCGATGGCGGCTTCGACCTTCGCCGGATCGACGCCGTTCTTGACGTCGACGCTGAGCTGGACCTGGCTGGCCAGCGCGAACGGCGCGATACCGAGGCTCACGTCGTCGGCGAGCTTGTCCTGGTAGACGAGGCGCTGGTAGAGACGCGATGTCTTGCCGCCACCGAGTACCGTGGTCGCGAGGTCGAGCTGGATGGCGTCGTCGCTGCCCAGCTGCGGCACGACCCAGGTGCGTACGATGCGCGTCTGCGCGACCTGGTCGTGCTGCGTGCCACGCGTGGAGGTCGCGACAGGCGTGATCCACGGCTGCTGACGCGGCACGGGCGGACCAGCGGGAATATCGCCGAAGTATTTCGCGGCCTTGGCCTTGGCCTGGGCCACCGTGATGTCGCCGGCGAGCACCAGGGTGGTGTTCGCTGCGCCGTAATAGCTGTTGAACCAATGCTTCACGTCGGCGAGCGACGCCGCGTCCAGGTCGTCCATCGAACCGATGGTGTCGTGGTGATACGGATGATTGGCCGGGTACGTGTTGACCAGGATATTTTCGTCGACGCGGCCATAGGGGCGATTTTCGTCCTGACGCTTTTCGTTCTGGACGACGCCACGCTGCGTGTCGAGCTCTTTCTGCCCGATGGCGCCCAGGAGGTGACCCATGCGATCGGATTCCATCCACAGGGCCATGTCCAGCGCCGTGGTCGGCACCGTCTCGAAATAGTTGGTCCGGTCGAACCATGTGGTGCCGTTCATGTCGGTGGCACCGGCCAGTTCGAACGGCTGGAAGTAGGTGCCCTTGCGGTTCTCCGAGCCCGAGAACATGAGGTGCTCGAAGAGATGCGCGAAGCCGGTCTTGCCGGCCGGCTCGTCGGCCGAGCCGACGTGATACCAGATGCTGACGGCGACGACGGGCGCCTTGTGGTCCTCATGGACGACGACGGTCAGGCCATTGGGAAGCTGGAACCGCGTGAAGGGGATGTCCGGAATGGCATCGGCGGACGGGGTGGCCGCTCCGGCGGCTCCGACCAGGGACATCAGCCCCGCAGCGAGCAGGGCGAATCGAAGCTTCATGGCGGCTCTCTGGTTTGGGCCTCGATGGCCCGATCCCACCGAGGCTAGCCCGCGCGGTCCATCGGACGCAATCAGCCGTCATGCAGGGGCCGGACGGTGTCCGCTTACGCGTGGTCACTGTCCGCGGACAGCCACGTACCCGACAGCCACCTGACAAACCTCATGCGAATCAGCTGATTGCATGCCATTAAAAGCTGGCACGGCGTTTGCGTTACTAGTCCTGCCAAGCCGGGAGGCCTTCTTACCCGGCAATCGAATCGGAGAACGCCATGAAGTACGAAATGCTGATGCTGCGCGGCCTGCTCGTGACCTCGATGCTGATCTGCGGCATGACCCTCGGCCAGATGTTCTGACCACCCGCCTCCTGCTTACCCATGAACCACGGAACCCACGCCATGAACCACGAACTCCTGATGCTCCGCAGTCTCCTGGTCGCCTCGCTCGTCGTCTGCGGCCTGATCTTCGGCAACATGCTGACCTATAGCGGTAGCCCCATCCAGCTGGCCGCGGTGGGCACGGCGGCCGGTGCCGTCGTCAATGGCTGCGGCGTACCGCCGGATGGCATCGTCTGCCCGCGCATCGCTTCATAATGGGGGCATGCCCCATGTCATCCTCTTCCGTCCCAAGATACCGCCCAACACGGGCAACGTGATCCGCCTCTGCGCCAATACGGGCGCGACGCTGCATCTGGTGCGACCGCTCGGCTTCGAGCTGGACGACGCCCGTCTCCGCCGCGCCGGCCTGGATTACCACGAGTTCGCCAGCGTCGCCGTCCACGACGACCTGAGCGCCTGCCTTGCCGCGATCGGCCATCCGCGCGTCTTCGCCTTTTCGACCCGAGGCCGGCGTCTGCATACCGAAGTCTCGTTCGCCGAGGGCGATGCGCTCCTTTTCGGCTGCGAGACTGCGGGCCTGCCCGACGATGTCCTCGACGCGATCGCCGAAGACCATCGTGTCCGCCTGCCCATGCGGCCGGGCAACCGCAGCCTGAACTTGTCCAACGCCGTTGCCGTGGCCGTGTTCGAGGTGTGGCGACAATCGGGCTTCGACGGCGCGACGTGAACCGCTCGGATGCCGCCCCGGCCCGGCCGGCGGGCTACAATCGCGGCATGACTTCCGATCGTCCCTCGGCTGACAACGGCCCCAATCGATTCCTGCCCCGCCCGCTTCGCGTCCTTGCCGGACGCGCCATGGAAGCGGCGCTCAACCGTGCCGTCGACCTGGATCCCGACACCCGGTCCCGCCTGGACGTGCTCGATGGCCGCAGTGTGCAGGTGCACCTGAGCGGCCCCGATCTCGCCCTGCGCATCTCGGTGGAGAAGGGGCGGCTTCGCGTCGGCCCGCCGGAAGAGGGCGGCAGCCTGCGCGTCACGGCATCGCCGGCAAGCCTGCTGGCCATGGCCATGCGCCGCGACGACGACGGTGTGGCGCCAGGCAAGGTGGACATCGCCGGCGACGCCGAACTCGCCCGGCGTCTGGAGAAGCTCACGCGCCAATACGCACCGGACGTGGAAGAGGCTTTCGCGAAAACCTTCGGCGACACCATCGGCGTGCCACTGGCCAAGGCGCTGCGCGACGGCCTCGCTCATGCCCGCCAGACGGCGGCGCATCTGACCGAGGACGGCGCCGACTGGCTTCGTGACGAGGGGCGCGTCGCCGTCGCCCCGGGCGAAGCGGATGCCTTCCTGGATGGCGTGGACGAGGTGCGCGAGCGCACCGAGCGCGCGGAAGCCCGGCTGGCCCGGCTGGAGCGCGCGCTGAAGGGGCGTCACGCATGACGCCGCTGCGTCTGTTGCCGCGCCTGATGCGCGTTGCCGCGATCCTGCTCAAGTACGACCTCGACGACCTCGTCGACGGGGCGCACCTGTTCCGGCCCCTGAAGCTCGTCCGTCCGCTGTTTCCCAGCGCACCCGCCGAGGTTCGCGCCCTGCCGCGAGGGGCGCGCCTGCGGCTGGCGTTGACCGACCTCGGACCGATCTTCGTCAAGGCCGGCCAGGTTCTTTCGACGCGGCGCGATCTCGTGCCCGCCGATATCGCCGACGAACTGGCGCTCCTGCAGGACCAGGTACCGCCCTTCCCCGGCACCGAGGCCCGCGCGATCGTCGAGCGCGAGCTGAAGGCATCGGTGACGACGCTGTATGCGAGCTTCGACGAGACCGCCCTGGCCTCGGCTTCGATCGCCCAGGTGCATGCGGCGACCCTGCACGACGGACGCGCTGTCGTGGTCAAGGTGCTGCGCCCCGGCATCGACAAGCGGATCGCCCGGGACATCGACCTCCTGCATACATTGGGCGAACTCGCCCAGCGCTGGCATCCGAACGCCGACAAGATTCGTCCGCTCGAGGTGGTGGCCGAGGTCGAGAAAATGCTCTCGAACGAACTCGACCTGCAGCGCGAAGGCGCCAGTGCGAGCCTGCTCCGTCGCAACTTCGCCAGCGGCGTCGACCTCTACGTGCCGGAGGTGTACTGGGACCTGAGCACCGAAGGCGTGCTCACGCTCGAACGGGTGTACGGCGTCAGTGCCGACGACATCGCCGCGATCGATGCGGCGGGCCTGGACCGCAAGCACCTCGCCGAGAAGGGCGTGCGTCTCTTCTATGAACAGGTGTTCCGCGACAACTTCTTCCATGCCGACGCGCATCCCGGAAACATCTGGGTGGATCTCGCACGCGTCGACGAACCGCGCTTCATCGCCCTCGACTTCGGCATCATGGGCTCGTTGCCCGAGGCCGATCAGTTCTGGCTGGCCGAGAATTTCATTGCGCTGTTCGAGCGTGACTACGCGCGTATCGCTCAGTTGCACGTCGCCGCGGGCTGGATGCCCTCCACCGTGCGACTCGACGAACTCGAAGCCGCCGTGCGCACGGTCTGCGAACCCTACTTCACCCGTCCGCTGGCGCAGATCTCCATCGCCGAACTCGTGGTGAAGCTGTTCCAGACGGCACGAAAATTCGAACTCACACTGCAGCCCCAGCTGATCCTCCTGCAGAAAACCCTGCTGAACATCGAAGGCGTCGGCCGCATGCTCGACCCCGAGATCGACATCTGGGCGGTCGCACATCCTGTACTGCGCCGCATTCTCCGCGAGCGTTACAGCTTGCGCGCCACGCTGCGCGACGTGCGCCGCCGCCTGCCGCAATGGATTCAAACGGCGCCGCAGGTTCCGGAGCTCGTGCGTGACGCGCTGCGCCAGGTCGGCAGCGGCCAGTTGCGCCAGGTGGCCGATCCGATCGCGCTCGCGGTCGCCCGCGACGATGCACGGCGCATGCGCCGCCTCGTGGCCTGCTGCCTGCTAGGCGCGTCGCTGCTCGTCTGCGCGGCCCTGGTCGGCACCCTCGCCGCGCATGGCATGTGGCCGGCGATCGTCGCCGCGGTGGCGGGCGTGCTCGCCTTCGCCGCCGGCTGGCCGCGTCGCGTCGCCTGAGCCCATGCTCGAGATCCTTTATCAGGACGACGACCTCGTCGCCGTCAACAAGCCGGCCAACCTCGCGGTGCACCGATCCAAGTTCGTCGGACCGGACGATGCCTTCCTGATCGACCTGCTTCGCGAGCAGGTCGAGGGAAAGCTGCACCTCGCCCACCGCCTGGACCGCGCCACATCCGGTGTACTGCTGGTCGCGAAATCGCCCGAAGCCGCCAGCCAGCTTGGCGAACAGTTCATGGGGCGCAGCGTGCGCAAGCGATACCTCGCCGTCGTTCGCGGCTGGCCCGATCCCGATGCGGGTACGATCGACTACCCCCTGCCGGGCTCGCGCGACACCGGCCCGCGACGTGACGCGACAACGGATTACAAGCGGCTCGGTACGACGGAAGTCGATATCGCACTCGGTCGTTATGACAAGCAGCGCTACGCCTTCGCCGTCGCGGAACCCCACACCGGGCGCTTCCGTCAGATCCGCAAACACTTCGCGCACATCCATCACCCCATCGTCGGCGACAGCCAGCATGGGCGCGGCGATCACAATCGGCTGTTCAAGCAGTACTTCGCATCGCACCGCCTGCTGCTGCACGCGGCGCGGCTGGAGTTCGAGCATCCCGCGGACGGCCGGCCGATGGCCATCGATGCGGGGCTGGATGAGACATGGCTCAAGCTGCTGGAGCGCTTTGCCTGGGTGGAAGCTTATGACGCCCAGATCGAAGCATGGCGTACTGCGACCTAGCGGGGTCGCTCCGTGCGACGCCGATGCACGGTCAAGGCGGCCGCGCCTTTCTCGCGCCGCACCATGTCTCCGAGGATGGCGCTGCTAGAATCCCCCGGCCATGCTTATCGTCACCGCCAACATCGCGATCCCGGACGCCGAACTGATCGAACGCTTCATGCGTGCCGACGGTCCCGGCGGCCAGCACGTCAACCGGACCGAGAGTGCCGTGGAGCTGCGCTTTGACGTTGCCTCCTCGCCGTCCTTGCCGGACGAGGTGCGCGAACGACTCCTCGCACGCCGCGACCGGCGCATGACCGATGCGGGCGTGATGGTGATCCAGGCGCGGCGCTTTCGCGACCAGGGCCGTAACCGCGAAGACGCGCGCGACCGTCTCGTCGAGGTGATCCGCGAGGCCACGGTGGTCGCGAAGAAGCGCGTCGCAACGAAGCCGACGCGTGCCTCGAAGGAACGGCGTCTTGTCGGCAAGACGCAGCGCGGCCAGACCAAACGCGGGCGCTCGCGCGACTGGAGCAACGATTGAGCCCGTATCCGGAGCACCTCGCGCGGAACATCCCCTCGCTGCCGGACTCCTGGTGGATGAGGCTGAGCCGCTGGGCCATTCGTCGAAGCGGCTGGCGCCTCGTCGGCGAGCTGCCGAACCTGCCCAAGGCCGTCGTTATCGGCGCTCCGCATTCGTCTTACTGGGATGGCGTGTGGGGCCTGCTGATGAAGTCCGCAATGGGCCTGGATCTCGGCGTGATGATCAAGCGCGAGGTCCTGAACGGACCGTTCGGCCCGGTCGTGCGTCGCCTCGGCATGGTGCCGATCGACCGCAAGGCGGCCACCGATGTCGTCGGCCAGATGGTCGAACGATTCGCAACGCGCGAGAAGATGTGGCTGGGCATCGCACCCGAGGGTACGCGCAAACCGGTGAAGCAGTGGAAGTCCGGCTTCCTGCGCATTGCCCGCGCAGCCAACGTGCCGATCATTCCCATCTTCATCGACTACCCCACAAAGACCTTCACCGTCGGCCCACTGGTCGAAGCGACAACCGACACGGAAGCGGACATGACACGCATTCGCGCCATGTTCGCTGGTTATCAGGGAAAGCATCGGGGAGTTTGAGCCCCGCCACACTTCAACCGAGGGCGTGGCCGTGGCGTATCGTGTAGAAGACACGTGCCTGCGACGTGTTCTTCACGAGAACCCGGTAGGTACCAGGTCCAATGTTGGCGAAAAGATAGGACCCGCTCGCGAGCGTTCGCCATTGTCCATCGACAAGTTTCTGCAACGACGATTCCATCCATGTGCTCCCCGTCACCGACGTGGAGGTCGGACTCGTGCAGTTCGTCGTCCAGTTGAAGAATTCATACTCCTGGCCGGGCAGGAGATGCCCCTGCAGCGTCTGATCCTTCGGATACGCGAAGCAGCGACCTCGTGTGGGTTGTGCCTTCCCTGCCGATGAAGCTGCCTGAATTGTCGAACCGAATGCGAGCGATGCGAACGCTCCGAGAAAAAGTGCGCATTTCAAAATGGCGTTCATGATTGATCCCGAGATTGCGCGTCATTGCGCGTGCCCACGTTAGTGACGACCACGTCGGGCAACTGCCGGACGAGTTCGCCGCTACGCGTAGGATTGAACCAAAGGATTGGGCCATGACATCGGATACGCACACCGTATCGGGGCAGCCCTTTCGATCGCAAGGCTCATCGCTGGCTTCACATGCGGATGCACTCAGCCACTCTCGTTCGACTGATGAGCGCGGGAGGTCACACAGTGAACATGACGAGCGTCCTCAAGGCTTTCCCGCAGTCCGGCAATCCATGGCAACTTCAGACGCGTCGCGCCAGTCATTGCGTTCTGCGAGATATGGCGATCACGAGCGGCAGCGTCGCCGAGATCGCACTGACGCTGAGCGATACCACGAAGGAGAGACTTCGTCATGTGAATATCCGTTCCATCGACCCTCTGGAACTCAGCCAGCTCACTCTCATGCTGCACCACGAGGGCTATCTCGCTCATGAGGCCTGCTCGGAGCTCGGCCACTATCAAGTCGACTACACCGGGCTGATCGACCCACTCAGGCAAGCGTGGAGCGGACTCGAGTCCATCCGCGGTGTCGATGACGTCAAGTACGCACTGGCGATACGCCACTATGAGACAGCCATCGACGCCGTCTTAGGCATCGAACGACTGACCGGCTATTTGAATGGCCGGGTCGTCGATGTCTACGCCTGATCAACGCTCCGAGTGTCCCGACTCGTCATAGTCGCGGTGGGTGAGTAACCCGGGCTTGATGAGGTCGATGAACGCCCTCGCCTCCGGACTCAAGAACTTGCCCTTGCGCATCACCACGCCATAGCTTCGCTGCGGAAAATACTGCCGCACGTTGCGGACGACGAGTCGCTCGCGGTCCGCCTCCGTAATGCAGATGCCGGTGACGATCGATATTCCGAGTCCCATGGCCACGTATTGCTTGATCACATCCCATCCACCGACTTCGATCGCGACCGTATAGGGCACGTGCCGTTGCTGGAAGACCATGTCGACGAGACGATACGTGGTGAGCCGCTTCGGTGGCAGGATCAGGCCGTATGGCGAGAGGTCCTCGAGACGGATGTCGGTTTTCGATGCCAGCGGATGATCCGGCGGCATGATGAGCATCGGGTCGTAGTGATACACAGGCGCCCAGGCGATGTCGTGAGGCACGTCGATCATCGAGCCGACGGCGATGTCCACCTCGTCGCTACGCAGTAGCGCGAGCCCATCGCGGTTGGTGACGTTGGACAAGGCCAGGTGCACATGGGGGAAGCGCTCGCGGTAGGTCTTGACCAACTCCGGCAGCAGGTACTGAATGGTCGACGAGCCGGCGGCAACCGTCAGCTTCCCCGCCTGTGCACCCTTGGTCTTGGTCTGGAACTCGCGATCGAGGCTCTCGAAACCCTCGACCAAAGGGCGGGCCAACTCGTACAGGGCCTCGCCTGCATCGGTCAGGGTGATGCGACGGCGGGTGCGCTCCAGCAGATGCGCCCCCAGTTCCCGCTCCAGGGCTTTTAGCTGGAGGCTCACAGAGGGCTGAGACAGGAAGAGCGCCTCGGCGGCGCGACTCAGCGTGCCAAGCCGGGTCGTATAGACGAAGGCCCGCAACTGCTTGAGTCGATTGCCCTTGTAGTAGAACCGCCCCCCTTCCTCATCGGCGGGACGATCGGCCATACGCGGTTTGGGACGCTTCGCCACCGCTTTTTTCGTCGAATTCAGCTTGCGGACCATCGGATTTAGTCCATCGGATTAGGGATTTACAACTAACATTAGCGCTGTTAATAGAAAGCTTTGAAACATTTGTTTTGTCAAAAGCGTACTTCCGGACCTAGGGTGGACACCAGACCCGCACTCCGAGGCACGATCCCATGGCAGTTCCCAAGAGCGTGATCGACCCCCTGGCCGGCGTCCGCTTCGGCGATGGCAGCCAGGCATACGAGGACGTCCTGACTCCGGCGGCGGTAGCCTTCGTGGCCGACCTCCACCGCCGGTTCGACAGCCGTCGCCTGTCCCTCCTCGCCGAGCGCACCGCCCGCCAGTTGCGCTACGACGCCGGCGAACTGCCCGACTTCAGGACGGACACCACGGCGATCCGTGAAGGTGACTGGTCGGTGGCGGCCATCCCCGACGCCCTGAAGGACCGTCGCGTCGAGATCACCGGTCCTGTCGAACGAAAGATGATCATCAACGCGCTCAACTCCGGCGCGAAGGTGTTCATGGCCGACTTCGAGGATTCGAGCGCACCGACCTGGGCTAACCAGATCGAGGGCCAGCGCCATCTGCGCGACGCCGTGGACGGCACGATCGAATTCACCAACGCCGAGGGCAAGGTTTACCGCGTGGGCGAGCGGCCCGCCGTTCTCGTCGTTCGCCCACGCGGCTGGCATCTGCCGGAGCGGCACGCCGAAGTCGATGGCGACGTGGTCGCCGGCGCCCTCGTTGACTTCGGCCTCTTTGCGTTCCACAACGCCAAGACGCTGCATGGGCGCGATCGCGGCCCTTATTTCTACCTGCCCAAGTTGCAGAGCATGGAAGAGGCGGCGCTGTGGGAATCGGTCATGGCGCATGCCGAGACCGTGCTTGGCCTGCCGCACGGCACGATGAAGGCGACCGTGCTCATCGAGACGCTGCCGGCCGTGTTCCAGATGGACGAGATCCTGCACGCGCTGCGCGCTCGTGTCGTCGGCCTCAACTGCGGTCGTTGGGATTACATCTTCTCCTACCTCAAGACGTTCCGCGCGCACGCCGATCGCCTGCTGCCCGAGCGTGGCCAGGTCGGCATGACGGCACCGTTCCTCAAAGCCTATTCGGAGCTACTCATCCGCACCTGCCATCGTCGCGGCGCTTTCGCGATGGGCGGCATGGCCGCGCAGATACCGATTCGGGGCGACGAAGCAGCGAACGAAGAAGCCATGGCCAAAGTCCGCGCCGACAAGCTGCGCGAGGTGACCGCCGGACACGACGGCACCTGGGTGGCGCATCCGGCCCTCGTGCCGATCGCCCAGGCGATCTTCGACGAACACATGCGCACGCCGAACCAGCTACACGTGCGACGCGACGATGTCGTCGCATCGCGCGATGCGCTCATCGCGCCGGCGATCGGGACGATCACCCGACCAGGCTTCGACAACAACGTGGAAGTCTGCCTTCGCTACACCGCCGCCTGGCTCGATGGGCTCGGCTGCGTACCGATCCACAACCTCATGGAAGACGCCGCCACCGCCGAGATAGCGCGTGCACAGCTGTGGCAATGGCTACACCACGGACCGCTGGAATTCAGCGATCACGCCGCCATCGATTTCGCGTTGTTCGACCACGCGCTTGCCACGCATTGCCACCGGTTGCGGGAGAGTTCGCATCCCGGCGCATCGCGCGCCGACCAGGCGGCGGCACTGATCTCGGCGTTGACGCACGCCGATGAACTGCGCGACTTCCTCACCCTGCCCGCCTACGAACACCTGTCCTGAGCATCCTCCGAGGAGCCACACCATGAAGACGCATACCGCCGAACAGATCACGCTGGACTGGAAGAACAACGACCGTTGGAACGGCGTCGAGCGTCCGTATGCCGCCGAGGACGTGATTCGTCTTCGCGGCACGGTGCAGGTCGAGCATACGCTCGCCCGTCGCGGCGCCGAGCGCCTGTGGCGCTCGATCCACGACAAGCCCTACGTCAATGCTCTCGGCGCGCTGACCGGCAACCAGGCCATGCAGCAGGTCAAGGCCGGGCTGCAGGCGATCTACCTGTCGGGCTGGCAGGTTGCCGCCGATGCGAATACCGCCGGCGCCATGTACCCCGACCAGTCGCTGTACCCGGTCGACTCGGTGCCCAACGTCGTGCGCAAGATCAACAAGACCTTGCTCCGCGCGGACCAGATCCATCACGCCGAAGGCAAGGACAACATCGACTGGCTGGTGCCGATCGTGGCCGACGCCGAAGCGGGCTTTGGCGGCGTGCTCAATGCCTACGAACTGATGACCCACATGATCGAGGCCGGCGCCGCCGGCGTGCACTTCGAAGACCAGCTGGCCAGTGCCAAGAAGTGCGGGCACATGGGCGGCAAGGTGCTCGTCCCGACCCAGGAAGCCGTGCAGAAGCTGATCGCCGCACGCCTGGCCGCCGACGTCGCCGGCGTGCCGACACTGATCGTTGCGCGTACGGATGCGATGGGTGCCGGCCTGGTCACGACCGACATCGACGAGAACGACAAGCCCTTTCTCACCGGCAAGCGCACGGTGGAAGGCTTTTACGAGTCGAAGCAAGGCATCGAGCAGGCGATCAGTCGTGGCCTCTCGTATGCGCCCTACGCCGACCTGATCTGGTGCGAGACCGCCACGCCCGATATGGACCAGGCACGTCGCTTCGCCGAGGCGATTCACGCCAAGTACCCGGGCAAGAAGCTGGCCTACAACTGCTCGCCGAGCTTCAACTGGAAGAAGAACCTCGACGAGAAGACCATCGCCACCTTCCAGAAGCAACTGGGCGAGATGGGTTATGCCTTCCAGTTCATCACGCTGGCCGGCTTCCACGCGCTGAACTACTCCATGTTCCAGCTGGCCCGCGGCTACCGCGATCGCCAGATGGCGGCCTACGTGGAATTGCAGGAGGCGGAGTTCGCCGCGGAAAAAGACGGCTATACCGCGGCGAAGCACCAGCGCGAGGTCGGCACGGGCTACTTCGATACGGTGAACCAGGTGATCTCGGGCTCGTTCAGTTCGCTGTCGGCGCTGAGTGGCTCCACGGAAGAGGAGCAGTTCCACCCCGCTTCCGCGGCCTGATCGGCAGGGTCCGGCCGGCTGCGCCCGCTGCCCGCGGTCGCAGCCGGATGCCACGGCAGGGCTTACCAGCGATACGTCGCACTGGCCATCGCCGTGCGGCGGTTACCCCATGAGCAACCCAGCTCGCCGTAGCACACCGACACGAAATGCTTGTCGAGCAGATTGTTGACGTTGAGGGCCAGCGACACGCTCGGTAGTTCATAGCGAACGACGGCATCGAGCAGGGTGTACGCCGGCACGTTGAAGTCCCGGGTCGCCGCGGTCGAGACGTCCGGGTGATAGGTCCCGCCGTAAGTCTCGCCGACACGGCGCACGCCACCGCCAAAGCCAAGCCCACGCGCCACGCCTTCGCGCACGGCATAGTCGACCCACAACGACGCCATGTGCATCGGTACGGTACCCGGCGGCTTGCCGATGTCCGTCACGACACTGGACTTGGTCGTCTTGGCATCGGTGTACGTATACGCAGCGCGCAGCGTCAGACCCTCGTCGAGGTGGGCCACACCTTCCAGCTCGGCGCCCCGCGAACGCACTTCGCCTGCGGCGCGCGAGAAGCCGGGATGCGATGCGTCGGTGACGAGTACGTTGCCCTGATGGATCTCAAAGGCCGATACCGTTACGAACGCATCCACGTTCACTGGCTGGTACTTCACGCCGGCCTCGACCTGGCGACCGGTGGTCGGCAGGAAGCCACGGCCCAGGTAGTCGAAGCCGCTGTTGGGCAGGAACGATGTCGACCAGCTGAGATAAGGCGCAAGGCCCCACGACGTCTGGTAGACCAGACCGATGCGACCGGTCGTCTTGCTGTCGACCTGCCGGGTCGCGGTGTCCGCGATCTGGTCGAGGCCACCCATCGACGTCCAGTCGCGACGCACACCCAGTAGCGCCACCCAGCCGGCGCCGAATTTCAGCTGGTCCTGTGCATAGACGCCGGTCTGCTTCAGGCTCTGCCGATTGCGGGTGCCCGGGGCGCCCAACGGCGCCATGGGCAAGTTGTACTCGGGCGCATAGGCGCTCAAGGGATTTCCCAGGCCGTCGCTTTCGCTCTGGCTGCTGTGCGTCTGGGAAACATCCAGGCCCATGAGCAGCGCATGCTGCACCGGACCGGTCGCAACGTCGGCCGTCACGCGATTGTCCATGAGATAGCTGTTCGTCTGCGAATCGTTGTCCATCGCATAACGATTGAACGTACTGTTGTCCGGAAACAGGGGACCGCTGCCATAAAGCTGGCGCCAGCGGGTCGTCTGCCGCGCGACGCGACCGTTGAGATGGAAGCTCCATACGTCGTCCATGCGGTGGTCGATCCGGTAGCCGACGGCCGATTGCGTCCGGCGATAACTGTCCCAGTCGGGGTCGCCCGTGTAGAGCGACGTGGGCAGCTTGCCGTTCGGATTGAACAACACGGTTCCTTGCGCTGGCAGGAAGGGGTAGAGGCTGTTGGTCAGATCGCGCTGATAGTTCGTCAGCAGCGTGACGGTGGTGTCATCGTCTGGCGCGTACGTGACGGCAGGCGCGATGGCGAGACGACGGTTATACGTGTGGTCGATCTGGGTATTGTCATCGAAGCCGATCGCCGTGAGGCGATAGCGCCAGTGGCCGGCCTCGTCGAGGGTGCCACCGTGATCGGTGCGCAGTTGGCGCTGTGCATAGTTACCGAGCTGGACGCCTACCTCGTGCAGCGACTCCGTGGTGGGCATCTTGCTGGTGACATCGATCAGGCCGCCCGGCGTGCTCTGCCCGTAGAGCACCGAACTGGGGCCCTTGAGTACGGCAACGGATTGGATCAGGTAAGGCTCGATACGGAGGCTGAGGCCACCGGGCTGGGATCTCAGGCCGTCCTGGTAGATGCCGAAGGACCCCGCATCGAAGCCGCGGATGTACGGCCAGTCATAGCGTTGATCGGTGCCCGTGGCATTGGTCGCCGCGCCCGCCGTGTAGTTCAGCGCGTCGGACAGGTTCTGCACGTTGCGCACCGTCAGGTCTTCACGAGTCACCACCGATACGGACTGCGGCACCTCGATCAGCGGCGCATCGGTCTTCGTGGCGACGGTGGCCTGTGTCGCGGTGGACGCACGGACCTTGACCCCCTGCAGCTCGGTGACCTTTTCCTTGTCCTTTTCGGACACGTCATCGGCGGCATGGGCCATCGGCGCGGCTAGCAGCGCGACGATGCAGAACGGCAGGGTACGAGAGCACAGCGTATCGATGGGACGCACGGCAAGCTTCCTTGAAGTAAACGGAGGGCTTGCTGGCTGGGTCGCAAAAGCGAGCGTGGCTGGCTGGTCCGGAGGGAGACCGCGCTCGCGGCATGACACGCGAGCGCGGCTGGCATTCTCAAGGCGAAGGCCTGGTCGCGTCAAGGAATCCCGTCAGTGCTCGGCCGGTACCAGCGCGATGACGGTCCAGCCCGGACGTGGCTCCAGCTCGTGGCGACTGGAGGCGATGCGCAGGGTACCCTTCTCTTCCACGCCGAACAGCAGGACCGTGCGCGAGCCGTATTGCTCGATGAAGTGCGGCCAGTCGAAGGTCTCGGTCAGGCGTGTCGACTTGATCCGCCATCCGTCCTGCAACATCTCGGCAAAGCGCGCATGCGTCATGTCATCGGCGAACAACGCGGTGGCAAGCAGGCTTCCCGCCAGCGACGCCCGGCCGTGACTCTCTTCCGGTGAGAGGTTGCGCAGGCGGTACACTTTGTCGCGCCCGAATTCTTCGCGGTAATGAACGCTGGCCAGCGAATTGAGCTCGCGGTGCGTAGACATCGCCAACAGGTGGCCGATGCCCGCCAGGTCGAGATTGCGGTCCGCGGCCTGCGACTGCGGATTGCCGAAGAAGGTGGTCAACCCCGCCATGCGGGCGACACGGATACCGTTCCAGTCGTCGTCGGCCACGACCACGCGAAGGCCGTCGATCGCTGCGAGCGAACCCGCCACTTCGAGCGCGACGGCGTCGGAACCGTAGATGAGCACGCCACGCGGTTCCGGTTCTGCGACCTTCAGCCAGCGCGCGAGCGGACGCGCCGTGGCGCTCTGGAACACCACGGTGCCGATGATCATGAGGAAGACGAGCGGCACCATCTTGTCCGCACCCGACATGCCGATTTTCTCGAGACGAAGGGCGAACAGCGCGGAAACCGATGCCGCGACGATACCGCGCGGGGCAACCCATGCGATCAAGGCGCGCTCTCGCCACGACAATCCACTTCGCGCACTCGAGATCAATACGGAAAGCGGCCGGATAAGCAACTGCGCCACGACGAAGATCAGCAGGCCGGCAAGCAACGCGCCATCGGGAAGGGGCCAGTCCAGTCGCGCGGCGAGCAGGATGAACAACGTCGAGACCAGCAGCGTCGTCAGGTGCTCCTTGAAGTCCATGATGTCGTCCATGTGGACATCGCGCATGTTGCCCAGGGCGATACCCATCACGGTGACGGCGAGCAGTCCCGATTCGTGCGCGAACGCATTCGAGACACTGAAGGCCGCGAGCACGGCGGCCAGCGTGCCGTAGTTCTGCAGGTATTCGGGGATGATCTGCCGACGCAGCAGCCGGCCCAGTACGAAGGCCGCGATCGCGCCGACGATCGCGCCGCAGGCCACGGTGCCGAGGAACACCTGAATCGAATGTCCCTCGCGGTGCGACACGATCGCTTCATAGACCAGTACCGCCAACAGCGCACCGATCGGATCGATGACGATACCCTCCCAGCGCAATACGTTGGCGATGCGGGCGTTCGGCCGGACCGTCCGTAGCATCGGCGCGATCACGGTGGGACCCGTGACGCAGGTAAGCGCGCCGAACAGGAACGAAAGCTCCCAACTCAATCCGCCGATCCAGTGCGCGGCTCCTGCCAGCATCAGCAGTGCGAGGACCGCACCGTAGGTCACCAGCCCGCGCACCGCATGCCCAATACCCTTCAGCTCATGGAAGCGCAGCGTCAGGCTCCCCTCGAAGAGGATGACGGCCACGGCCAGCGAGACGATAGGAAAGAGCAGGTCTCCCAACACCTTGTCCGGATGGAGCAGCCCGGACACAGGGCCGGCGAGGATGCCGGCGAGCAGGAGGAAGAGAATGGCGGGGAGCCGTACCCGCCAGGCGATCCACTGGCAGAGAAACCCGATACCAAGCATCAGGGTCAGCAGCATTCCGAGTTCGATACCCATGTGATCCCTTGGCCCATAAAAGAAAATCGGCCAACACCGTGAGGCGGGCCGAGATAGGGACAGCTTAAGGATCGTTAGGTGAAGAAAAGGCCGGGCCCCGGTGCTGGAGCGGGGGGAGGGAGGGGTATCCAGCACCGGAGCGGGGCGGGCAGCCCATTAGAGAACCGCCTGGTACAGAATTATCCGCTCGCCTCCGGGATTCGTCAACTACTCAGTACATGAAATAAGTATTAACTCTTTCGAGCCATCTTGGCCCGGGGATTGCTGGACCGTGGAGTAGTCAGCCCGGCAGCTTGTCGGCCAGCACGTCGGCCTTGCGGATCTGCGGCGCGCTGGCGAGCAACTCGCTCGCGTTAGCCATCAACGCCGCAGCGACCTTGCCGTTCAGATGGGCGTCGCGGCCCGCGTCGTCGACGAATGCATCGAAAATCGCGAACGTACTCTTGTCGAAACGAACGGCGAACCAAGCGGTGGTGCCCGGTTCGGCATCGACAAGACCCCTGGCACTTTCGAGGAAGGCGGCGACGTCTTCTTCGCGGCCGGGCTTCGCGTGCAGTTCGACGTAAAGGCTCTTAGTGGTCATGGCTATCTCCGATAGTGGGTGCGGAACGATCGGATACTGCGCCGACGAGCGGCACGGTACTGTCAAGGCGGACTTTGAGCACCTCGTTCGCATCGTCAGTCATTGTGCGTGCCCCGATCTATGCCACCTTGCGATCAGATCCTTGCCCGTCAGATGACGCAACGGGCAAGGTCATCAGTCGCAGCGACTATGGTTAAGTCGCAACGGCTTTGGGAAATGACAATGTCGGACAAGAACGCAGCTGAAGCACCGACGCGCGAATGGCGCCAACGCGCTAATCAGAAACGCCGGTAATGCAGCGCCTCGGCAAGATGGTGCTGCTCCACGCACCCTGCCCCGCCTTCGAGATCGGCGATGGTGCGCGCGACGCGTAGCACGCGGTGATAAGCGCGCGCGGAAGCACCGAGCTTCTCGACCGCGCTCTCGAGCCATTCACGCTCTGCCTGTGGTAGCGCACAGTCGCGCTCGAGGTTGACCACGCTCAGTTCGGCGTTTGGCTGGCCGGCACGCAGTAGCGCCTTCTCGCGCGCATTGATGACGCGCTGACGGACGGTTGCGCTGTCGTCGTCGTGCGGACCGCGCGGCGCGGTGAGGTCGGCGATGGGTACGCGCGGAACTTCGACACAGAGATCGATGCGATCGAGCAGCGGCCCGGAGATCCGTGCACGGTAGCGTTGCACCTGGTCGGGCGTGCAGCGGCAATCGTGGGTCGGGTCGCCGGCGTAACCGCAGGGACAGGGGTTCATCGCGGCGACCAGCTGGAACTCCGCGGGAAAGGTGGATTGCCGCGCGGCGCGCGAGATGACGATCTGGCCGGACTCGAGCGGCTCGCGGAGCACTTCGAGCACGTGGCGACTGAACTCGGGAAGCTCGTCGAGAAAGAGCACGCCGTTGTGCGCCAGCGAGATTTCGCCCGGGCGCGGCGACGAACCGCCACCGACCAGCGCGACGCCGGAAGCGGTGTGATGCGGCGCGCGAAACGGACGACGGCGCCAGCAGTCCGGATCGATGGCCTCGCTGGAGAGGGAGCGGATGGCGCAGCTCTCCAGGGCCTCGGACTCGGTCATGGGCGGCAGGATGCCCGGCAGGCGCTCCGCAAGCATGGTCTTGCCGGTGCCCGGCGGGCCGATCATCAGCAGGTGGTGACCGCCCGCCGCGGCGATTTCCATCGCGCGACGCGCCTGGTACTGGCCGCGCACGTCGCGCATGTCCGGTCCGCAGGTGGGCAGGTCGTAGAAGTCGGTGGCGGCTTCCGGCACGCCCAGGGTGGCGTGACCGCCTAGCCACGCACAGACCTCGGCCAGGCTGTCGGCAAGCAGGACGTCCGCCTCGCCGACGAGGGCGGCTTCCGCCGCGTTGGCCCGGGGAACGACGATACGCCGGCCGGAACGGCGGGCGCGGATCAGGGCGGGAAGAATGCCGGGCACGGCGCGCAGTTCGCCGGACAGGGCCAGCTCGCCGAGGAATTCACAGTCGTCGAGGCGTTCGCGCGGCACCTGCGAGCCGGCGGCGAGAATGCCCAGGGCGATGGCGAGGTCGAAGCGGCCGCCGTCCTTCGGCAGCTCGGCTGGCGCAAGGTTCACGGTGACGCGGCGGTTGGGATATTCGAAGGCGGTGTTCTGGATGGCGACGCGGACGCGGTCACGCGCTTCGCGCACTGCCGAATCGGGCAGGCCAACGATGGAGGTGGAAGGCAGTCCGCCGGACAGATGCACCTCGACGACGACCTGCGGCGCGGTGACACCTTCCTGCGCCCGCGATAGGGTGACGGCGAGGCTCATGACGGTGAATATCGTAACCGGTTACGCATCCCAATCGGTGGCGAACTACCGAGATCCTGTAGGGATCGGGCTCGCATACGCACTCCTTGCGTCGACTGGGAAAATAACCGCCCCCGACCGCTCTCGGGGTGAGGGTGACGGATCGGGGGCGGTCCCGGGACGATTGGCCGTCCTTATTGGCCAGGAGCCACAGCGCTGACTTCCAGGTCGGCAATGCGCTTTTCCAAAACTTCGAGCCGTTCGCGCGTCCGCGCAAGAACCTGGCTCTGGACATCGAATTCTTCTCGAGTTACGAGATCGAGGCGGCGTAGTCCCTGCGCCAGAATATCTTTGAAGTTGGCGTGTATATCCTCACGTGCCTGTGCCAACCCTGGCGGAACCAACGATGCCAACCGCTGTGCGAGTTGATCGATACCCTGCACATCCATCTTGCGCACCCCGATGTCGTGTATGAAGTTTAGGTGATTCGTTTGTAGGCGCTATAGGCCTACGCCTACACGTAGTGTAGGGTTTTTCCTACAAACGTCCCATGAAGACGCCCCGGAACGCGGATGGCACAATGGTCGTCCGCGCGCCGGCAAGCGGTTGCGCCCGAGGAGTGATACATGAAGCTGGTGGTCGCCATCATCAAGCCTTTCAAGCTGGACGACGTCCGCGAGGCCCTCGCCGAGGTCGGCGTGCAAGGCGTTACCGTGACCGAAGTGAAAGGCTTTGGCCGACAGAAGGGCCACACCGAGCTCTATCGCGGGGCCGAGTACGTGGTCGACTTCCTGCCCAAGATCAAGCTGGAGGTGGCCGTGGCCGACGATCAGATCGAGCGCGTCGTCGAGGCCATCCAGGCGGCGGCCCGCACGGGCAAGATCGGCGACGGCAAGATCTTCGTCAGCTCGCTCGAGCAGGTGGTGCGTATCCGCACCGGCGAGCTGGACAACGACGCCCTCTGAGCGAGGGCACCATGGCCCGGGCCGCTCAGGCAGCCTGGGCCAGCCGCTTGTGGCGGCGGTGATGGAACAGGACACCCGCGTAGTAGGCCATGTAGTAGCCGATGGTCAGGCCGATCACGAGCATGGTCAGCGGGCTGTTGCCCGGTGCCGGCGTGTGGGCGGGCACCGCCGCCGCGTCCCCGCCGAACATCGGCGCCAGGATCAGGAATCGCCAGGCCATGCGGCCGAGCAGCAGGGCGGTCAGTGCGGCACCGATCCAGGGGTTCGGCACGTAGAAGTCGGCGCCGTCGGCGTTCGACTCGAAGCGGGTCAGGCGCAGGCCGACCATGGCCAGCGCGGCTCCGACGATCAACCCACCGAGCGCGCCCTCGGCCAGACGGATGTCCTGAAGACCGGAGGTGAGCGTGAGGCAGGCGATGAGCGCGAAGATCCCCACGCGAAAGCTCATGCGTTTTGTGCGGATCGGCTGACGGCCGAAGCTTCCGCGGACACGGCGGTAGACGGCGAAGGCCATCAGCGGAGCGACGATGAACGGGACGACGGTCGGAGCCAGCATGGCGTAGGTCTCGGTAGTGAGGCGATGTGGGGCTAGATTAGCTCGCGAGACCGGCGCATCCGAGGGTGGGCTGTGAGGTATCGGGGGTGACGGGTGTCACTCCCGCCTTTCCCCCATCGACGCTCTTTCGCCGATGAATCGGCTCCCACATGAGGGCGTCGTGGGGGGTGAGGGCGTCCCAGGCCGCCGTTACCTGGCCTTGCCCTGGTTCGCCACTGCGGCCATCTTGGCCTCGATTTCGGCCTGGTCGCCCAGGTAGTAGTGCTTGACCGGCTTCATGTCGGCATCGAACTCGTACACCAGCGGGATACCGTTGGGGATATTGAGTTCGGCGATGTCGTCGTCCGAAATGCCGTCGAAGTATTTCACCAGCGCACGCATGGAATTGCCGTGGGCGGCCATGAGCACGTTGTTGCCGGCCCGGATGGCCGGGGCCAGGACCTCGTGCCAGTACGGCAGCACGCGGGCGACGGTGTCCTTGAGGCACTCGGTCAGGGGCACGTCGATGCCCTTGTAACGGTCGTCGTCGGCGAAGGACGTGGTGCCTGCTTCCAGTGCCGGCGGCGGCGTGTCGTAGCTGCGGCGCCAGACATGTACCTGCTCGTTGCCGTACTTCGCCGCCGTCTCGGCCTTGTTGAGGCCGGTCAGGGCGCCATAGTGGCGCTCGTTGAGGCGCCAGTCGGTGACGACCGGTACCCACATCAGGTTCATTTCGTCCTGCACGTGCCACAGGGTGCGCACGGCGCGCTTGAGGTAGGAGGTGTGGGCCAGGTTGAAGGTGAAGCCGGCTTCCTTGAGCAGGCGGCCGGCTTCGCGGGCCTCGGCCACGCCCTGCTCGCTGAGGTCGACATCGGCCCAGCCGCTGAAGCGATTTTCGAGGTTCCAGGCCGACTGGCCGTGGCGGATCATGACGAGCTTGTACATGGCGTCCAACGATGGGGAGGAAGAAAGCCATGGTGAAACCTGCTCGCGGGGCCGTCAACTTGGCGATTCAGATCCCTGTGTCATCAGTCACGCTAAACCTTGCGGCCCGCGGGTGCATCCTAGGAGTCCTAGTCCACCCGTGGAGCAGCACACCATGCGCCGTACCCTGATCTCGCTTCTCATCGCCCTTTCCGTCTCCGGCGCCGCGCTGGCCGACGACGACATCAGCAAGGTCAATGGCACCGCCCAGGTCGAGGCCGGCCAGCACGCCGGCGACGTCCATACCGTCAATGGCTCGGTGCGCATCGGCGACAACGCGGTGGTGCAGAAGGCCAGCACGGTCAACGGCGCCGTCGAACTCGGCAAGGGCGCCACGGCGACCATCGTCAAGTCGGTCAATGGCGGCCTGACCCTGCACGACAACGCCCGCGTTTCCGACGAAGTGGAAACCGTGAACGGCAGGGTCCTGCTGGAGCGCGGCGCCGACGTCAAGGGACCGCTTTCCAACGTCAACGGCGAGATCTCGCTGCAGGGCGCGCATGTCGGCGGCGGTATCGAAACCACCAACGCGGACGTCACCATCGGCGAAGGCTCGAAGGTCGAAGGCGGCCTGCTGGTCAAGAAGCCCTCGATGAGCTTCTTCAGCAGCAACGATCGCGTCCCGAAGATCGTGATCGGGCCCCACGCCGTGGTGCAGGGCAACCTCACCTTCCAGCGCGAGGTGGAGCTCTACGTCAGCGATTCGGCTACGGTCGGCAAGATCGAAGGCGCGACGGCGAAGAAGTTCTCCGGCAGCGCCCCGTAACGACACAGAAGCCATGTAGGAGACGATTCATCGGCGATGGGGGCTTGCCGCATGCTGGCCCGCTGCCGCGGATTCGTCGATGAATCGGCTCCTACACCCAGTCGCGAGGCTTGAGGTATTCGGCGAGCCGCGCCTCCGGGCTGTCCGGTTCGGGCGTGAAGCCGTATTCGAAGCGCACCCGCGGCGGCAGGCTCATCAGGATCGACTCGGTGCGGCCACCCGACTGCAGGCCGAACAGCGTGCCGCGGTCGTAGACTAGGTTGAACTCCACGTAACGTCCGCGCCGGTACAGCTGGAACTCGCGCTCGCGCTCGCCATACGGCGTATCGCGACGACGCTCGACGATCGGCAGGTAGGCATCGAGGAAACCCTCGCCGACGTCGCGCATGAAGTTCATGCAACGGTCGAAGCCGCCTTCGTTCTGGTCGTCGTAGAAGAGACCGCCCACGCCGCGGGTTTCGCCACGGTGCTTCAGGTAGAAGTACTCGTCGCACCAGCGCTTGTAGCGATCGTAGACATCGTCGCCGTAAGGCCCGCAGAGGTCCTTGGCCACGGTATGCCAGTGCCGAACGTCTTCGTCGAAGGGATAGTAAGGCGTGAGGTCGAACCCGCCGCCGAACCACCAGACCGGTTCGGCGCCCTCCTTCGATGCCTCGAAGTAACGCACGTTCGCGTGCGTGGTCGGGATGTACGGGTTACGTGGATGCAGGACCAGCGAAACACCGGTGGCGATGAAACTTCCGCCGACCAGATCGGGGCGATGCGCGGTCGCGCTGGGTGGCAGGGGCGAACCCGATACGCGCGAGAAATTGACACCCGCCTGTTCGAAGACGGCTCCCTCGCGAAGGACGCGCGTGCGCCCCCCGCCGCCGGCCGGGCGCGTCCAGGCGTCTTCTTCGAACCTCGCCTTGCCGTCGATCTTTTCGACGGCGGTGCAGATGCGATCCTGCAGGCCTCGCAGGAACGACTCGGCAAGGTTGGCTTGTTCGGACATGCGCGGCATCCTTTCGGGGTTCGATGAGGGGAAGCTTAGCAAGACACGCGGGGCGGCCTCTGCGGCACGCCGCCGCGCGCCGCTGACGACTCAGGAGATGCGAGCCGCCATGCGATGGTTGCCGATCAGCGCGGCCCAGCGCATGCCCGTGTCGATCCACATCAGGTACCCGGCTTCCATCAGCATGCGCAGCACGTAACGACGATCGAGCGGCAGCCGCGCCTCGGCCCCGATCGGCGAGGCATCGAAGCCGAGGCGCCGGGCGAGGTACATGCAACGCGCCAGGTGGTAGCGACTGGTCACGAGGTTGACCGCCGGAAGGTCGGGGCCGGCGTCATGGCGGAGCAGCTCGCGGGCATGGCGCAGGTTCTCGAGCGAGTCGATGGATATCTGCTCGAGCAGCAGGGGCACGTCGTCGGGCCAACCCTTTTCGACGAGCCAGCGACGTCCCGCTTCGGCCTCGCTGATCGAGCCGCCACTCATGCCGCCGAGGAGAAGAACGCGATCGGCGTGGCCGGACCGCGCGTTGTTGCCGGCGCGGGTGAGCCGGCCGATGAAGTCGTGCTCGGGACGGTCGTCGACGAGCCGACGGCCGAACACCAGCATGGTGCCCCGGCGCGGCGGCGTCACCGGGCTATGTCGCGCCAGTCGCCAGACGCCGACCGCATGCGCGACATAGATCAAGCCCAGGCTGCCGACGAACACGATCGTCGTCACCAGGGCGGCGAGCAGGATGTCGCGATCGCTGAGGTATCTCCAGACGCCTCGGCGCAGGGGTTTGAGCAAGCCGGACATAAAGACGCGGGTCGCGGGGAGACCCGCAGTCTGGTCCATTCGATCGTGGGCGTGCAATCGGCTGAACCGGGGTCTGGCATTCACGAGACGCTACCAGGCAAAAAGGATAGGCTCGCGCGTATGCCCCATCCCATGCCTCCCCTGTCCATTCGCGCGTATACCGCCACCTCCGCCCTCGGCCGCGGGCTCGATGCCCACGCGGACGCGCTACTCGCC
This sequence comes from Luteibacter sp., assembly GCF_035539195.1. GTDB lineage: Bacteria > Pseudomonadota > Gammaproteobacteria > Xanthomonadales > Rhodanobacteraceae > Luteibacter. Next base: position 149,640 of record NZ_DATLIW010000038.1, read on the forward strand.
TCTCGCGGCGGCCTCAGCCCGAACGATTTCAGTTCGGCGCCCCTGGACTGCTGGATCGGCCGCGTGACCGGCCTGGAAGACGAGGCACTGCCGGCCGAACTCGCCGAATGGGAGTGCCGCAACAACCGGCTCGCCTGGCTGGCCCTGCGCCAGGATGGTTTCATGGACGCGGTGCGCGACGCGCGCGAGCGCTACGGCGCCTCGCGCGTGGCCGTCCTGCTGGGAACATCGACCTCGAGCATCGGCGCCACCGAGGAAGGCTATCGCCGCCTCGACCACGGCCGCATGCCGAAAGACCTGCACCGTCCGGTCCTGCACACCCCGCATTCGCTGGCCGGCTTCGTCGCCGCCGCGTTCGATCTGGAGGGGCCCTGCCTGACGGTGGCCACGGCCTGTTCGTCGAGCGCCAAGGTCTTCGGCAATGCCGAACGCATGATCCGCCTCGGCCTGATCGATGCCGCCATCGTCGGCGGCACCGACACCCTTTGCGACAGCGTGCTGTTCGGCTTCAATTCGCTCGAGCTGGTTTCCAGCGAGCCCTGCCGCCCGTTCGATGCGAACCGCGGCGGCATCTCGATCGGCGAAGCCGCCGGCTTCGCCTTGCTCGAGCGTGCAACCGACGGCAGCGCCGGGCCCATGCTGATCGGCTACGGCGAAGCCAGCGACGCGCACCATATGTCCACGCCGCATCCGCAGGGCCTGGGTGCGGAGCTTGCGCTGCGCGATGCCCTCACCCGCGCCGGCATCGAACCGGGCGACGTGGATTACATCAATCTCCACGGTACGGCCAGCCAGAAGAACGACGAGGTCGAAGCCGCCCTTGTCGCCCGCAGCTTCCCGGCCAGCACGCGTGCCAGTTCGACCAAGGGCTTCACCGGCCACACGCTCGGTGCCGCAGGCATCCTCGAAGCCGCGATCACCTTGCTCGCGATGCGCGACGGGCGCATCCCGGCCAACCTCGGTGCGATCACGCCGGATCCGTTGTGCGGGCCACAGATGGCCTGGACCGCGGAACAGCACGATGTGCGTATCGCCCTGAGCAATTCGTTCGGCTTCGGCGGCAACAACGCCTGCCTCGCGTTCGCCCAGGTGAGGGAGGCCGCATGAGCGCCGCCTTGAGGGTCTGGGTGAAGGGCGTCGGACTGTGGGCGCCGGGCGCCGGCAGTTGGCTCGCGTTCCGGGAGATCGTCGCCGGCCGTCAGGAGCCGGGCACCGAGGGCCGGCCCGTGGCCGAGGTACTTCCGCCCAACGAACGCCGGCGTGCGCCGGAGAGCGTGCTGCTGGCCGCCGCGGCGGCAGGTGAAGCGGTACGCATGAGCGGGCTCGATGCGGCAACGTTGCCGTGCGTTTTTGCTTCCGCGCACGGCGACCAGACCATCACCGACTACATGTGCGCGACGCTCGCGGATACCCCGACCGAATTGTCCCCGACGAAGTTCCACAACTCGGTGCACAACGCGCCCGTCGGCTACTGGACGATCGCCACGGACTGTCACGCGAGTTCCAGCGCCGTGTCGGGAGGGGAAACCTCGTTCGGCGCGGGATTGCTCGAAGCGGCGACGCTTGCCGTCGCCGACGACCACGACGTACTGCTCGCCAGTTACGACATCGCAGGCGCGGGGCCGCTGGGTGAGATGACCGCGACCACCGGACCGTTCGCCGTCGCGCTCCTGTTGTCACCTCAGGCCGATGCGAACGCCATGAGGCTCGACATCACGCCTTCGCCGGGGAACAGCGGCAGCGCGCCGACCGGGGACGCCTGGTTGGATAGCATCGCTGCCAGCAACCCGTCGGCGCACGCGATTCCACTGCTGCACGCCCTCGCGATGGCTCATTCCACGGCGCTGCGGATCGCGGCGGCGCGTGAGCTGGATATCCATGTCGATGTGGGGGTCGGTCCGTGAGCGCGAATATCGAACGCTGTTGCATCCTGATTCCCTGCCTCAACGAGGAAAGCGCGATCGGGCGCGTGATAGGCGAAGCGCTCGCGCTCGGGCTTCCCGTCATCGTCGTCGACGATGGCTCGGACGACCGCACACCGGACATCGTTCGTGCCCTTCCCGTCACCCTGCTTCGCCACGAGACACGGCGGGGCAAAGGCGAGGCTCTGCGCACCGGCTTTCGAGAAGTGCTCCGCCAGGGCTTCGATGCCGTGGTCACGATGGATGGCGACGGACAGCACCTCGCTTCGGATATTCCGGCCATCCTCGCCGCGAGCCGGCAGTACCCCGGCAGCATTGTCATCGGCGCGCGGATCCTCGACCGCCATCAACAGCCGCCTGGGCGGCGGCGGGCCAATGCCGTCGCCGACTGGGGCATTTCCGTCGCTTGCGCACAACCCATCGCGGACACGCAGAGCGGCCAGCGCCTGTATCCACGCGCCGTGCTCGATCTGGTCGACATCCCTGCCGAGCACTTCGTGTTCGAAGCCGCGTTGCTGATCACCGCCTGCCGCGAGCGCGGCACGCGCGTCATTTCGGTACCGATCGCCTCGCGCTACGAGGGCGAATTCAGGCTCAGCCACTTCAATCCCGTGCGCGACGTCACCCGAATCACGGTCTATACCGTTGGCCGCGTGTTCCATTACGGCAACTTCCTGGCGAGCTATCGACGCTCACGTTCGGCGCCGACCATCGTCGGCGCCACCGAATCGACCGAACCACGCACCGCACACTGACACCCGAGGTGGCACATGGATCGTAAACCGCACGACGCCGTCATCCTGGGGGGAGGCCTTGCCGGGCTCTCGCTGGCCATGCAGCTCAAGGGTGAATACCCGGATATGGACATCGTGGTCCTCGAAAGGCAGGCGCGACCGCTGCCCGAGGCGGCGCACAAGGTCGGCGAATCGACCGTCGAGATCGCGGCGCATTATTTCGCCGACACGCTCGGCCTGCGCGACCACCTTGAAAGCGCCCACATCCGCAAGTTCGGCTTTCGCTTTTTCTTCTCCGAAGGTCGGGACGATCTCGCCGACGTGACCGAGCTGGGCGTCAGCGCGGTCCTGCCGACACCCAGTTACCAGATCGATCGCGGCATCCTCGAGAACTTCCTCGGCGACGAAGCCCGCCGCCGCGGCATCGACTTCCGCGACGGGGTGACCGTCCGTGGCTTCGACATCGGTGCCGGCGATGCGCCGCATACCGTTCGCGCGACGGCGGCGGACGGCGATCCGATCGAGTTGCACGCGCGCTGGTTGCTGGATGCATCCGGCCGGGCGGGCATGATCCGCCGCAAGTTCGACTTCACGCGAGACAATGGCCACCACGCCAATGCCGTCTGGTTCCGTATCGACGATCGCCTGGAGATCGACGACTGGTGCGACGACGCGGAATGGAAGGAGCGCTGCCGCCCACCGGAGCGCTGGCGTTCGACGAACCACCTGTGCGGACCCGGATACTGGGTGTGGTTGATTCCCCTTTCCTCTGGCGCTCACTCCGTGGGTATCGTCTGCGATGCGGCCATGCACCCGATCGAAGGCATGAAGACCTTCGATCTCACCGTGGCGTGGCTCGAGAAGCACCAGCCGCTGGTCGCTCGCCAGGTGGTCAAGCGTCGCGAGAAGCTGCTGGATTTCGCCTTCTTCCGCCATTTCTCGTACAGCTGCTCGCGGATGTTCTCGTCCGACCGCTGGGCGATGACCGGCGAGGCCGGGGCTTTTCTCGATCCCTTCTACTCGCCCGGCAGCGACTTCATCGCCATCGCGAACACCTACATCACGTTGCTGATCGGGCACGACCGTCGCGGCGAGAACGTGGCGCCACATGCCCGCCTCTACGAGCGGCTGTTCTTTTCGTTCTACGAAGGCACGCTGAAAATGTATCGCGGCCAGTACAACCTCTTCGGCGATGCGGAAGTCCTGCCGATCAAGGTGATCTGGGACTATGCGTACTACTGGGGCGTCCTTTGCCAGATCGTCTTCCAGAAGCGGCTCGGCGACAGCGCGTTCATCGCCAGGATGAGCGATGAACTGATCGCCGCCACCGATTTGAACACCAAGGTGCAGGCGTTTTTCCAGCCCTGGCACCAGGTGTCGGATGGACGGAACCGCCGGGTCATGCTCGACCAGCGCGATCTGGCCTGGTTTGCCGATATGAACAGCAGTCTGCACGATGTCATGGACGACGATGCACTGGCGGAACGACTGCGCGAGAACGTCCGGATGATGCGCCTGCTCGCGGCGGGCATTGTCGAGCGGGCAGTCGCCGATCATGCGTCCCTGCGCGAGGTGGCCGGCGACCTGCTCGACGTCGAAGGCGACCGCACCGAGCTATTCGCGCGGGTCGCCTGAGTCGCGGGTTATGAGACGGGACGGGGGCAGACTGCTCCGGTCGGCCCGGAGGGAGCGGTCAGGCTCCTCATCAGTCCCCTTTCGAAGGCCCTCCGGGCCGGCGGCTGCTCCATCAACGATCGGAGAGCGCTCCATCGGCCGCCGTCGTGTCTCTCTCGGCGAAAATTCCGGCGAAGACCACGTACGAACACTAACTCGCTATCGGCGAGGGGGGATGGATGACTGCTGCGCGTCCCGATGCGATCTCTTCGCCGTCATGCAAGATGCGAAACTGATACTGCGCACCGTTCTCGTCCGCGATCAGGCAATCGGCGTACACGTCGATCGGCCCCTCGAGCGTATCGATACGTTGCACCGACATCTTCACCCCCCGAAGGCTCACCAACATGCCCGGCCGAGGTGCCGTTGCACCCTGGCCGCGGGCACGCAACGCACCATGCACCGCCATGGCCTGCGCACCGTATTCGGCCAGGTGTACGGCATGCAGGCCACGCGGGCCACGCAGCGGGTGCGTATCGAGCACGTGGCTGACGCTTGCGGCATGGATCGAGGTTTCATCCCATGCCACGACGCTGTCGAGCAGGCACATATCGCCGGCATGCGGAATCAGATCGATGAAGTCATTCTTGGCGAGCATGCGGAGCCATGAGGATCGAGAGACAGAAATGGAAGGCGACGCCGAGCGCCACGGTGAGTCCGATGGCACGCAACACGGGAATCGAAGACCAGGCCAGCATACCGAAGACCAGCAGCGCCGAGATCACGCAAACCACCGTGGCGTGCAGCGTGCGACGTTGCTCGGCGGGATCGCCGGTATCACGCTCGAAGAACAGCGCGTAATGCAGACCCAGACCCGCGGCCAGGATCAAGGCCACCAGATGGAACAACGAGATGGGAATGCCGGCGATCCGTTCCACCGCGAGGACGAGGAAGGTCGCCAGCGTCATCGGTGCGAGTACGTGCCAGGCACGCCGTACGCTGCGCAGCGCAAGCGTGATGGTGACGAGCAGGAGGGCGGCGGCGGCCAGTACGGCGTGGAGGATGCGAGTCCGGTACGCGGCCACCAGCGATTCGGACGACACCTTGAGGTCGAGCAACCGCGCATCGACACCCACGGCGCCCACGGCATGATCGATGGCGGCGGGATCATGCACACCGCTCAGCGTCGACAGGCCCACCCAGTGATCGCCGCGCCTGGCCAGCATCGCGGCAAGCCGCTGTCCCAGTGGCGACCGGGCGAAGACATCCGGCGTCAACAGCGGCGCAGCACGTGCGGCCTGGACGTCGGCGACGAACGGTGCGAACAGATCCTTGCGGAAAGGCATGCCCTGCAAGGCGCCATCGAGCGCGGTGTCGAGTGCCAGGCGATCGGGAAGGCGGGCCTGCCTGGCCCGTTGCGTCGCGAGGTCCGGCAGATACATCGACGGCAGGTCGAAGCCGTCCAGCGCCTTCTTTGCGACCAGGTTACTCATCACCGGCTCCAGCGCCGTCGACGCAGCGAGTACGCCATCCGCCGTGGGCGCCTGCACGATCAACAGGTACCGCACGTCCGGCGCGCCCAGCTCGCCGCGCAATCGCGCATCCGTGGCCAGCAGATCGCGCGGCAACGGGGTGAGCGCGGAAAGATCGTTCTGCCAGAAGGGCCCCGGCGCCAAGGCGAGCATGGCGGCCACCGCCAGGATCACGGGCAGCGGTAGCCAGCGTGGCCGCGGGAGGCTGTCCAGCCACTGGCGGAAGGGGCCGAGTCCGGGCGTGTCCGCCACGTCGCGCGCGGTGGCGGGCAGAAGGTAAGGCAGGACATAGCGAGTGCTGAAACCTGCCGCGAGCAGCCCGGTAATGGTGAACACCGCCAGTTGCTTCAGGCCACCGACGCCCGAGGCGTAGAACGCGAGGTAGGCGATACAGGCCGAGGCGATCGCCGTGAGCAACAGCGGCCACAGGCCCCGCACGCTCGCCACGGCGGATTCTCCCGCGCGACGGTGGCTGAGCAGGCGGATGGGGTATTCCTGCGCGACGCCGAGCAGGGTGAAGCCAAATGCCAGGGTGATTCCGTGCACCTCGGTGAAGAACAGCAGCATCACGGTGACGCCAGCCAGGGCTCCGGTGGCGACAGGCAGCGCGCCGAAGATCAGGCTGGCGAAACTTCGGTACGCCGCCAGCATCAGCACGACGAAGCCGACCGTGGAAATGGCGCCGATCCAGTCGGCTTCATGACGCGTCTGCGCGTTGACCGTGACGGTGAAAAAGCCTGGCCCGCTCAAGGTGAGGTGCGACGCGGCGTTATGCGGCAGAGCCGAGAACGCCGTGCGGAGGCGGTCGATGGCGTCGCCCTGCGCGCCCGGATCGAAACCGGCGCCGCGCGTCTGTACCAGCAGCAACGCTTCGCCGCGCGAAGAGAACCACACGCCATCGCGCACCTCCGGCGAATGCGCCGGTGTCCAGCGTTCGACGAGCTTCAACACTTCGAGCGTGGGGTCGCGCGGAAGCCATCCCTTGAGCAGGGTCGCGGCGGGCGAGCCAAGATCGTCGAGGCGCTGCTGCAGCTGGTCGGCCAGGAAGGCCTCGTCCATGGCCGTGTCGTCGAGCGTCGGCGACAGGAGATAGCGGTAAGGAAGCAGGCCCGCGTCCAGCATGCCCATGTCGAAATCGCCGTTCACCACCTGGGTGAACGCGGGATCCTTGCGCAGCGATGCGGCGAGACCGCGGCTCAGGGCCGCTTTGTCGGTGTCGTTGCCACCGTCGATGGCAACCAGGAGCAGGCGCGATCCTGGACCTTCGCCCACCTGGTCCATCAACAGCTGTTGGTCCGGCGTGGTCGGTGCCGGCATGAAGCTGCGCAGGTCCGTACTGATCTTGAGCTGCGCGGCGACCATCCAGCCCAGCAGTACCAGCGAGCCCAGCCAGACAACGAGGATGCCGACGCGGACCTTCGTCACATCGCGCCGCCGCACTGCGCGACGAGACCTTCGCGGGTGGGCGTGGCGGGCATCGCCGTGGCGAGTTCGCCGAGCAGGTCGATCGACGTATCGCCATCGCCTTCGTCCATGCGCAGGCAGCGCGGCCGGTCGCCCCGGCCGTAAACGTGGATCGTGGCGATCTGCTTCGCGATGCCCGGGTCGCGCGGCGTCAACGTCAGTTGCCAGCGGTCCGCGTCACGACCGAGCGCCACGGTGAACGACTCAGCCAGACGCGAGGGATCGCCGGCAAGCAGGGCGACAAAGCTGTCCAGCAGCACCTTGAGCTGCGGCGCGCGCTTCAACGAAAAGCTGCGCGGCTTCTTCCCTTCGCGTTCCTGCGTCACCTCGCCGTCGGCAATCGTCGATGTTTCCTTCGCCGGCCGGTCCACGCGCCTTTCGAGGCGATCGCCGCCGAGCCACGCCAGTTCGCCGGCGACGACAAGGGGCTTGTCTAGCATGCGCATGAAGCGTGCTTCGGCGAATGGCGTTCGCGCCGGCGCCGGACGGTGGAGACTGGCGATCAACGCGTTCGCGTCGTCGGGATCAGACGTCGGAGTGGCCGGAGACGTGAGCGGCAGCAGCGCCAGCAGGCTCGTCAGCAGGAACCGTTTCTTGCCAGAAGTCATAGAAATTGAACCAGTTGAAGGGGTAGACGCGTGCGTAATGCTCCAGCCGCGCGGCGTACCGCCCGATCACGGCATCGAGCTCCGGCTTGCGATTTGCTCGCGGGATGTCGATGCCGTCGGAGAACGCCTCGAAGATCAGCTTGTAGCGATTGCCGCCGAGATAGATGCCCATGCAAAGCACCACGGGAATCTTCAGCGCCGACGCGAGCAGCCAGGGGCCCGCGGGAAACGGCGCGGGCGTGCCGAGGAAAGGAACCATGCGCATGGTTTCGTTCTGGTGGCCGCGGTCGGCGAGCAAGGCCACCATGCCTCCCTGCGCGGCACTCTCGGCCATCGCCAACGCGACCGATGTGCCACCGTGCGCCGCATCGATGACGGCGGCGCCGACGTCGGGCGCCAGCGCCTCGAGCACAGCGGTGAGCGCGGGGGTCTTCTGCTTGTCGAGCACGACGCGCAGGGGTACGTCGGGGCGACGTGCGCTGAGTGCGCGTAGCGCCTCGAAGCTACCCTGGTGCGATCCGATCAGGAGGACGCCCTGGCGTACGTCGAGGTGACGGTCGAGGACGGCCAGGCCCTCGACGTCGACCACGAAGTCGCGTTCGCCGCGGGCGAGGAAGAACAGGCGATCGAGCAGCGTCGCCGCGAACATGTGGATGAGGTGGAACACGTCCCACGACGTAACCGGACGCTTGAGCACACGGGCGAGGTACCGACGCGACGCAGCGCGTTCGTCCGCCCGACGCAGGAAGAAATAAAACGCGATGGGGTAAAGAAGCAGCCGCGCGACGGGACGCCCGAGCCGTAGGGCGATCGTCCGGATTACCCAGATGGCGAACATGCCGCCGCCTTCGCGCTGCTTCCAGTGGCTCATGCGGTGGCTTCCAGGTTACCGCGCAGCAGCGTGTCGCCACCACGACGGACGGTGAAGCGATAGCGCCTGTCGGCCAGGGCAACGAGCTCAAGCTCGGCGCTTTCACCGGGAAGCAGGGGCGCAAGAAACTTCGCGTCGACCACCTGGCTCACACCCACACCGCGCCATTCGCGCAGCGCCTCGGCCGCCTGTTCGATCAGGAGCACGCCGGCGACGATGGGCTGCCCCGGAAAATGGCCGGCGAAGCTCGGGTGCGCGGCGTCGAACCGCAGCGGGCGTACGTAGGGCGCGATGTCGGCGGTGTCGGTCAACGGCTGGCTCCGGGCCTTGCGTAGAAACGGCTCTGCGCGAAGCAGAACATGCCGAAGGCGAGTGCGACCTGAACGACCGTCAGGCCGCGGCGCGATGCTCTTCGATGTGCTCGGAGAGCGACCGGAGGTTGGTGAAGATCGTGCGATTGTCCGGGTTGTCGGACTTCAGCTGGAAACCGTAGCGCTTGGAGACCGCGAGCGCGATTTCCAGGGCGTCGATCGAATCCAGACCCAGGTCGCCACCGAACAGGGGCGCCTCCGGATCGATGTCGGCCGGCTTGACCGCCTCGAGGTTGAGGCTCGTGACGATCAGTTCGGCGAGTTCTTTCTGTGCTGCGGTTTGCGTTGCCATGTAGTCGTTCCAGGTCCTGGATTTACCTGCCTCCCCCCGGATGGCAGCGGCCGCGGAGTTTAACACAGGGCCTTCTCGCCGGCCGTCGGAGCCGTTCAGCGTCGTGAAGTACGGCTGTCCGACACGCCGCGCTGACAATCGAACGATATGATGGCGCGAACGAAAGCTATCGGAATTGCGATGCCCCCAGGCCGTGAAATGCGCGAGCGCTCGCCGCTTGCCGCCCCTCCCGCTCCGACGGTCACTTACCGGCCGAGCCATGGCGCGTTCTCGTCCCACACGTTGGCCGCGTTTGGCTTCGGCCATGACGCTGCCCACCATGACGACCCGCGCTGGCTGCGGGTGGCACTCGAGCCGCTGGGACCAGGGCTCGAGGAGGTCTGGGAGGTGGACGCGGAGGTGCTTTCAGGACGCGACGGCGACTTGCGCTGGTCACGAGGCGGCGGCTGGCTGTTCGCCGCGGTGGAGTGTGGCGAGGGCGACCACGGCGGTACGGAGGCCGCGGCCGACTATGCGTACGGGTTGCTGTCGCGCTTCGTGGCCAGCGGCGACGAGCGTCATGTGCAGCGCATCTGGAATTACCTGGGTGGCATCAACGACGGCAACGGCGACGACGAGCGCTACAAGCACTTCTGCACGGGTCGCATCCGTGGCATGGGCGATGTCTTCGCCCAAGGCTACCCCGCGGCGACGGCGATCGGGCACCACGCGGATCCGGGCCTGCTGCAGGTGTACCTGCTCGCCACCGATCGGCCCGGAACACCGGTGGAGAATCCGCGCCAGGTCAGCGCCTGGCGTTACCCGCGCCAGTACGGGCGCACCCCGCCGAGTTTCGCGCGGGCCACCCTGCTGCCGGCCGACGACGTGCTGGCGATTTCAGGCACGGCGGCGGTCGTCGGCCATGCGTCCGCCCATGCGGGCGATATCGCGGCCCAGCTTGGCGAGACGTTGCGGAATCTCGACACCCTGCTCGCGACCGGCGGCCTTCCCGCCGGCTTCGATCACCGCGCACCGCTGAAGGCCTACGTGCGACACCCCAGCGACGAGGCGATCGTTCGCGCCTTCGCCGCCCGGCATCTTCCGGATGCGCCCCTGCTGCTGGTGCACGGCGACATCTGCCGTGCCGAGTTGCTCGTCGAAATCGATGGCTGGCGCTATCGGGGCTGAGCGGAGCCGCCGTTACGGCGACTTCCTGGTCGGGCGAAGCCAGCCGTCGATGACGGTCTGCCGGGCACGCGAAAGGGTCAGCGTGTCCGCCGGCGCGTCCTTGGTGATGACCGACCCGGCGCCGATCGTCGCGCCGTCGTGCAGGGTGACCGGCGCGACCAGCGAGCTGTTCGAGCCGACGAAAACGCGGTCGCCGATCGTGGTTCGGCTCTTGTTGACGCCGTCGTAGTTGCAGGTGATCGTGCCGGCACCGATGTTCACCTGGCTGCCGATCACGGTATCGCCCAGGTAGCTCAGGTGGTTGGCTTTCGAGCCTTCGGCGATCACGGCGTTCTTCGTTTCGACGAAATTACCGATGTGTACCCCGGCCGCAAGATCGGTGCCCGGGCGCAGTCGCGCGAACGGACCGATCGTGCAGGGACCATGCGTGACCACGCCATCGATATCGCAGTGGGCCAGAACGACGGTACCGGCCGCGAGCGTCGCGTTACGAAGGCGCGTAAAGGGCCCGATGCGCACTTCGTCGCCCAGGGACACGTCGCCTTCGAGGATCACGTTGACGTCGATCTCGACATCGCGTCCCGCCGCGACCTTGCCACGCACGTCCAGACGGGAGGGGTCGGCCAGACGAACGCCGGCCAGCGCAAGTTCGCGTGCGGCGCGCTCGCGATAGATGGCTTCGAGGCCGGCGAGCTGCCAGGGATCGTTCGCACCCGACGCTTCGACGGGGTCACAGTCCACGCAGGCGGCCGGCATGCCTTCGCCCGCGGCCATCTCGAATACGTCGGTGAGGTAATACTCGCCCTGCGCGTTGCTGTTGCCGAGTGCCTGCGTCCACGCCAGCAGCCGTACCGCGTCGCCGGCGACGATACCGGTGTTGACCAGATCGATCGCTCGTTGCGCCGCGCTGGCATCCTTCTCCTCGACGATGTGGCGCACGTGGCCGGACGCGTCGAGCACCACGCGTCCGTATCCGCGTGGATCCGCCAGTCGCGTCGCGAGCATGGCAAGACCCTTGCCTGCCTGCGTGAGCGCCGCCAGCGTCTCGTCACGAATCAGCGGCACGTCACCGTAGAGAATCAGCACGCGCCCTTCCAGTTTGCCGTCTGCCTGCAGGGCTTCCAGCGCCGTGCGAACGGCGTGCCCCGTGCCCAGACGTTCGCGCTGCTCGATCCAGCCGAGCGAGGTGTCCGCCGCATACGCCGCGCGCACCTGTTCGCCGTTGTGTCCATAGACGACATGAATGCCCGCCGGCGCGAGCGAACGCGCCGCGTCGATCACATGGGAAAGCAACGGGCGGCCCGCCAGCGGCATGAGCACCTTGGCGGACGCGGACTTCATCCGCTTGCCTTCACCCGCGGCGAGGATCAGGACATGAAGGGGCGCTGCGGTCATCGGGCTCTGGCCTGGACGGAAGGTGAGGGCCGCACTTTCGCGCGTTTCGACGCCCCTGCCAAGTCGGTTACGTGTCGCTGGGCCGATGGGTCAGGTGTTCGAGGTTGGGCTTGTACGCCTCGACGAAGGCATTGCGAAGGATGCCGATGATCGCGTCGGCCGTGGAGACGTTCTTGTCGCCGATGGTGCCGGAGATGGGCACGCGCGTGGCGAACTGGTCTTTCGACTGGTTCTTGAATACCTTGGTGACGCCCTCGGCGAGGGCCTCATAGGCCAGCTTGATCGGGCCCTTGTGATCCTGTTCGACGTCCTGCTTCCAGCTGAAGATCTGCAGGCCATGAAAGAGGGGCTTGGCATAGCCATTGAGCTTGCGATCCTTCGCCTGCAACTCCATCACGAAGTCGCCTTCGCCGCCGGCGAAATCGAGACCCGAATAGGCCCGCGCCAGATCGTTCGCCTTGACCAGCTTGATGTTGCGGACGCTCAGTTCGTAGTGGAAATCGCCCAGCCGTTCGAGCGGATCGAATTCCGCGGTGGTCTCCAGTGGCGCATCGCCCAATACCTTGGCGGTGGCGTGCATATGGGCCACACGCGATCCACCGACACCCTGCACGTTGGTCAGGTTGGTGGCCGTGCCGTTGACTTCGGTCATCTTGAGATCGACTTTCGGGCTCGAGACGAAGTTGTGGAAGGTCACCGTGCCGTTGTAGACGTTGACCTCCTCCAGGCGCGTGGGCACGAGCGCCTTCAGCGGTGTACGCCAGTCGACGCCCTTACCCGTCTGCGTGTCGCCTTCGCCCTTGCCGTCGACGAAGTTCACCACGGGGTCGAAGAAGTCGATCTTGCCGCGAAGCCGCCCTTTGACCAGCGCGGTATAGCTCAGTGAGATTTCCGCGCGCGCCGTCTCGAACAGCGGCACGGGCAACTTGCCGTCGGTCTTGGTCACGGTCATGCGGTTGATCGTGTAAGCGCCGCGCCACAGGTGGATATCGATATCGACGATGTGGCCCGAGTAGTTACCCATCTTCGCCAGGCGGCCGTTGAGGTAGTTGAGCACCACGTGCGGCAGGGCGAGCCGCGCCACGATCAGCACGACGGCGATGACGCCGATGATCCAAAGGCTGCGGCGATAGCGGATGTGCATGGGGGCCGGGTACTGTGGGACGACCGGGGGAGTGTGGCGTGTTCAGGATCACAGGCACATGAAGGCCGACATAAAGGCGCGTCGCGGGGTTCTTGGGCGCGGCTCTTGGGGGGGGCTCGCCTTTGGCCTCGCGTTCGTTTGGCTCGCGTTGCGTCGCAAGAGCCGGCGGGTCTCACCCTCGGGGCACCGTCTACGGCGACCCGCGTCGGAAGGGCCGCGTGCCGCGGCCGTTTACCTAATTGCCCTGCGGGCCGGGTCGGGCTTCGACCGGGGGTTTTCGACGCGACTCCTGTCGCGCGAAAACGGCCGGCCATCCATGGCCGGCCCCCTTCGGGCCTTGTCCGGCCGGAGCCCTCGCCTACGCTAATCGCCCCGAGGGTGAGACCCGCCGGCTCTTCCGGGCACTGAGGTTTCGTGGGGGCGAGCGAATGCTTGCTAGCTGGTGGGTCTTCGTTCGACGCGATAGGGACTGCCCCTCGGCGTTACGACGACGATGTTGTGGGAGCCGATTCATCGGCGATCCCGCGGCAGCGGGCCAGGGTGCGGCAAGCACCCATCGCCGCTGAAGCGGCTCCCACAAGAGTCGGCTCCTACAAGAAGCGGCTCCTACAAGAAGCGGCTCCTCCTACGGGGGCTCGCGGTTAGTGCTTCAGGGTCCTGCGCAGGCGCTCGAGCGCCTGGAGCTGGGCCAGGGCCTCGGCCAGCTTGGCCTGCGCCTCGGCGACGTCCAGCGTCTCGCCGCGGTTGGCCAGGGCGGCTTCCGCCTCTTCCTTTGCCTTCAGGGCGGCCGCCTCGTCGAGGTCGGCCGCGCGCGCGGCCGTGTCGGCGAGGATCGTCACGACCTGCGGCTGCACCTCGAGGATGCCGCCGGAGACGTAGAACTGCTGGCGCTCGCCATTGGCGGCTACCACGTCCACGTGGCCCGGCTTGAGGCGGGTAATCAGCGGCGCGTGACGCGGCGCGATGCCCAGCTCGCCGAGTTCACCGGTGGCGACCACGAGCGTGGCTTCGCCGGAGTAGATCTCGGCTTCGGCGCTGACGATGTCGACGCGAATGGTGTGGGTCATGGGCTTGTCTTCCTAGGTCAGGAGTGGGGAAAGAAGGCGCTTACGCAGCCTTCTTCGCACCCATTTCCTCACCCTTCTTGATGGCTTCGTCGATACCGCCGACCATGTAGAAGGCCTGTTCCGGCAGGTAGTCGAGCTCGCCGTCGAGGATCATCTTGAAGCCGCGGATCGTTTCCTTGAGGGCGACGTACTTGCCCGGCGAACCGGTGAAGACTTCGGCCACGTGGAACGGCTGGGAGAAGAAGCGCTCGATCTTACGGGCGCGCGACACCGAAGCCTTGTCTTCCGGCGACAGCTCGTCCATGCCGAGGATGGCGATGATGTCCTTCAGCTCCTTGTAGCGCTGCAGGGTGCCCTGCACGCGACGGGCGATGTCGTAGTGCTCCTGACCGATCACCGCGGCATCGAGCTGACGGCTGCTGGAGGCCAGCGGATCGACCGCCGGGTAGATGCCCAGCGAGGCGATATCGCGGCTCAGCGTGACGGTCGCATCGAGATGCGCGAACGTGGTCGCCGGCGACGGATCGGTAAGGTCGTCCGCGGGCACGTAGACGGCCTGGATCGACGTGATCGAACCGGTCTTGGTCGAGGTGATGCGCTCCTGGAGCACGCCCATTTCCTCGGCCAGCGTCGGCTGGTAACCCACCGCCGACGGCATGCGGCCGAGCAGTGCCGACACTTCGGTACCGGCCAGCGTATAGCGGTAGATGTTGTCGACGAAGAGCAGGACGTCCTTGCCCTTGCCGGTCTCGTCCTTCTCGTCGCGGAAGTACTCGGCCATGGTCAGGCCGGTCAGCGCGACGCGCAGGCGGTTGCCCGGCGGCTCGTTCATCTGGCCGTAGACCATCGCGACCTTGTCGAGGACGTTGGAGTCCTTCATCTCGTGATAGAAGTCGTTACCTTCACGAGTACGCTCACCCACGCCGGCGAACACGGACAGACCCGAGTGCGCCTTGGCGATGTTGTTGATGAGCTCCATCATGTTGACCGTCTTGCCCACGCCGGCGCCGCCGAACAGGCCGACCTTGCCGCCCTTGGCGAACGGGCACATCAGGTCGATGACCTTGATGCCGGTTTCCAGCAGTTCGTTGCCGGCGGCCTGCTCGTCGTAGGCCGGGGCTTCGCGGTGGATGACCCACTGCTCGTTCTCGCCGATCGGGCCGGCTTCGTCGATCGGGCGACCGAGCACGTCCATGATGCGGCCGAGCGTGGCCTTGCCGACCGGCACCTTGATGCCTTCGCCGGTGTTGCGAGCGATCAGGTTGCGGCGCAGGCCGTCGGTGGAACCGAGCGCGATGGTGCGCACGATGCCGTCACCGAGCTGCTGCTGCACTTCGAGGGTGATCTCCGTGCCGTCGACCTTCAGTGCGTCGTAAATCTCCGGCACCTGGTCGCGCGCGAATTCGACGTCGACGACCGCGCCGATGATCTGAACAACTTTGCCCTGGCTCATGGAATGCTCCGGATGAATCTTCGTAAGGTTCTGTTTCGGCGCCGCATGCTGCGTCGCCATCGCTTTGGGGTTTCGGTCAGACCGCGGCGGCGCCGCCGACGATTTCCGAGATTTCCTGGGTAATCGCCGCCTGACGTGCCTTGTTGTAGACCAGCGTGAGTTCGCCGATGACCTTGTTGGCGTTGTCCGACGCGGCCTTCATGGCCACCATGCGCGCAGCGTGCTCGCTGGCCAGGTTCTCAAGCGCAGCCTGGTACACGACGGACTCGATATAGCGCGTCATCAGGTGCTCGAGCACCGTGCGCGCATCGGGTTCGTAGATGTAATCCCAGTCGTGGGTCTGCTCGACCTTGACGCCTTCGGATGCCTTGCCGTCGGCGTTCTCGAGCTCCTTCGCCACCAGCGACACCGGCAACAGGGCCTCGATGGTCGGCTTCTGCACGATGGTGTTCACGAAGTCGTTGTAGACCAGGAACACGCGGTCGAGCTTGTTATCGGAGTACGCGTCGAGGACGACCTTGATCACGCCGATGAGGTCTTCGAGCTTCGGCTTCTCACCCAGGTGCGTCGCGGTGCCGATCAGGTTCACGCCCTTGATGCGACGGAAGAACTGCACGGCCTTCTGGCCGACGGCGACCACGTCGATCTCGGCGCCCTTGCCCTGCCATTCGCGGATGGCGGTGAGCGTGCGACGGAACAGGTTGGAGTTGAGGCCGCCGGCAAGGCCGCGGTCCGTCGACACCACGATGAAGCCGACGCGCGCGACGTTCTCGCGCTCGGTGAGGAACGGGTGCACGAAGTCCGTGCTGGCCTGGGCGACGTGCGCGATCACCTTGCGCATGAGGCGCGCATAGGGTCGCGAGGCCTTCATCAGGTCCTGCGCCTTGCGGATCTTCGACGCCGAGACCATTTCGAGCGCACGCGTCACCTTGCGCATGTTCTGCGTGCTCTTGATCTTGGTTTTGATTTCGCGGCCGCTTGCCATGGCTTACTCGTCTGTAAAGGGTGACGCCAGGTGTTCCACGAGACGGGCGATGTCGCCCGCCTCGCGTGTCTCGCTATTACCAGCTACCGGTCTTCTTGAACTCGTCCGTGGCCGACTTGAAGGTCGCCTCGATGTCCTTGTCCCAGTCGCCGGTCTCGTCGATCTTGGTCATCAGGTCGGCGTGGTTCTGGCGGAAGAAGGCATGCAGGCCCTTCTCGAACGGCAGCACCTTGTTGACCGGCAGGTCGTCGAGGTAGCCCTTCTCCGCCGCGAACACCGACACACCCAGCTCGGCGATCGACAGCGGCGAGTACTGCGGCTGCTTCATCAGTTCCGTGACGCGCTGGCCGCGGTCCAGCTGCGCGCGCGTGGCGGCATCCAGGTCCGAGGCGAACTGCGCGAACGCAGCCAGCTCGCGGTACTGGGCGAGGGCGAGCTTCACGCCACCGCTGAGCTTCTTGATGATCTTGGTCTGGGCGGCACCACCGACGCGCGACACCGAGATACCGGCATTGACGGGCGGACGGATACCGGCGTTGAACAGGTCGGTCTCGAGGAAGATCTGGCCGTCGGTGATCGAGATCACGTTGGTCGGGACGAACGCGGAAACGTCGCCCGCCTGGGTCTCGATGATCGGCAGGGCGGTGAGCGAGCCCGTCTTGCCCTTCACTTCGCCGTTGGTCATCTTCTCGACGTAGTCGGCGCTGACGCGCGAGGCGCGCTCGAGCAGACGCGAGTGGAGATAGAAGACGTCGCCCGGGTAGGCTTCGCGGCCCGGCGGACGCTTGAGCAGGAGCGAGATCTGGCGGTAGGCGACGGCCTGCTTGGAGAGGTCGTCGTACACGATCAGCGCGTCTTCGCCGCGGTCACGGAAGTACTCGCCCATGGCGCAGCCGGAATACGGCGCGACGTACTGCAGGGCGGCGGCTTCGGAGGCCGAAGCGACGACGACGATGGTGTTGGCCAGCGCGCCGTTCTCTTCGAGCTTGCGCACGACGTTGGCGATCGAGCTGCGCTTCTGGCCGATGGCCACGTAGATGCACTTAATGCCCGAGTGCTTCTGGTTGATGATCGCGTCGATCGCGACGGCGGTCTTGCCCGTCTGGCGGTCGCCAATGATCAGCTCGCGCTGGCCACGGCCGATCGGGATCATCGAATCGATGGACTTGTAACCGGTCTGCATCGGCTGGTCGACCGACTGGCGCCAGATGACGCCCGGCGCGACCTTCTCGACCGGGCTGGTGCCCACGGCGTCGATCGGACCCTTGCCGTCGATCGGATTGCCCAGTGCGTCGACGACGCGGCCGAGCAGGCCCGGGCCGACCGGCACTTCGAGGATGCGGCCGGTGGTCTTGGCGGCATCGCCTTCGCGCAGGTGCTGGTATTCACCGAGGACCACGGCGCCCACCGAGTCGCGCTCGAGGTTCAGCGCGAGGGCGAACGTGTTGTTCGGCAGTTCGATCATTTCGCCCTGCATCACGTCGGCCAGACCGTGGATGCGAACGATGCCGTCGGACACGCTGATGATCGTGCCTTCGTTGCGTGCCTCGGCGCCGAGCTTGAACTGCTCGATGCGGGTCTTGATCAGCTCGCTGATCTCGGACGGATTCAGTGTGGTGCTGGACATGGTCAGTTCCTTATCTCGTATCAGTGCGTCAGCGCGCTGGCGAGCCGCTGCAGGCGGCCGCGCGCGGAACCGTCGATGACCTGCTCACCGGTGTCGATGACGACACCCCCGAGCAAGGCCGGATCGACGTGCGTATCCAGTTCGATCTCGCGCTTGAAGCGGCGCTTCAGCGAGGTGCGCAGCAGGTCTGCCTGCGCGGTATCGAGATCCAGCGCGCTCGTGACCTTGACCTTGAGGGTCTGTTCCGACTCACGCTTGTAGTCGTCGTAGAGCGCCGCGATTTCCGGCAGCAGCACCATGCGGCCGTTCTCGGCCAGTTCCGCGAGGAAGTTGGCGAACGGCGCATCGGTGGCCATGCCCTGCGGCAGGTGCAGGGCAACCAGCTGGGCCGGGAGCACACGCGGGTCGTTGTAAAGCTCGGCAACGCGCGGATCGGCCGCAACCACGGCCGCGAAGTTCAGCGCATGGGACCAGTCGGCGAGCGAACCCGACGCATGCGCCACTTCGAAAGCGGCGCGTGCGTAGGGACGGGCGAGGGTGAGCGCCTGGGCCATGATCAGATCTCGGCGGCGAGTTGATCGAGCAGCGCCTTGTGGGCCGCCGGATCGATTTCACGCTGCACGATCTTCTCCGCGCCACGCACGGCGAGGGCGCCGACCTGTTCGCGAAGCTGTTCACGGGCACGCTGGGCCATCGACGCGATCTCGTCCTCGGCTTGGGCCTTCAAACGGTTGATCTCGCCGGTCGCTTCGGCGCGGGCCTTCTCGAGAAGCTGGTTGGCCTGCTGCTGGGCCTTGTCGATGATCTCGGTCGCCTGGAGGCGAGCCTGCTTGATCTCGACAGCGACCTTGGCGTCGGCATCCTTCAGCTCGGCACGAGCACGCTCTGCCGCGGCGAGCCCTTCGGCCACCTTCTTCTGGCGTTCTTCGATGGCACCGTTGAGCTGGGGCCAGATGAACTTGGTGGTGAACCAGACCAGGATCGCAAAAGAGATCATCTGGCCCAGGAAGGTCATGTTAATTTCCATGATCTCTCCAAAGACTCCGAACGCTGGGGTACTGACGGTCGCCGTGGCGGGTTACGCCACGACGACAAGACGAACACGTGCTCAGCCGCCGGAAGCGGTGCGCAGAACGCCGATCAGCGGGTTCGAGAAAGCGAGCAGCAGGGCGATCGCCAGGCCGATGATGAACGCCGCGTCGATCAGGCCGGCGAGCAGGAACATGCGACCCTGCAGCAGCGGAACCAGTTCCGGCTGGCGGGCGGCCGACTCGAGGAACTTCGAGCCCATGATGGCGATACCGAGACACGCACCGAGCGCGCCGAGGCCGATGATGACGCCGATGGCGATGGCGGTCATGCCCTGCACGTGTGCGAAGAGTGCGGTGAGTTCCATGGTGTTCTCCTGGGATTTCTTAAAGTCGAAAGGGTGGTGTGAAACGAAACAGAATGGACTGGGTCTAACGTCGGTGCGGTGAGTTAGTGGTGTTCACGCGCCGTGGCGATATAGACGATCGTCAGCATCATGAAGATGAACGCCTGGAGGGCGATGATCAGGATGTGGAAGATCGCCCAGGCCGTGTTGAACACGACGCCAGGCACGAAGCCGATCCAGCTCACCATCAGGCCGGCGATCAGCATGAACACCAATTCGCCACCGTACATGTTGCCGAACAGTCGCATCGCGAGCGACACGGGTTTCGACAGCGTTTCGACGACGTTGAGAAGCAGGTTGGGAATCAGCAGGACGATCTTGGCGACCGTGCTTTCGGCGTGGAACGGCGCGGTCAGCATTTCCTTGCCGTAGCCGAAGCCGCCCTTGGCCTTGATACCGTGGCCGATCACGATGAGGATGACGGCCAGCGACAGACCGATCGTGGTGTTGATGTCCGCGGTCGGCACCATGCGGAAGTACGTGTGGTGCGCGGTCTCGGCGCCGGCGAACGTATGCACCAGCCAGCCGGCGAGATCCACCGGGAGCAGGTCCATCGCGTTCATGAAGAACACCCACATGAAGATGGACAACGCCAGCGGGGTGACCGTGCGACGGTCGCCGTGGAAGGTGTCCTTGACCTGGGTGTCGACGAATTCGATCGCCAGCTCGACCAGTGCCTGACCCTTCGAGGGCACGCCGGAGGTCGCCTTGCGGGCGAACAGCCAGAACCACAGGCAGAACGCGGCACCGAGCACGAACGACACCACCAGGGAGTCGACGCGCAGGTTCCAGAACGCCCCATGGTCGGTGCTGAAATTCACCGTCATGTGGTTCAGGTGGTGCTGGATGTATTCGGTCAGACCGCCTTGCGGTTCGCTCGCCATGCCTCAACCCTTGAATCTGAATGCAAATACATTGACCGCGAAGGCCGCCACCAGTCCCGCCAACGCGGGCAAGGGTGGCAGCTTCCACTGAACCAGAACGAGCGCCAGTCCACCGATGAGGACGATCCAGCGAAGGATCATGCCCACGAGAAAGCGGACGAACGTTGCTCCCGCACCTCCCAGCGCACTGAACGCCCGCGCAGCGAGCAGCGCGGTGGCGATAGCGACGATCAGGGCACCGGCAAAGGCGGCCAGACCGGCCGGACGCCCCTGCAGGAGAAATGCAAGCCCGGCGATGACGGCCACCACCAGCTGCGCGAAAACGACGCGCATGGCGAGATGACGACCGGCTGCAAGACTGTTGAGCAACGCGAGGCTCCCGTGGTTTCGCTCGAAGGCGGCACCAGATGGTTCAACGGGCCACGGTTTAATCTGGAAAAGTATACCAGTGCCGTAAACAACGGGACAAGCGAAGAAAGGCCATAACCACCCGCCGGCGCGACATCCGTCGCGTCGTTGGCGAGGGAGCCGCGGTAGGTCAGGCCCGGGCGGGCTGACCTGCCAGTGCGCCGAGGGATGTGGCCGTCTCTACAGCCACATCGAAGATGTCGCCGGCGGCGGATGCCGCACGCTCCACGCCTTGACGCTGGAGGTCGCCGCCGCGAGCCATCCATGCACGCATCGCCGTGGCATCCGTCGCGGACATGGCATCCGCCATTAGGCCCGTGGCGGCACGTGCATGCCCTTCGAGCGCCTGGAGGTGCAGATCGGCGACCCGCTCCATACCGCGCCAGGCAAGCGCCTGTGCGGCGGCAGCCTGTTCGACGAAACGGGCGAAATCGGCATAACCGTTTGCGTGGGACATCGGGCAACCGTCGGGGAACGGGGAGGTGCCGGAGTGTAGACCCGTCTGCTGCAACGCGGCAACCGCGAATTCCTGCGCAGGCAGCTTTTGCCTCTCGAACCTAATGCGCGATCAGAGCATGTCGGCCGAAAACTCGGCACCGGACGTGCAGGTTTCATGCACGACGACCCTGGCCAGGCCGGGCACATCGACACGGAGACGCTCGAAGATCCAACGCGCGAGGTTTTCGCTGGTGGGATTATCCAGGCCGTCGATGTCGTTGAGGTAATGATGATCGAGGCGATCGTAGAGCGGCTGGAATCGCGCCTTCAGGTCGCCGAAGTCCATCACCCAGCCGAACACGGGGTCGGTCGGCCCTTCGACGTGCAGCTCTACGCGAAAGGAATGCCCGTGCAGCCGCGCGCACTTGTGTCCCTGGGGCACATTCGGCAGCCGGTGGGCCGCCTCGATGTTGAAGGTCTTGAAGATGCGCATGGAAGCCGGATCGATGAAGTGATTGCCCATTGTAACGGACAGTTACGTAAACGATTTCCGTTAACCGCGTCTTCACGACGGGGTTCGCATTTTCACTGATGACGCCCATGATCTTCGTCGCTTTCATGGGATAACCGTTACGTTGGTAACTAGACGCGGGGAGCCGGGGGGCTCCTCAAGCCACTTCAACCGGGAGGCATCATGTGCCTTGGACGTGGTTCGCTCGACAGTGCGCCGCTGTGCGCACTGTCCGAGGAAGTGTTCGCTGCCCTGCCCTGGCCCTGCGCCGTCTGGCAGCGCGACAGCGGGCGGGTCGTCATGGTCAACGGAGCCTTCCTCAGCGAGTTCGGCATCAGCCGGGGGCGCGCCGGTCCGGCGTGGATCGACCGCCATCTGGAACCGGACGGCGATGCCGGCGAGGTCGTTTTTCGCGACCGGCATGCACCCGCGCGGCGATTCCGGATGACCCGCCAGGCCATCGACGCAGCCTCGGGGCCTTTCGAAGCGGTCTTCCTGATGCCACTGCCCGACGACGAAACCGGCAAGGATGGGGCGACCGTGACGTCGCACGCCACCTCGTTGCGACCGGGTGTGGGCCTGACACGCCGCGAGTCCCAGGTCCTCGACGGCATCATGCAAGGCAAGCTCAACAAGGTGATCGCCGGCGAGCTCGACATCAGCCCGAAGACCGTCGAGCTTCACAGGGCAAACCTCATGGCCAAGCTTCGCGTACACAATGTGGTGGAACTGGCGCGTGCCGTCCTGGACGGGACGGTGTCGCCCTACCTCGACGAGCCGGCGATCGCGATGCCCGTCGCGGTCGACTAAAGGCTCACCCGGGAACGACGGCCGGCGCCGACCGGGCAAGAAAAAAGGCCGCACCCAGGGGGCGCGGCCTTCTTTTTTTCTGGTGGCTAGAGGCGGGCTCGAACCGCCGACCTCAGCATTATGAGTGCCGCGCTCTGACCAGCTGAGCTACCTAGCCGTGAAACCTGGTCGTCCGCGAGACGGGCTCGCGAAGGCCGGGCAGTTTAATCGGCGCGGGCTTCCCGTTCAAGTGGCGCCTTGTACACGCTTCTCGCGGTGTGGTTGAATCGACCGTATCGCGTGAATCCGGCCACCGCCGGCTGGCGCGGCAGGTTCGCGGAGGGCGGATGATCGACGCTGATGGCTATCGACCGAATGTGGGGATCGTTCTCCTCAACGGGGACGGCCGCCTGTTCTGGGCGCGCCGGGTCAATCGTGACGGCTGGCAGTTCCCCCAGGGCGGCATGCGCAGCGACGAGACGCCGCTGGAGGCGATGTACCGCGAACTGGAAGAAGAAACCGGCCTGCACGCCCACCACGTGGAAGTGCTGGCGGAAACCCGGGGCTGGCTGAAATACCGGCTGCCGAGCCGCTTTGTCCGCCATCACCAGCGCCCCACCTGCATCGGCCAGAAGCAGGTCTGGTTCCTGTTGCGGCTGACCGGCAGCGAAGACGCACTCAAGCTCGACGCCTGCGAGAAGCCCGAGTTCGACCTCTGGCGCTGGGTGGACTTCTGGTATCCGGCCAACCACGTGGTGAACTTCAAGCGCCAGGTCTACGAACGGGCGCTGCGCCAGTTTGCCCCGACCGTCGAGGTGACCTGCTCGGTCACCATAGGCACCTGCCCGCAGGAAGCCGAGGCGCTGCGCCTGGCCCGCGGCGGCGAATAAGCCCGCCTTCACATCTGTGTAGTTGACAATCGTTCGCATTCGTATTCGAATGCGCACCCATGTACATCTGCATGTGCAACGCCGTCACCGACCACGCCATCCGCCGCGCCGCGGCCGAGGGAGTGGAGTCGTTCGCCCAGTTGCAGGCCCGCACGGGCTGCTCGGATTGCTGTGGCGCCTGTGAGCCCGAAGCCCGCCAGTGCCTGCGCGATGCCGTCGAGCAGACGCGGTCGGTGCTGAGCTTCCTGCCGACGCCGGCCTGAGCCCTTTCGCAGCGCGTTCGCGGACGCGAACCGTCTTCATTCTCGTTTCGTCGTGCGCTTTCGCCGCGACGTATAGTCATGCCCTTAACAGTCAGGGAGACCCCTCATGAAGGGCGACGCAAAGGTCATCGAATTCCTCAACAAGGTGCTCTACAACGAGCTCGCCGCCATTAACCAGTACTTCCTGCATTACCGGATGTTCAAGGACTGGGGCTACAACGAACTCGCCAAGCACGAGTACGAAGAGTCGATCGAGGAGATGAAGCATGCGGACAAACTCATCGAGCGGATCCTCTTCCTCGACGGGCTGCCGAATCTCCAGCATCTGGGCAAGTTGCGCATCGGCGAGAACGTGGTCGAAGCCCTCCAGGGCGACCTCGACCTCGAGATGATCGCCACCAAGGACCTGCGCGAGGCCATTGCCTATAGCGAGGGCATCCACGATTTCGTCAGCCGCGACCTGTTCAAGTTCATCCTTGGCCAGGAAGAAGAGCACATCGACTGGCTCGAGACGCAGTTCAGCCTGATCTCGGACATCGGACCGGAACGTTACATGCTGAGCAAGGTCGGCAAGCTGTCCGACTGATTCCGCATTTCGTGCCTGCGTTGGGAAAAGCCGCCGGTGAGGCGGCTTTTTCTTGGGAGCGATCGCTAGCACCCTTCGCCGATGAATCGGCTCCTGCAGCGAAGCGCTATCGACGTCCGAGCGCGTTTCCAAGGGTGACCCGGCTCCCAGAATTCGAGAGGTCTTGGGTCGCTTGGTTGACCCTGGGGGGAGGGGCGGGCTATACCATCCGGCCTTCACGCCCTCTCCACGGAATTCTGCATGGCCTCGCGGCACCCACCACGGTTTGTCGTGCGCACCCTCGCCGACACGGTGCGCGAGGGCCGCAAGCGAGTCATCTTGCTCGGCGCCTGGGCGGCCAGCCTCATCGTGGTCGGCTGGCTTGCCTGGCTGATCGCCGGACACGGGCCGGCGGTCGCCGCCGCCCGGAGCAACGGCGGGGTGTCCAGTGCGGAGGTCGAGGATTTGCGCCAGCAGGTGGCCAATCTGCAACGGGCCAGCCAGGTCGCCGGCATTGCGGCGAAGGAACTGACACGGAACCTGGCCGAGCGCGACGAAGAAATCAGCGGTCTGCGCACCGACCTCGCCTTTTACTCGCGGCTCGTCGGCGGCAATGGCCAGCGCGACGGCCTCAAGGTGCAGGGCGCGCGGACCGAGCCCGTGAAGGGTTCGCCGAATGCCTGGAACGTGGTGGTCACCCTCACCCAGAACGCCCGGCGCGGGGAACTGCTCAAGGGCAGCCTGACCCTGGCCGTGGAAGGCATCCAGGGCAACAAGGTCGCGACGCTCGAGGGCCCGGGCCTCGGCCAGGCCGCCGCGTCGCGGGGCCTGCCGTTCTCCTTCAAGTACTTCCAGCAGGTCCAGGGCAGCTTTACCCTGCCGGCCGGGTTCAAGCCGACGCGCCTGCGCGTCGTGGCGAGCGCGGAAGGCGATGAACCGGTCACCAGCACGATCCCCTGGGCAGACGCCACCCGCAACGACGAGGTCAACGATGTTCAGCAGTAACCGGAAGAACCAGGCGCCCTCCGTCGGTGCCGCGGCCACCAGCCTGATCGCCCGCGGGGTCACCATTCGCGGCGACGTGCAGTTCAGCGGCACCCTGCATCTGGACGGCATCGTGGAAGGTTCGGTCCACGCCGATGCCAGCGGCGACGGCGTGCTCACGATCAGTGAGACCGGGCGCGTCGTCGGTCGTATCGAGGTGCCGCATGCCGTGATCAACGGAGGCGTCACCGGCGATATCGAGGTCTCGGAACGGCTGGAGCTGGCCCCGCTGGCCCGGATCGACGGCGACGTGCAGTACCAGGTGCTGGAAATGGCGGCCGGTGCCCAGGTGAACGGCAAGATGATTCACCGCGCACCCGCCACGGTCCGCCAGCTCGCCCAGGCCGCCATCGAAGCTGCCCCGGTAGCCGCCGAGGCTTGACCTGCCGCCGAACGGCGCCATTATGGGTGGCATGAACAACCCCTTCCCCATGGCGCCGTCCCCGGACTACCGGTCCGCTGGTGCGCCGCTGATCTTCACCGAGGCCGCTGCCCGCAAGGTGCACCAGCTGATCGAGGAAGAAGGCAATCCCGGCCTGAAGCTGCGCGTCTACATCAGCGGCGGCGGTTGCTCGGGCTTCCAATACGGCTTCACTTTCGACGAGGACCAGGCCGAGGACGATCTCGCGGTCTCCCGGGAAGGTGTCACCCTCGTCGTCGATCCGCTCTCGCTGCAATACCTGACCGGGGCCGAGATCGATTACGCGGAGTCGTTCAGCGGCTCCCAGTTCGTCATTCGCAATCCGAACGCGAAGACGACCTGCGGCTGCGGCTCCTCGTTCAGCGCATGAGCGGCTGCACGGCGTGACGATCGACCAGGAGCGCGACCGGGCCGTGGCGGTGCGCGCCCGCGAGAACGTGTTCGCGGGCATCGATATCGACCGCATGGCGGAACGACGCGACGATCGTCTCTGGGTCGAAGAACTCGAGCGCGCGGCCAGCAGCCGCTTCCTCGTCCTCGACAGCGATGGCCAGGCATTCGCACGCGGCGCCGACGACGCCCCCGAGTGGATGTCGCCGACCACGCGTGGCGAGCGCTTCGGCGATATCCCGGCGACGTTCCTGGGCCTGGCCGACGATATCGGATGGTTCGCCCTCGTCGTCGACGAAGCGCAGGCCGAGCTCTTTACGACGCTGACCGGCGCACGCCGTGTCTCGCTGCGCGAGGCGGGCCTCGCCTTCGCCGCGTTCGACGCGGGGCTGTTCGCCTTCGCCAAGGGCATCACGCATTGGCAGCGCCAGACCCGCTTCTGCAGCCAGTGCGGCGCGCCGACCCTGGTGGTCGCCGCGGGCCACCGCGTGCAGTGCACGAACCCGGATGGCGCGCACATGCATTTCCCGCGGACCGATGCCGCGATCATCGTGATCGTCGAAGACGGCGACCGTTGCCTGCTCGGGCGCCAGCGTGGCTGGCCCGCCGGACGTTATTCCACCCTGGCCGGTTTCATCGAGCCGGGCGAGTCGCTGGAAGACGCCGTACGAAGGGAAGTGCGCGAGGAGTCCGGCATCGAAGTGCTCCACGCGACCTATCATTCGTCGCAGCCCTGGCCGCTACCCGCGTCGTTGATGGTCGGCTTCACCGCCACGGCGAAGACGCGCGAGATTCACCTGCGCGATGACGAACTCGAAGACGCCCGTTGGTTCACCGTCGACGACATCGTGACCGGCATGGCCACGGGTGCGCTCGGCGTACCGCCGCCGCTTTCGGTTTCCTACCGGCTGATCGAGCACTGGCTCGGCCTGCGCGGCGTCAGCCTCGACGAACTCATCGCGAGTGCGCCGCCCCGCGGCTGATCCCCTACAATCGGGGCATCGACCAGCGGATCGCGCTCGCCATGGCTCTACGTCTCCTCGCCGTTCTCATCGCCCTCGCCATCGTCTGGAGCGTGCCGCAGCTCGCGCGGTGGCGTGACGACCGCTGGTTCCGCGGGTGGGTGAACCGCCTGGGCGACACCTCCGGCCCCGGGCGCGTCGCTGTCGTCCTGCTCGTGCCCGTGGTCGCCGCCGCGATCATCGCCGGCCTGCTTGCCTCACTGCCCTTCTTCGACCTCGCGTGGCTGATCTTCTCGATCGCCGTCCTGGTCTATGCGCTGGGTCCGCGTGAAATCGAAACCGATATCGACGCCATCCTGCGCGCGCCCGATACGCTGCGTCGCGACGAGGCCATGGCCGCCCTGCGCCACGACGAGAACGCGCTGACCTGGTTCGCTCCGGCGCTGGTCGAAGCGGCGTTCTACGGCGCGCTGCGCCGCCGCTTCGGCGTGATGCTCTGGTTCCTGTTGCTGGGCCCTGCCGGCGGCCTCGGCTACCGGCTCGCGCAGATCCTCGGCCGCGACGCATCGCTCGCCCTGGACAGCGCCACCCGCGCCACGGCCCAGCGCGTCGCCGATGCGCTGGACTGGATTCCCGCCCACCTGATGGTGTTCGCCATGGCCCTGGTGTCCGATTTCGACGCCGTCATCGGCGCCTGGAAGCATTGGCACCACACCTCGGGGAGCCCGCGTTCGCGCCTCGAGCCGGACTTCCTCGGCGCGGTCGCTCGCGCCGGCGTGGACGCCGATGTCGAAGCCGGGGACGGCTACGTGCAGGACGTGAGCGATCCGGTGACCGAACTGGAGGACGCACGACGCGTGATCCGCCGTGTGCTCATCGTGTGGCTCGCCGTCGTCGCCGTGATCGTCCTCGCTGCCTGGGTCGCCTGACTCAGGCCTTGTCGCCGCGAAGCTCGCCGACCCGGTCGCGCAGCACCGACGCATTCACATCGCTGGCCGCCAACGGTGCGCCGCCGACCAGTTCGATCTTCGACCAGAACCGGCGCGGCAGGCGCGAACGGTGCAATGCGCTGTCGCGCCGGCTGAAGATGCTGCCCCACATGCCGCGCAGCGCCAACGGCACGACCGGTACCGGACGGCGCGCGAGAATCTGGTCGACACCGGGGCGGAAATTCGCGATGCCGCCATCCTTGGTCAGGCCGCCTTCGGGGAAGATGCAGACGACTTCGC
The DNA here is from genome assembly GCF_035539195.1 of Luteibacter sp. GTDB lineage: Bacteria > Pseudomonadota > Gammaproteobacteria > Xanthomonadales > Rhodanobacteraceae > Luteibacter. The sequence goes on from NZ_DATLIW010000038.1 coordinate 178,115, forward strand.
CCGCCGCCAGCGCCTCGTCGATCCGCTCGAAGGCGCGCATCAGCAGCGCCTCGTCTTCGTGGCGACCGGCGATCGGAATCGCCTTTGCCGTGCGGAACACGAAGTTCAACACCGGGATATTGAAGATCTTGTAGTACATGACGAAGCGCATCGGCCGACGCACGCTGGCCATGAGGATCAGCGGATCCATGAAGCTCACGTGGTTGCAGACGACCAGGGCCGCGCCTTCGTCCGGCACGTTCTTCAGCCCGTCCACGCGGACGCGGTAAAGCGTGTGCACGAGCACCCAGGTGATGAAGCGCATCATGAACTCGGGCACGAGCGTGAAGATGTACACCGCGACGGCGATATTGATCAGGCCCGTGATGAGGAAGATGGTCGGCACGCTGAGGCCGAGCATCGTCAATCCGATACCGAATACCGAAGCGGTGCAGATCAGCAGCGCGTTGACGATGTTGTTGCCGGCGATGATCCGCGACAGCCGTTCGCGCGGTGCGCGACTCTGCACGAAGGCGAACAACGGCACCACGTAGAAGCCCGCGAACGCACCGATCATGGTGAGATCCAGCACGACGCGCCATGCACCCGGTACCGCCAGGAAGGCCATCCAGCCGAGCTGGACGCCCGACGTCACCGCCGGATGCGCGAAGAACAGGTCCACCGCGAACACGGTCAGGCCAAAGGCGCCCATCGGCACCAGGCCGATTTCCACGCGCCTGCCGGAGAGCCTCTCGCAAAGCAGCGAGCCCACGCCCGTGCCGATCGAGAAGAGCGTCAGCGCCAGCGTATTCACCGAGCCATCGCCGCCCAGCACGTGCCGCGTGTAATTCGGCAGTTGGGCGATCATCACCGTGCCGAAGAACCAGAACCACGAGATGCCCAACACGGCGTTGTAGATGGCGCGGTCTTCATGGGTGAGCTTGAGGACGCGCCAGGTTTCGCTCAGCGGGTTCCAGTTGAAGGTGAGGTCCGGTGCCGTGGCCGGCGCCGCGGGAATCGAACGACTCACCAGGTAACCGGTGACGGCGATGGCGATCGTGGTGAGCGACGCCGCCAGGGTGCCGTAGCCGGCGATCAGCATGAGCGAGTTGCCGACGATCATGCCGACCAGCATGGCCAACTGCGTGCCCGTCTCGACCAGCGCGTTGCCGCCGACCAGTTCAGCGCGCTCGAGGGCTTGCGGCAGGATCGAGTACTTGATCGGCCCGAACATCGTCGAGTGCATGCCCATCAGGAACAACACCACGAGCAGCAACGCGATGTGGTGGGTGAAGAATCCGACCGCGGCGATGACCATGGCCGCGATCTCGAACAGCTTCACGAAGCGGATGAGGCGGGTCTTCTCGAACTTCTCGGCGATTTGCCCCGCGGTGGCGGAGAAGAGAAAGTACGGCAGGATGAACAGCGCCGGCGCGAGATTCGTATAGAGCGACACCTGCGCATCGGGCAGGGCCATCTGGAAAGCGACAAGCATGACCATCGCGTTGCGAAACGCGTTGTCGTTGAACGCACCGAGCGCCTGCGTCCAGAAGAAGGGCGCGAACCGTCGCTTGCCGAGCAGAGAAAACTGGGACATTCCGTGACCACCACCGTTTAGTCGCGGTGAGTGTACCCGAGCCCCTGCGTCACGACGTCAGAGCCGCGCCAGCGCGCGATGGGCTATGTCGCGGCGAAAGAACGCCCCGTCGAAGCGAACCGTCTCCAACGCGGCATACGCAGCGGCCCGCGCAGCCATCAGATCGTCACCCACGGCGCAGACGGTGAGGACACGGCCCCCGGCGGTGACAGGGCGGCCATCGGCCGACAGGGCGCTGCCGGCGTGGAAGACCTTCACGTCCTCGCCGAAGTCGACATCGGCGCCTTCGATCGCATCGCCGGCGCGGACCTTGCCCGGGTAACCGCCGGCGGCAAGCACGACACCGAGCGCGGGACGTGGATCCCATTCGGCGTGCGCCTTTGTGACATCGACGTCGAGCGCCGCCTCGATCAGATCGACGAGATCGGAGGTCAGGCGAAGCATGATGGGCTGGGTTTCCGGGTCGCCGAAACGAACGTTGAACTCGATGACCTTGGCCACGCCGGCCTTGTCGATCATCAGCCCGGCGTAGAGGAACCCGGTGAACGGCGCGCCATCGGCGGCCATGCCGTCGAGGGTCGGCTGGATGATCTCGCGCATCACGCGCGCGGATACGTCCTCGGTCACGACGGGCGCGGGCGAATACGCACCCATGCCCCCGGTGTTGGGGCCGAGGTCGCCATCGTCGCGGCGCTTGTGATCCTGGCTGGTCGCCATCGGCAAGGCATGCTTGCCGTCGGCGATCACGATGAAGCTGGCTTCTTCGCCATCGAGGAATTCCTCGATGACCACACGCGACGAGGCGTCGCCAAACGCCTGCTGACCAAGCATGTCTTCCAGCGCCGCCTCGGCTTCGCCCAGGCTCATGGCCACGACCACGCCCTTGCCTGCGGCGAGGCCGTCGGCCTTGATCACGATGGGCGCGCCGGTCTGCCGCACGTGGGCCAGCGCGGGCGCCAGCTCGGTGAACACCGCGTAGTGCGCCGTGGGAATGCGATGCCGGGCGAGGAAGTCCTTGGCGAAGGCCTTGCTGCCTTCGAGCTGGGCCGCCTTCGCCGTCGGGCCGAAGCAGCGCAGGCCTGCCGCGGTGAAGCGGTCCACCACGCCGGCGACCAGCGGCACTTCCGGCCCGACCACGGTGAGACCGACGCCCTCGCTCTTTGCCAGCGCGAGGAGGCCGTCGATATCGGTTACGGCCACCGGCGCGTTACGCAGGCCCGGCTCGCGAGCCGTCCCGGCATTACCCGGCGCCACGATGACCTCGTCCACGCGGGCGGACTGAGCGAGCTTCCAGGCCAGCGCGTGTTCGCGGCCACCGCCGCCGATAACGAGGACTTTCATGGGGTGTCTCCAGACTTTGAACCCGGCATTCTACCCGGCGTCGCCGACAACGTGCCCTGGAATCGCCTTCTGGACGCCCCGCCGCGACCCCGACCCACCGGCAGGCTCGGTCCGGACAGCACCTCACCGTTAGGGAGATTCACCATGCCTCGTCTCGCCGCCCTGCTTGGCGCCCTCGCCGCCCTCGTCTTCGCGACCACCATTCACGCCGACACATGGCGCGAACATCCCGAGTGGGGTCGCGCGTTCGCCCGGGCCCATCTGCAGGGCACGCTGCTCGTCTATGAGGAAGGCACGAAGACCATGCATGTCTTCGACGCCAAGCGGGCACGCCACGCTTACCTGCCTGCCTCCACGTTCAAGATTTTCAACGCCATGGTCGCCATCGATACGGGTGCCGTGAGCGACGAGTTCGAACCGATTCCCTGGGACGGCACCGTGCGCTCCGTCGGCGGCAAGCCCATGGCCGAATGGAACCGGGCGAACAGCCTGGCGAGCGGCATGCGCTACTCCACCGTATGGTTTTACCAGGAGGTGGCGCGGCGCGCCGGACAGCAGCGCATGCAGGCCTGGATCGACAAGGTCGGCTACGGCAACCGCGATATCTCTGGGGGTATCGACCGTTTCTGGCTCGATGGAGGCCTGCGTATCTCGGCCGAGCAGCAGGTGAGCTTCCTGCGCCGCCTGGCCGACGGGACCCTGCCGTTCTCCGAGCGCGCCCAGGAAATCGCCCGCCGCATCACGGTCTACGAATCGGCACCGACGTACGAACTGCACGCCAAGACCGGATGGGGCACGAACGCGGCGCAGGACAACGCCGACCCGACCAAGGCCAGCGACATCGGCTGGTATGTCGGCTGGGTGGAGCACAACGGCAAGCGCTGGTTCTTCGCCATGAACATCGATATCCGCCTGCCCGACGATGGCGCCAAGCGCGTCACCCTCACCCGGCAGATGCTTCAGGACATGGGTGCGTTCAGCGGCTGACGAGCAGTTCGATCAACTGCGCCCTCGGCAGTTTGCCGGTCTCGTTACGCGGCAACGCATCCACCAGGCGTAGCGGCCGCGGCAGGAACACCGGATCCATCGCGTGGCGCAGCGCATTCAATACCGCATCGGCGGTGAGTGTCGGCGCCACGACCAGGCCGGCGATGCGGCGAATGCCTGCCGCGTCGGCTTCGTCCAGTTGGAACAACACGCCGTCGCGCACGCCATCGATGGCCAGCAGGCGGCGGTTGAGATCGCCCAGCGATGCGCGCTTGCCGGCGATTTCGAGCAAGTCCGTGTTACGCCCACGGAGACGGAAGCGACGTCCCTCGTCGTGCAGCGAGACGATATCGGCCAGCGCGATGGGCGCGTCCAGCTGCGGCGCGTCGACCAGCGTGCCATCCGGCTGCGGGTGCAGCACCACGCCTTCGTAGAGCTGCCAGTCGTCGTCGACCGCGGTCCGCCGGCTGGCGAACACACAGGTTTCGGTGGAACCGAATACTTCGTACAACGGTGCGCCGAAGCAGGCCTCGGCCGACGTGGCGAGCTCGACCGACATCGGCGCGGTCGCCGAGACGAAAGCGGCCAGCGGCGGCAGGTCGATACCGGATTCGATCAGGGCGCGCAGGTGCACCGGCGTGGTCACCAGGACACGCGGCTCTGGCAGCGAAGCGAGCGCGGTCGCGACGTCCGCCGGAAAGAACGGCCGGCCGGCGTGCACGCCGACATCGGAGAGCAACGGCATCAGCACGGACATCTCGATGCCGTACATGTGCTGCGGCGGCACCGTGGCGACGACATGGAACGCGTCGCCGATGGCGAGGCCGAGCATGCGGGCATTGCCTGCGTTGCTGGCGACGAAGCTGCCCCAGGTCTTGATGTTGGGCTTGGGTTTGCCGGTCGATCCCGAGGTGTAGCCGATGGCGACCACGGCCTCGGCGGGAATCGAGGGAATGCCACCGTAGGCGGGCGACACGTCGTCCAGCACGGGCATGCGCAGGTAACCCGGCGGCGACGGTGCCAGGTCGAGTTCGCCGATGGCGTATGCCCCGGGATGATTCGCCATCACTTCATCGACGGCGTGGGCCGCCCGCGAGGGTGGCAGCAAGTTGGTCTGGCCGCGCAGGACCAGGGCCGTGAAGGCGACGAGGAAGGCGTAGCGGTCCTCGCACAGATTGACCGCGCTGTCGGCCTCGGGAAGCGTCGCCGCCACCTGGCGCACATGACCCAGGAAGGTCGCCGCCGTGACGGCCTGTCCGTCGCGCCAGGCAACCACGCGGGAAGGCGCACCGACGAGCAATGGGAAAGACGCTGCGCCAGGGCGCCCGGAAATCTCGGAATGGAAGATCGACAACGGCGGCTCCCCCTCTCAGGCGCGGATGATAGCGCCGCTGAGGGCGTCGCGGATGGTGGTGGGGCGTTCCTGGCCGCCGAGTGGCGCCTCGAGCACACCGTCGAGGCGATCGCCGAAGTAGCGCGCCAGCGTGGTCACGTCGCGCGCCGGTGCTTCGCCGTGCGGGTTGGCGCTGGTGGAGACCAACGGCGCGCCGAAGGCACGACAGAGCGCGGCGGCGGGTGCGTGTGCGGTGACCCGCAAGGCGATGCCCGCATGCGCGCCGGCCACCCAGTCGGGAACCGCCGCGCTGCGCGGAAAAATCCAGGTGTGAGGCCCGGGCCAGGAGGCACGGACGTCGCCGAGGACGGCAGGCGGCACCGCGGCCAGGTCGATGTAGGGCGCGATCTGTTCGAAATCCGCGGCGATGAGCAACACGCCCTGCGTCGCCGGCCGTCCCTTCAGGGCGAAAAGTCGATCGAAGGCGTGGCGATCGTGCGGATCGCAGCCGAGGCCGTAAACGGCCTCGGTCGGATAGGCGAGCACGCCGCCATCGCGCATGAGCGCGGCAGCCGTGTCGACCGTGGCCGTCGTGAACCGGCGCATGTCAGTCGACGGAGGGAGAAACCGACTTGGCGACAGCCGATTTGGCGGGCGCCTTTTTCGCCGCGGCCTTTTTCGCGGCGCTCTTCTTGGTTGCCGCCTTCTTGGTCGCGGTCTTCTTGGTCGACGTCTTCTTCGCGGCGGCCTTCTTCGTCGCCGTTTTCTTCACCGCCGTTTTCTTCGCCGTGGCGTCCGCCGGAGCGGCGGCTTTCTTCGTCGCGGCTTTCTTGGCGGCGGCCTTCTTCGTGGCGGTCTTCTTTGCTGCCTTGCCGCCACGCGGCTTCTTGACCGGCGCGGCAGCGAGGAGTTCGAGACACTCGGGCAGGGTCAGCGTCTTGGGCTCGCGATCCTTGGGAATGCGCGCATTCTTCTCGCCGTCGGTAATGTATGGACCGTAGCGGCCGTTGAGCACCTGCACGTCGTTGCCGAAGTCGGTGATGATGCGGTTGGCTATGGCTTCCAGCTTCTCCTGCACCAGCTGCAGCGCGCGCGGCAACTCGATGGTGTACGGGTCGTCCTCCGGCTTGAGCGAGGCGTACGTGCTGCCCTGCTTCACGAACGGACCGAAACGGCCCACGCCGACGGTGATGTCTTCACCGGCCTCGGACTGGCCGAGGTTGCGCGGCAGCTTGAACAGCTCCATCGCATCGTCGAGCGTGATGGTGTGCATGCTCTGGCCGGGGCGCAGGCTGGCGTAGGTCGGCTTGGCTTCGTCGTCCTTGCTGCCGATCTGCGCATAGGCACCGTAGCGACCCAGGCGCACGGAAACCGGCTTGCCGGTCTTCGGGTCTTCGCCGAGTTCGCGCGCGCCGGTGGCTTCGTTGCGGTCCACCGATTCGGTCTTGTCGTCCACCAGGGTCTTGAACGGCAACCAGAAGCGCTCGAGCAGGGGCACCCAGGCTTCTTCGCCACGGCTCACGGCGTCGAGTTCGTCTTCGAGGCGGGCGGTGAAGTCGTAATCGACGTACTGGGCGAAGTGACCCGAAAGGAACTGGCTCACGGCGCGGCCGACGTCGGTCGGGCGGAAGCGACGGCTCTCCAGCAGCACGTATTCGCGGCTGAGCAGCACCTGGATGATGCTCGCGTACGTCGACGGGCGGCCGATGCCGTATTCCTCGAGCGTCTTGACCAGGCTGGCTTCGGAGAAGCGCGGCGGCGGCTCGGTGAAATGCTGGTCGGCCACGATCGCGGCCACGGGGACGACATCGCCCTGGGCCAGGCGCGGCAGGCGGCGCTGCTCGTCGTCGTCCTCGGTTTTCTGGTCCTTGCCTTCCTCGTAAACGGCGAGGAAGCCCGGATCGATCACGGTGGTGCCGGTGGCGCGGAACGCCGACTCACCCACCGGGAACTCGACCGAGACGGTGTTGAGGGTGGCGTGGACCATCTGGCAGGCGACGGTGCGCTTCCAGATCAATTCGTAAAGCTTGCGCTGGTCGTCGTTGAGGAAGGCCGCCACCGTGCGCGGCATGTGCATCGCCGAGGTCGGGCGGATGGCCTCATGCGCTTCCTGGGCATTCTTGGACTTGGATTTGTAGACCTGGACGGCGTCTGGGAGGGCGCCCTTGCCGTATTCGCGGGTAATCAGCTCGCGCAGCTCGGCGACGGCGTCGTCGGACAAGGCCACCGAGTCGGTACGCATGTAGCTGATCAGGCCGACGTTACCCTCGCTGCCCAGCGACACGCCCTCGTACAGGCCCTGGGCCACGCGCATCGTGCGGCTGGTCGAAAAGCCGAGCTTGCGGGCGGCTTCCTGCTGCAGGGTGGAAGTGGTGAAGGGCGGCGCCGGACGGCGCTTGCGCTCGCGACTGGTTACTTCGCCGACGGTGAACCGGCCCGCGGCAGCCTTCTCCAGTGCCGCGCGTGCGGCCGTGGCGTCGGCCTCGTTGGTCAGGTCGAATTGCTCGAACTTCTTGCCGTCGAGCTTGACCAGGCGGGCGTCGAACGCCCCTTCCGGGTGGGCCATGTTGGCCTGGATGGTCCAGTACTCGCGGGCCGTGAAGGCTTCGATCTCGAGCTCGCGCTCGACGATCATGCGCAGGGCCGGCGACTGTACGCGGCCTGCCGAGAGGCCCCGCTGCACCTTGCGCCAGAGCACCGGCGAGAGGTTGAAGCCGACCAGGTAGTCGAGGGCGCGGCGGGCCTGCTGGGCGTCCACGAGGTCGTGGGACAGCTTGCGCGGGTTGGCGACCGCTTCCTTGATGGCGCGCGGCGTGATTTCACTGAAAACGACGCGCTGGACGTCCTTGCCCTCGAGCAGGCCGCGCTCGCGGAGGATTTCGCTGATGTGCCAGGAGATGGCCTCGCCTTCGCGATCCAAGTCGGTCGCGAGATAGATGCTGGTCGCCACCTTCGCCGCCTTGGCGATCGCGTCGACGTGTTTCTCGTTGCGGTCGATGACCTCATAGGCCATGGCGAAGCCGTGGTCGGGATCGACCGCGCCCTCCTTCGGTCGCAGGTCGCGCACGTGGCCATACGACGCCAGCACCTGGAAGTCGGGTCCCAGGTACTTGTTGATCGTCTTGGCCTTGGCCGGCGATTCGACGATGAGGAGGTTCTTAGCCATGCGTTAGTCGGTTCCGAAGTCCGCCGGGGCGAGTGAACCCCAGCGTATGTATATATTTAGTTGGAAACATATCGCCGTGATGGCTGTCAAGCGTCGGGCGATCAGACCACGCGCTGATATCGGTTCCCGGGCAGGGAGGCGACCTCGCCTTCGAGCTCGAGCATCAGAAGCATCGAAGACAGCGCGCCAGCGGTGAAGCCCGTCGTACCGATCAGGGCGTCCAAAGAGGCGGGATCGTAACCCATGGCGTCGAGAAGGCGGCGATATTCGTCATCCTGGCGCCAGTCGAAGGGACCGGTCTTGCGCCGTCCGACCGCCGATCCGGCCTCGGAGCGCTCCAGACGGGCCCGCAACTCGGCACCCAGCTCCATGGCCGCAGGGGCCAGCACAGCCAGGATCTCATCGGCGCGCTGGACCAGGCGGGCTCCCTCGGCGATGAGAGCGTGACAGCCTTCGGCCAGGGCATTGTGAATGGAACCCGGTACGGCGAACACGTCGCGGCCCTGTTCCCCTGCCACGCGGGCCGTGATCAGTGAGCCGGAACGCAGGCCGGCCTCGATCACCAGGACGCCCAGGCTCAGGCCCGCGATGATCCGATTGCGCTGCGGAAAGTGCCGGGGCAGCGACGCTACCCCGGGCGGATACTCGCTGACGATGGCGCCGTGGGCGGCGATGCGCTGCGCCAATGCGTGGTGCTTGGCCGGATAGACGCGATCCGGTCCGGTCCCGACGACCGCGATGGTGGGCTCGCCGGCGTCCAGCGCCGCCTCGTGGGCCGCCCCATCGACGCCGTCGGCCATGCCGCTGGTAACCAACAGGCCACCCACGGCCAGCGCCTCGGCGAAGCGCCGCGCATTCGCGAGGCCGGGCGCCTGGGCCCGGCGCGCACCGACGATGGCGACCTGGGGCCTGAGCAGGAGCGAGGCATCGCCTTTGACGAAGAGCGCGGCGGGTGGATCGGGAATGGCTTCGAGCTGGGGCGGGAAATCCTCGTCCGTGCAACGCAGCAGCCGCTGGTCCTCGCCGGCCAGCCAGGCGAGGTCACGGGCGAGCGTGGCTTCGTCGGGGGCATCGACCCAGGCTCGTCCCTCCGCCGAAAGCGGGCCTTCGGGACGGCCCAGCCAGCGCAGCAGGGCGACGGCGCCGCCCCGGTTTACCAGGCCTTCGCGCAGGCGGCGGGCATTCATGCCCGGGGTACGCAGGAGGATCAGCCACTCGCGAAGGTCGTCGGAATCGATCATCCGGGCAGTGTAGACGCCGGACCGGCCGCCCGCGGAAGTGGAAACGGCCGCCCCGGGGGCGGCCGTTTCGTCGTCTTTCCCGGCAAGCCCGGCCCCACCGGCGGTAGGGGCGGGCTGAGGCCGTTATTCCGGAAGCGTGAGCTTGTCGCCCTTCTGGATCGGCTTGAGGGCATCCATAACCAGGGCGTAGCTGACATGATCGAAGGTGCGGAAGACCATGACGTGGCCACCGTATTCGTCAGGCAACTGGACCTTGCGCGAGGTATCGCGGCGGTTGTAGTTGCCGGACACTTCGTCGGCGATCTTGTCGCCCTGGTGCATCACGGTGAACGTCGTACCGTTGTCGATGCCGTCGGCCGTACCCGCCGAGATGGAGACCACCTGACGGCTGCCGGCGCCATTGAGCGCATCGGTATAGCCGATCACCCGCGGATCGGCCGGCATGGCCTTGGGCGCATGCGGGTAGAAGTACGGGTCATAGGGTTTGTCGTCGACCTGCATCAGGCGATCGCCCTTGCGTACTTCGAGCGTCGACTCCACGAGGACGAGGCTGGCGACCTCGCCGTTGGTGGCGATCACCTCGGCGGTACCGATGACGGAAACCTCGACGCCCTGATCGGTACCACGGCCGTTGTGGGTGTCGTGGCGCGAGTCCTCGCGCCACGGACCCGGTGCCATGGAGACGTCGCTGTCGAGTTCGTCGGCCACGAACGAGCCATGCTCGCGGTTGCCGAGCATGTCGATATTGCCGACGTCGCCGCCGTGATCGCGGAAACGATTGGTCGGCCGGACGATGGCCCAGCGCTGGCCCGGCGCGGCGGAGTCCAGGTCTTTGGCGTAGATCTTGTTGCCCGGTGTGGCGCGCAGGTGGTTCTCTTCGAATCCGACCAGGTACGGCGACTGCTCGACGGCATCGGCGTCCATGACACGAAGTTCCTTCAGGAACATACGCAGATCGGCAAGGGGGATCGCCGTGACGGCATCTCCCTCGGTGCGAACGCGCGGCTGCAGGCCGAGCTGTGCGCTGCCACCGTACATCGAGAGGTTGAGCACGTCGCCGGGGTAGATCAGATGCGGGTTGCGCACCTGCGGGTTGGCCTGCCAGATTTCCGGCCAGAGCCACGGCTTCCTAAGAAAGCGCGCCGAAATGTCCCACAGCGTGTCGCCCTTGCGCACCGTATAGGTGTCCGGGTGATCGGGACGGAGCTGGGCCGCCGCGGCATAAACGGCCACGGTAAAAAACATGCCGCCCAGCAGCATGGCGAACTTCTTGATCATGCGGGATTTCCCCCTTCCCCGGTGCTGTCGCGAGTGTAACTGAATCGTTAACGGGCACAATACGTGCGCAGGCTCGCCCGGCCCCTGCTGCCCGCGTAGAATACGGGGTCATCCTACAGGGTCGCGCTGCTTGGATTTCGCCGACTTGCCCGCATTTTTCCAGGCACGACGCGCCGCAGTGGCCCGTAAACGTTCAAGGTGACACCGTGTCTACGCTATCCATCCTGGAATTCCCCGACCCGCGCCTGCGCACCGTCGCCGCCCCGGTCACCGTCTTCGACGACGAGCTGAAGCAGTTCGTCGCCGATATGTACGAAACCATGTACGCGGCTAACGGCGTCGGGCTGGCGGCCACCCAGGTGAACGTCCACAAGCGTGTCCTGGTGGCGGACATGAGCGACGACCGCGACCAGCCCATGGTGCTGGTCAATCCCGAGATCCTCGAGAAGGATGGCCAGCAGGTCTACCAGGAAGGCTGCCTGTCGTTTCCCGGAATCTATGCCGACGTCACCCGCGCCCTGCGCGTGAAGGTCCGCGCGCAGGATGCCTCCGGCGAAGAGATCGTCGTGGACGTGGAAGGGCCGTTGGCGGTCTGCATACAGCACGAGATGGATCACCTCGCCGGCAAGGTCTTCGTCGACTACCTCTCGCCGCTCAAGCGGGGCATGCTCCTGAAGCGGATGGACAAGCAGCGCAAGGCAAGCGCCTGAGCGCGCCGGCCCGCCCCCTGCGCGTCGTCTTCGCCGGGACACCCGATTTCGCCGTTCCCTGCCTCGAAGCCTGCCGCGCCGCGGGCGCCGAGGTCGTGGCGGTGTATACGCAACCCGACCGTCCGGCCGGACGCGGGCGCAAGCTGGCCGCCAGCCCGGTCAAGACCGCCGCCCTTGCGGCCGGGATTCCGGTGGAGCAACCCGAATCGTTCAAGGCGGAATCCGACCGCGATCGACTGGCGTCGTATGCGCCGGACCTCATGGTCGTGGTCGCTTACGGGCTTATCCTGCCGCGCAAGGTGCTTGCCATTCCGCGCCTCGGCTGCTGGAACGTGCATGCCTCGCTGCTGCCGCGCTGGCGCGGCGCGGCGCCGATCCAGCGGGCCATCCTCGCCGGCGACGAGGTCTCCGGCGTGGACCTCATGCAAATGGAGGCAGGCCTGGATACCGGCCCCGTGCTGGTCGAGCGGCGCACGGCGATCGAAGCGAACGACACCGGCGGCACCCTCCACGATCGTCTCTCCGCGCTCGGCGCGGATGCGCTCGCCGAAGGCCTGCGCCGGACCATGGCCGGTGAAACACTGACCCCGCGCATTCAGGCCGAAGGGGGCGTCGAATACGCCCACAAGCTCGACAAGGCCGAGGCGCGCCTGGATTTCCAGCTTGCCGCCATCGCGCTCGAGCGCAAGGTCCGCGCGTTCAATCCCTGGCCCGTCGCCGAGGCCGATGTCGCCGGCGAACGCCTGCGCATCTGGTCGGCTCGCGCGCTGGACGGCGTATCGTCCTCCGCCGAACCAGGCCAGGTGATCGCGGCGACCCGCGAGGGCATCGATATCGCCTGTGCCGAAGGCGTGCTGCGCCTCACCTCGATTCAACGTCCGGGCGGGCGTCCCATCGGCGCCGCCGACTACCTCAATGCCAGGCCGGAATTGAAGCAGGCCGTCTCGTGAGCCCGCCGATCTCGGTTCGCGCGCTGGCCGCCGACGCGCTGGCCGACATCGCCCTGTCGGGCCATTCGCTGCGCGACGTGGCGGACAAGGCCTTTCCCCGACTCCCCGATTCCCGCGACCGCGCCCTGTTGACCGCCCTGCTCAACGAGGGGGCGCGCTGGTGGACGCGTTTCGATGCCGCCATCGACAAGCTGCTGGACAAGCCGATCCGGCGCAACGAGCCCGTCGTCCACGCCCTGCTGGTGATCGGGCTGGTCCAGTTGGAAGTGCTCGAACTACCCGCCTACGCCGCGGTGGCCGCCACGGTCGAGGCCGTGCGCGAGCTGCGACGCCCGCGCCTGGCTGGCCTGGTCAATGCGGTGCTCCGGCGCTGGCAGCGCGAACGCGAAACGCTCAACGCCGCGCTGGACGCCACGCCGGCGACGCGCCATGGGCATCCGGCGTGGCTGGCAGCGGCCATTGCCCGCGACTGGCCCGAACAGACCGAATCGATCCTCGCCGCGGCCAACCGGGAGCCGCCGCTCATGCTTCGCGTCAACCGCAACCGCGCCACCCGCGAGGAAGTCGTCGGGCGCCTCGCGGGCGCCGGGCAGACGGCGGAACTCCATCCCTGGCTGGCCGACGGGCTCGTATTGCCCCACAGCACCGACGTCACCCGACTGCCCGGCTTCGACCAGGGCGACTTCGCGGTCCAGGACGGCGCCGCCCAGGTTCCTGCCGATCTCCTCGGCCTGGCCAACGGCCAGCGTGTGCTCGATGCCTGCGCCGCCCCGGGCGGCAAGGCCTGCCATGCGCTGGAGCGGGCCAATGTCCATCTGGTCGCCGTCGAATCCGAAGCCAAGCGGATCCCCCGGATACGCCAGAACCTGGAGCGCCTCGGCCTGCGGGCCACGGTGATCACCGGCGACGCCGGCGATGCGTCCGGCTGGTGGGACGGCAAGCCGTTCGACCGGATCATGATCGACGCGCCGTGCTCGGCCACCGGCGTGATCCGACGTCGGCCGGACGTGCGCCTGCACCGGCGCGAAGCGGATATTCCCGCGCTGGTCGCCCAGCAGGCGCGGATTCTGGCCGCCTGCTGGGATCTCCTCGTCCCGGGCGGCAGCCTGCTCTACGTGACCTGCTCGATCCTGAGAAGCGAGAACGACGGCGTCGTGGCGGCGTTCATGACCGGCAGGTCCGACATCGTCGCCACCCCGCTCGCGCTGCCCGTCGGGCAACCGACCGCCTGCGGCTGGCAGGTTCTTCCGGGCGACGGCGACCTCGATGGCATGTATTACGCCCTGCTCCGCAAGCGCTGAGATCACCTGAACCAAAAGCAGGCACGCGCCCGCTAGACCTCGCTCACAGCGTCCGGACGGTTGCAGCGGTGATGTAACATCGCGGGCAATTCGCGTGCCCATGCGAACCCGCACCGCAGCCTGGCATGCCATGGCCGCGGCGTCCCTGACGGGCGCTTATGGAAGTTATGCATGACCGCAGCCATCCCGGCCGCTGATCCAACACGCTCCTGGCGAGCGCTTCTCCTGAGTGCGCTCGTCGCGATCATACCGATCGCCGTGTCCGTTCCCTGGAAGGTCAAGGCCCTGCCGATCCTGGTGCTGGTGATCACCGGCATCGTCATGCTCATCACGCGCGCGGAAACCCGCCTGCGCTACCGGGTCGCCTGGACGATCGTGGCGATCTGCCTGCTGCGCTTCGCCTATGCCGTGTTCAATATCGCCTTTCATCGGCTGGGCTGGAACGAACTCGACCTGCCCGCGCAGACCCTCGTATTCCTCCTCACCGCGGCGGCGTTTACCGGGCGACTGCATTGGCGTGGCATCTGGACCGCGTTCGCGGTAACCACCCTCGTGCTGGGCGGCTCCTGCATCGTCCAGCGCTACGTCATGGGGGTGGATCGGGCCTATGGCATCAACGGCGGCACCTGGAGCGCTATCGAGTTCACCATGGTCACGCTGTGCATGACCCTGTTCTCGATCATCCGGCTGATCCAGCCGGGCATCGCCCTGGGCGAGCGCTGGCTGCACGGCGTGGCTGTCGCCGTGGGCGCCTATGGTGCGATCCTGACCCACAGCCGCGGCCCCATGCTGGCCTTCATACCGGCCCTGCTCATCGTCATCGCGGTGCACGTGCGTCGTACGCGTCGATGGCGTGGCGCGCTGGCCTTCGTGGCCGTGCTGGCCGTGGGCGTGGCAACCGCCACGACGGCGCTGGACCGCGAAGTGGTCCGGCGCTTCAGCGAGGTCAGCGGCGAGATGTCCACGTTCAGCAAGGACAATTCGGTGGGGCCGGTGCGCGAGCGCATGGCGATGTGGGAATCCGCCTGGACCGCCTTCCGCGAGCATCCCCTCGCCGGCGTGGGCGTGGACCAATTCGGCACGTATACGCGCGCCAGGATCGCGAGCGGCGAGGCGAACGAGGTCATCGCCAAGTACGACCATCCCCACAACGAATACCTCGAGGCGGCGGCGACCGGCGGCGTGCCCGCGCTGCTGATCGTGCTGCTGCTGTTCGCCTTGCCGGCAATGCACTTCATCCGCCGCCTCGGCGATCGCGACGAATGGGTGGCCACGCTGGCCACGGCCGGACTGGCGGTAATCACCATGTACGCGCTCTCGGCCATGACCGACAACGTGTTCTACCGCGCCATGCCGCATTCGTTCTTCCTGTTCCTCGTGCTCGGCTTCGTGATGGCCACGGCACTGCCGCTGGGGACACGGCGCAGCACGCGCGTGGGCACCTGACCTTGCGTATCCACCTGCTCGCCTGGGACAACCAGCGCGGTCTCTCCCACGATATCCGCGTGGTCGAGGACGCCCTTCGCGCACTCGGGCACGAGGTCACGGTCTCCCGGCTCGGATCGCGCCGTCACGACGGCAAGTGGAGACTGCGCGGCATGCGTTTACGCATGCTGCTGGGCGCGCCCCGTTTCGATATCAACCTGTCGCTGGAACATGTGCGCCCGGCGAGTTTCGGCCTGGCGCGGCGCAACCTGCTCATGCCCAACCCGGAGTGGGTGTCGGCGCGGGCCCAGCGCTATCTGGGGCGTTACGACGCCTTGCTGACCAAGACGCACGAGGCGACGCGGATCTTCACCGACCTTGGCCTGCGCGCGCTGGACGTCGGCTTTCGCAGCCGCGACCGCTTCGACGCGAGCGTGCCACGCGACCCGAAGGGCTTTCTTCATGCCGCGGGCTCGAGCCAGCTGAAGGGCACGACCCGCCTGATCGAGGTATGGAAGCGCCACCCCGAGTGGCCGCTGCTCACCGTGCTTCGCGGTGGCCCCACGGCGGAAGACGAAGGCGGCGCGACCAATCTGCGCATCGTGCGGGAACACCTCCCGGATGCCGATGTCCGCCGGCTGCAGAACAGCTGCGCGTTTCACCTGTGCCTGTCGCAGACGGAAGGCTGGGGGCACTACCTGGTCGAGGCGATGAGCTGCGCCGCCGTCGTGCTGGCCTGCGATGGCGCCCCGATGAACCAGATGATCGACGCCAGTCGAGGCCTGCCCGTCCGCGCGACGGCGGGCGAGGCGTTCCACCTGGCAGGTACGTGGCAGTTCGACGAGCGTGCCCTGGAGCAGGCCGTGGAACGCGCCATCGCCATGTCCGCGGCGGAGCGCGAAACACTCGGCGACAACGCGCGTCGCTGGTACCTCGACAACGAGGCCGCCTTTACGCCACGGCTGGGGGCGGCGCTGGACGCCTTACGCTGAAGCGGGGCGAACGTCGGGCGGTGGCGTAACGAACTCGGCCAGGTGCCGGTCGACGCCGAGCTCGCAGCGCACCAGGCCCCGTTTCCGCGTTTCGTCGAGGATGCGGTCGTTCGGGTTGTCGACGATGTTCTTGCGCGTACGGTGGTACAGATGCGTGGCGAGCGCGCTGAAACGCAGGTCGCGCCGCAGCAGCCCGGCGTGAAACGCCCGCGTGACCAGTTCGGTGTCCTCGCGACCCCACCCCGTCATGCCCTCGTTGAAGCCGTTCAGGGCGAGCAGGTCCTCACGCCAGAACCCCATGTTGCAACTCTTGATGCCGCGGGTCTTCTGGCCCGGCTTCGCATACCAGCGCGCCAACGCGGGGATGCGCAGGGTGTGGCGGCGCCGCTCGATGCCCGGCGTAAAGAACGTGGCGCGAACGGACCCGTCGGCGAGCATGCGGCGAGTGAGGGCTTCGTCGCTGAGCACACGCGAGCCCTGCACGTAGCAACCGCGCGTGGCGAAGGCTTCGTGGTCGGCGACGAAGTGCGGCTCGGCCACCATGTCGCCGTCCAGGATGATGACGTAATCGCCCGTCGCCGCGGCGAT
This sequence comes from Luteibacter sp., assembly GCF_035539195.1. Classification (GTDB taxonomy): domain Bacteria; phylum Pseudomonadota; class Gammaproteobacteria; order Xanthomonadales; family Rhodanobacteraceae; genus Luteibacter. The sequence continues at coordinate 195,003 of NZ_DATLIW010000038.1, forward strand.
GGCCCGGTTGCGCGCGCGGCTCATCCGCGCACCGTCGTCGGGCTGCCAGAGGTGAACCAGGCGCACGGGAAACGTGGCCGCCACACGCTCGATCACGCGGCGGGTCTCCTCGGTCGAGCCATCGTCGGTGACGATGACCTCGTCGGGCAGGCGGGTCTGCCGCGCCAGCGACTCGAGCACGCGCTCGAGGGCGGCGGGCCAGTTGTAGGTGATGATGGCGACGGTAATACGCATGGAGGCGAAGGATAACGGGAACGGCTCAACCTTGCCGGTCCGGGGCCGCGGGCGATTCGGTTAGACTTTGCCGATGGCGAGCCTCCCCCTGACCCTTGTAGTGATCACCTATAACGAGGCGCATACGATCGCCCGCTGCCTGGACAGCGTGCCGTTTGCGACCGAGAAGCTGGTGATCGACAGCGGCAGCACCGACGACACGGTGGCGATCGCGCAGGCGCATGGCGCACGCGTGGTTCACCAGGACTGGCTGGGCTTCGGCCCCCAGCGCAACTTCGCCACCACCCAGGCAAGCCACGCATGGTTGCTCGCCCTGGATGCCGACGAGTTCCTCTCGCCCGAGCTGGCGGTCGAACTGGAAGCGGCGCTGGCGTCGATACAGGCCAGCGGCGATGCCGCCGTCTTCCTGCGCCGGCGAACGATCTACATGGGTGCGCCGATGCGATGGTACCGGCCCGCGGTAGGCGAAAAGATGGCCCGCTTGTGGCACCGCGACCGCGCGCGCTGGACCGACGCCCGCGTGCACGAATCGCTGCGTTTCGACGGTGCGTCGCGCACGCTGCGCGCGCCGTTCGACCACGTGAACAACCCCAGCCTGGTCGAGAAACAGCTGAAAGTGCTGCGCTACTCCGAGCTGAAGTGCCGCGACTGGTACGACAAGGGCAAGTCGCCGCGCATGTGGCAGACCCCGTTCGTTTTCCTGCTCGCCTTCATCAAGGATTACGTGTTCCGCCTCGCCATGCTGGATGGCTGGCGGGGCTTCATCATCGCCCAGACGGCCGCCAGTTACGCGGTGTACAAGCGCATGCGCTATTACGAAATGCGGCACAACCCCGCCTCGCGTGGGTCCGCCGCCACGGCCCTGCAGCGTCACGGCCTCGACCGTGGCTCGGAAACCCCCACATGAAGAAGCACTACCTCCTCTACGGCTCGGAGCGCTATGCGCTGGCCATCCTGCGCCCCTTGCAGGAGGCGATCCGCGCGCGCGGCGACGAGGCGGCGTGGTTCTTCGACGGCCCCGGTGGCGAAGACCTCGTGGCCGGCGAGACATGGCTGCGGACGACCGAGGAAGTGCGCCGGTTCAACCCGATCGCGGTGGTCACCTCGAGCAACGCCGTGCCGCATTTCTTCCCCGGCGTGAAGGTCGAGACCTTTCACGGGTTCAATGCCGGCAAGCCGCGGCACATCTATATCCGTGGCTTCTTCGACCTCTACTGCACCACCGGCCCCAAGGACACCCGGGCCTTCGGCGACATCGCGGCGACCATGGGCCATTTCGCGGTGAAGGAAACCGGCTGGCCGAAGCTCGATCCCTTCATGGGCGAGATGGGCGCCAGGCCGGTGCCGCCGGTGCGCCAGCCGCCGGTGATCCTGTATCACTCCACGTTCTCGCCGTCATGGAGCGCTGCGGAAATCCTTTACGACAAGGTCCGCGAGCTGTCGCGCGACGGCCGCTACCGCTTCATCGTCACCTTCCACCCGAAGATGAATCCGGAGACGACGGCCAAGTACCGTGCCCTGGCGAACGAGAACCTGCGCTTTGCCGACGACGACAACATCCTCGACCTGTTCGGCCAGGTCGACATGATGTGCTCGGATACCTCGTCCGCGCTGAGCGAGTTCCTGCTCACCGGCAAGCCCGTAGTGACCTTCAAGAACCGCGCGCCAGGTCCGCAGCTGATCGATATCGACGATCCGGAACAGTTCGAGCCGGCGATCGAGCGCGCGCTCGCCCGTTCGCCGGAACTGATGAAGGCGATCGACGACTTCGGAACCAGCATCCATCCCTACCGGGACGGCAAGTCCAGTGAGCGGGTGCTCGACGCGATCGACCGGTTCATTGCCGAGGGCGGGCGTAACCGCCGCCGTAAGCCGCTCAATCTGTGGCGCAAACTGAAGATCCGGCGGCGCATCGGCTATTGGGGCCCCGCCTGACCGGCGTGGGCGTCTACGTCGCGGCGACGAAGGGGGCGGTAGGAGTGCAGTCAGCCATTCGACCGGTCGTACGTTTAGAATTCATGATCCTTTAACGGTGACGACGCCCTTGCCCAATAGCGCCTATATCCGCTCGGAACACCTTCGCGCCCTCTGGCCCTGGCTGCCGCTGTGGTCGGCGATGGCCCTGCTCGCCATCTTCTCGCACGGTCCCATGCCGATGTTTTCCACACGCACGCTGGCCGTGGCGTGGGAAATGTGGGCGCATGGCCACTGGCTGGTACCGCATATCAATGGCGAACCCTACAGCGAGAAGGTGCCCCTGCTGTTCTGGATGATCCATGCCGGTTGGGCCGTGTTCGGCGTCAACGACGTCTGGCCGCGTGTGCTCGAGGTGATCTTCGGCGGCGCCCAGCTGGTGCTGGCGTCCGTGCTCGCCAGCCGACTGTTCCCCACGCGTCCGTGGGTGGCCAAGGCCACGCCGTGGCTGCTGATGGCCTTCGCCTACGCCTTCCTGTTCGGCCTGCAGATCATGTACGAGGTGCTCCTCGTCGTCTGGGTGCTGGCCGCGCTGCTCTGCCTCACGCCAACGACCACGCGCGCCGAGCCGCGCTGGTGGCTGTTCGGCCTGATGATCGGCCTTGGCCTGCTGACCAAGGGGCCGGTGATGGCGGTGCACGTCCTCTTCCCGTTCCTGCTCGGCCCCCTGTGGAACCCCTGGGCCCGAGAAAACCGCGCACGCTGGTACGGCTTCGGGCTGCTCGGCCTGCTGCTTGGCTTCGCCATTTTGCTGGCCTGGGCGATTCCCGCCGGCGAGGCGGGAGGTGAGGCTTATCGCCAGCGCCTGTTCTTTACGCAAACCGCCGGACGCGTGGTCGACCGACAGACGCACGACCTGCAGAACCACGCCCGACCCGCCTGGTACTACCTGATCTTCCTGCCGGTGATCGTGTTCCCGCTGAGCGGCTGGCTGCGCGGCATCGTCGCGGTGCCGATGACGCTGTTCCGGCGGCCGTGGCCGGCGGGCACCGGCGCGACGCTGATCGTCGCCGGCGCCGCCCTGGCCCTGCTGCTCGTCTCGGCCGCTGGCGCCCATTTCAACGCGCATGTGGACCAGCTCCTGCTGGTCCTGGTACTCGTGCCGCTGTTCGTGGCGCTGGTGCGCCAACCGCTGGAGCCGGGCCTGACGTTCCTCGTCGCCTGGCTGCTGCCGGCCCTGCTCACCTTCTCGCTGATCAGCGGCAAGCAGCTCTACTACGTGCTGCCGGAGCTGGCTGGCGTGACCATGCTGGTAGCGGCCGCCGTCGCCGACCTGCGCGAGCGGCACAAGGGCCTGGCCGCGAACTACGCCCTGGGCACCTGGCCGCTCTCGTTGGGCGCCTTCCTGCTGGCCATCGTGCTGTTCGCCATGCCTTCGGTGGTACCGACGCGTTTCCCCGACAACATCTGGCTCACGGGGATGGCGCCTTTCTCGCGCTTCTTCGGCGTGATCTTCGTCGTCCTCGGCGCCCTGCTCCTGCTGCGCGGCCGGGGTGAAATGCGCCGCCTGGCGTTTGCCGGACTTATCGGCACGGCGGCACTCAATGCGCTGTTCACGCTGGGCCTGTGGTATCGCTACGACCTCACCCCGGCTTCGACCTTCCTGGGCCAGGCGGATGCGGCCGGCCACCCGATCGCCAACCTGGGCAACGAATACAACGGCCAGTACCACTTCGCCGGACGCTTGATGCATCCGATCGCCCGCCTCAACGAACTGCCGGGCGCCGCCCCGCAGGCCGACGAGGACGACGACAGCGGCGCGATCCACGACGGCGACAGCCTGGACGATTTCGCCAAACGCCACCCCGACGGCCTGGTGGTCTCCTACGCCAAGCATCCGCCGGCCAACGCCTTCCGCTTCGCACGGCTTATCCAGCCTTCGCGCACCAGTTGGATGATGATCTGGGACGCCACCACGCTCAACGCGCTGCACAATGACCGCCTGCCGCCGGAGCCAAAGCAGCCGACCCTGCTCTATCCGCAGGATTACTGGCGCACGCGGACGGCGGTGCGATGACCGATCCCCTCGTCGAACGTCTTCGCGCGCAGATCGGTGGCGTTCGCGATGGGGCCTTGTTGAGGTTTTCGATCGGCAACGCCCATCTGGGCGACGGCAGTTATGCCGATGCAGCTAGCGCCTTCCGCGAAGCGCTCGGCTTCGATCCCGCCTATTCCGCGGCGTGGAAACTGCTGGGCAAGGCGCTGCTTGCCATGGACGACGAAGCCGGCGCCGCCGAGGCGTGGCGCCAGGGTATCGCCACCGCGACCGGTCGCGGCGACAAGCAGGCCGCGAAGGAAATGACCGTCTTCCTCAATCGCCTTTCGCGGAACGGTTGATCCAGTAAGGATTGCGGCCCGATGCGTTGAAACGCTTGTAGTGCCACTGGTACTGCGTGAACGCGCGCTCCACGCACTGTTCGACACCGCGATTGAGCGCGGTGCAGGCAACGTCGAGATCGGTGCTGTCGATGCCCTCCGGGGCGGGCAGGACGTGGATGCGAAAGCCCGCCCCCGCCGGCAGGCGCTCGGCAAAGCTGAAAAGCACCGTCGCCCCCGTGCGTGCCGCCAGTCGCGGCAGGAGCACCATGGTCAGCGCCTCCTCACCGAAGAAGGGCGCGAACACGCCCTCGCCTTCGCGAGGCCGCTGGTCGGGAAGGATGCCGACGGTACCGCCTGCACCGAGGCGCTTGAACAGCGTACGCACCCCGGCACCCTCGGCCCGCACCTGCTCGGGCGCCAGCTTGCCGCGTACCTTGCGCAGCAGGCCCTCGATGGCCTGGATGCGCGGCGGCCGGTACAGGATCGCCATCGGGGTCTTGCTGCACAGCCAGTAGTTGAGCAGTTCCCAGCAGCCGAGATGGGGCGCGGCGACGATCACGCCCTTGCCGGAGGCCAGCGCCGCCTCGAACAAGTCGCCACCGATCACCTCGCGCACGAGCCCGAGCGAACGGTCGGCGCCGGCGCCCCAGATCGCAGCCACCTCGGTGACCGACTTCCCGGCCTCCTCCATGGTCTTGCGCAGGAGCTCGGCCCGCTCGGCGTCGGTGAGTTCGGGGCGTGTCAGGCGCAGGTTCACGGCGGTGACGTGCGTACTGTGCGAGTGGGCACGCAACGCGCGCCGCCCCATCCAGGCCCCGACCGCATGGACGGTCCGCAGCGAAAACAGGCTCACCAGCCGGAGCAGGAGATAGAGGAGGTAGATATCGGGACGCATCCGAGGAAGTGTACCGCCGCATGCCGGCCTCCTTTAAGCTTGGCCGCCATCCGCCGTTAGCCTTTCCATGATTGCAGTGATCCAGCGCGTGGAGTCCGCACGTGTCGATGTCGAGGGAGAGACCGTGGGCGCCATCGGCGCCGGCCTGCTCGCGCTTGTCGCGGTCGAGCCGGGCGACGGCGAAGCCCAGTGCGTCCGCATGCTGGAGCGCCTGCGCGGCTACCGCGTGTTCTCCGATGCCGAGGGAAAAATGAACCTCAGCCTCGCCGAGACCGGCGGCGGGCTGCTCCTGGTCAGCCAGTTCACCCTGGCCGCCGATACCCGCAAGGGCATGCGCCCCAGCTTCACCACGGCCGCCGCGCCAGCCGAAGCGAGCCTCTGGTTCGACCGTCTGGTCGCCCTGGCCCGCGCCGCGCATGCCCCGGGGGTGGAAACCGGGCGCTTCGGTGCCCATATGAAGGTACATCTCATCAACGATGGCCCGGTCACCTTCCGTCTGGAGGTGCGCTGAGGCGTCCTTACGGGGTCCCATGGCCCTTTCCTTCTCATCGCGACGCGCGACGCCCGGCCGGAAACGGCCATCTGGCGCGATTCTTGCGTCCCCTCGATGAGCCCGATCCACTTGAAAACTGGTCAAAAAATCATCAAATGACTATACTGATCGGTTCCTGTAACCCGCGGCGGTCGGCATGACTAATAAAGCTCACGAGCAGCAGTCTGAAATCAAACAGCTCATCTCCAAGGGTTTGGAGCAGGGCTACCTGACCTACGCGGAAATCAACGATCACCTGCCCGACGACATCGTCGATCCGGAGCAGATCGAAGACATCATGGCGGTGCTCAAGGGCGTCGGCATCGAGGTGCATGACTCCGCACCGGATACCGACACCATCTCCGACGGCGCTGCCCCCGGTTCCAGCACGGATGACGAATCCGCCGCCGAGGAAGCCGTGGCCCTGCTGTCGGCCGTCGATGCCGAAGTCGGCCGTACGACCGATCCCGTGCGCATGTACATGCGCGAGATGGGTACCGTCGAGCTGCTGACCCGCGAAGGCGAAATCGCCATCGCCAAGCGCATCGAGGAAGGCCTCAACCAGGTCCAGACCGCGCTGGCCAGCTTCCCCCTGACCATCCAGCTGCTGCTCGAGGAATACGACCAGCACGTGGAAGGCAAGCGCCGCCTGAGCGAGATCCTGGCTGGCTTCACCGACCTCGAGGAAGCCGCGGACGCCGCCAAGGCTGAAGCCGCCGAGGCCGCCGAAGCCGCTGCCGCCGAGGCCGGCGACGACGACGAGGAAGAAGTCGAAGGCGCCGCCGTGGTCGAGGAAGAGGAAGCCGGTCCGACCGGTCCCGATCCGGAAGAAGTGAAGCGCCGCATGGAAGAATTGCGTTCGCTCCACGGCAAGTTCCAGAAGACCGCGCCCAAGGCCGAGATCAACGACAAGAAGCTCGCCAAGGTCCGCGAGCAGATGTCGGAGGCCTTCCTCAACCTGAAGCTGCCGTCGGCCCTGATCGACAGCTTCGTGCGCAAGCTGCGCGAAGTGGTGAACGACATCCGTCACCACGAGCGCGTGCTCATGGACATCTTCGTCAAGCAGGTGAAGATGCCGCGCGCGGAGTTCCTCAAGAGCTTCCCGTCGAACGAAGGCAACCTCGAGTGGGCCGCCGAACTGGGCCGCAAGCGCCAGAAGTGGTCGCCGAACATCAAGAACTACCGCGAGGCGATCGACGCGGAACAGGAGAAGCTCGCCGCTATCGAGCGCACCCTGTACCTGCCGCTGACCGACATCAAGGAAATCAATCGCGCCATGTCCGTCGGCGAGGCGAAAGCCCGCCGCGCCAAGAAGGAAATGGTCGAGGCCAACCTGCGCCTGGTCATCTCCATCGCGAAGAAGTACACCAACCGCGGCCTGCAGTTCCTCGACCTCATCCAGGAAGGCAACATCGGCCTGATGAAGGCCGTGGACAAGTTCGAATACCGCCGCGGTTACAAGTTCTCGACGTACGCGACGTGGTGGATCCGCCAGGCCATCACCCGCTCGATCGCCGATCAGGCCCGCACCATCCGTATCCCGGTGCACATGATCGAAACGATCAACAAGCTCAACCGCATCTCCCGCCAGATGCTCCAGCAGTTCGGCCGCGAGCCGACGCCGGAAGAACTGGCCAAGGAAATGGAGATGCCGGAAGACAAGATCCGCAAGGTCCTGAAGATCGCGAAGGAACCGATCTCCATGGAAACCCCGATCGGCGACGACGAAGATTCGCATCTGGGCGACTTCATCGAAGACACCAACGCCAGCTCGCCCGTCGAGTCGGCGACCGAAACCGGTCTCATGGAAACCGTGCGCGACGTGCTCGCCGGCCTTACCCCGCGTGAAGCCAAGGTCCTGCGCATGCGCTTCGGCATCGACATGAACACGGATCACACGCTGGAAGAAGTCGGCAAGCAGTTCGACGTCACCCGCGAGCGTATTCGTCAGATCGAAGCGAAGGCACTTCGCAAGCTGCGTCACCCGAGCCGTTCGGAAACGCTGCGCTCGTTCCTCGATATCGATTGATCGGTAGCGACAGACGGTAAGGCGAGAACGCCCGCGCAAGCGGGCGTTTTCTTTTCTGCCACGCACGTGTTCAGTTTTTTGCGCTGTTCGCGTTACGTGAACACGCGACTTCACTGAACATGTCGACGCGGCCGAATTTATTCCTTGCGCGACTTCAAGGCACTCTCTGCCCGCGCAACCGCATCGCGAGTGACTACGCCGGCCCGCAGACCCATTGGACGCAGTAACTTGGCTACGGTTTCCAGCGTGGGACTCTTGATACCGCGCTCGATGTCCTGCAGCCCGCGCGCCGACACGCCACACAGCTTCGCGTACTCGGCCATGGTGAGGCGAAGGGTGGTGCGAACGAGGCGAATCACCTCCGGTACCGAACGCCCTGGGTTGGCTTCGATGTCATCCAGCAAGGCGCGCCGTACGGCGAGCTCTTCCGCCATGGTCAGCGGCTTGAATCGCTTGTCCACGATCAGAGCGCCTCGAGCTGGACGACGATGTCTTCGATGGTCGGTCGCTGCATGTCCATGATTTCCACGTCGACGCCGATATCGATGGCACGGTCGCGCAAGGTCCTCAACGGTTCCACCATATCTACCAGCGCGCGCCTCATGGCAGCCTCCTCTACACCCGTCGCATCCACCGTCTGCTGGATGACGCTTGCCCAGCGCGGTGCGCCATCATCCGAGGATGCGGCGACGAACAAACCATGCCTGGCAAGGTGCTCGGTGAATTCACCGTTCCGCCCGACAACCTCGTCCTCGGTGAACCCTCGGCGATCGTTCGCCGCATGATCCATCAGTCGCTCGGCGGCCTCTCGCACGCGGATGTTGCCGATCGGATTGGCCGCACCGGCAAGCAGTAGCCGCCAGTCGGCCGACGCAGCGGCGGTTTCCGGCATACCGAGTCGTCGCAACAGTTCCTGCCGACCGAATCCTTGCGGCAGCAGGTCGGTAAGAAAGGGCGGCCAGCTCGCACCGCGTGTCGACTCGAGCGACACCGGGAGGTTGACGCTCAGGGCCGCTGCATCGTTTCGGCTTTCGTGGTCCACGGCGTAGGCGAGTCCGTAGGCCAGATCGGTACCGACCTCCCACCCTCCCTCAGCCGGGCCAAGAAGGCGAACGGAAGCGGCGTCTCTCCAGACTCCCCCCACGTAGAGCTCAAGATTTGCGATATCAGGCATATACACACTGTTGTATCACAATAGGCAAACGATCTGGCTATATTTAAGCTACTTTAGTGCCTGTTTATCTTCAAACCATCAGGCCGACTCGCCAGGCGTTCATGCCGCCCTGCGGCGCCCCCGATTTCCCGCGGAGCTTTGCGCTATTGAGCGTCTCGCCGACGAGGCGCACGGGACGATGGTGATGAGGCACAGGTCGGAGATGCACAGGGTGATGCACGACAACCACACAGCGGGGCTGCGCCATCGACGGTGCCGGAAGCGCCAGCGCGGAAACGGCCAGCGCAACCGAAACATGAGCTTCGTTATGGAACCTCATTGCTTGTGGAGACTCGCCAAACATGGACGAGGCACGCTGACCTTTCGACTTCGAACTGCGGATCGATCACGTAGCCTTGTCCCTTCATGTGGGCCTCCGCCCATCGTCGAATGCGAATGCATTGGTTACACTTGGCGCCGCGCGCGGGCCTATAGCTCAATGGTTAGAGCAGAGGACTCATAATCCTTTGGTTCCAGGTTCGAGTCCTGGTGGGCCCACCAATTCTATTTCTTTAAAGGAACAGGTTGAACGTCTTCAGACGTTTCTCACCTGATTTGTAAGGGCTTTATATTCCACAAAGGTCCCTTGGATAGCGTGCACAGCGCCTATCAAAGCGGGATACGCAAAGGCATACGGATCGGTATCATTGGGATACCAATCAGGAGCCAGCATGCCCGCACGTCGTCCTCTCGGCGTGACCCTAGTCAGTGAGGCGGTAGACGGCGGCAGGTAAGTCGCCGAAGTCGACGTTGATCGCATTCGTGCTTTGCCCAACGGTGTCCCACAGGCCCGTCCCAAAGTTCAGCTTCTCAATCTTCGTGCGCCAGCTATTCAGTCCAATAGGAGTGGCGGCAATCGGCCCGTTTAATCGATTCACGAACACAACGATGTCTGATCCGTTAGTGGGACTCTTGAACTCGCTCGCCATGACGTTTTGCGAGGGCAGCCAGCCGACCACAACACCGGTTTGGACCCCGAGCCAAGGTGCGACGAAATCAACGTAACTATACCCGCGTAGCGCGTCCTGGACCTGGTGTGTGAAGCCGAAAACACTCTGCTGTTCGACAGCGATATCCCGCGGATTGTTCGAAGCGTCCAACATGCCGAAGCTATGTCCCTCATCGTGGCTAATGAAGTTCGCGGTGCCTCGGCCCCCGAAAGCATAAAACCACGCGGCGAACCAACGAAGTTCGCGGAACGAAGCATGCCGCAGTTCTTTGGGATTCGCAGTCGGAGCCTCTTGCTGCACGTTCTGTAAGTACGCAATCGGGACGATGCCCCTGGCGTTCGCCTGTTGCGCAATGATGCTGGCGTTTGCGGTCATGAGCTCTTCCCGGGCAACCGTGCAGCTGTCTAGCGCCGCATTGAACGGATATAGGTCGTATGCAATGTAGTCCGGTTTTATTCTGTCCAATGCTGATATGACGTGTTCGGCGTAACGGGATGACATCGCGTTAAGCTTTGTGCGGTCCACCACCGAGTTGGTATTGCAGTCGATCCCGATATCTATTGGATTTAGGGCGTCTGGACTATCCTCTGAAGACTTTGGTCCGTTGAGGCCCGCGTCATTTGCGTTCACAGGCACCAGGTTTACAAACATCTTGAGGTCAGAGATCAGAGGTTGGGCACGGACGCACGCGACCATGGCTCCCAGATTTGCATGTTGGTTGGAAGATGGCTCGTCCTTCAGTTGGAGCCCTACAAACGAATCTGGATGCCGCTGCTTAAGCGGGATGAGAAACGCATTGATTCGATCGGCCGTGTAGCTATCGCAGCTAAAAACCCCACCGCCATCACCAACAGCCTGAAAGAAGGTCCATGTTTCCATGGTAAGAAACTTCGCACCATTGGCCTCGATTGCTGTCGCGAGGACCTCAGTCTCTTCTGGAGTAGCGGAAGGAATCATGAAGTACTCGACGCCCGACGTCCGGAGGTTTGTTACGGCTTTGAATGCCTGAGCCGGGCTCGTCATGTAGCAAGTAGTTTGCGCCCCTGATCCATCAGCCGGACAGCTCTTGGTCGCTTCCATCATCACGAACGAGCCACTTGGTAGTGGAGCGCTTGCTCTACCCGTTCCTGAGATCAAAGTCACAGCTGATATGGCAGCAATGGCCCATACCTTCGGACTCTCCATGTGTCGCTCCTAGTGGGGTGATTCGATCTGTCTAAGCGTCTCTCCTGGAATCTACAGCCATGCAGTTCCCGACGAAAGAGCGCCGGACTGCGAGGGCATACGTTCGTTCTTGCCTCGATCAACGACGGCTTGGCCGTCACGAAGCCTCGCCGCTTACTCCCGCACTATGGCCTCTTCATAGTCGATGTTGCCGGCCTGCACTTCGTTCTCCAGGAACTCGCGAACCAGAGGAAGAAGCTTGGCTGACGGCACTGAGACGGCGAGCAGCTTTCGCTGCGCGAAGTACTCCGCTCGACAACCCAGGCGAACAAGAACGTCTTTGACGTTGTCTTTCGCTTCCTCCTTGAAGAACACTACTCGGACCAGGGAGTTGGCTGATGCCTTATGCACGTCTTCAAACCACAGCTGCCCATCTTCATTACGGACTCGAATCAGATCATCGAGCGTCGCCGCGTAGGTGAAAAATGGAATGTTATCGATCTGGACCACCGACGCATCGGCGGTGGCGAGAGCCCATACGGACTCGCTGGCAAAGCCGGGGTAGTCATCCTCGTCTTGCTTCAGGCTAAAGATAACTTTCAGTTGCTTCTCCACTAATCTGAACCCTTGTCGTTATTACATTCGCGACAGAGTACCTGACCATTCTCTGGCGAGCCGTCTCCGCCCTTGGACCGAGCTATGACGTGGTCCACTTGAGCCTAGTTGCACGGCGGCGTTACGCCCTTCTGACTTTGCTGTGATGAAACGGTCTCGGTCGTGGGCTGAAGCGAAGACAAGCCTTTTCGCTACCGTGCAGCCGGTTGGTCGCCCGCCTTCAGATCGTCCCCGACACCATGTGCCAGATAGCTTGCGTCAAGCAGTTGCGTCGCGAGGGCACCGATTTTCATGTGGTCGAAACTTGTGTTGTTCATCACGATGACGGTGTGCCCGTCCTCGATCACTCGCCAGGCGAGTACCCGGAATGCGCCGTTGGAGCCGTACTCCCAGGCGACAAGACGGGGTTTGCCGCCAATATCGAGCGTCTTGGTGCGACCGCCGAGCGCATAGTGCTGGTCGGGACGGATCACGGTCATCAACGTGTTCAGTGCTTTTGGCGACAACAGCTTGCCGGCAAATAGCCCATCCATGAGCTGAAGCATATCGTTGGCGCTGGCATAGAACCCACCTGCCATCACCAGAAAGTCCGGATTCGGTTTACGCAAAAGCTCCGGTTGCGAGTCGAGCTGACGGTATCCAAAGGCCATGCCTGGTACGTTTGCCGAATCGCCCACCCATACGCCGCTGTTGTGCAACCCCAGCGGCTGCAACAGCATGCGGCTCACCAGGTAGCCGTAGGTCTTTCCGGTGACCTTTTCCACAACCGCCTTCACGATCAACCAGTTCGAATGGGAGTAGTCCCAATCCGTGCCTGGTTCAAAACGAAGGTCGCCACTGGCGTACTTGCGCACAGCCGTATCGTTGTCCAGCGACAGTTCCTTGACGGTCGGGTCCTGTTTGGTTGCCGCGTCGATGTCGTTCGGGACGCCGCTCGAATGACTCATCAGCCAACGTAGCGTGATCTTTCGCCCGGTATCCTTGCGATAGTCGGGCAGATAATGCGTGATGGGTTCATCCAGCGAAAGCTGGCCCTGCTGGACAAGGCGCATGACGACAATGGCGGCGATCCACTTCGAGATGGAGCCCGTTTCAAAGCGGGTATCGGCAGAGAGTGGCGCCTGCGTCGATGCATTCATGACGCCAAAGCTTTCAACGTAGTCCGCTCGGGAGCCCTGTGCCACCAACACCACGCCGTTGAAGCGTTCCTTCTCGGCGAAGTTTCGAGCCACATCCTCGCATGCACTGCAAGTGGCCATGGCCGGGCTAGAGATGACCGCAACGAACAAGGCTAGACATCGAGCGACGACATATAGCCTTCTTGGCATCGCAGCCCCAGCGGAACGGGAAGCGCTTGAAAGGGAGCGATTGCGCATGATGCCTATGTGCTCGTGGGCAGGAGCACCGTTCGATGCCATACCCCTCTGGAACGTTTATAGGGGACCAACGCCAACTCCCCTCCGATGCCTGGGGCCATCCGCCGGTACATCGGGAAAAACGCATGCCGTGGGACGAACGCCGCCCGTGACACGTTCCGCGTGACCGGTAACCTGGATTGAAATGTCCTTGTCATTCAGGCGACCTACGGTGGGTCGCCAGACAAGCAATCAGCGATAACTTCCCATGGATAACTCCCGACGCCGTTTCCTGGGCGTCGCCGGCGGATTCGCCGGTGCATGCGTTTTCGTCGATGCCTTGCGCGTGGCCCAGGCGGCGGATACGCCGATGGCCATGCCGATGAAGCAACGGATGGCCATGCCGGGCCTGGCCGCGCCGAACGTGCCGCTGGTGAACCCGGTGACCATGGCAAAGTTCGTCGATGCCCTGCCGGTGCCACCGATCGCCTTGCCCACGGGCAAGCGTGCACACGCCGCGTTCGGAGGCAGGCAGCTACCCCTCTACCGCATGCCGATGCGGGCATTCAGTGCCAGGGTGCACCGGGATCTGCCGCCGACACCGCAATGGGGTTACGCAGGGTCCACGCCGGGGCCCACGATCGTGACGCGCCGTGGCGAGCCGGTGCTGGTGGAATGGGTCAACGAGCTTCCCACCCGGCATTTCCTGCCTATCGATCACGGTATTCATGGCGCGGAGAAATCCAAACCCGACGTTCGCACCATCACCCACGTTCACGGTGCACGCGTTTCGGCGCCGAACGACGGTTGGCCTGAAGACTGGTACGTGCCGGGTAAATCGTCGACTGCCCTTTACCCGGGTGACCAGGACGCCGCCACCTTGTGGTATCACGATCACGCCATGGGCATCACGCGACTGAATATCTACGCGGGCCTGTTCGGCAGCTTCCATGTGCACGACGACGACGAGCAGGCCTTGGGGCTGCCCTCGGGCGAATTCGACATTCCGTTGATGCTCTACGACCGCCTGCTCGCCAAGAGCGGCAAGCTTTACTACCCGGTTTCGGACGATCCCGAGGCGCCCTGGGTGTCCGAATGCCGCGGCGATGCGGTGCTGTGCAACGGCAAGCTGTATCCGTATCTCGACGTGGAGCCGCGCCGCTACCGCCTGCGACTGATCAACACGGCCAATACCAGCTTCTTCAACCTGTCGCTGTCACATGGCAAGCCGTTTCAGCAGATTGGCAGCGACCAGGGTCTGCTGGGAGCGCCCACCGATCGCATGAGCATCGAACTCTACCCGGCCGAACGCGCCGAGGTGATCGTCGACTTCAGTGCGTATGCCGGCCAGTCGGTGCAGCTACGCCACCAGGCCGACGGCATCGTCGAGTTCCGCGTTCGCGCCAAGGGTCGCCGCGATACCTCGGTGGTACCGGCCGCGTTGCGACCCGTCCAGCGCATCGATCCATCCACCGCGGTGCAGGACCGCGTGCTTGCACTGGGCGAACAGGACGATTCGGGCGGCAATCCGATGACGATGCTGCTCGATGGAAAGATGTGGAGCGATCCCATCAGCGAGAAACCCAAGAAGGGCACGGTTGAAACCTGGACATTCGTCAATGTGACGGGCGACGCGCATCCCATCCACCTGCACCTTGTGCGCTTCCAGATACTGGAGCGCCGTCCGTTCGACCTCTTCGCGTGGAACGCCCGCAAGGAACTGAAGTTCACCGGGCCATCGATGCCACCGGCCGCGCACGAGGCAGGCTGGAAAGACACCGTGCGCTGCGACCCCGGGATGGTCACCCGCATCATCGCGCGCTTCGACGGCGAGCCAGGCAAATACGTCTGGCATTGCCATTACCTCGAGCACGAAGACAACGAAATGATGCGTCCCTACGAACTGGTCTGAACTTTTCTCGCTCTTTGTTGCGGTGGTAACGATTGTTCGCAATATCTTGCGTTGACGCGTGAACGTCATCACGCCTTCGCCCATTGTCGCCTGCGTGCCAACAGTTGGTCACATGCGGGGCAGATGCTCACGGCAGTCGACGGGCCACCCACAACCTTAGTCGACAAGCATCAGGGGGAAGACTTCCAGTAGGGAGAGATTCACAATGGTTACTTGGTTGCGCCGAACACGCCTTTCGCCGCTGTTGATTGCTGCGCTTTCCGTCTGCCTTGCCGGCGTCGTCAGCGCGCAGGACACCACTCCGCCCGACCACGATGCGCCGTTCCGCCAGAACGTACCCGTGGCTCCCTTCAAGAACCCGGGCGGCCTTCCCGGCGGCGTCGTCGTACTGCACAAGCCGCCCCGGGGCCAGGACAACAGCAACAATACCGTCACCCCGATCAAGCACGTGATCCTGCTGATCGGTGAAAACCGTACGTTCGATCACGTCTATGGCACCTACACAGCGCCGAAGGGGCAGTCGGTGGACAACCTGCTGTCCAAGGGCATCGTCAACGCCGACGGCACGCCGGGTCCGAACGTGGACCTCGCCACGCAGTTCATGGCCTCGAGCACCGGCAAGTTCGACATGTCGCCGAAGAAGGCCGGCAAGTACAAGACGCTTCCACAGATGAACACCGGTGGCGCACCCACCGCGGCACCCTTCGCTTCCGCGGCGCAGGCGCAGGCCATTGAGCCGGCCCTGCCCGATGACACCTACGACATGCTCGCTACCGGTGGCACGGGCCTGCCCAACCGCGTGGTCGATACCCGTTTCCCGGCCAAGCTCGTCAACGCGCCGGTGGATATGCATGCGTCGATCAGCTACGACGCCTACGCCAACAGCCCCGTGCACCGCTTCTTCCAGATGTGGCAGCAGCTCGATTGCGACACCAGGGCCGCCACCGCCGCCAACCCCAGCGGTTGTCGCAACGATCTGTTTCCCTGGGTCGAAACCACCATAGGCGCGGGCACCAACGGCGCTCCGCAGCCGGCGAACTTCAACGATCAGACCACCGGTGAAGGCTCCACCGCCATGCAGTTCCTGAACATGGCCCAGGGCGATGCGCCTTACTTCAAGAAGCTGGCCCAGAAGTATGCGCTGAGCGACAACTTCCACCAGTCGGTGATGGGCGGCACAGGTGCCAACCACATCATGCTGGGCTTCGGCACCTTGATCTACTACGCCGATGCGAACGGCGACCCGGCCACCCCGCCGAAAAACCAGATCGAGAACCCGGACGCGCAGTTCGGCACCAACAACTGGTGGATGCAGGACGGTTACGGTGGTGGTTCATACGTCAATTGCGCTGACGAAAGCCAGCCGGGCGTGAAGCAGATCAGGAACTACCTGCGCTCGCTGCCGTACCTGACGTTCAAGGGCACGGACTGCAAGGCAAAGGCTTACTACCTGGTGAACAACTACAACCCGGGCTACCTGGGTGACGGCACGCCGGCTCCGCTGGGCGCCGACCAGTTCACCATCCCGCCGACCACGCAGGAGAACCTGGCGCTGCTGCTGGAGAAGCACAACGTTTCCTGGAAGTACTACGGTGAAGGCTTCGGTGGCGGCAAGGAAGACGGCGAGGCCGGCACCTTCTGCAACATCTGCGATCCATTCCTGTACTCCACCCAGGTCATGACCAACCCGGAACTGCGCGCCAAGAACCAGGACATCAACGACCTGTACAACGACATCCAGAACGACACGCTGCCGGCGGTTTCCATCGCCAAGCCGGACGGCATCCTCGATGGCCATCCGGCCTCGTCGAAGCTGGACCTGTTTGAAGGCTACGTGCGCAAGATCGTCGAGATGGCCGAAGCCAACCCGAAGGTATGGGACGACACCGTGATCATGGTGACCTTCGATGAAGGTGGTGGCTACTACGATTCCGGCTACATCCAGCCGATCGACTTCTTCGGCGACGGCACGCGCATCCCGCTGCTGGTGGTGTCGAAGTACTCCGTCGGCGGCCGGGTCGTGCACACGTACTACGATCATGTCTCGTTCGACAAATTCGTCGAGGCCAACTGGAACCTGAAGGACCAGATCTCCGGTCGCAGCCGCGACAACCTGCCTAATCCGGTGGCGTTCAAGGAGAACCCGTATGTACCGGTAAACGCGCCGGCCATCGGCAACCTCATGGACATGTTCAACTTCACCAGAAAGGACGTCAGCGACACCACCGCGATCGCCGACTGATCGCTCACGGTTCGCTCGATCCGACCCTGCCCGCGAACGCGGGCAGGGTTTCGTGTTTGCAAGGAGTCAGATGATGATGAAGCTTTCCCTGCCCAGCCTGGGGATCGGAGTAATGACTCTGGCCATGACGGCGGCCGCACCTGTCCACGCCGATGCCGGTGACTTCGGCGCCATGCCCGGGCTGTGGAAGATCCAGGTGCGGCATGTGGCCCACGGCAAGGCAGGTGCACCGGAAGTGCACTGGCATTGCGTGGATGAAGGCGCCGATCCGTGGACCACGTTCGCCGCGTGGACGCCAGCGGAGGGCGAGTGCACCGCCACGGACCAGCAACGCCGCAGTACCTCGCTGGCGTGGAAGCTCACCTGCAAGGCGGCCCCGGCGGCTTCGGCGCGTGTGGATTTCGACAGCGCCAAGCACTACACGGGCAGCGTCACGGCCGAAGGCCGCGGCGAGGTTACGCAGGTGGAGGGCGACCGTTACGCCGCCTGCACCAGTCCGCAAGATTAACGAGACGGCGGCTGACGCGGCTCCAGTGTATTGGGAGCGCTTCGCGCCCAGGACGCCACCGCTCGCTAGAACGCCGTGTCGTCCGATCCCTGCGCGGCCAGCTCCCTCTTCATATCCTTCAACCACAACTTCAGTCGATTCACGTCGTCGAATGCACGGAGATCCTGTTCGAAGGTCCGAACGGCATCGCGTAGTGAGGTGATACCCGCGGTCAGCGCGCGCTTCACGGTTTTCGGGGACACCGCGAGCGAAGCACTCATTCCGCACCTGGCCCGGTAGCCAACCTCGATGTCGACAAGCTCCCGATCGAGCCGGCGAAGTTGCTCCTTGAGGATCGTATTCCAGCGCTCGAGCCTATCCTCGCCGACGTTGTCCAGCTGAGCCCGATCGATGTGTTCCAGCTCCAGCTGAAGCTCCAGCAGGTCGAGCAGACTCTTGCTGGCATAGGCCTGGTTCACCCGCTGCATCAGCGCAGCCTTTCGTTCGCGTTCCACGGGATCGGGCTCACGATCGGGATGAAGCACGCTGGCCAGCTTGCGGTAGACCTCGCGGATCGACAGGTGGGTCTCCGCCTCCTCGGCCCGCGCGCGCTCTTCGGCCGCATCACGCTTTGGCTTCTTCTTGCGCCTGGCGTGGTACGCCTCCCGTGCTTCCCGATGCATGCGCTCGCGCTCATCCTGCTGTTCGAAGTGCTCCTGCACATGCCTGAGCACGTCCTCCGCTGAGCCGGGAGCGGCCTCGGCCTGAACGTCGGCGTCTGGCGTGCCTGGCGCCGCGTCGCGCGCATCCCGGAACGCGGCCGACCCCGCCCCGTCAAGCGAAGCGTTGTAACGGCGGTAGATCTCTGCGATCGCCGGATCGTCGACGGAGGCAAGCAGATCGCCGGCGATGTGGCCGATCAGTTCCGCGATCGTCTGACGCTCGGGCCTTGTAAGGCTCTTGATGTCGTGCGATCGATCGAGACGGCGGACCAGTTGCGCGCGCGTCGCATCGAAGCGCTGTCGAAGCGGCGAGAGCTCGTCGTTGTATCTCCGCCGAAAGATGGCGTCGAACGCCTCCCACTCGGCTAGCGTGGCACGTCGCTTCTCGATCTTTCCGACCAGGGTGCTGAAAGACGCCTGTCCCTTCGACGGCGCCTGCACGATGCCATGGCTCGCCATACCCATCGCGGTGAGGGCTTTCTTTGCCACGGAGCCATTTCCTCACAGAGCACGGAGACACGTGAGGTCATTTTACGCCACATCGCTCACAACGGCCCCGTTGCCTCGCCGATGACCGGGCCCGTCAACACGTAGTGGCCCGATCCCAACGAGAGCACGGCACCCGCGGTCCCGGCACATCGCGAGTAGTGCTTCGAGGCCATCCCCCAAGGCTGTCGTCATCGGCGAAAACCGTAATCAGCATGTTGCCGATGGTTTCTCAGCGTTCGACCGATAGGTCGCGCCCCTCGCGAGAGTGATCGTGACGGCGGGCGCATGGCCATCGCGTCGGCCAGCCATCGCCCGGCGGAGAACGTGCCTGCCGTCCATGGCCACGCAAGAGACGACATCGAGGAATTCCCATGAAGAACACGATCATCACCGCCGCGCTCGTCGCCTGCCTGTTGGGCCTGTCGTGCCCCGCCCTGGCGCGCAATGGCGACCCGGCACCGAAAGGCTGGCTTCTGGTTCGCAGCGGCGCGGCCAACACGGACGCCAACTACGACAAGGAAGACAGCGACAGCAACGGCAAGCTCCACGGCGTCTCGGTGCTCTGCGCGGGCATCAGCGATACCCCCGCCAAGGTGCAGCAACTGATAGCCACCGATGGCACGCGCGTGTGGGGGCCCAACCGCGGCGTCGCCCAGGCGTCCACGGCGATCAACCTCGGTGGCAACGTGGTCCTCGATGCGCTCCCGAACAATCCGAACCATTGCCTCATCAACGGCCTCACGGTGTCGAAGATCAAGGGCATCTGGCACTGATCCATCGGCAGCATGCCTGCTCGGGAAAAACCTCCCCTGCGCGCAGGGGAGGTGTGCGCCGCCTGCGCGCGCAGTCGGCTACGCCCCGATGCCCTTGGAGAAATAGGTTGACGGAAGCGCCCAGACCGCCCAGCGCGACAGCTCGATAGCCGGCTGGATGAGTTCCTCGACATGCGGCGGGACACTCGCCCCACTCAGCCAGCGCTGGGCGCGCCGAATCCACAGCCCGGCTAGGTCCGGATGCCAGACGAAGGTGCCGACGCTCTCCGCCGGCATCGTGTAGCCGAAGCGATTGCGCCCGTCCGCGACCGACACGCGACGCTCGTCCTTGTTGAGGTTCACCATCACCAGCACGATCGATCCGTCGGTTTCGTTCTGGAAGGCCACATTGGCGACACCCTTGTCGCCGACATCGGTATCGGTGGAGTTCACCCGGAACGCCCCGGGCTCGACGAAGCGACTGAAGTGCGCCAGGGCGTAGTACTCGTCGTTGCGAGTCACCGCGCCCGTCTCCGAATCGATCGTGATGACGCCTTTGCAGGCCGAGCAGCCGCCGAAATGCGGTCCATGGTTCTCGTCGAGCGCCAGGTTCCAATAGACCACACCGCGAGCCCACTGCCTGATCCCGGTAACCAGGAGGTTGCGGGTGAACCAGAGCAACTCGCCGTTGATGTACAGGGGCCAGTCGCCGCCGGTGCACTCGGTGATGTAGGCATCCTTGTCGGGGTGCGCGCGATGCACGCGCCCTTGTTCGTGCTGGCTGCCGCCATAGCAGTGCCAGGCCACGCCATCGATATAACGAGCCGCGTCGGGATCGGCCAGCACGTTCAGGGGTTCTTCCACCGGGGTCCAGTTGTGATCCCATTCCAGGATGCCGGTTCTCGGTTTGCGGGCGGCCAGCTTCGGCCCCAGATACTCCGAAACCAGCCTCGCGCGTGTTTTCGCCCCCATGGTCATGCCGGGGTAGCTGATCGGCGCGTAAGCCGGCTCGTTCTGCAAGGTCAGGGCGAAGATCGGAATGCCGTGGCTGCGGTACGCGTCGAGATACTTGACGAGGTAGTCCGCGTACGTGCTCTCGAACTGCTCCAGCAGCTCGCCGCCGAGCAGGTTCTGTGTCGTCCGCATCCACGCCGGCGCGCCCCAGGGCGAAGCGATGGTGAGCATGCCGGGATTCACGGCGAGGACTTCGCGCATCACGGGTATCACGTCCTGCAGATTGGACGCGATATTGAAGTGTTTCAGCTGCGGATCGGTCTTGCCGAAAGGAATATCGTCCAGCGTATACACGTTCAACGAGAAATCGGACGAGCCGATCGTCAACCTTGTCATATTGAAGTTGAGGTTGGGCGGCGGTCCATACAGCTCGCGCAACACGTCGTCGCGCTGCCGATCGTTCAACTTGGTGTGGAGAAGCCAGGCCGAGGAATCGGTCATGGCCGCGCCGAAACCGGTGATGGTCTGATACCTGGCCTTCGGATCGATCGTCACGTCGGCGGATGCCGAGCCTTGCGCGCTCATGGCGATATCGGGCTGCGGCGCGAGCTTGAGCTTGTGATCGGCGGTGCTGAGCCAGAGCTCGACGGAAGGCATGATCTGTGGCGCCGGCAACGCGCTTCTCGCTGCCCTGAAGGGGGCTACGAAGCGCGGCGCCTCGATGGCTGCCAGCGTGATCAGCACGATCAGGACGATAAAACCGCCAGCCACGCGGTTGGAGCGACCACACATCCTTTCGTTCGCTGTGCCGCTCACTTCAATCACGACGCTTCCGGACTCTCGTTACGCTACGTATGTCGACTCAGCATAGCGAACCTTTCAGGTACCCGCACCAGGCTCACCGTCCCGTCACGGGCGAAAACGAAGATGCTCGCTGTATCGTCGTCCGCGCCGGCAGGTTTCGAAGCCTTCGTAGCTTCCTGCGTGAAGGCCGACGATGGGTACTGGCCCCGCTCCCCTGGGACGATATCGAGACACTGCTCGGGCATGCGGGCGGCTTCGGTATTACGATCTTCCCTCCGGACAAGGGACCGTCCGAACCATGAGAGATCGTTACGATGCGCAATGCCATCCTGATAGCAGCCCTGATCGCCGTCGGCCTGTTCGGCAGCGTCGTCGCATTGCGCTGGAGAGCTTCGCATACGCCGCCCATCCTCATGGTGAAGCTCGATGGCGCCGCCGCGCACGCCGTCTCCGGCCGCCTGCTGATCTTTGCGACACTGGCCAGCAACGCGAGGGGCCAGGAGAAACACGGCAAGGTGACCCAGGTCGACGCCGACCCGTGGCATCCCAAGCGCACCGCGGTGGCGGCACGCGAAATCCAGCGGCTCGCGCCGGGACAGACCGCCGAAATCGATACGGACGCGATCGCCTTTCCCGAAGGCTTTTCGCAACTGCCGTCCGGCGAGTACCTGATGCAGGCCGTACTGGACCAGGACCACAGCTACAACTACAGCGGCCGTGACACCGGCGACCTGGTCAGCCCGGTCGTCAGCGTTCGCTTGCCGCTATTGCTCCCGACGACCCTGCCGTTGGTCGCGATGCGATCGCATCCCGATCCGTGGAAGCTGGACTGGGAGACGCCGGACATACGGGCCGACGCCACCGAGGCGCGCCGCGACACACGCCCGCTGGATATCACCAGTCGCCTGCTGTCGACGTTCACCGGGCGCCCGATCCACATGCGTGGATGGGTCCTGCTGCCGCCGGATTACGATACCGGCGATGGCGAACGCTATCCCACGGTCTATGTCACCCATGCCTACGGCGGCGACAAGGACAGCCTCGTCGACGACGTGGTCACCGTGCATCTGGCGATGCGCAAGGGCGAGATGCCCCCGATGATCTGGGTGTTCCTGGACCAGTCGAGTGCCACCGGTACGACGGAATTTGCCAACTCGGTGAACAACGGTCCCTGGGGAGATGCGCTGACCCAGGAGCTCATCCCCGAGCTGGAAGCGAAGTACCGCATGGATGCGAAGCCCTCGGGTCGCCTCCTCACCGGACATTCCTCCGGCGGCTGGGCCACGCTGTGGCTGCAGACGCAGTACCCGAAGCTATTCGGCGGCACCTGGTCGACCTCGCCCGATCCCGTCGACTTTCACGACTTCTCCGGCGTGGATATCTACGCTCACAACGCCAACTTCTATCACCGTCCGGACGGCGAGCCGTGGCCGATCAGCCGCGTGCATTTCCACGGCGAAGGCTCCTTCGCCGATGCGGCGCGACTCGAACGTGTCCTCGGCCCTTACGGCGGGCAGGTTTCGTCGTACGAATGGGTGTTCTCGCCGAGGAACGTCAATGGCACACCCATGCTGCTGTTCGATCGCTTCTCCGGTCAGGTCGATCCGCAGGTGCAGGCCTATTGGATCGAGCACTACGATATTGCACGGTACATCCGCCTCAACTGGCCGACGCTCGCCCCGGACCTCGACGGCAAGATTCACATCGTCGTCGGCACGGAAGACAGCTGGTACCTCGATGGCGCCGTGCACAAGCTCAAGGCCGTGCTCGACGGGCTGCATGCGAGGTCGGATATCCGCTTCCTGCCCAACAAGGCACACATGGACCTGTACGCCAAGGGCGACGATCCGAACGCGCTGCTCAAGGAAATGAGCAGGCAGATGTACGTCGTGGCGCGCGGAAGCGCATTCCCGGCACAGCCCAAGGCGGCCGAAGCGCACTGATACGCGTTACTCGCGGCGCGAACGCGCCTTCGCGCGGGGGCGCTTGCCGATCGTAGCGGCCTGCGGAACATCGCGCGGCGCGGCGGCCGCGCCGTGGCCGAGCTGTTCGAGCGACGACAGGTCGTCGACATAGGAAACGAAGTGCTGGAGGTAACCCGGCGACAGATCGCGCATCAGGGCGATCGACCGGTGAACCAGTGCGCTGGAGTTGAGCGGGCCGGCGTTCTCGGGGGCGTGCGCCAGCGACTGGCGCAACTGGCTCTCGGTGCGCATGCGCGACCAGAGTTTCTGGAAATGGTCGAGCGCCGCCAGCTCGGGAAACGACGCCGAGCGCGCAGTGAGCTCGTCCGCGATCCGGCCGAGCGGCCCACGATCACGGCGCATGGGGTGCCGGACCGGTCGATGACGGCTTCGAAATGGGCGCGATCTCCACGCGGCGGTTCTTTGCGCGCCCTTCGTCGCTGTCATTCGCGCTCACGGGTTGCTCCGAACCGAACGCGGCCGCGAAAACCGACGACGCAGGAACACCGTCCGCGATCAAGGCACGGGTCACGGTGAGCGCGCGCTGCGCGGAAAGCTCCCAGTTGTCGGCGAAGTGCCGGTTGCCGTCGTGCACCTGCTGGTCGTCGGTGAAACCACTGACCATGAGCACGTCGTCGCGGGCGGTCAGGTAATTGGACAGCGGGCCGGCGAGGCTCTTTAGGACCACACGCCCTTCGGGCTGCAACTGATCGGAGTTGAGCGCGAACAGCACGCTGCCGCGAATGCCGATACGGCCGTCGACCAGGGTGACCCGGCCGGCCGCCAACGGTGCGGCCAGCGCCTGTTCCAGCGTCATGCGGCGCTGCGCCTCGGCCTGTCGCTGCTTCACTTCCTCGTCGAGCCGGTGCGAGAGCTGTAACTGGACACCGATCACGCCGACCAGGATGAGGACGAAGGCGCCGAGCAGGACCGACATGAGATCGCCAAAGGCGGCCCAGATCGGCGCGACCGATTCGCCTTCGAACTCGATGTCGTCGCTCATGCGGTTTCCGTCCCGGCGGCGGCACGGTGTCGCGCGAGGTGCTGCATCTCTTCGATGATCTGCTTCTGCGAGAGCATGCTGAGGTCAACGACTTCCCTTGCCTGCGCGACATAATAGGCAAGCTGCTCGTCGCTCCGGGCCAGCGAGTTGTCCAGCGCGGTGGCGATGATCTGCAAGCGCTCCATCAGCGCCTCGTTGGACTGGCCGAACAGCTGCACGCCGCTGCTGAAGGCTTCGCCCAGGCTCGCCACGTCCGTCGCGCTGCCGGCGATCTGCGTGCCGACCGCCTCGAGCTTGCCGGTCTCGGTTTCGATGTGGTCGGTGAAACGCGTGCTCACCCGCTCCAGCAGATCCGCCGAGGTGGTGACCAGTGCGTCCACGGCGACGCGTTGCTCGGTGGAGGCGTGGTTCACCGCATCCAGCAAGGTCTCGAGCGTGGCGAGGAGACGACTGCGTTCCTCGAGCATGGCGGTGTCGCGAACCATGCTGTCGGAGAGCTTCTGGCGCAGCTCGGCGACGATCGCGGCGGCGGCCTTCGGTGCTTCCGATGCCGCGTCGACGAGACGGGAAATCTCGGCAATGGTTTCGCTGGCGTGGGCCTGGGTCTGCGTGGCGATGTCCGCTGCCGTGCGTGCCAGCGCGTCGCAGATATCCTGCTGGCGGGTGGCGACGTCGTTTCCGGCCTCCTGCCAATGGGCGTTCAGCGCGGAAACCATCGCGGCGAGCGATTCGGTCCAGGTTGCCAGGCGTTCCTCGTCGCGCGCCTGCAGCTTTGCCTGCAGCGACGACGCATGGTTTTCGAAGGCTGCGGACGCGGCCATGAGGGCCTGTTCGTTGCGCGTGGCCAGGCCCTCGTTCGCCGTGGCCTGCTTCGCCAGGGCGGCGGCCCAGGCATCGGCGACGTGGCCGGCCGTCGTATCGAGTCTCGCGGCGACGCCGTCGAGCAAGGTGAGGGAACGCTGCTCGAAGGTCTCGGCGAAACGCTGTTGCGACGTGCGTAGATCCTGCACCAGCGCCTCGTTCGACACCTGCTGCGCGGCGACGGCCCCGTTCCAGATCCCGGCGACGGCCGTCGTGCTGGATGCGAACGCGGTGGACAGGCCTTCGAGCTGCTGCTGCACGGCCTGCGTGACGGTGTCATGCAATACCGCCGTCTCGCGGGCGAGGGCCGCCATCGTCGATGCCACGACCGGCTGGAACGCAGCGCTCGCGGCGCGCGCGCTTTCGGTCACGCTGTCTTTCAGCGACTGCTCGACGGAGGATGCGAGCTTTGCATAGATCTCGCCGGTCGAGGCGTGGAAGGCCTCCTGGCTGGCGCGCTGGCGCTCGCTCGCCTCACGGTTCTGCTGCTCGATACCCGCCATCATGCCCTGCAGGCGATCGATCAAGGCCGGCATCGCGTCGGTCTGCCGCTGCAGGAGCCTGAATGATTCCTCGCGCTGATGGGCCTGCGAGTAGATGCGCAGTGTGCTTGCGATCTTGACGTCCAGCGACTGCACCGCTTCC
Organism: Luteibacter sp.; assembly: GCF_035539195.1. Classification (GTDB taxonomy): domain Bacteria; phylum Pseudomonadota; class Gammaproteobacteria; order Xanthomonadales; family Rhodanobacteraceae; genus Luteibacter. The sequence continues at coordinate 221,118 of NZ_DATLIW010000038.1, forward strand.
AGCCGCTCGCGGCGACAAAGGGCCGACAGCAGTCCCAGCATCGCCGAGGTGGCGACGCCGGCGATGGAGGTGCCGAAGGCAAAGCCCAGACCCTTCACCGGCGCGGCCAGCGACCCACGAATCGCCTGAAGGTCCGTGGCGCTTTCCAGCGCCAGCCCCGTGCCGCGCAGCGTCGCCATCATGCCCAGCAGCGTGCCGAGCATGCCCAACAGCACCAGGAGGCCGACCAGATAGGGCGTGAGTGAAGGTGCAGGCAAGGCCACGCGCTCGCCTTCGACGCGCAGGCGCACGGCATGGCGCAGGCTCGGGTGAAGGCGCTCGAGGAAGCTGCCGAGACTCGACGGCGCAGCCGGCAGCTCCGCGACGGCTTGCTTGAGGGTTCCGGTCGCCTGGCGATAACGATGCAGCTCGAGCGCGCCGGCGAGGTAGCAGGCGCCGATCAAGAGCGCGACGGCAGCGCCCAGCGGATTCGAGCCGACATAGCCCACGCCGATCCAGCACACGGCGACGAGGCCGACGACGAACACCGCAAGGTTGAGAAAATTTCTGAACATGACTTTCCAGTTAGCTGGCACGAAGCGCTGCGAGCAGCCCTTCGACCGGTTGAAAACGAACGTCCAGTTCGGCGAGCAATACGCTCTGCATGTCTTTGCGAAACCCGTCCAGCCAGGCGGCGGACGGGTCGGCGCCGTTGGTTTGCGCGCGCTGGCGCAGGCTGTCGAAGTACTCGCCCAGCAGCGTGGGCAGCTTGCTCAGCAGGGACTGCTCGCGCGGACTCAACGCCATCTCCATCACCGCATCCACCTCCGCCAGCCGGGCCATCCCGGGGGACGCCTGGGCGAGCATGTCGCGCAGGTCGCCTCTCAGGCTGCCTGTGGTGGCCTGGATCTTTCTCTGCAGGGCGATATAACGCTGGCGGAGCGGCGCGTAGTCGTTCGCGGCATCAAGGCTCGGCATGCCCTGCGCCTCGCGCTGCCCGGCGGTCACGAAGGCCCGGTCGTTCGCGATGGCCTGGACCAGGGCCTCACGCGAGCGCAGGTATTCGTCCTCCGCGGCCTGCCCGAAGGCAGGCAGGTCGTCGGCCGGCTCGGCGGGCTTGCCGTCGAGGGCCGTGGACAAGGCGATCGCCTGCTTCCAGTCGAGCCAGTGGCTCAACCGGTCCGGAAGCGAGGCGCCGGATTGTGGGGCGTCGACGTCGGTGAGGCGGGTGAGCATGCGAATGAACGCGGGGCCCCGGACCGTCGACCGTTGAGGTGCTGCGTGCACGGTTCTGCCGGCTAAAAGACGACCATTTTACACGCGAACGCTAACCGCACTGTTTCCCCTGAAAGGCGATATCACGAGCCCTGAGAATGGGCTGCGGGGGCGCCATGGCCCTCGCGCGGGCGCATCGCCACGCGGACCAGGTAGATCACGATCAGGACGTTGGCCACCAGGATCGCCAGCTTGAGCCAGCTGAAGCGCTCGATGCACTCGTAGAGTTCCACAGGGACCAGCGAGCCGGTGGCAATGACGGTGAACCACTCGGCCCAGTACTTGCGCATCCACAGGCCGATGCCTTCGGTAGCGAAGATGGCCGCGTAGACGAGGGCGACGATGCCGACCGCGACGAACTTGGCCGGGCCCATGCTCTCGAGCAGGTGCACGAGGCTCCAGCGCATGTCGTTGCTGTCGGTCAGCTGCAGATGCTCCAGCCACTGGACCAGATGATGAAAGCTGTCCTGGCGGTCCAGCCGGAACGCGGCGATGGCGATGATGATCAGCCCAATGGTCTTCACCGCCTTGTAGACCGCGATGATGCGCAGTCCGGCGGGGTAGTGGGGGGTCTCATCCGGATCGTTCGAAGTGCTTGCAGGGGCCATGGAACGATCTTACCGCTCCCAGACATAGTCTCGACAAGGGCTGGCTTAGCTTGCAGCGTCAGCCCGCGGGCCCGTCCCCGCCCCTCCTATCGAGCAGTCGCCCATGAGCTACCGTGCCGCTCCGCGCCGCTCCGTCGTGGCCAACGCCATCTACGGCCTCCTCAACCCCATTCCCTTCGGCTTCTTCGTCGCCGCGCTGATCTTCGACATCGTCTACGCGAAAACCGGCGAAATGCTCTGGATGAAGGCGGCCGCATGGCTGATCGCCATCGGCCTGGTGTTCGCGGTCATCCCGCGCGTGGTCAACCTCGTGCAGGTGTGGGTCACCTCGCGGCGCACCGCGGTAGCCGCCGAGCGCCTGGATTTCTGGCTGAACCTGCTCGCCATCGTCGTCGCGGTGGTCAATGCCTTCGTGCACAGCCGCGACGCGTATTCGGTGGTTCCGGCCGGTGTCTGGCTCTCGGCCCTCACGGTCCTGCTGCTGGCCGTCGCCCATATCGTGATCGCCGTGCAGCCGACCGCTCCCGGGAACCTCGCCCATGAATAAGATCCGCTACCGCAGCGTGCTCGCCGTGGCCTGTGTGGCTGTCCTCGGTGGATGCGACGAGAAGGCTTCGTTCCAACCGGACCAGCAGTCGGGAAGCAATCCGCCGCTGCCCACGGCCCAACGCTTCCTCCTGCCGCCCATGCAGGTCCCCGACAAGGCGGGCTGGAAACCGGGCCAGACCCCGACCGTCGCGCCGGGCCTGAAGATCGATGCCATCGCCACCGGGCTGATGCACCCGCGCCAGCTTTATGTCCTGCCGAACGACGACGTGCTGGTGGTCGAATCCAATAGCCCGGGAAGCGAACCGGTCACGACACCCAAGCAGCTGATCGCCGGCATGGTGAAAAATCAGTCCGGCAAGGGTGGCAAGGGCGGCAACCGGATCACCCTGCTGCGCAGGAAGGCCGGCGCGAGCGGCGAATGGGAAAAACATGTCTTCATCGAGAACCTCAACTCGCCCTTTGGCGTGCAACTGATCGGCAATTCGCTTTATGTCGCCAATACCGATGGCATCGTGAGGTTCCCCTACGTGACCGGCGAGACCGAGATAAAAGTGCCCGGCGTCGGCTTCACGGACCTGCCGAACACGATCAATCACCACTGGACCAAGTCGCTCCTGGCCAGCCCTGACGGCAGCAAGCTGTACGTGGGCGTGGGGTCGAACAGCAATATCACCGAGAACGGCCTGGCTGTGGAATATCGCCGCGCGGACATCCTCGAGGTGGACGTTGCCACGGGGGCGAGCCGCATCTACGCCTCGGGCCTGCGCAATCCGACAGGCCTGCAGTGGGAGCCGACGACCGGCAAGCTGTGGGCCATCGTGAACGAGCGCGACGAAATCGGCGCCGATCTCGTGCCCGATTACATGACCTCGGTGCACGAGGGTGCCTTCTACGGCTGGCCCTATAGCTACTACGGCCAGAACGTGGACACCCGTGTCAAGCCGCAGCGTCCCGACATGGTCGCCAAGGCGATCAAGCCGGACTACGCGATCGGTTCGCATGTCGCCCCGCTGGGCCTGTTGATGTCGGCCAGCAATGCGTTGCCGGCGACCTTTCAGGGCGGCGCCTTCATCGGCGAGCACGGCAGCTGGGATCGCTCGCCGCTGAGCGGTTACGAGGTGGTCTTCGTGGCCTTCAAGGACGGTACGCCGGTCGGCAAGCCGGTGTCCGTGGTGAGCGGTTTCTACTCGAAGGACGAGAAACAGCTGTTCGGCGCCCCGGTCGGCCTGGTGCAGGACAAGGAAGGCGCGCTCCTGGTTGCCGACGATGTCGGCGACACGGTGTGGCGGGTGACTTCCGCGACCCACTGACCGAACGGCAGAACGCATGTGGGAGCCGCTTCGGCTCCCACATACACCAGGCTTACCTGACGTTCTTTTTCTTTTCTTCCTTCGCGGCCTTCTTTTCTTTCATGGTCTTGGCCGGTTTTTTCTTGTCGCTCTTCTTTGAATCCAGACCCTTGCTCATATCGCCTCCTCAGTCAGGGTTACCGCGCGTGTCCTGCGCCCGATGCAAGACTACGCCAATCCGCGGTAGCGCAGCGCGTCGACGAACAAGCTAAACGCCGAAGACATGTGCCGCCGGTTGGGGTAGTAGAGGTGGTAGCCGGGGAACGGAGCGCACCAGTCCTCCAGGACGGTCACCAGCTCGCCCGTGGCGAGGTGTGGCGCGGCCATGTCTTCCGGGACCCACGCGATGCCCAGCCCGTCCTGGGCCGCACGCAGGATGTGCGCCGTGCTGTTGAAGGTCAGCTGCCCTTCGACGCGGACCTTGATCTCGCGGCCGTCCTTCTCGAACTCCCAGGGAAACAGCGTGCCGTAGGTGGGCAGGCGAATGTTGATGCAGTTGTGCGCGGTGAGGTCCTGCGGCAGGGCCGGTTTGCGCCGATGTTCGAAGTATGTCGGCGCGGCCACCACGACCATACGGAAATCGGGCCCGATGCGGACCGCGATCATGCCGTTGCCGACCTGCTCGCCCAGGCGGATACCGAAGTCGTAGCGATCGGCGACGATGTCGACCAACTCGTTGTTGGCCGATATTTCCACCTGGATGTCCGGGTAGTTCGGCAGGAAGGTCGCCAGCATCGGCTGGAGCACGGCTTCCACCGCGTGTACCGAGGTGCTGATGCGAATCGCGCCAGCCGGTTTCTCGCGGAAGGAACTCAGCCCGGACAGCTCCGTTTCGATATCGTCGAACATCGGGCCGATGCGGGTGACCAGCCGCTGCCCGGCTTCGGTCGTCGAGACGCTGCGCGTCGTACGGGCCAGCAGGCGCACGCCGAGGCGGCCTTCGAGCTTGCGGATGGTATGGCTCAAGGCGGACTGGGTGGTGTCCAGTTTCGCGGCCGCTCGGGTGAAACTGCCCTCCCGGGCAACGGCAAGGAAGGCGACGAGATCGTGGAGATCCTTGCGCATGACACGTGAACCCTGCTCATGAGTGGCCGTGAAACAGTAGCACCCAAGCTCCGCCACCGCGCATGAAACGATCGATTGATGAATTCCAGCTATAAGACCAAGCCGTTTCCGCCGTCTAGTCGCGCGGGCGGGTGGTCCCTAGATTGGTCGTCTCGAAGAGGAAATGTCATGCAGACACGCAAACTTGGATCCACCGGCCTCGAAGTCTCCGCCATTGGCCTGGGCTGCATGGGACTGAGCTTCGGCTACGGCCCCGCCACGGAACGCGAACCGGCCATCGCCCTGATCCGCGCGGCGGTGGAGCGCGGGGTGACTTTTTTCGATACCGCCGAAGTCTATGGTCCTTTCACCAACGAGGAAGTGGTCGGCGAAGCGCTCGCCCCCTTCCGCGACCGGGTCGTCATCGCGACCAAGTTCGGCTTCGACGTCGGTGGCGTGCAAGGCGCGCTCAACAGCCGCCCGGAGCACGTCAAGGCGGTTGCCGAGGCCTCGCTGAAGCGGCTTCGTACCGACGTGATCGACCTGTTCTACCAGCATCGTGTCGACCCCTCGGTGCCGATCGAAGACGTGGCGGGCGCGGTCAAGGACCTGATCGCCGAGGGTAAGGTGAAGCACTTCGGCCTCTCCGAGGCGGGCGTGCAGACGATTCGCCGCGCCCATGCCGTGCAGCCGGTCGCCGCCCTGCAAAGCGAGTACTCGTTGTTCTGGCGAGAACCGGAGGCCGAGGTCATCCCCACCCTGGAAGAACTCGGCATCGGCTTCGTGCCGTTCAGCCCCTTGGGCAAAGGCTTCCTGACCGGCAAGATCGACGCGGATACGAGCTTCGACAGCAAGGACTTCCGCAACAGCGTGCCACGCTTCTCGGCGGAATCGCGCAAGGCCAACCAGGCGCTCGTCGAACGGCTCGGTGGAATCGCCGCGGCAAAACATGTCACCCCGGCACAGATCGCCCTCGCCTGGCTGTTGCACCAGAAGCCCTGGATCGCGCCGATCCCCGGGACGACCAAGCTGCACAGGCTGGAGGAGAACCTCGGCGCGGCCGACGTGGCGCTCAGTGCCGACGACCTGCGCGAAATCCACGACTCGGTGTCGAGGATTCCGTTGCAGGGCGAACGTTACCCCGCGCACCTCCAGGCCCTGGTCGGTCGCTGAGTTCTACCGCACTGCAGCTTGAGCGGTTCCACCGCGCGGCTACACTCGGGAGATCACAGGTGTCCTGTCGCCGCTCACGCGGCGCGCAGGGTGAAACGGGAAGCCGGTGCGGATCGCGAGATCCCATGCCGGCGCTGCCCCCGCAACGGTAGGCGAGAACACCCGACGAAGAGACCACTGCGCGTAGCGCGGGAAGGTGTCGGGGTGGTGCGCTACGCATCGCTCGCAAGCCCGGAGACCGGCCTGTGCAGGTGCCTTCGGGCGCCTTCTCGGGTGTTGCGGCGGGCAACCGGACGGGCTGATACGGCGCGGCCGTCCGCTGCTCCGCGTCCCCTTGTCTGCTCCGCAGCACCCATCCGCGGGTGAGCGTACGGAGCAGGACCATGAACAAGCTGGACTCAGTAGCGACCGAGGTCGCGACCGTTAAGTTGCTGATCGACGGTGTTTTCGTCGAATCCCGATCGAGCCGATGGCGCGAGGTGGTCAATCCGGCCACGCAGGCGGTGCTCGCGCGCGTCCCGTTCGCCACCACCGCCGAGGTGGATGCCGCCGTGGGCGCGGCCGCGCGCGCCTTCAAGACCTGGCGCAAGACGCCCATCGGCGTCCGCGCGCGCATCTTCCTCAAGTACCAGCAGCTGATTCGCGAACATATGGGCGAGCTTGCCGCGCTGCTCAGCGCCGAGCAGGGCAAGACGCTTCCCGATGCCGAAGGCGACGTGTTCCGCGGACTGGAAGTGGTCGAGCACGCCGCCGCCATCGGCAACCTGCAACTGGGCGAGCTGGCCAACAACGTGGCGGGCGGCGTCGACACCTATACGCTCCTGCAACCGATCGGTGTCTGCGCCGGCATCACGCCCTTCAATTTCCCGGCAATGATTCCGCTATGGATGTTCCCGATGGCGATCGCCACCGGCAACACCTTCGTACTGAAGCCGTCCGAGCAGGATCCGATGGTGACGATGCGCCTGGTCGAGCTGGCGCTCGAGGCGGGCATCTCGGACGGTGTGCTCAATGTCGTCCACGGTGGCGAAGAGGTGGTCAACGCGATCTGCGATCACGCCGACATCGAGGCGGTGTCGTTCGTCGGCTCCACCCGTGTCGGCACGCACGTCTACCATCGCGCATCGCAGGCCGGTAAGCGTGTGCAGTGCATGATGGGCGCGAAGAACCACGCCGTGGTGCTTCCCGACGCCAACAAGGAACAGACCCTCAATGCGCTGGCCGGCGCGGCGTTCGGTGCGGCGGGACAACGCTGCATGGCGGCGTCGACGGCGGTACTGGTCGGCGAGGCACAGTCCTGGATCCCCGACCTCGTGGCGAAAGCGAAGACGCTGAAAGTCGGCGCGGGGAACGCGGCCGGCACCGATGTGGGGCCGTTGATTTCCCGCGCGGCGCGCGAGCGTGTGGAAGGTTTCATCGCCTCGGGTGTGGAGCAAGGCGCCACCCTCGAACTCGATGGCCGCAAGCCGCATGTTCCTGGCTTCGAACAAGGCAACTTCGTCGGCCCGACCATCTTTTCGGGCGTGCGCCCGGGCATGCGGATCTACGACGAAGAGATCTTCGGGCCGGTGCTGGTGATCCTCGCCGCCGATTCGCTCGACGACGCGATCGACCTGGTCAACGCCAACCCGAACGGCAACGGCACCGCCGTGTTCACCCAGTCCGGCGCCGCCGCACGGCGCTTCCAGGAAGACATCGACGTGGGCCAGGTGGGTATCAACGTACCCATTCCGGTGCCGGTGCCGCTGTTCTCGTTCACCGGCTCGCGTGCCTCGAAGCTGGGCGATCTCGGCCCTTACGGCAAGCAGGTCGTCATGTTCTACACCCAGACCAAGACGGTGACACAGCGCTGGTTCGACGACGACACGCTGCATGCGGGCGTCAACACCACCATCAGCCTCAAATGATGGCCAGCGACGAACAGCTGGCCTTTCGCGATGCCGCACATGCATTCGCCCTGGCGGAGCTCGCACCGCACGCGGCACGCTGGGATGCGGAGAGCGAGTTCCCGCGCCAGGCGATCGGCAAGGCCGGCGAGCTTGGCTTCTGCGGGCTGTATGTCGACGAGCAGGCCGGTGGCACGGGACTTACCCGCCTCGACGCGGCGATCGTCTTCGAAGAGCTCGCCGCGGTCGATCCTTCGACGGCGGCCTTCATCAGCATCCACAACATGGCGACATGGATGTTGACCGCGCATGCGACACCGCCCGTACGCGATACCTGGGGCCCGGCGCTCGCCAGCGGCAGCAAGCTCGCCTCCTATTGTCTCACCGAGCCCGGCGCGGGTTCGGATGCCGGTTCGCTGACGACCCGCGCCGAGCGCGATGGCGACTCCTACGTGATCAGCGGCAGCAAGGCGTTTATCTCGGGCGCCGGCGCCACGGACATGCTGGTTGTCATGGCACGCACGGCGGACAGCGGCTCGCGCGGGATCAGCGCCTTTGCCGTTCCGGCCTGTTCGCAAGGCATCGGCTACGGACGCAACGAGGAGAAGCTGGGCTGGCACAGCCAACCCACGCGCAGCGTGAGCTTCGACGGTGTGCGGATTCCGGCCACGCATCGGCTTGGCGCCGAAGGCGAAGGCTTCCAGATTGCGATGAAGGGGCTCGATGGTGGCCGCATCAACATCGCCGCGTGCTCGCTGGGCGCCGCGCAGGGCGCGCTGGACGCGGCGCGCCGCTACATGGGCGAGCGCAGGCAGTTCGGCAAGAAGCTGGGGGAATTCCAGGCCCTGCAGTTCAAGCTGGCGGACATGGCCACGCAACTGGTCGCGGCGCGACAGATGGTGCACACGGCGGCACGCAAACTGGATGCCGGCGACAGCGATGCCACCGTCTGGTGCGCGATGGCCAAGCGTTTCGCCACGGATGCCGGTTTCGCCATCTGCAACGATGCCCTGCAGATCCATGGCGGCTACGGCTACATCCGCGAGTACCCGATCGAGCGGCTGCTGCGCGATTCGCGCGTGCACCAGATCCTCGAAGGCACCAACGAAATCATGCGCGTTATCATCGCGCGTCACCTGCTCAATACCGAAGAGGAACTGCGATGAGCGACACCGCGACGCGCTACACCGGGCTTACGCTGGAGATCGACGGCCACGTGGCCGTGGTGACGCTATCCAACGCGCCGGCCAACGCCTGGACCCGCGACAGCCTCGTCGCGCTGCGCAACCTCGTCCACGACCTCGACGCCAATCGCGACATCTACGCGCTGGTCGTCACCGGCGAGGGCGAGAAGTTCTTCTCGGCGGGCGCCGACCTCAAGCAGTTCGCCGATGGGGACAAGGCCGTGGCACGAGAGGCGGCGCGGCGCTTCGGCGAGGCGTTCGAAGCGCTCTCCGCCTTCCGTGGTGTGAGCATCGCCGCGATCAACGGCTACGCCATGGGTGGCGGTCTCGAGTGCGCCCTGGCCTGCGATCTGCGCATCGCCGAAGCACAGGCGCAGCTGGCCTTGCCCGAAGCCGGCGTCGGCCTGCTGCCGTGCGCGGGTGGTACGCAGAACCTCGCCCGCCTCGTCGGCGAAGGCTGGGCCAAACGGATGATCCTGCTTGGCGAGCGGGTGGATGCGGCCACGGCGCAGCGCATCGGCTTGGTCGAAGAAGTGGTGCCGAAAGGTGAATCGCGCGCCCGCGCCATCGCCTGGGCGAGGCAAGCGGGCAAACAGAGCCCGACCAGCGTCGCGGCATGCAAGCGCCTGGTCCAGGCCACGCGTACCCAGAGCCATGCCACCGCCCTGGTCAGCGAGCGCGAGGCCTTCGTCGACCTGTTCGATAGCGACGACCAGAAGGAAGGTGTCCTTGCCTTCCTCGAGAAGCGTGCACCGACATGGAAGAACGCATGAGCGACGCACCGGTTCTTTTCGAAGAGCGTGTCACCGAGGGTGGCAGGCGCATGGGCGTCGCGACGCTCAACGCGCCGAAGACGCTCAACGGCCTTTCGCTGGAGATGGCGCGACGGCTCGACGAGCGGTTACGTGCATGGGCCGACGACGACACCGTGGCCGTGGTCGTGCTGCAAGGCGCCGGCGAGAAAGCATTCTGCGCAGGCGGCGATCTGCATAGCCTTTACCACGCCATGCGCGACTATGAGGCCTTGCGCAGCGGCGATGTACGCGACAACCGCTACGCCAGCGACTTCTTCTCGGTGGAGTACCGGCTCGATTACCTGATCCATACCTATCCGAAACCGATCCTTTGCTGGGGCCATGGCATCGTGATGGGCGGTGGCATCGGACTGATGGCCGGCGCGAGCCACCGCGTGGTCACCGAGCGCTCGCGGCTCGCGTTTCCGGAGATCGCCATCGGCCTCTATCCGGATGTCGGCGGAAGCTTCCTGCTGCATCGCGTGCCGGATCACGCAGGCATCTTTCTCGCCTTGACCGGCGCACCACTGAACGGCGGCGACGCGATCCACGCCGGCCTTGCCGACATACAGCTCCCCGCAGCGAGTCGCGAGGCGCTCGATACCGCCATGCGACTTGCCGCGTGGTCCGACGACAACCAGGCCAACCACGGCGTGCTCACGGAGGTGCTGGAACGCTTCGCCATCCCGCCCACGCCGGGTCCGCTGCAGGACCATGGCCCGGCGATCGCGGTCGCGTGCGCGCACGACGACATGGACGCCGTGATTGCGGCGATCCGGACCATGCCCGGCGACGATGCGTGGCTGGTCACGGCACGACAGACCCTCGACGCCGGCGCGCCGGGTTCGGCGCGGCTGTCGTTCGCGCTACAGCAGCGCGTCGCCGGACTCTCGCTGGCCGACACGTTCCGCATGGAGTACGTGGTTTCCCTGCATTGCGCCGCGCATGGCGATTTTGCCGAAGGCATCCGCGCCCTTCTGATCGACAAGGACCGCACGCCGCGGTGGCGGCCGGCGACGCTGGCCGAGGCGACGCCGGCATGGGCGGCACCTTTCTTCATCGAACCCTGGAGCGCCGGTGAGCATCCGTTGCGTGACCTGGGTACCGACAAGGCAGCGAGGCGTCAACGATGAGCCGCATTGCTTTCATCGGCCTGGGCAACATGGGCGGCCCGATGGCCGCCAACCTGCTCAAGGCCGGACACACGCTGCATGTTTTCGACCTGTCTGCCGACGCGGTAGCGCACGCCGCATCCCACGGTGCGACGGCGGCAGGCACGGCGGTCGAGGCGGTGCGCGACGCGGAGGTGGTGATCTCGATGCTGCCGGCCAGTCGCCATGTCGAGGGGCTGTATCTTGGTGAGTCCGGCCTGCTCCGGCATATCGCCGCTGGGGCGCTGGCGATCGATTGCAGCACGATCGCTCCGGCGTCCGCGAAGAAAGTGGCGACGGCTGCCGGCGAACGCGGCCTGGCGATGATCGACGCGCCGGTGTCCGGCGGCACCGCGGGCGCGGCCGCCGGCACACTCACCTTCATCGTCGGCGGCGAGAGCGACACACTGGAACGCGCGCGACCCATCCTTTCCGCCATGGGCAGGAACATCTTCCATGTCGGCGCCAGCGGTGCCGGCCAGGTGGCCAAGCTGTGCAACAACATGGCGCTCGGCGTCATCATGGCGGTGACCGGCGAAGCCATCGCGCTCGGCGTGGCGCACGGTCTGGATCCCGCCGTGCTGTCGCAGATGATGGCCGTGAGCACCGCCCGCAGCTGGGCGACCGAGGTCTGCAATCCCTGGCCCGGCGTGCTTGAGAACGCTCCCGCCTCGCGCGGCTACACCGGCGGCTTCGGCAACGACCTCATGCTCAAGGATCTCGGCCTGGCGGCCGAGGCGGCGATGGGCGTGGGCGCGTCCATTCCCCTCGGCGAACTGGCGCGCAATCTTTATGCGATGAACGGCCAGGCCGGCAACGGCGGGCTGGATTTCTCCAGCGTCGTGAAGCTGCTGACGAGGAACGGCCGAGTGTCGACGGATGGCGGGTGAGCCGATTAAGGCGTATATTCGGCTCATTTAGTGAGCCGAATAGCGTGACGATTCGGCTCAGCGGCGACGGGAAGCGACATGACCGATCCTCAATGGATATGGCAGCACCCTGACTGGCCGGCCTTTCGCTGGCAGGACGGGCGCCTGGCCGTTCTCCTGCGGGCCTGCCAGCTCGCCCAGGGCCGCTTGCTGGGCGCCATCGGCTCGGCGGGTGCCGAAGCCGGCCTCGAGACGGAACGGGACGCCCTCGTGCAGAACATCGTCGCGTCTTGCGCCATGGAGGGCGAACAGCTCGACACGGCCTCCGTGCGCTCCTCCCTGGCACGCCATCTCGGCCTGGACGACGACGCCGACGGACGGCGCACGCCGCGCAGCGAAGGCATGGCCGAGTTGATGCTGGACGCCACCCGACACTACGCGCAGCGGCTCGATCGCGAGCGCCTGTTTCACTGGCATCGCTTACTGTTCCCGATCCGCGAAACCCTGCTGCCCGTGCGCATGCGCGTTGGAGAACTCCGCGGCGAGGCACCGGTGCAGGTCGTATCCGGTCGCGTCGATAAACCCACCGTGCATTTCAAGGCACCGCCACGCCATGGCCTGGATGCGCAGGTCGACGCCTTTCTCGCCTGGTTCGAGAAGAGCGCGACAACCGGGACACTCGATCCGCTGCTGCGCGCCGGGATCGCGCACTTCTGGTTCGCCGCGCTGCATCCCTTCGACGACGGCAACGGACGACTCGCGCGCGCCATCACCGATCTGGCCCTGGCCCAGGCGGAGCGCCAGGCGATCCGTTTCTACACGATGTCCGCCAGCATCCTCGCCGACCGCGCCGGCTATTACCGCGTGCTCGAACAAGGCCGGAAGGGCGATCTCGACATCACCGCCTGGCTGTCGTGGTTTCTACAAACCCTGCTCGACAGCCTCGAGCAGGCGATGTCGCGCATCGAACGCGTGCTCGGCAAGGCGCGCTTCTGGCGCGCGCATGCGGAAGACGCTCTCTCGACGGAGCAGCGAAAAGTGATCAATCGCCTGCTCGACGGCGGCGAGCGCGGTGTCGGCGAAGGGATCAACGCGTCCCGATACCAGGCCATCGCGAAGGTCTCCAAGGCCACCGCCACGCGCCACCTGGGCGACCTCATGGAAAAAGGGCTCCTGCGACGGCTTCCCGGTGGTGGCCGCAGCACCCGCTACGAGATCGACTGGCCATGAGGACGACGACGAAAACGCCGCGCATGGCGACCTTCGGCTCCGCGGTTCGCCTCTGGTTCGGCATGCTGTGCGTGGCGATGGTCGCCGTGCTCGCCTCCGTCCTGCTCGGCGGCGGCGACTCGACACTGGCGGCATCCTGGCAGGGCCTGGTTTCTTCGGTCGACTCACCGATGCATTCGATCATCTGGGAACTGCGCCTGCCCCGCTCCATCGCCGCCTATGGCGTCGGCGGCCTACTGGCGATGTCGGGCTGCCTGATGCAGATCCTCGTACGCAACCCGCTCGCCGACCCCTACACGCTGGGCCTTTCCGGCGGCGCCTCCGTGGGTGCGCTCGGCGCGATGCTCGGCGGCCTGGGCGCGGTGCTCACCGCGATGGGCGCGGCCTCCGGCGCGTTGCTCGCCTGCGTGGCCGTGTTCGTACTGGGCCATCGCGACCTTCTCTCCAGGCAACGCGCGGCGCAGCGCGAAGATTCGACCGACCTGATCCTGATCGGCGTGATGCTGGCCTCGGGCTTCGGTGCCATCGTCAGCATGATGCTGGTGCTCGCACCGGACAAGAACCTGCGCGGCATGCTGTTCTGGATGATGGGCGACCTCAGCGGCGTGGCCAACCCGTGGTTGCCCGTCGTCGCTCTGCTGCTGGGTGTGCTGGGCGTCGTTCCCCTCGGCCGGCAACTCAACCTGCTCGGTCGCGGCGAGGAATCGGCCAGCGCGCTCGGTGTCCGGCCCAACGTGGTGAAATCCGCGATCTTCGTCATCGCCTCGCTGGCGACGGCCGTGGCGGTGACCACCGCGGGCACCGTGGGCTTTGTCGGGCTGGTGGTGCCACATGCCTTGCGGCGCGTCATCGGCAACGACCAGCGCGTACTGATTCCCGCATGCGCGATCGGCGGCGGCATCGTCGTCGTCGTGGCCGACACCATCTCGCGCATAGTCGCCGATCCCATCCAGCTACCGGTGGGCGCGGTGATGGCGGTGATCGGCGTGCCGACATTCATGTTCCTGCTGGTGAAGCGCCGATGAGCTGCGTCCTCGCCACCGAAGCAATCAGCCTTTCCGTCCGCGACCGCCTGCTCGTGCGCGAACTGAGCATGCGCGTCGAGCCCGGCCAGGTGTGGTGCGTGCTGGGCCCGAACGGCGCCGGCAAGTCGACCTTGCTGCGCACCCTCGCCGGCCTGCGCGAGCCCGAACTGGGGCGGGTCACCCTGGGCGGGCGCGACATCCACGCCTACCGGCCGATCGAACTGGCGCGCCTGCGCGGTTTCCTGCCGCAATCGATCGTCGATGCCTTCAGCCTTACCGTGATGGAGGCCGTGATCGCCGCGCGACATCCCCGTCTGCCGTTCTGGGCGTGGGGCGACGAGGACCTGGCGCCGGCGCAGCATGCGTTGCGTACCTTCGAGCTGGAAGCCCTCGCGGAACGCGATGTCACGACGCTGTCGGGCGGCGAACGCCAGCGCGTGAACATCGCCGCGCTATTCACCCAGGATGTCGAGGTGATGCTGCTCGACGAGCCGTTGTCCTCACTGGACCTGCATCACCAGATGAAGACCTTGCACGAGTTGCTGCGCACCGCGGCCCGCGACGGAAAGTCCGTGGTGTATACGGTGCACGATATCAACCTGGCCTTCCAGCATGCGACGCACGCTGTCCTGCTGGATGGCAACGGTGGCGCGCTCGCCGGCCTGAAGGACGCCGTGATCACCAGCGAGCACCTGTCCGCCGCTTTTCACCATCCCATCCACGGCGTAACGCTCGACGGCGAGCGGTTTTTCCGCGCCGGACGCCTCAACGGAAACGCCCCATGATTCGTTGCCTCGCCCTGCTCGCTCTTCTCGTGACGGGTATCGCCGGCGCCAGCGTCACCGTCACCGACGACGCGGGTCGCACGCTCACCCTGAAGGCGCCGGCGCGCCGCATCGTCAGTCTGGCGCCGAACATCACCGATGCCCTCTTCGCCGCCGGCGCTGGCGCCTACGTGGTCGGAACGTCGCGCTTCAGCGACCACCCGGCCGAGGCGAAGAAGGTAGCCATCGTCGGCGATGCGACGATGATCGACTTGGAGCGGATCGTTGGCCTCAAGCCGGACATCATCGTCGTCTGGCGCAGCGGAACGCCTGCGGCGCAGGTGGAAAAGCTCAGCCGGCTCGGCATCCCGATCTTCTATTCCGAAACGACACGGCTTGCCGACGTCGCCCCGGCGACCCGGCGCTTCGGCGTACTGGCCGGGACGCAGGATCAAGCCGAGAGGAATGCCGCCGCGTTCGACGCCGCGCTGGCACGCCTGCGTGACAGCTACGCGGGCAAGACGCGGCTGAAAGTCTTCTACCAGATATGGGACCGACCCCTGATGACCATCGGCCATGCCCAGATCATCGACGATGCGCTGGATCTGTGCGGCGGTGACAACATCTTCGGCGATCTCGCCCAGGCCGCGCCCACCGTCACGCGCGAGGCCGTGCTGGCCCGCAACCCGGATGTGATCGTCGGTGGCGACGGTGGCCACGACGCCCTGGCCGGCTGGCGCCGGAGCGGCTTCCTGAGTGCCGTGAAGCACGACAACGTGATCGCGATCGACGCACCGACCCTGGCGCTGCCCTCGCCGTCGATCCTGGGCAGTGTGGACCGGCTCTGCCATGCGCTGGACGAGGCCCGCGACAGAGGCAGGCACTGAGCCGTCACGGCGCCGCCCGGGCCTTGCGGTCGCCGTCACGTTTCGCTCCCTAGAATCCTTACGACGAGCCCTTTGGACCGGTGCCGATGATGTCACTTCCTCCTTCCCCGCCCAGCGCCGACGGCGACCTCTCCTGGCTCGACCGCGGTGGCGAGACCGGCGCGCTGATTCGCGCGTTCGACTGGACGCGGACGCCGCTCGGTCCGCTGGAAGCGTGGCCACAGAGCCTGCGCACCATCACCGGCATGTTGCTGCTTTCTCCCGTGCCGATCGTGCTGCTTTGGGGTGAGCTTGGCATCATGATCTACAACGACGCCTATTCGGTCTTCGCCGGCAGCCGGCACCCGCAACTGCTCGGCTCCGAGGTACGCAAGGGCTGGGCGGAAGTCGCCGACTTCAACGACAACGTGATGCGCGTCGGCCTCGCTGGTGGCACCCTGGCCTATAAGGACCAGAAACTCACCTTGGAGCGACACGGCAAATCCGAGCCGGTGTGGATGAACCTGGACTACTCGCCGGTGCTCGATGAGAGTGGCAATCCCGGTGGCGTCATCGCCTTCGTGGTGGAAACCACCGACCGTGTCCGCGCGGAAGAGAACGTTCGCGAAGGCGAGCGACGCTTCCGCGAACACCTCGAAGCCATGGTGGCCGAGCGCACGGTCGCGCTCGAGCGCAGCGAAGCCAACCTGCGCACGATCTTCGAGACGTCGCATCTTTACCAGTACCTGCTTTCGACCGACGGCAGCGTGCTGTATGCCAACGCGACCGCGCTGGCCGGTATCGAGGCCACGCTGGACGACGTGATCGGCCTTCCGTTCTGGCTGACACCGTGGTTCGAAGGCACCCCCGGCATGTCGCAGGCCGTCGAGGCGGCGACCCGGCGCGCGGCGGCCGGTGGAAGCGAAGACATCAGCATGGCGCTGCACTTGCCGACCGGTGTGCGCTCTTTCGATTTCTCCATGCGCCCGGTGGTCAACGAGTCGGGCGATGTCGTTGCGATGGTTCCCGAGGCGGTGGAAAAGACTGCCCGCATCAAGGCCGAGCAGGCGCTCCTGCAAGTGCAGAAGATGGAAGCGCTCGGCAACCTCACCGGCGGCATCGCGCACGACTTCAACAACCTGCTCATGGCCGTGCAGGGCAGCCTCGACCTGCTCCGCGAAAGCATGCCGCAGGAACCGCGCCTCGTGCGGCTGGTGGAAAATGCCATGGCCGGTGCCGAGCGCGGCAGCGCACTCACCCGGCGCATGCTCGCTTTCGCGCGGCGCCAGGAACTGAAGACCGAGAGCATCGACGTGCGTCACCTCGTCGAGGGCATGACCGAACTCCTGCGCCGCTCGCTCGGCCCGACGATCGTGCTCGAGACCTACTTCGGCGCGCGTGTCCCCGCGATCCGCGCCGATGCCAACCAGCTGGAAACGGCCCTGCTCAACCTCGCCGTCAACGCGCGCGACGCGATGGACGGCGTTGGCCGGCTTGTCATCACCACCGACGAGGCCTGGGTGCAGCACGGGGACGCTTCGCTGGCGCCCGGTCGGTACGTGCGCATTTCCGTTGCCGATTCGGGCGCCGGCATGGATGAAGCCATGCTCAAGCGTGCGATCGAACCGTTCTTCACCACTAAGGGTGTCGGCAAGGGCACCGGGCTGGGGCTTTCGATGGTGCACGGCCTGTCCGAGCAACTGGGGGGCGCCCTGGTCCTGCGCAGCCGCGTCGACGAGGGCACCACGGCCGAGGTCTGGCTGCCCGCGGCACCGGAACTGGGGGCGAACGCGCCGAGCGCGGCACGACGCGATCCGGCCGTGGCGCGATGCGCACCGGAAGCCGGCCTGCGCATCCTCACCGTGGACGACGACGATCTGGTTCGCACCACGACGGTCGACATGCTGGAAGCACTGGGCTACCGGGTCATTCCAGCACGCTCGGGTTATGAGGCCCTGCAGGTGCTCGAAGCGACCTGCGTGGACCTCGTCATCACCGACCACGCCATGCCGCAGATGACCGGCGCCCAACTGGCCGAACGCATCCGCGAGCGCTGGCCGGATCTGCCGATGATCATGGCGACCGGCTATGCCGACCTGCCCGCTGGTCCGCAGTTGGAGATCCCGCGCCTGGCCAAGCCCTACTCGCAGGCGACCCTTGCCGACGCCGTGCAGCGCACGGTGTCGCGCGTACGCTGAGGGCGCTTACTTTGCCGGCGTCGCTCCCGGCGGCAGGCGATAGCGCTGCTTGCTGTAGGCCCAGCTTGGCCAGAGCGCGTGCGCCAGCGCTTCTTTCTCCAGCGTCGGATCGACGGGCACCGGATTGAGCTTCTCGCCGTCGATCAGATAGTCGTACTGGGTAGCCGGCTGATCCGGGCGCAGCACGATGAGTCGATCGCCCTTGAGGTAACCGTAATTGTCGCCGTACTGCATGATGGCGCGGTCCGGATAGCGCTGGGTGAGGTCGGCGCCGAGCATGGGGTGCTCGCTGCTGATGCCGATAAGCGAAAGCAGGGTCGGCGCCAGGTCGATCTGGCTGACGATGTGATCGTCCTTCTTGACCGGCACGCCGGCGCCGAGGATCAGCGCGGGAATATGGAAGTGGGTGACCGGCACGAGGTTGGCGCCGAAGACGCGGGCGTCGTGATCGGCCACGATCAGGAAGACCGTGTGGTTCCAGTACGGCGACTGCTTGGCGCGATCGAAGAAGCGGCCGATGGACCAGTCCGCGTAGCGCACCGCGTTGGCGTTGCTGGCGGGCTCGCCTTCCGGCGTGATGCGGCCCTTCGGGTACTCCCATGGTGTGTGGTTGGACACGGAGAAGGCCACGGTTAACGTGGGTTTGTCGCCATCGTCGAGCAGACGCTGGTGCAGCTCGTTGAACATGTCCTCGTCGGACGCACCCCACGAGCCGATGAAGCCCGGCTTGGTCTTGAAGCTCGCACTGTCGACGACTTCGTTGAAGCCGTTGCCGAAGAAGAACGAACGCATGTTGTCGAAGTGCGCTTCACCGCCGTAGAGGAAACGCGTGTGGTACCCGAAGGTGTCCAGCAGCGCGCCGAGGGTGAAGAAGTCGCGCTGACTGCGCGGCAGCTTGAGCACCGCCTCGGCCGGCGTCGGCAGGAAACCGGTGGTGACGGCTTCGAGGCCACGCGCCGAGCGCGTTCCCGTGGCATAGGTGCGGGTGAGCCACCAGCCCTGGTTGGATAGCTTGTCCAGTTCCGGCGTGTAGCCATCGCCACCCAGGCTGCCGACGAACTGCGCGCCCAGGCTCTCTTCGAGAATGATGACCAGGTTCAGGGGCTTTTCGCCTTTCCGCGTCGCCTGCTGACGATGCAGGCTCGGGTAGGTTTCGTCGAGCGGCGGGCCATCCAGTGCGGCCGCCTGACGCACGATCGACTGCATCTCGTCGTCGGGCAGCTTGCCGTACACGGCCGAGGCGGAGCGTTCGTTACCCAGCGCCAGTGCGGCATTGAGCACGTTGTAGAGCGAATCGAGCGGCAGTGTGTTGACCATCGCGTCGCTGGTGAAAGCGACCTGCGAGGCGTTGAGCGGACGATGCTGCAGCGTGCCGCGGCCGGCAAGGAACAAGGCGACGAAGGCGACCACCGTGGCCACCGGGCGTATCCAGCCACGTAGCGGCTTGCGATCGGGCTGGCGCGTCGGCAGGAGGCGGAAGCCCAGCCAGCCGATCAGGGCGAACGCCACCAGGCCGAGGGCGACGGACAGCTTGTAGCCGTTCCAGAGCATCGATGCCACTTCGTGCGGGCTGGTCAGGTATTCGAAGTACAGGCGGTTGGGGCGGGTGTCGTATTCGACGATGAACTGCGGCGTGGACACTTCCAGCAGGACGAAGGCCAGCCACCAGAAACGCAGCCACCACGCGGCGATGCGCGTCGGCCAGGCGCGATGCCCGAGCCAGGGCGACAGCAGCGCCGGCAGGGCGACGATCATCGCGATCAGCGAGAGGTCGATGCGCCAGCCACCGGAGAGCACCGGCCAGAGGCCACCGGCCGTGTGGACGCGCGACCACTGCCATGCCGACAGCCCGAGCCGGGACAGTGTCAGGAAGACGAGGGCGACGACGATGAAACGCCAGGTGAGCTTGCGCACGATGGAGTGTCCGGTATCAAGAGGGGCGGTAACGACCCGAAGACTTTACACTGTGCACCCCCGGAAACGACTTACCGCAGCCTTTCAGGCGCCGCACGAGGACGAACGATGTTCAGACTGGCCGACGCCAAACCGATCGCCAACGGACACATCCGCGAGGTGTACCAGCATCCGGACGACGCCGACCTGTTGATCAAGGTGATCACAAGCGCCTCGATCGAGGAGCGCTGGAACCAGGCTCCGTGGTTCCGCCGCATCGCGCGCAGCGGTCCTTACAAGGACTTCGTGCGCGAGTTCAAGGAATACGTCACGAGCATCTATGTCGGTGCCTATGCCACCTCCCCGCTCGCCCGCATCGTCGGCCTGGAGATGACCGATATCGGGATGGGCCAGATCGTGGAGAAGGTACGCCGGCCCGATGGTCAACTCGCGCCGACGCTGCACAGCTGGGTCCAGTCGGAGGGCTTCAGCGAACGAACGCGGAGTGAGCTTGAGGAGTTCTACGCGCGCCTGCTCAGCCACAATGTCATCGCCGCCGACCTGCACGCGTGGAACGTGGTCTACGGCGAGGACTCCCGCGGTGGTCCACGACTGGTGATGATCGACGGTTTCGGCGAGAAGAACATCGTTCCGCATTGTTCGATGAATCGCGCGCATAACGCGTCGCGCACGAAGAAGAAGTACGAGCGCATGTTGAAGCGGACGATGGCGGAGGCGCCGAAGCGCTAGAGCATCGCCGCTGAAGCGGCTCCCACACAGAGCAGGCCTCTGCACTCTGGGCAGTCCTCTGCACTCTGGGCAGTCCTCTTCACCCTGGGCAAGCCTCTGCACTCTGGGCAGGCCTTTGCACTCTGGGCAGGCCTCTGCACCCTGGGCAGGCCTCTGCAACCTGAGCAGTCCTCTTCACCCTGGGCAGGCCTTTGCACCCTGAGCAGGCCTTTGCACCCTGGGCAGGCCTTTGCACTCTGTGGGAGCCGATTCATCGGCGATGCTTCTTGCTCCGCTTCTATTCCTGCGCCGGTGCCAGCGGCTCCGGCACGCAATCTGCCTTGCTTCCATCGCCCGGCAACAACACCGAGTGCACGCGATTGGCGACGCCCATTTCCACGACCTTCTCGCCGATCACGCAGCTATCGAGCGCATCCGCATTGAGCAGGATCCAGCGGTGCGCGGGATCCGCGCGCTGCCAGGCACGGGCGTCGACCATCTGCAGCGCGGCGTCGCGCGCGAAGCCGAATTCGGTCACCGGACGACGCGCCTGGTAAAGCACTTCCTCTCGCCAGGAAACGAGGCCGAGCTGTCCATCGGCACCGATCCGTGCGTCGGCCTCGCGCATCAACTGGGCCGCCGACTGGTTGGCGTTGAGCAGCGGATACGTCATCACCGGCCAGACGATCCATGCCAACCCGATACCGAGGACGAGTGCCAGGACGCCACGCCGGGAACGGCATACCGCGGCGGCCACCAGGAAAGCGACGCCGACGCCAATCACGCACAGCCACAACGCCTGACCATGATTGGGCAGTCCGTACCCTTCGGCGACGCGTTGTGCCGCCATGGGCGCGGCCTTCCAGGCCCAGATACCCACGGCGGTGAAAACGACGCCGGTTGCCACGGTGAGGCCGAAGGCCAGCCTCGGCATCCAGCGCGTGGCCATCAACCCGCCGATGTAAGGCGCCATCGCCAACGCCAGCATGGGCAGGCCAGGCAGGATGTAGATCGCGCGTTTCCCGCTGGGAATGGAAAAGAACACCAGGGTCAGCGCGAACCACACCAGCGGCATCCACACACGCGGTTCGCGCAGGCGCAGTGCCTCGCGCCAACGTGGAACGAGGACGGGAATCAGGAACCAGGCCGGCATCCACAAGCGAAGGATCACCAGCAGGAAGAACCAGGGCGCCTCCTCGTGCTGCCACGAATGGGCGTATCGGTCGGCGGTCTGGTGGAACAGGATGTCCTGGACGTAAGCCAGGTACTCGGGCGTGCGCAACCCATAGGCCGCGATCAGCATCGGCGCCAGCCAGACCGCGATCGCGAGCAGGAAGGCGACGACGCCGCCGGCCCAGCGCCAGCCGTCGCCCTGCGTCCGGGTGACGCCCGGCCACTGGCGTGCGCGCATGACGGCGTACGGAATGAGCATGAGCAGCGCGATGACACCCACGCCCTTGGTGATCACGCCGAGGCCGGCGGCGAAGCAGCCGAGCCAGTACATCTTCCAGTCGGGACCGCGCAGGCAGTGCAACAGCAGCCCCGTATTGGCCAGCGTGATCCAGAACAGCGAGAGCGGGTCGATCTGGCCGTGCTTGATCACGTCGACGAAGGCCATCGTGGTCAGCACGATGGCTGCGGCATGAAGGCCGACACGCGGGTTCCACAGGCGGCGGCCCAGGTGGGCGACCAGGGCCAGGGTGCCCAGGCCGGACAACAGCGAGGTCAGCAGGAAGGCGCCGCGCCACCCGCCGGTGAGCCACATCCAGACCGCCTCGGTCCACATGAGCATGGGCGGCTTGTCGGCGTAGAGTTCGATACCCCGGTGCGGGAACAGCCACTGGCCCGATTCGAGCATCTGCCGGGCGACGAGCGCAAAGCGCGGCTCGTCCGGCGGCCACGGGTCGCGCATGCCGATGCCGGCTGCGAGCACCACGAGGGCGAAGAGCATGAACCAGCCGAACTCTCGGCGAAGGGGTCGTTCGTCTGGGGGGATCATCGATGACGGGAGCTGCCAGGGCGGACGCCATCCTAGTCGATGGCGGCTGACAACTCCCTTACGATTTGCTGAGGAACAGTCGGTCACCCCTCCCATTTCAATTTTCCGCAGCTGGGACGTCTAGGGTGTTCGCCGGTGCGGAAATCGGCGTTCGTCCTGCCCGTACGGGCGTCGATTTCCCACCGTGCGAACCTATAGTGAACCCCTCCCAGCCCCATGAACGCGGTCAGACAAACCATGGATCCTTCCGAGGCGGCGGGCACGCCAGCGGGCGGTAAACGTGCCGCGCAAGTGGTTGCCCTCTTCCGTGAGCACAATGCGGCGCTCGTGGCATTCCTGCGTGCGCGGCTGAATTCGCTCGCCGACGCCCAGGAAGTCGCGCAGGAGGTCTACCTCAAACTGCTCTCGCTGGATGAGGCCACCCGGATCGATTCACCCCGCGCGTTCCTGTTCCGTGCCGCCTCCAACCTGGCCGTGGACCGCCTGCGCATGCGCAATGTGCGCGCCTCCGCGCCGGTGGACCCCGACATCGACGACTGGCACGTCACGCCCATCCCCGAACAGCACGCCGCGGCGGTCGAGCAGTGGCGCGACCTGCGCCAGGCACTGGACGAACTGCCACCGAAAACCAGCCGGGCCTTTGTCATGCACGTGGTCGACGGGCGCGACTTCGCCGCGATCGCCCAGGACATGCGGCTCAGCGAGCGCATGGTTCGCTATCACGTCGCCAATGCCCTTGCACACTGTCGCGAACGCCGCGATCGCGCGGAGAAGCCCCAATGACCACCCTGTCCGCCGATCGCCATATCGAGAACACCGCCGCCGACTGGTGGGCGCGCCTGCGCGACCCCGCCCTGCCCGAGCAGGCCATGCTGCAGTGGAGCGAATGGCTCGAAGCCGACCCGCGCCACGCCCGCGCCTTCGACCGCGCCTGTGCACTGGCGGAGGGCGCCGCCGCCATGGACGGTTCGACGCGCGAGGCCTTCGTGGCGCGCTACGCGCCGCTGGCAGCCCGTCGTCGCGTGCCGCGACTTGCGCTCGGCCTGGCTGCCGGCGTGGCCATCATCGTGCTCGGCGCCGGCCTGTTCCTGGCCTTGCGCCCTGCCGGCTCCGAATCGACCCGCCAGTACGCCAGCGAGCACGCGAGTCATCGTGACATCGCCCTGCCGGACGGCTCGAGCATCGAACTGGGCGGCGCCACCTCCATCACCGCCCGCTACGGCCGCGACGAGCGGGCAGTCGACCTCGAGACCGGTGAAGCGTTCTTCCGCGTCGCCCATGCCGAGCGCCCCTTCGTGGTGACAGCCGGTCCCCTGCGGATTCGCGACCTGGGCACCGCCTTCAATGTCCGTCGCACCGGAAACCGGGTCACCGTCGCCGTGACCGAGGGCCGGGTGCGCGTTTCGCCCTCCGCGACGGACGGCGACGCCGGTACGGTGGAACTGGGTGCGGGACGGGAAGTCTCGTTCGATCCTGAGACCCAGGCCATGCGGATTCTGGACGTGACGACGGCATCGGCCACCGCCTGGCGCGGCCACCGGCTGGAATTCGTCAACGAGCCGCTGTCGTCGGTCGTCGAAAACGTGAACCGCTATAGCGCACGACCCATCCGGCTGGCCGACGCCGACCTGGGCCGGCTGACGTTTACCGGCACCGTGGAGGTCGATACCATCGACAGCTGGGTGTCCGCGTTGCCGCGGGTCTTCCCGGTTCGCGTGGACAGCTACGCCGACCGGCTGGAGCTGGCTCGCCAGACATCCACGACGCGGAGCCCGAAGCCGCGCTGAAAACTCACCCTTGGGACGGCAGAACTTGCAGTATTCGTTTCGCGGGCGCCGGCGCGCACTCACCGGCGCTCTCGCGCTTGCGTGGGCGGTCCGCGTCGCCTGCGCCGCGGATGCGCCGGCCGAGGGTTCGACGAACGGCGTCATCCCGTTCGACATCGCACCGCAGCCGCTGGCGACCGCCTTGCTGGCCTGGGGTAAGCAGAGCAATGTCCAGGTATTGACCGCCTCCGGCTCGATCGCCAACTGGCGATCGTCCGGCGCCAGCGGCGCGCTCACGCCGAGTGCGGCACTCGACGAGCTGCTTGCCGGTACCGATCTCGAAAGCGAGCGCTACGACGCGCGTACGGTCGTCGTCCGGCAACGACAGAAGGCCGACAACGCGACGCCGGCCCCGCTCGATCCCGCCACCGCGTTCGACCCGGGCAGCGTGGTGCCGCTCGCCACGGTGGACGTCCAGGGCTTGCTCCAGGACAACGGATTCAAGGCGGACACCACGCGCACGGTGACGCGCACCGAGGCGCGCCTGACCGACGTTCCGCAATCGGTCGCCGTCGTGACCCGCGACGTGATCGAAGCGCAGCAGGCGGTGGATATCGGCGATGTGGCGCGGTACGTGGCGGGGGTGCAGTACGTCGACGGCTACGGTGGCTCGCCACTGTTCCTGATCCGCGGCTTCGATGCCGGGCACGGCATGACCGACGGCATGCCCAACGGCATCGCGCGCACCGAAGACCTCCCGCCGCTGATCGGCATCGAGCGCGTGGAAGTGCTTCGCGGGCCGGAGGCGATCCTCGGCGACGCATCGCAGAACAACAATTTCGGCGGCTCGATCAACGTGGTGATGAAGCGCCCGCAGGCCGAGACGGTACGCACGATCGACTATTCGCTGGGCAGGTACGACGGCGCGAGGCTCGGCCTCGACCTCGCCGGCAGCGCCTCGAAAGATGGTTCGCTGACCTACCGCGTCGTCGCCTCGGGCCAGCGCGGCGAGAAAACCCCCCAGGGCGACGGCGGCGGCCGCGGCGCGTACCTCGCACCCTCGCTGGCCTGGCAGGGCGACCATACCCGCGTCATGGGCGGCCTGGAATTCGTCGACAACCGTGTGCCCGGCCCCGAGCACACGGTACTGCTTGGCCCCTCGCTCGCGTCGGCATCGCCGGTGCGCTCGGTACCCGGTAGCCCCGGCGATATCTCCACCTATCGCACGCTGCGCGGTGTGTTCGAGTTCGATCACGACTTCGCGAACGACTGGACCCTGCATAGCCGCGGGCAGTACGTCCGGCAACGCAGCGACGGCCGGAGCTGGTCGTATGTTTCCGATCCGGTCACGGCGTTCGGTGAATCGAATTCCGCCGTGGCCCGGAGCTTTCGTTACTCGGCCACGTATTGGACCTGGCAGAACGATCTCACGCGCACCTTCAGCACGGGCGGTGTCGCCCATACCGTACTGGTCGGGCTGGACCTGGCGCGTACCCACGCCGGCGACAGCGGTGGCGGCAGCATCGTCCAGGGCAGCTCGGCAGCCGAGGTCGACGAGGCCAGTCGCAGCGCGGTCATCGTGACGCGGCCGCTAGCTTACGACCTGCGTACCGGGAGCACCATGTCGGCGAAGTTCAACGCGTTGCTCGCGCCGATCAGCACCACCGTGCAGACGCTGGGTGGCTCCTGGCAGACCAATGCGGGCGTCTATCTCCAGGACCAGATCGCGTTGGGCGATCGCTGGAACATTCTCGCCGCGGTGAGGCGGACCAGCTACGAACTCGACACCCGATGGCCGGACCAGTCGCCGCGCAAGGTGCGCAAACAGCGCTGGGTGCCGAAAGTCGGCGTGGTCTACAAGTTGACGCAAGACGTGTCGTTCTACGCGGACACCTCCACCGGCTTCCAGCCCGATCCCCTGCTCGGCAAGGACGGCCAGCCGCTGCCCGTGGCGACCTCGCGGCAGCTGGAAGCCGGCACGAAGATCGACCTGTTCGATCAGCGGGCGCGTCTGACCGCCGCCGTCTATCGCATCCGCGTCGACCACAGCGTCGACCTCGTCTCGCCGGAACCGCCGTTCTTCGCCACCCCGGGGCCAGGACAGACCAACCAGGGCCTCGAACTCGAATTCACCGGTCGCGTGGCGCCGGATTTCGACGTGCTGGCCAGTCTTACCGAATCGCGCATCCGCAATCACGACGACACGCGGCCGACGGGCGCGCCAAAGCACCAGGCGTCGGCGTGGGCGAGCTACCGCTTCGGCAACGGATCGGTCAAACCGTGGGGCGTCGCCGCCGGCATCCTCGCGCGCAGTCGCAGCGAAGGGCGCACCACCAACGACGGCCAGTACTTCGGCATTCCGGGACAGGCCAGCGTCGAAACGAATGTGTCGCGCTACGGCGACAACTGGCGAATCACCCTGGGCGTCAAGAACCTCTTCGCACGCACGCTGTACGCGGTGAACTTCGATGAGACGTTCGTGCCGATACGGCAAGGCCGCGTCGTCCTCCTCACCGGCACGTACGACTTCTAGCCCGCCGTTCGCACGAACGACTTCAGCGTGACCTCGCAGGCCTCGCGCCGAAACGCGTCGCGCTCCGCTCGCCCGCTGGATAGGGCAAGCCGCGGGATGTCGTAGCAGCCATCCTGCCCCGGTGTGCCGCCGTGTCGTCGCCAGAACCCGTCGTACGACGCCTTGCCCACGCCGGCCCGCCGGTCGAGGGGATGTGCCGCGCGCGATACGCCACGGACCCGCTCGATACCGTAGTAGGTGGCCAGCGCGCGAATCACTGCGAGCAGGAGGTCGCGCGGGCGCAGTCCACCTGTGGCGCGGGCGAATCGGGCCATGGCCCCGCGACCGAGGTAGGCCCACGAGCCACGCATCGCACCCACCAGCACGCCATCCGCACCGGCGAACGTGATCGCGCAGGACGAGATCACTTCCTTGTCGGCGTTGAGAAGATACAGGCCCATCTCACCCGTGGCCTCGTGCTCCGGCGTGCGCGCGTGGAGGTACGCTATTTCGCCGCCGCCGAGGGGGAGCGTGGCCAGGCGGACGTCGTGCCCCTTGAGCAGGCGGCTGCGCAGCCGTTCGGGAAACTCACGCGCAACGAACCGGTAGTGGGCGTCGATCACCCGCGCCCGCGTGGCAAGGCTGAAGGCCTGCGAGATGTAGGGCGTCTGCCAACGTTCGTACACCCTCGGATTCATGTCGGCCGCATCGCGCATGGCCCACGACGAACCTACCAGGCGCAGCCAGGTCGCCTGGCTACGGAAAGACAAAAGCGTTCGCAGCAGGTAAGGCAGCCGTCGTTCCCGGACCGTCCCCTGCCGACGCAGGGCGGCGCGCCGACGGGCATGATCGAGGACGAGCGCCAGGGCGTGCCGGGCTGGCCGGGCAGGTGCCCACCCAGGCGCGGCGTCGTGGACCGTGGTCGGATCGGGGTAATGCGGATGCATACCCCTTAAGACGTTCGGGACCCCGAAAAGTGAAACGCGTTCTTCCACACCACCCAGGCCCCGACCAGTGTCAACAACGCCAGGGCGTACCAGGTGATGGCGTAGCTGAGATGGTTATCCGGAAACGCGATGACCGTCAGGCCACCGACCGGACCGTCGTTACCCTCGCCACGCCCGGGCGAGGACGCCGCGTCCGCGTCGACGAAATACGGCGCGGTATCGCCCAACCCCTTCGCCGCGGCGATCGCCGCCACGTCTCGCGAAAACCAGCGATCGGCGGCCGGGTCGTTCTTCTGCAGGAAGGCACCCTTGGGCTCGCTGATCCGCAACAATCCCGACACCGTGGTGGGTCCGGAGGGACCGGGCGCGCAATCCGCCTTCCCTCCACACCATGTCGGCGAGACGAAGCCCCGGTTGACGATGACGATGTCGCCCGTGCTCATGCGCAATGGCGTAAGGAGCCACGAGCCCATGCCAAGCTCGGTGCTGGCACGCACGCGTACGCTCTTGTCCTGCAGAAAGCTGCCGGTGAGTTTCACGCGGCGGTATTCGTCGTTCGCGGCGCTGACCTGCGGCCACTGGCCACGGCCCGGCGCATCTACGGGTTGCGCATGGACGCGCGTATCCACCCGGGCGATCAGGTCGTGCTTCCACGCGCGGCGATGCACCTGCCAGGTGCCGAGCGCGAGGAAGCCGACGAAAACCAGTGCGCCGACCAGGGCCAGCAGGCCCAGAACGAAGACGCCGCGCGGTGGGCGCGGCGTCCTTGGCTCGTTTGCCGCGTTCACGCTCAAGGCAGGTTCTTGACCTGCTGCTCGGTCATGTCGTGGGACATGCCAGGCATCATGTTCGAGTTGAGGTGGAACATGACCCAGATGGAGCCGGTCAGCGTGATGACCACGAGGATCAGCGTGAACATCAGCGCCAGCATGTTCCAGCCACCCTGCGACTTGGTGTCCATGTGCAGGAAGTAGATCATGTGGACGACGATCTGGATCGCCGCGAAGGTGAGGATCACGATCGCGAGCGTCTGCGGGTTCGGAATGACCTTGCCCATCACCAGCCAGAACGGGATCGCCGTCAGCACCACGGCGAGGAAGAACCCCATCATGTAACCCTTCAGGGTGCTGTGGCTGACTTCCTCTTCACCGTGACCGTGGTCGTCGTGGTGATCGTGCGATTCGATGTGCGCGCTCACGGCAGCACTCCCATCAGATAGACAAAGGTGAAGACGCCGATCCAGACCACGTCGAGGAAGTGCCAGAACATGGACAGGCACATGATGCGACGCTTGTTGGCCGGGGTGAGACCGAAGCGTCCCACCTGCACCAGCAAGGTGATCAGCCAGACGATGCCGAACGTCACGTGCAGGCCGTGGGTACCGACCAGGGTGAAGAACGACGACAGGAAGGCACTGCGCTGCGGGCCGGCACCCTCATGGATGAGGTTGGCGAACTCGTAGAGTTCGATGCCCAGGAAGGCCGCGCCGAACAGTCCGGTGACGATCAGCCAGGCCATCATCGTGCCGCGGCGGTTCTTCTGCATCTCCAGCACGGCGAAACCGTAGGTGATGGAAGACAGCAGCAGCATGGTGGTGTTGATCGCCACCAGCGGCAGCTCGAACAGGTCGGCACCCGAAGGGCCGCCCGCGTAGCTGCGGCCGAGGACGCCGTAGGTGGCGAACAGGCAGGCGAAGATGAGGCAATCGCTCATCAGGTAGATCCAGAACCCGAGCAACGTGCCGTTTTCCGGGTGGTGATCTTCCTTCATCCAGAACTGAAGGTCCTGCTTGTCCGCGACGACCGCGGAAGAGGTGGCGTGCATATCAGACATGGGCGGCGAGCTCTTCCGTGCGGGCGGCCTCGGTCCGGGCCACGACGTCGGCGGGGATGTAGTAGTCGCGTTTGTAGTTGAAGGTATGGCCGATCGCGGTCACCAGCAGACCGAGGAAGGCGAGACCGGCGATGAGGAACATGTGCCAGATCATGGCGAAGCCGATGACGAACGCGAAGCCCGCGATGTACACACCGGCGGCGGTGTTCTTCGGCATGTGGATCGGCAGGTAGCCTTCGGTGCGACGCATGGCGTTGCGCTCCTTCATCTGCCACCACGCGTCCTGCTCGTGGATGACCGGGGTGAAGGCGAAGTTGTACGCCGGCGGCGGCGACGACGTCGACCACTCCAGCGTGCGGCCGTGCCACGGATCGCCGGTGACGTCGCGCAGGGCCTCGCGGCGCTTGACGCTGACGAAGATCTGGATGAGGAACGCGGCGATGCCGCCCGCGATGAGCAGGGCACCGAACGCGGCAATGATGAACCAGATCTGCAGGGACGGGTCTTCGAAGTGGTTCATGCGACGGGTCACGCCCATGAAGCCCAGCACATACAGCGGCATGAAGGCGAAGTAGAAGCCCACCAGCCAGAGCCAGAACGACCACTTGCCCCAGTACGAATCGAGCTTGAAGCCGAAGGCCTTGGGGAACCAGTAGTTGATACCGGCAAAGACACCGAAGACCACGCCGCCGATGATCACGTTATGGAAATGCGCGATCAGGAACAGGCTGTTGTGCAGGAGGAAGTCGGCCGGCGGTACCGCCAGCATGACGCCGGTCATGCCGCCGATCACGAAGGTGACCATGAAACCCATCGTCCACAGCATCGGCACTTCGAACTGGATGCGGCCACGGTACATCGTGAACAGCCAGTTGAAGATCTTCGCGCCCGTGGGGATGGAGATGATCATCGTGGTGATGCCGAAGAACGAGTTGACGCTCGCCCCGGAACCCATGGTGAAGAAGTGGTGCAGCCAGACCAGGTACGACAGCACGGTGATGACGACCGTGGCGTACACCATGGACGCGTAGCCGAACAGGCGCTTGCGGCTGAAGGTGGCGACCACTTCCGAGAACACGCCGAAGACCGGCAGCACCAGGATGTAGACCTCGGGGTGGCCCCAGATCCAGATCAGGTTCACGTACATCATGGCGTTGCCGCCGAAGTCGTTCGTGAAGAAGTTGGTACCGACGTAGCGGTCGAGCGAAAGCAGCACCAGCACCGCCGTCAGCACCGGGAACGCGGCGACGATGAGCACGTTGGTGCACAGCGAGGTCCAGGTGAAGATGGGCATCTTCATCATGGTCATGCCCGGCGCGCGCATCTTGATGATGGTGGCGAGCAGGTTGATGCCGGAGAGGGTCGTTCCCACACCGGCCACCTGTAGCGACCATATGTAGTAGTCGACACCGACATCCGGACTGGCCGCGAGCCCCGAAAGCGGCGGGTAAGCGAGCCAACCCGTGCGGGCGAACTCACCGACGAACAGCGAGGCCATCACCAGCATGCCGCCGGCCACGGTCATCCAGAAGCTGAAGTTGTTCAGGAACGGAAACGCCACGTCGCGCGCGCCGATCTGCAGCGGCACGACGAAGTTCATCAGGCCGGTGACGAAGGGCATGGCCACGAAGAAGATCATGATCACGCCGTGGGCGGTGAAAACCTGGTCGTAGTGATGCGGCGGCAGGAAGCCGGCGTTGCCATTGAAGGCCATGGCCTGCTGGGCGCGCATCATGATCGCGTCGGAGAAGCCGCGCAGCAGCATGACCACGCCGAGCACCATGTACATGATGCCGATCTTCTTGTGATCGATGCTGGTGAACCATTCGCTCCAGAGGTAACCCCAGAGCTTGTACTTCGTGATCACCGCTAGCAGGGCGATACCGCCGATGGCGACCGCGATGAACGTGCCGATGAGGATCGGCTCGTGGTACGGGATCGCCTCGATGGTGAGGCGTCCGAAGATCAGTTTGACTAGATCGGATGTGTTCATTACCGGACTCGGCGAGGCTTGAATCGGAAAAGGCGGCCGCTCAGAGCGGACGTCCGGCAGGGGTCAGCGGCGCACCGGTGGCGCCACGCGCGGCGCACAGGGCGCCCACGTAGCGCTTGCCGTCGTCGGCGAAACCCAGGCGCGATCGGGTACCGGCATCGAGGGAGGTAACGTTGTACGCGCCCACCACACCCTGGCCGCCCTGCTGGTCGATCGCCATCATGTCGCTCATGCACATGCGGTTCGATTCGACGCAGCGGTTGAGGATCGCCTTGTACAAGCCAGGCGCCACGGTGTTGTAGTAGTGCACCGGCTCGCGCTCGCTGGGCTGCTCGAGCTTGAGGTAGTCCTCGCGGCTCAAGGCGTTGCCGTCCGCACGGGCCTTGGCCACCCAGGTGTCGAAATCGGCGTCGGACAGGCTATGGAAGCGGAAGCGCATGTCGGAGAAGCCGGCACCGCTGTAGTTGGCCGAAATACCCTCGAAATCACCGGTTTTGTTCATCACCGCGTGAAGCTTGGTCTCCATGCCCGGCATGGCGTAGATCATGCCCGCCAGGGAGGGGACGAAGAACGCATTCATGACGTTCGAGGCGGTGATATGGAATTCGATCGGGCGGTCCACCGGAGCGGCCATCTCGTTCACCGTGGCGATGCCCTGCTCCGGATAGAGGAACAGCCACTTCCAGTCCAGCGCCACGACCTCGACCACGAGCGGCTTGACGCCTTCGGCGACCGGGCGCGAGGCGTCGATCTGGTCCAGCGAGCGGTAGGGATCCAGCTTGTGCGTGCTGGTCCAGGTGATCGCGCCCAGCGCGATGATGATCAGCAGGGGGGCCGACCAGATCAGCAGCTCCAGGACCGTGGAATGGTTCCAGTCCGGGGCGTATTCGTCATGGCTCTTGTTCGATTCCCGGTATTTCCAGGCGAACATGAAGGTCATCGCGATCACCGGGATGATGATGATGAGCATCAACACCACGGAAATAATGATGAGATCGCGCTGCTGCCGGGCGATATCGCCGGAAGGCGAGAACAGCACGGCGTCGCAGCCCGACAGGAGCAGGACCAAAGCGGGGATCAGCAATCCGCGCATCATCTTCATGGACATTCGCATGATGGAGGCAACCGTGGGGACACGAAAAAGTACGCCGATCCGCCTTTCAAGACCATAGGACACTTTGTCCCATGGCCCTACAAGCCGAGTGGTGCGATCCTTGGCTATCCTGCCATCCATTCCCAAGACCGGGCCGAATACGATGTCGAGCATTTCACACGCCCATCACAATGCCGCGGAAGGCGCCGAACAGGATGTCCGCCGCCAGCACGAGACCAGCCACGCCCCCGTCGCCCCCGGCGAAATCGCGGTCGGCGTCGTCATCGGCCGCGCCTCCGAATACTTCGACTTCTTCACGTACGGCATTGCGTCCGTCCTCGTCTTTCCGTCGGTGTTCTTTCCGTTCCTGAGCCAGCTGGACGGCATCCTCGCCGCCTTCGCCATTTTCTCGCTGGCCTTCATCGCCCGGCCGATCGGCACGACGCTTTTCATGGCCATCCAGCGCAACTGGAGCCGGAGCACGAAGCTCACCGCCGCCCTGTTCCTGCTGGGCACCTCGACGGTGTGTATCGCCTTCCTGCCGGCGAACACGTCGCACGGGTACACGGTCATTGTGATTCTCTCGGTACTGCGCTTCTTGCAGGGCATTGCGCTCGGCGGTTCCTGGGACGGCCTGCCCTCCCTGCTCTCGCTCAATGCCCCGAAGGACCGCCGCGGCTGGTATTCCATGCTCGGTCAGCTGGGCGCGCCGGTCGGCTTCCTGATCGCCGCCTCGCTGTTCCTGTTCCTGCATACCCAGCTCTCCTCGGAAGACTTCCTCGACTGGGGCTGGCGCTACCCGTTCTTCGTGGCCTTCGCGATCAACGTGGTGGCGCTGTTCGCCCGCCTGCGCCTGGTGGTGACCGAGGAATACACCCAGTTGCTGGAAGAGCGCGAACTCGAACCCATCGGCATCATCGAGATGGTGACGGCCCAGGGTTACAACCTGTTTATCGGCGCCTTCGCCGCCCTGGCCAGCTACGCCCTGTTCCACCTGGTCACCATCTTCCCGCTGTCCTGGATCGCGCTCAACCGCTCGCAGGACATCAACGACGTGCTGGTGGTGCAGCTGGTCGGCGCCTTCCTGGCGATCCTCGGCACCATGGCCTCGGGCGTCATCGCCGACAAGTTCGGTCGCCGCAATACGCTGGGCACCATGGCCGTGCTGATCGCGCTGTTCGCCATTGCCTCACCGTGGCTGCTCGGCGGCGGCAAGGCCGCGCAGGACGCCTTCCTGCTGATCGGCTTCGCCCTGCTCGGCCTGTCCTACGGCCAGGCGGCCGGCACGGTCACGGCGAATTTCGCCAAGCGCTTCCGTTACACCGGTGCCGCCCTGACCTCGGACTTCGCCTGGTTGTTCGGCGCCGCGTTCGCACCGCTGGTGGCGCTGGGCCTGTCGACCCGCTTCGGGCTGGGCGCCGTGAGCGTCTACCTGCTTTCGGGCGCGGCCTGCACGCTGCTGGCCTTGCGCATCAACAAGGCGCTGGAGACGGACCGGTCCAAGCCGGTCGGCTGAAGGCTCCCAGAGCATCGCCGATGAATCGGCTCCCACATGGGGGCAGAGGCATCGCCGATGAATCGGCTCCCACACGGGGGGCTCCCACATGGAGGCAGGGGCATCGCCGCTGAAGCGGCTCCCACAAGGGGCTCCCACATTGGGGCAGGGGCATCGCCGCTGAAGCGGCTCCCACAGGATCGCGGTGCTTTGTGTGGGAGCCGATTTATCGGCGATGGGGCCCCTCATCCCGCCACGGGATAGGGCCCCTCATCGAACACCACATCGTGGTACCCCTTCACGCCGATCGCCCGGGCCATCTCACTGCGGAAATCCTCCCCACGGCGCAGGCAGTCGAGGACGAAGGCGAAATCCCGCCGGGGCACCCAGTCCAACGCGCGTGAGGCCCGACCGCTGTCGTAGATACGATCCAGGCTCGGCAGCAGCTTCCAGCCCCGCGCGGCGTAAAGCGCCTCCACGTCAGGAAACAGCTTGCGGACCACGGCCGCCGCATCGGCCCGCAACGCCGCCGCGTCCTCGCGGCTGAAGGGCGGCGTGGCCGACACGATGTAGCGACCGAAGCCCAGGCCCGGCGCCCTTTCGACCGCCAGCAGGTGCGCCTCGACGATGTCCTCGATGTCCGCACGCCGATAGAGCAGTTCGTTGGCCTGCATGTTCAGCGAGTCGTACTCGGCACGCACACCTGCGTTGTCGTCATCTTCGGGGAAGAAGCGCGACGTTCGCAGCACGATGACCGGAAGGCGGTCCCTCCGCGCGACCAGTTCGCACATGCCTTCGGCAGCGATCTTGGTCGCGCCGTAGATGTTCTTCGGGATCGGGACGACGTCCTCGTCGATCCACACTGCCGGCTCCCCGGGTGGCGGCGACAGCGCGGCGCCGTAGCTGCTGGTGGTGCTGGTGAAGACGAAGGCCTTCACGCCACGCGCCACGGCAGACTCGAGCAGGACCACCGTGCCCGCCACATTGGTCTGCACGAAGTCGCGCTGCGCGTGCGTAGCGATATGCGGCTTGTGCAGGGTGGCGCTATGAATGACGCGGGAAGCGCCGGCCATGGCCTCGCGAACGAAGGCCTCGTCCGTGATCGAACCGACGTGATCGGTAAACGGGGAGGGCTTGATGTCGATGCCGCGCACCTCGCGGCCCTCGCTGCGAAGGCGACGAACGATCGCCTCGCCCAGGTGCCCGGCGCTGCCGGTGACCAGAATGCTCATCGGCGGCCGCTACTTACCAGATCAGGTCGTCAGGAACGACGAACTGCTTGTAGTAGTCGTCATCGTCGTCGGCAGGCAGCGGGGCGGTGTCCTTGCGGCCATGGTCGGAGACGACGACGTCGGCGACGCGCATATGGATCTTGTCCGCCGCCGCGCGGGGAATGAGCTCGTAGCGGTCGTCGAGCCTGGCGATGGCCAGCACGCCGGCGGCGAGCTGGGCGCGCAGCGGCTCGCTGACCAGCAGGCTGGTGATCTTGTCGCCGTCGGTGAAGCGATAAGCGATCTCGCCATCGCGCTTGACCCGGGTGGTCTCGACGATCTGGCGTACCTGGGCGCGGATTTCCTTCTTCCGCGCCTCGGCATTGCGCTCGGCGGCGATCGCACGATCGCGTTCGGCGCGCTCGGCCTGCAACTTGCGCGCATCCACCTGGGCTTCGTCGGCAACCACCGGCGCCTTGCCCTGGCGCTGTTTGGCCTGTTCGCGCACGACCTTGGCGATCTTGTCCTTCTTGACCAGACCGGCCTTGAGCAACTGTTCCTGCAGGGGATTACGCATATCGGGGCATTCATGAAGTTCGCGAGACCCACGATTCTAGCGCCGAAGACTTGGTTACATGGCGTTACGTGCCTAGGCTGGGCGACCTCCCCGGAGGTTTCTCGCATGCCCTATCGCACCCGCCCACGCGTCGCGCGTCTCACCCTCGCCCTTCTCGGCCTGGTGGCCGTCGCGCCGTCGTTCGCCGCCGAGGGATTGCCGCCCCGTAGCGCATGGCGGGCGACCAGCTCGTCGCAGCAGGTGCCGGCACTGGCGCCAGCCCATGCCATCGACATGGACGAGACGACTCGCTGGGGCGGCGGCTTCAGTCCCGGACAGTGGTTCCAGGTGGACCTGGGCAAGGTCGCCAGGATCGGCGGGGTACGCATCCATTGGGATAGCGGATTCGCCGCGTCGTATGCCATCCAGGTGTCGACCGATGGCAAGGTCTTCCGCCCCGTCTACAGCGTCACCGATTCGCCGGGTGGAACGGAGTACCTCGTCTTTCCCGCGGCGGATGCTCGTTACGTGCGCCTGGCCGCGCCGGCGCGGACGGCCGACTGGGGCGTCTCGGTGTTCGAATTCGAGCCGTTCTCTGCCGACGACGCGGCGCGCATCGCCGGGCTGGACGGTTCGGACGATGGGGCATCCCTGTGGGCGGACGGAACCACCCGGCGCATCGTCGGCAAGGGTTCGAAGGGTATGCGGCAGCTGGATATTTCCCTGCCGCGCCCCGTGACCATCGCCGGGCTGGAGGTCGAGTGGGCCGGTCCCCGCGATGGGGCCGTGCTTGAAGGACGCGATGCCAGCGGGCGCTGGACCACGATCGACAGCGACCCAGGCAGCGCCGGGGACAGCTCGTACCTGGCTGCCCGCGAGCCACGCGATATCGACGCGCTGCGCCTGCGGGTCACCCCCAAAGACGGCGCAGCGCCGATGGTGAAGCGACTTCGGATGCTGGGGCCCCTACGCGTGCTGACGCCCATGAAGCGCTACCAGGTGGTCGCTTCCCGGGCTAACGCGGCGTTGTTCCCGTCCTCGCTGCACATGCAGCAGGTGTACTGGACCGCGGTCGGCGTGCCTGCCGGCTTGCAGAAGTCCATCTTCGACGAGTACGGCAACCTCGAGCCCTACAAGGGCGGACCGCAGGTGCAGGCGATCTGGCGGGACGCGTCGGGACGCGCCAGTGTCTCCGACGGATCGGTGCGCACCCACGCGTTGCGCGACGGCTGGAAGCCGATGCCTTCGGTGGGCTGGATGGCGCAGCCCGGGCTCGCCGTCAGCAGCGAAGCGTTTGCGTTCCATGATGGCGCACAGCCCGTGGTCATGCTTCGTCATCGCCTGACCAACACCGGCAGCGTGCCGGTGGACGGAACGTTGTCGCTGGTCGTGCGGCCGATCCAGGTCAATCCACCCTGGCAGAACGGCGGCGCCTCGCCGATACACGACATCGCCATTGTCGGAGACGCGTCGACCGCCGGTGTGCGCGCGGAGGGTCGAAGCCTGCTCGCGTCGTTGACGCCGGTGGACGCCGCCGGCGCAGCCCCGTTCGGTGCGCATGGCGAGACGGAAATCACGGCGACGATCGCCGCCGGAAAGGTTCCCGCGGCGCGTGAGGCACACGACGACGACGGACTCGCCGCCGCCGTGCTCGATTATCGCGTGCACCTGGCCCCAGGCACGCAGCGCGACATCGTGCTCGCGTTTCCGCTTGGCAATGCGCCGGCGGATACGAACGGACATCTGCCCGAACCGCCCGCGATCGATCGCGCCACCCTCGACGCCGAGGCATTCGATGCGCTCTCCGCGCGCGTTGCCGACGAATGGCAGAAGCGCCTGGGCGGTGTCGCCATCTCGCTGCCGGACGAGTCGCTGGTGAACATCCTGCGCTCGCAGGCCGCGTACATGCTGGTCAACCAGACCGGCCACGCGATGCAGGCAGGCCCGCGCAACTACAACCGATCCTTCATCCGTGACGGCGCGGCTACCGCATCGATTCTTCTGCGCATGGGCGAGACGAAGACGGCGCGCGACTATCTCGACTGGTATGCCGCCCACGCCGTGCACGAGAACGGATTGGTCTCGCCCATCCTCAACGCCGACGGCAGCGTGAATCGTGGCTTCGGTTCCGACATCGAATACGACAGCCAGGGCGAATTCATCAACCTCGTCGCCGACGTCGCGCGTTTCGGTGGCGGCGCGGCCAGTGTGAAGAACTATGAGCCGAAGGTCCGCGCGGCGATGCAATTCATGCAGGCGTTGCGCGAGCGGACCATGGTCTCCGGCTATCTCGCCGACCTTCCC
The DNA here is from genome assembly GCF_035539195.1 of Luteibacter sp. Lineage (GTDB taxonomy): Bacteria > Pseudomonadota > Gammaproteobacteria > Xanthomonadales > Rhodanobacteraceae > Luteibacter. The sequence continues at coordinate 259,393 of NZ_DATLIW010000038.1, forward strand.
GCGCCCGAGCGCTTCCACGGCATCATCGCACCGTCGATCAGCCACGAGGGATACTCCAGTCCCACGCACAGCTACTGGGACGACTACTGGGCGCTGAAGGGCTGGCATGACGGCGCATGGCTGGCCGAACAGTGGGGCGACAAGGAACTCGCCGCTTACGCGCGGGCGCAATACGCCGCGCTGCGCGACTCGCTGCGCACGTCCATCGAGACGACGATGGCCTGGAAGGGCGTCGATACGATTCCCGCCGCGGCGGATCTTGGCGATGGCGATCCGACCAGCGTTTCGATCGCGCTCGACCCGACGGGACAGATGGATGTTCTGCCCCGCGAGGCACTGGTGCGCACGTTCGATCGCTACCTCGCCGATGTGCGCAAGCGCGAGGCTCCGGGTGAATTGTTCGCCTATACGCCGTACGAGCTGCGCAACGTGCTGACGTATGTCTACCTGGACCGGCCCGGAGACGCCGAAGCGCTGCTGACGGACATCGTGCGCGACCGACGACCGCCCGCGTGGAACATGTGGGCCGAGGTCGTGCATTCGCGGCTTCGACATCCGGGCTATCTAGGCGACATGCCGCACACCTGGATCGGATCGGAGTACGCACGGACCCTCTTCGGCATGTTGATGCGTGAAGCCGACGACGGCCTTTACCTGCTGCCGGGAACGCCACCTTCCTGGGTTGCCGGCAAGGGGTTGTCGGTGACACGCCTGCCCGTGGCCTACGGATCGTTGAGCATGACGGCGCGGCGCGATGGCAGGCGACTGACCGTCACGCTGGGCGAAGGCATTCGTCCGGGAACGGCCATGCGCGTGTTCTGGCCGGAGCGGACGAAGCCGACGAAGGTGACGGTCGACGGCCGCGCGGTCTCCGACTACGACACGGACGGCGTGCGGCTGGACAAACCGTTCCATACGCTCACCGCGGACGATTGATCCCGGGCCTCACAGGAAGTCCACGCGAATGGTGACCGGGCGGGTGAACGCACCGGCACCCACGCTGTACAGCGTTTCGCGCAAGCGCACGTAGAAGTCGAAGTCCTCGCCGGTGGCCAGCGCGTTCGCCTCGTAGGGCTTGCCCGGCTCGATCGTATGCTTGCCGGCGCTGGCGATCTCCAGGCCCACATGGGACGGTCCGGTGCCGAGCATCCTGAAGAGATCCCTCGCATCCGGATCGGCATCGGTCGCACTACCGAAGGTGAACCGCGCGATCTGCCCGACAGGTTCCTTGCAATCCTGCACCGTAAGCTTGAAGTTGACCCAACGGGTCGCCCTGTCCGGGTTCTTGAAGTCGGCGAGCGAGTAGCTTCCCATGGAGACCGTCTGGTTGAGGGTCTCCGCGCTGATGCTGCACGTCGGCCGCTTGAACCATAGTTCGTAGATCTGCATGTGCCGGAACGGCGGCGTGAAGCCGCCTGTCAGCGAGCTGGCCGCCTGCTCGGCGATCTCCCCCGGGTCGACGCGACCATAGCGGATATTTCCACTCATTCGCTTCACCCGGTAACCCACGTTGATATCGTCACTGCGAATAAAACCGCCTTTGCCGAAGTTGCGGTGATACGAGTGCGGAAATCCATAAGTGGGACCCGCACCGAAGTTCTCCTCCACGTAGATCTCGAGGCCGAAGCCGGAAAGCTCGCCGCCGACCATCAACGGAATGAGGCCGTCGGTGAGGACAGCGGTGTACTTGCCCTCGAGGGTCACATCGCCAACGCAACTCGCGACGACGTTGCCGTCGCCGTGCGCCTTCTCGTCGCGGACGATCGTTCCGGGGGGAATATCGTTGGTGACCTCGATCTCCGCGGTCTGACCGATCTGGTAGTTCGTATTGGCCGACTTCGCACAGCCGTCGGCAGCCAGTGCATCGCCAGCGTATGTCGTCGCCAGCAGCAGCAGAAGATGGCCAGCCGGACGTAGATTTCTGTAGTTCATGGGTTACCTCGTTCCATAAGGGTGGGTGTCCACCACCGCATCGTGGGTGGGGAAATGATCGTCCAGCCAGGTCGTCCAGCGGGACGCCCGGCGCATGAGGTCCGAGCGGTAGACGGCGTTGTAACGTGGCGTACGCGAGTGATAGTTCGCCGCGCGTGTCCACACGTCGCCCGTGTCATTGCGCAGATGCCCGCGAATACGCCAGGCGGCGAGAAGGAAGGGATAGCAACCGGGCGCCGCCACGTCGGCCGCCGAGATGCCGTAACGCGAAAGATCGCCCAGGTAGCTGGTATTGAACTGCAGCGTGCCGACGTCGTAGCTGCCGTTGGCATTTCGCACCCACTGGCCCGGCTTGCCGGCCTCTTTATCCGCCACGGCAAGGAGGATGTTGGCCGGCACGTCGTACGCGAGAGCCGCGCCCAGTGCGCAGCTGACCATCTCCTGGCGCTCGGGGGGAATATCCGGAAGCGCCTCGATCATGGGGTGTTCTCTTCGTCGCGGTCGCGACCGGGGTCGCGATCGTTGTCGTCATGGCTGTCGGCCGTTGCGGATGGCATCGCATCCGCCGGCAGCCCCGCCGGCCTCTCAACGGCCGCAGGAGCCGATGCATCGGCGATCCCTGCGACGCGCGACACCGAGGATGCCGCACCGGCCTCATGCTCCGCACGCACGTCGACGACGACGCGCTCGACATCGGGCGTCCGTGTATCGGCGTGCACCTGGATGTCAGCGACTACCGGGTGCGCCTGCGCCTGGATTTCGTCGGCCACCGGATTCGCCTGCGCCTGGATTTCGTCGGCTACCGGATTTGTCTGCGCAGGCGGCTCGGCAAGCTCCGGAGTGACGCGAACCCGACCGTCCGCGTCACTGCCCTTATGAGCCACGGCGACCTTGGGAGCGATCCCGTCGACCGGGCTCCCATCGGCAGCGGGCAAGGCCTGAGCCTGGGCCCTGCCCTCCTTACTGGCGGCGGTATCCGGGGTGTGATTCGCCCCTGCATCGGCCACGGGGGCGAGGTCCTGCGATACGACGGCGCCCGGGACCGGTAGGCCTTGCTCGGCACCGGCGCGCTGCGCATGGGAGCCGACGCCGTGAAGAACCGCGTGGGTGGCCGATCCCGGCGTGTCCGTGTGGCGTTCGTCGGCATCGGCCGAGGCGTGGATACTGCGTCGCCGCTCGGTGCCGACGGCCGTGACAGGCTGCGTCGTCGCCGGAGCCATGGGAACGGTGTCCTGTGACGGGATCGACGCAAGCGTCGTGGACTCCGGCGTGTCGATGCTGGACGTATCGAAGGACTGACTATCCGTATGGATCGTTGTGGAAACGGACCCCGCGCTGTCGACGCGGTAGTCGTCGGTCGTATCGCTCAACGTCCGCGACGCGGAGGTCTCATGCAGGGCATCGTTCACGCTCACATCCGCGTGAGACCCTTCATGCGCGACTGCGCCGGGCACATGCATCGCTGAGCCCGCGTGGGTATCGTCCTGCGCACCCGCGGAAACGGCGGTCGCGGTCTCGCGACCGGGAACCGGCGCGTGCATGTCGCTGTCGATTCCGGCAAACGTCGTTGCCTGCGACTCGATGGCCCCGGCGCCCATGTGAGCGCCGTCGGTACCTATGCTGGTCGTCGTCGATACGTGATCCTCCGCCGTGCTCTCGTGGATCTGCTGATGCGTATTGCCGTCATCAGGCACATGGCCGTCATGATGAGCGGCGTCGTACGACGGCAGTCGCGTTTCACCCTGCGCCGCGGCAATGGCCGCCGTCTCGGCCAGATAATCGGGCCGCGGCGGGATCTCGCCTTCGTCCATGCGCATGGTCGCTGGCGGGCTTGCGGCGTTGCGTGCGGTCGCATCGGCGTTCGATCCACTCGCCGCACGCTCGCCCTCTGCGGTGGCCACCGGAGGTGTGGGTGAGCCCTCGCTCCGACTTGCCACACGGGAGGGCTCCGGTCGAGAGGTCGGCAACGGCACCGATGGCGCCGACGCGCCGCCCGCGCCGCCGCCGACTGCACCGAACACGCTGCCCCCGTGCGAACTCCGGTGCGCGTCCCGGCCGCGTGGCACGCCGAAGGGATCGGACCCGCTGGCAACGTGAAAGGGATCGGCCATCGCGCTTGCGGATACCGCCGAACGTTCGATGGCCTCCATGGCCGAATTCGAGCGGCCGGCAGACCCACCGGGTGGGCCACCGACACCGTCGCTCGTGGGGGATCGACCGGTCGCCGAGGCGAAGGCGGCGCCACCGCCGGCCGCGATCGCCGAGCCGACCATGCCCGCTGTGCCGGCGAAGATGCCCAGGGACGAACCGGTCACCAGCGTGTACAGCAACTGCGGCACACGCAGACCGAGAACGAGCATCAGGATCGAGATGGTCAGGATCAATCCCAGCTTGATGTAAGTCAGCTCGGTGCGTTGTCCGAGTATGGGAGAAACCTGCCCAAAGAAGTTCTCACTGACGGTGCCGATGACGCTGAGGGCAACGATGGCGATACCCAGGGCGACGACATGCTTGTAGTAGTTGATGGCGATCTGCGAGGTCCAGCGAGCGCCGCCGAAACCCAGCAGGAAGATGCCACCGTAGCCAAGGAACCAGGCCATGACGAGGGCAAGAAGGAACTGGGCGGCGAGCAGCGTCAGCGCAATGAGGATGACCACGCCCATCAGACCACCGACGATGCGGTCGGGGTCCTCGCCGGACGAAGTATCGTCGATGACCTGGAGATAGACGTTCATGGCCCGCGTGATGGCGCTATCCCCGGCCGTCCGGAACGACGCGCCCGAGGTATCGCCGCTGGACAGTTCATAGAACGACTCGACGATGCGCCGAATGAAATCGTCGCCTCCCGCGTGACTGGACGCATTGATCAGCAGCCAATACAGCGTTCCGGTAACGATCGTGAAGCGGAGAAGTTCCATCAGCGCCTCGCCGATATCCTGCCGAAGTATCTGCAGGCCCATCGTCCAGACGAGACTGATCGTGGCCAGCGCCGCGAACAACCGCTTGGCTGCATCGAGGATGCCGTCGTCCATGAAGAACTTGCTGAGAAACTCCTTCTCCACGTCCGTCACGATGCTGCGGACGTCTACGGGATCTGCCCATGCCGTGGAAACGACAAGGGCAAGGGCGACACCCAGCCCGAAGCGGGTACGAACACTGAACTGCATGATTCACCGTGGGACAAGATGAGGTTACGACGCCAACAGGAGAAAGGGCGGCGACCGATGTCGCTGCCCCAGGAATCAATAGGCAGGCTGATTGCGCGGCACGATCGACTGGATCTGCGCGCTCAGGCCCGAACGCAAGGCCTTGCTCGTGGCGATGGCCCGTGCTTCCTTGTCCGCTGCGGACTGGGCCTCGGCGACACGTGCCGCGTCGGATGCCAGCATCATCGAGCGAAGCTGCATCAGCTGGCTCACCTGCGTGGTGGCCAGTGTGTTGGCCACCTGCAACTGATGCCCATGGCCTGCTGCGTTTATGTTCTCTTTCATGATGGTCTTGAGCGATACGGCGTCGTCGCTGAGTCCTTCCTGCTCCTTCTCGATCGCCTTGACCAGGGCATCGTTCGCCGCCTTGCGGGCGCGTGAACCTTCCAGGCCCACCTGGCCGAAGTCTTCCTGTGCGCCGTCGCCCTGATTTGCGGCCACGTAGTCCTTGGCGGAGCGGAACCTCGCCACATAGTCGTCGCTCGATTGCCCGCCGAGGACAGCGTTCAACGTACCCAGTACACGGGGAATCGGAACGTCTTCGTCTTTCCCGTTGCTGATGATCCAGGTGAAGTCGCCCGTAATCTCCGTGTTGAAGGCGATCGACTTATCTATGTTTGTCGTCGTTTCACTGATGATGCTCGTCGATTGGTCGATGTTGCTGGTGTAATGATTGACTGTGTCGCCACCTTTGTCCGTGAGCGAGCGCTTGATGGCGGCCAGCTGGAAGTTCTGAACGATGTTGGAGAAGTCGTTCAGGGCATCGATCACCGGAACGACGGCATGTGCCGTGTCCGTGCAACACAGTGCCCCGGTCAAGGCGATCGCCAACGTGGTTTTCCTCGATAGCTTTCTCATCGTGTATGTCTCCTTGGGTTTACTGAAGGCCGGCGAGCGTGTACCAGCCGGTCGATTGAACAATCAATAGTCGAAGGCCTGGTACGGGCCATTGAACGTGAGGTCCTTCACCGCCATCACGTTGAATCGGTAGCCGGGACGGATCATCAACGTCGGTGCGTAGCTCATGTTCTTCTTGATCATCTGCGAGGCGACCTCGCCGATCTGCTGCGCGAGTGCCTGACTCAACTGCGCCGCGTTCGACGAACCGAACGGATCCTGATCCGGACCGACGCGTGACGATGTCAGGCCCGCGGTGATGCCCGACATCAGGATGGCCGAGCCGAACAGGCGCAGGTAATGACGGTCCACCTTGTCGCCAAAGCCGGCGTAGCCTGCGGAATCGACACCCTCCATGGCGCCGATATCGAGCGCCTTGCCATCGGGAAAGACGATGCGTTGCCAGGCCACGAGCAGGCGCGACTGCCCATCGACGACGTTATGGTTGTAGCGTCCGACCAGCCTGGAACCCTGCGGAATCAGCCGGTGCCGACCGGTCGGCGTGTCGAAAACGTCCTGGCTGACCTGCGCGATGATCTGGCCCGGAAGATCCGAGTTGATGCCGGAGATCATGGTCGCGGGAATCACCGAGCCGGCACGTATCTCGAAGGCCGTTCGCGGCGCCTCCACGCTGTTGCCGAGCAGCCAGCGATCCGCTCCCTTCTGGCGCGCGTCCGCACCGGCGAACTTCTCGTAGTCTCCATTGGCATGCACGGGGACGCGCGTGTCCGGCGGCGTCGGCGCGGTGGGCAGTCGCGATTCGTCCGCACCCGCGGCGGACGCGGCGGCCGGGCCCGCCGGCTTGCCCTCGTTGGGCGCTGCCTTGGCAAGGGCGGTCTTCGCATGCATCGCCGTCTGGAACAGTTTCATCCTTTCGTTGGCCACGGTGTCGTCCGTCGCCTTCGCGCCACCGGCTCGATCCGGCTGTGGGGGCGCATCCGGATCGGCGACGCGCGCGACCGGGAAGGAAGCCACCGGCGTGTTGTCGTCGGGGTCGCCGACGAGACCGCCGACCGCGGTACTGGCCAGCATCTGATCGAGCAGGCGGCTACTCTCCGGCAAGGAGGCGGACGATGCTTCGACGATCGGCTTCTTCTCGCCACGTTGGGCGGCGACCATGGCCACCAGGACCACGAAGATCAGCAGCACACCGCCGATGATGAGCAAGGGCATGTTGTTTACGCGACGTACGCCTGTCGGCGATTCACCGGCCTTCGGCAGGATGTCCGCACCGAGTGCGAGGTCGTCGTTTTCCGGGCGAGCTCTGTCCATGTCGCTCACTCCCGCCGCGCCCAGGCACCGCCCGAATACGCGTTGCTGCCGTCGAGCACCCACAGGCGCGACATCGTCGACGCACCGACACGCACATTGACCCGATAAAGGGTTCCGCCGATCGAGTCGACCACGCAGTCGAACGACGTTCCCCGCCCGCCCACCGCGGCCAGGGTGTAGCCCTTTGCCCGAAGTGCCGCGTACAGGGCGTTGTCGAAAGCCCCTCCGGGCGCGTGCGCCGGGGCCAGCGTGGTGACGCTGGGCGCCATGACATCGGCCATGCCAAGGACGACGTCCTCGACCACCGCGCGTCGGAGGGGATCCGCATCGGCCACCGAGTTCTTCACGGCCACCGGTGCGCAACCGGTCAGCCACACCAGGGCCAACCCTAGGTGGAAGCACGCGGCCCTCATCGGCGCCTCTCGATCGTGATCTTGCGCTGGCCGACGCCGACACCGGCGACGAGCACGGCCTTCTCGAACAACGTGTCCACGATGTAACGTCCATCCTGAAGGCGATAGTTGACCATCACCTCTTCGTTCTTCTTAAAGACGCTTCCGCTATCCCGAACGACAAGCAGGGTCGGCGCTTCGCCCTGCGAGAACGTGGTTGGCATCTCGATGATCGTTTTCACGCCATCGTTGTAAACACGCGACGGCTTGAACGGCGCGTTGCCCGACACCCGGTAACCGAAGTCGAGGTTACCCAGGTACTCCTTCTTCGGACCACCGGTGGTCGCCTTGCGTTGCTGCTCGGCCGCGACCTTCTTCTTGACCGCCGCCCATTTGGCGTCGACCGATTCGGAATAGGAGAAGGCCACGCGCGGCATGTACTCCGTGCGATGGGAGCGAAGGCGCAGGTGATAGGTACGACGGTCCGTGGTCACCATCAGCGAGGTTTCCAGACCGACATCCAGTGGTTTGATCACCAGATGCTGGATCGCGTCGTCGCCCGAGCCGGAGAGTGCGGGCTCGACCAGCCAACGCACGGCGTCACCAAGGTTCACCGAACTCACTTGCTCGCCAGGCTGGAGTTCGACGTCACACACCTGCATGACGGCACACACGATGCTCGGCTGCGACTGGCCGAAGAGAAAGCGGATCGTGCCATCGGGCCCCGGCACCGGCTTCACGGAAGCCGACGTGCTGGCTATCCACTTGCGCGAAATGTCGAGCCCTGCCTTTTCCTGGGCCGTGAGCTTCGGGTTGTCGGCGGAAAAGAATTGATTGGCGAGATCCGTCTCGGTGGTAGCGGCGGCGATGCCCGGCAAGAGCATCGCCAGCAAGGCGAAGAGAGATGTCTTAGTCATGTCGTGCCTGTCAGAACTGCTTCGACCAGGAATAGTCGGAGATATAGATACCCATCGGGTTGAGGCGGAGTTGCTCCTCATTGACCTCGGCCGGGAGCGGGCGCGCCTCGATATTGATGAGGGCGCGCATGCGGTAGGGCTTGCCCTGGATCTCGCCCTTGCGGGTGCGTTGGGTCTCGATCCAGTCGACCTGCCAAGTCGTCGCCGTCTGCGGAATGGCCGAGGCGATCTCGACGCCGACGGTCTGCTTCTCGGCACGCTTGAACGGATTGGTCTCGGGTGCACCGTTGAGGTACGCGGTCATCTTGCGTACGGCCACGCTTCCGGACGACATCAGCGCATACACCTTGAAGATGACCCGGCGCTGCATGGCGATGTCCGGCGTGACCGTGCGCGCGTTGACGATGAACTCGGCGACCGCCGCGCGGACGACCCGTTGATCGACCTTGTCGGCCTGCGAGGCCGGTGCCACGGCCATCGCCTCGCCGAGCTTGTTGACCTCGACCACGTAGGGCACGAACTTGGATTGGCTGCCGATGTAGACGACGCCACCCACGGCGGCGAAGACGATCAGCAGACTGAGCAAGGCCACCGCCTGCCACAGCGTGCGTGACGCGATGAGGCTGCCCACGTGCGAGTTCCAGGTGCGCCGCGCATTGAGATAGGGGTGGGCTTGCCCCTCGTGGGGCAGCGGCCGTGGCGCACCTGCCCTCCTTTTCTTCGGTTTCATGTTCAAACTCCGTAGTCCGCCAGTCGCAACCCTTTCAGTTGCAACCACTCGTGCACCCAGTCGTCGCCGTAGCGCGCTTCGAGGGTGCGGATCGTGGCGAGGGATTCCTTGTCGGTGCTGCCGATGAAAGCCAGGGCGAGCGGTCCGAGCGCAAGGTCGTAGAGACGCCGGCCCTTGTCCGACATGTAGTAGTAGTGACGCTTCTGCACCGCGGTGGCGAGAATCTCGATCTGGCGCGTGTTCAGGCCCATCCGCCGATACAGCACCGCGGCGTCGTCATCGCGGGCAAACGGATTGGGCAGGAAGATCTTCGTCGCCGTGGATTCGACGATCACATCGAGGATCCCCGAGTTGGCCGCATCGGAAAGACTCTGCGTGGCCATGACCACCAGGCAGTTGGACTTGCGCAGCACCTTCAACCACTCGCGGATCTTCGCCCGGAACACCGGATGGCCGAGCATCAGCCAGGCCTCGTCGAGGATGATGGCCGCCGGCTGCCCCTTCAGCGACGTCTCGATGCGACGGAACAGGTACAGCAGCACCGGCAGAACGAACTTGTCGCCGAGATTGAGCAAGTCTTCGATCTCGAACACGGCGAAGTCCGAGAGGCGCAGACCGTCGATCGACGCATCGAGCAGGTGCCCCATCGCGCCGTCGGCCGTGTAGACCTTGAGGGCTTCGCGGATCGACTCGTCCTGGATCATCAGGACGAACTCGGAGAGCGTGTTCGCTCCCGAGCCATGCATCGAGAGCATGGCGCTGCCGATCTCGTTGCGCTGCGCTGGCGTGGTCTGCACGCCGTTCAAGGCGAGCATGGCATCGATCCACTCCATGGCCCAGGCACGGTCCGCCTTGCTCTCGAGGAACTGCAGCGGACAGAAGGCCAGCGTGTCGTCGTCGCCGGCCACGTCGAAGTGCAGGCCGCCGCAGGCCTTGACCAGGGGATAGAGCGACCGCCCCTTGTCGAAGCAGTACAGCGACATGCCGGGATAGCGACGCAGCTGCGCGGCGAGCATGCCCAGGTGCGTCGACTTACCCGCACCGGTCGGGCCGAAGATGAAGGTATGGCCCAGGTCGTTCACGTGCAGGTTGAGGCGGAACGGCGTGGCGCCCTGCGTCACGCACTGCATGAGCGCCGGCGAGTTCGGTGGATACATGGGGCACGGGGCTTTCGCCAAGCCGGTCCAGATGGTCGAGCTCGGCAGCAGGTCGGCGAGGTTCAGCGTGTTGATCTGTGGCCGACGGACATTCTCGACACCGTGTCCGGGCATGCTCCCCAACAGCGCGTCCATGGTATTGACCGTCTCGATACGCGCCGCGAAGCCGCGCGCATTGATGGCCTTCTCGATCTGACGAACCGACCGGTCCAGGCGCGAACGGTCCTCGTCCGAAACGACGACGACGCTGGTGTAGTAGCCCTGGGCGACCACGCCGCTGTTGATCTCCGCGATGGCCGCCTCGGCGTCATGCATCATCGACAAGGCGTCGTAGTTCACCGAGCCCGTGTTGGTCTGGAATATCTGGTCGAAGAACCCACGGACCTTCTGCCGCCACTTCTTGCGGAACTTCTCCATCTCCTTGAGGGCCTGGTGCGGGTCCATGAAGATGAAGCGGTTCGACCAGCGGTACTCGCTTGGCAGCTCGGCCAGCGAGGCGAGGATGCCCGGATACGACTCCATCGGAAACCCTTCGATGGCGACCACGTGGACGAAGCGCCGGCCGATCCGCGGCGCGACACCGGCCCAGATCTCCTGACCGCCGACCAGGGCATCGATGTAGACCGGGTTGTCCGGCAGCTGGATCGGATGATCCAGGCCGGTCACGCAGAATTGCAGCCAGCGAAGAAAGTCGTCGTGCGTGACCTCGCGACCTTCCTCGGTGACGCTCTTGTGTCCCTTCAAGCGCGTCATCCGGAACACGCTGGAGAGCCGACTTTCGAACGACCGGCACTCGCGCTGGAAATCGCCGATGAGGGCCGTCGTCCGTTCGGTCTTGCCGGCGACCTCGCTGTCGTCGTCGAACATCAGTTCGACGAACTTGCGCTGGGCGAGTTGGGGCGGGAACCAGGTGACCGTCATCACCAGGTGGCCTTCGTACGTGGCCCCCAGGCTGCGGAACAGACGCCGGCGTTCCTCGTCCATCGCCGCGGAGACGGGGTCCGGAAAATGCGAGCTCGCCGCCGAGGCGTAATCGTGCGCGGGACGGCGAACGGCATCCACGTGGATCATCCAGCCGTTGCCCAGGCGAGCGAGCGCCTGGTTCACACGCATGGAGGCGGTCTCGCGCTGTTCGTCCGTGCTGCTGGCCGCGTCGTCGCCCTCGAAGATCCAGGCCGCCATGAACGCGCCGTTCTTGCACACGATGACGCCGTCGTCGACCACGGCGGCATAGTTGAGCAGGTCCGCCACGGCCTGGCCGTGGGGACGGCGATGATCGAGCTTCGGCTCCGCATCCAGGCGACGGATGCGGAACAGCAGGAGGACGACGAGGATGACGACGATCGCCAGCATCCCCGTCAGGATCGCGGCCATCATCGGTACTGGGCCTCCTCGGCCGGACCGTTCGTACGGAACGGCGTCGACCGCGCGGCATAGTACGGCCGGTAGCGACGTTGTCGCAGATAGACGAAGCGCATCTTGGGATCCGCCTTCGCCATGACGCGAAACACCTGGACGGCGGCGATCCACATGAACGTGCCGAAGATTGCGGCCTTCATCTCCTGCGCGGAGAAGATCAAGGCACCGGCCAGCAGGCCCGCAAACATCACCAACTCTCGGTCGCCACCGAGTACGAGGTTGTCACGGTTTCCCGCCCGCCTGATAGGTACGGTGCGGATTGCCATCAGCTCAGCTGCCCAATGGCCGGCAGTAGCACAGCTGTCCTCGAGCTATCCGGCTGCCAGTTAAGACCGAGAAGCGAGACGACCGACTTCGCCTGGACGATGACTGAAACAACGAGAACGATGAAGATCATCGTTCGCATGAATCCGCTGATCTCGCCACCGAAGATAAGCATGGCGCCGCATCCCACAATACCCATAAGGGAGATGATGAACGGGACGGGTCCGGTCATGGAAGCATAGAAAACATCAATGCCTTTTTGATACGGGAGCACGTCGTCTACGGCGAGAGCCAATCCGGGGAAGAGGATTGCAAGCGTTGCTAATGCAGTGACCACGAGTGAAGGAAGCGAGTTCTTCCTGCTAACTGCGGATCTAGGGACGAAATTCATGGGCATTTCCTGATCTTTCAAAGATTGCGCAGCACATAACGCCCATCCTCGAAGCCTTCGACGGCAACGATTTCCTGGACGCGACGGCCGCTCGGGGTGCGCGAGATATGAACGAGCAGATGAACGGCTTCGCCGATCAGGGGCTCGATGGGCCGCGGCGCATCGCGGTGCATGCTGATGAGCATCGACAGGCGGGAGAGGCCTGCGCGTGCATCGTTGGCGTGGAGTGTCGCCGCGCCACCTTCGTGACCGGTGTTCCACGCCATGAGGAGATCGAGCGCTTCCGGCCCGCGCACCTCGCCGACGAGGATGCGGTCCGGGCGCATGCGCAGCGAAGTACGCAACAGCTGGGTCATGCCGACCTCGAACGAGGTGCGGTACTGGACGAAGTTCTCGGCCGAGCACTGGATCTCGCCCGTGTCTTCGATGATGAAGACGCGCTCGCGGGCGTCGGCATCGACCATCTCGCGGATGAGTGCGTTGACCAGGGTGGTCTTGCCCGACCCGGTGCCGCCGATGACGAGGATGTTGCGATGGCTGTGAATGGCCTTCATCAGCACGTCGCGGTGGGACTCGCTGAGCACGCCGGTCGCGACATAGTCGGCCAGGGTGAAGATCGACACGGCCTTCTTGCGCAGGGCGAAGGTCGGCCCGCTGACGATGGGCGGCAGTTGCGCGGCGAAGCGCGAGCCGTCGAGCGGAAACTCGGACTCGAGCACCGGGTTCGCTCGCGTGATTTCCTTGCCGTAGTAGCCGGCGGTGGTCTTGATCACGGCTTCGGACTGACTGGGACGCATGCTACCGATGCAGCGCATGCCCTCGCCTAACCGCTCCTGCCACAGGCGGCTGTCGGCATTGAGCATGATCTCGACCGTCCTGGGGTCGTTGAAGGCGTTCATGAACGCGTCGCCGAGATCGCGTAGCAGTTTCTCTCGTGCGCGCTCTTTGACGACGGCTGAAACGCCGGCGATTGGTCCCTGGTCCATGTGTGTTGCGGTCACCCTGGCACCGGCGCGCCCGTCATGGTCGCCACCGGAGATAGTGCAAACGGGCGCCTCCGCGTCCCGAACGTTGGTGCAGCGGTCGTTACGCTGCCTTCTTGAGCGGTTGCGGCCCGATGGCCTCGGATGTGACGCACGTCGCGCGCACCGCGCGGTGCATGCCATGCATATCCACGGTGTCCAGCGACGCCGGCAGGTCGACATGGCAGGCCGAGAGCGACTGCTCGCCCCAGCGCACCGTCAGGCGCGCGCCGGCGGCGACGCCCCGGGTGAATATCTTGCTGCCCTGTCCCACCACGCCGACGACCTGGCCGTCGGCGTCGGTCACCGAGGCGCCGAACGGCAGCGGCTCGCCGTCGGCGCGGGATGCCTGAATCAGCAGGGCGCGTGAGACGGTGGTGCGGTAGTCGAGCCGAGCGAAGGCACCCGCGCGCGGCGCGACGCTCTCGCTGGTGCTTTCCAGCTCGACGTCCTGCGAGGCGCCCTTGGGATTGATGGAAACGGTATTGAGTTGATAGGGCTGCAGGCCGCGCACCACCGCATTGCCGCGACCGTCGAGCCGGGCGCCACTGTGGCTGTCGATCCTCGCGCCCGCGGCACCCGGCGCATGGATGATCGCGTTCGTTTCGCCCAGTTCCTGCGCCAGCGTCAGGCCATCACGATGGGCCACCAGGGCACCGGCGGTACCGAGCGAGTACTGGGATGTTCCGCCGGTGCGGCCGACGCCAATGCGGTATGTGCCCGCGTAGGTGCGATAGGCGAGGCTTGCGTTGCCGCCGTGGATGGCGCTGCGGGCGGTGCTCTCCGAGCGGCTGCCGGACAGGTTGTACGTGAGGTCGCTCGCGCTATCGAGCGCGCCCGTCAACGATGCCTGCGCCGTGGCGTATCCGCCGACCGTCCGGTTATGACTGACGTTGAGATTCGGCGAGCGCGGCGAACTTCCCAGCGGCACCGATAACGCCAGGTAGATCGTCGTGTCGATGCCGTCGTCGCGGCGCCCGTTCGCGCTGCCGAACCCGGCACCGAACCCGGCGCCGAATGCGTTACCGAGGCGCGAGCGCTGCACCGATACGTTGTACGACAACGTACGCCAGCTGCCGCCGTAGCCAAGCGAATAGTTGACGCCCCGCGAACGGGATCCCCAGTAGCCGATCGACGAACCGGTCGCGACCAGGCGTCCGCCGCCGATCGTCTGGCCGACGGTCACGTCGAACCGGCTTCGCTCGCCACCGATGCGATCGCCCGGTGCGCCGCGACGCAGGCGCTCGCGCAGGTTGGCCGCGTCGGTGACACCGAGGTAGTCGCGCGTGGAGAATCGGTAGGCGGCGATACCGATACTGGTCCCCGTGGCATTGACGGTGCGGCTGTAGCGAAGGCGCGTGCTGACGCCGCGACGCGTTCCCGCCGCACGAAAGGCCGCGCGCGAACCCGTGACATCCAGCGAAACGGCACCGAAGGGAAGATTGACCGCGGCGCCGAGAAGACCGGCTACGTAGCTGTTGGAGGCAGTCGTTCCACCATACAGCGTGGTGCTGTTGGTGACGCCGCGCTGCACGGTCGCCTGAAGAATGAAGGGGGTGGCGGCAAGGCTCGTTTCCGACACTTGGCCGGCGGCGACGGCGAAACGTGTCGTGCCTTGCCGCAGCATCTGCGGCACCGACGTGTACGGGACCACGATGGTCTTGGTCCGGCCGTCGGCCTCGGTGATGACGACTTCAAGGTCGCTGCCGTAGCCGGTGGGATACAGATCGTCGAGTTCGAAGGCACCTGGGGCGACCGTGGTGCTGGCGATGACGTAACCGTTCTGACGTACGGTGACCTGGGCATTGCTTTCGGCAACGCCGCGGATGACCGGAGCGTAGCCGCGCTGCGACGCCGGCAGCATGCGTTGGTCGCTCGCGATCGACACGCCGCGGATACGCACGCTGTCGAGAATCTCGCCGCTGGTGTAGCTGTCTCCCAGGGTCAACTGGGCGCGCGCATCCGTCAGGTCATGCTGGGCGTAGGTGAGGCTGTTCTGCCACTGCCTGTGCCCATCGGCCACGTTCAGCGCACCGTTGTGGCGCAGCCGCCACCCGCCCAGGTTCGCACCGGCGTTCACCCCGAGAAAGGTCGACGTCGACCGCCGTCCATCGGAGCGGAGCTGAAAGGTGTTGGCGTTGTAGTTGAGCATGAACGCCTGCTCGCCTTCGTCCCACAGATCGGGGCTCACGTAGCCGCGTGCGCGGCTTGCCATGAAGATCTGCGGCAGCGTGACGTGCAGGATCTGATCCGCGTCGTCGAAGTCCACGGTGGCACCGGGGATCGCGGTATCGAGGTGACCGCACAGCAACGTACTGCCGTCGAGTTGTCGCCGCGACTCGCTATCGCCGCGCGTCTCGAGCTTGTCCATGTCCAGGCCGAAGGCGACCAGCATGTCGCGGTTGAAACAGGGCTGCGCGCTGGTACTGTCCGCGACCTGCCGGAACGTGACCTCGCGTCCTCCCGGGATGGGCTGGCCGTTGACCTGGATCTGCGGCCGATAGATACCCGCCAGCGTGACGTTGCCCCGCTCGAAGCGCGAGAGGTCCAGTCCGGCCGCCGATGAATGGATGAAGTCCGAGTTGAATACCGCCTGCGGATCGAGTGCGGCGGGAGAGGGATCGGGCTCGACGGGATCGATCGCCGCCTCGGCGACGCCTGGGAGCGCCAATGCCAGCGCCATCACCAGCGGGTGGCGGGCGAGCATGCGGGCGCCGTTGGCGCGGGGAATGGTCGTTGGGAGGTGGTTCATCGTGGTGTCACTGGCCGAGCGTCGCTTTATGCGCTACGAAGCCGCCGTAATCGTTGATCGTCTGGAACTCGACATCGACCTTGCTACCCGGTTCGACGACGGTCGTGGTGGGAACCGTGTAGACACCATGCGGCTCCAGCGCGAACGGCTCCGCCTCGACGTCCTTGCCGTCTACCTTGAGCTTCACGTCGTTGACGGTGACGTGGAATGCGCTGTCGTTGCCTACCGAAACACCGCCACCGCCGGGGATGCTCCAGGCGAGCCTTTCCGCCGCCGCGTCGGCCGAACCGGCCAGGCCCTTGGGCCGATAGAAAAGCTTGAGCCGGTAGCGAAACGCGAGTTGCATCTGACCGACGTCGTCCTCGGTGGCTTCCGCCTTGGGCGGAACTTCGAGGATGTTCAGCCAGAACTGCGATTCGCGGTCGGTCGGGAGCTCGCCGCCGGTGTATGCCACGCGCAGCGTCTGCGCCTTTCCAGCCTCGACCCGCGAGATGGGTGGGGTCACGTTGAACGGGACGTCGATCGTTTCCGGCTTGGCATTCGCATTGCCGTCGTCGAGCCATGCCTGTGTAAGCGCCGGCAGCTTGCCGACGTTGCTCACCTTGACGACGATTTCCTTCTCGCCCGCCCGGTAGACGAAGCGGGTGCCATTCATCACCACGCTTGCAGCGGCAGGGGTGGTGCTGGCGGCGCAGAGTATGGCCGCGCCGATGCGGAGCCACCGCGAGCGGCAGCTGGAAGAGTGCTTGTTCATGACATCCCTTTGGGCGGGTCGGTCGCCAATGGAGACCGGCGACCGACGTATTGCTTACGGCTCGAAGCGGATCGTGTACTTCACCGAACCCGTTGCCTTACCCGGCGCAACCGTCGCGCCGGTCTGCTCGAACGCCACCACGTGAGCAAGGACCGCCTGGTTGTTCACGATATCCTTCTTGATGGGCTTCTGGTCACCCCAGATGTCGATCAGTTCCTGGTTCTCGTTCATGAGGCGGAACTGCACGCCGGTCGCCGTGCCGGAGGTGACCTTCACCATACCCGTCGTGCTGTCGACCAATGCGCTGTCCGGGTCGAACGATGCCCAGACCTTCGTGGTGTCGGTGCAGTTGGTCTCGCCAGGCTTGCCGATGTAGATACGGAAGCCGGTCTCACCGACGCGTGTGCCGATACCGGTGAACTTCGATGCATCCACACCGGCAAGGTTGACGGTGAAGTTCGGGCCAACGCCGCCCTCGCCGCTGACGCTGCAGGAGACGTTGGTGATCTCGCCGTCGAAGGTAATCGTGCCGGCCGATGCGAATGCCGATGGAGCCGCCGCGCCTGCGATCAGCAGGGCGGAAAGTGTTGCCTTGAGGTTCATCCAGTTAACCTTTTACTGTTTGTGTCGATCAACGACCAAAGCGGTCGCCGGGCTTGGGGAGACACGGGGTCATCCCCGCGCATCACGCAGCCGATGCTCGACCAACGCGAGCGCCAGTAGAAGTTTGTAGGAGTTGACCTTCAATCTATATGGAAGATTACTCAAAAATGGCGTTTTCCTACGTACGACGAAGGGCTCCGCCGCAGCGTTTGGGCGCCATTCTCAAGACAGCGGACGCGCGAAGTGATACGAGTCGATCGCTCCGCGACGAACCTATCGACCGATCCTGCGCAGCGGCTTGCCACTCATCAGGTTGCTCTCGATCTCTTCCAGCGTCACACCCTTGGTCTCCGGCACCAGAAGGAAGGTGATCGCGATGAACACGGCATTGAGTCCACCGTAGAGCCAGAAGGTCTGCGCGTTACCGATGCCGCTGAGCAGGCTGAGGAAGGTCACGCCGACGACCCAGTTGGTGGCCCAGTTGGTGAAGGTCGATGCGGCGATGCCGAAATCGCGCCCCTTCAGTGGCTGCACTTCGGAGCAGAGGGTCCAGATCAACGGACCGGCGGACATCGCGAAGCCCACGATGAAGAGCAACAGCATGCCCACGGTAAAGAACTGCTCGCCGCGGGAATGGATCCCCAGGCCCATCATCGTACCGACGACACCCAGGCCGATCGCCATGATGGCGAATCCCGCATACAGGATCGGCTTGCGCCCCAGGCGATCGACGAGGCCGAAGGCGATGAGGGTGGCCAGGACATTGGTCAGGCCGACAGCCGCCGTGAACCACATCTGTGCGTGGGTGTCGTAGCCCATGTCCTTGAAGATGCGCGGCGCGTAGTACATCACCACGTTCATGCCGGTGAACTGCTGCATGGCCTGCAGAAGGACGCCGAGCCCCACCGAACGACGGAAGTTGCCGTTCTCCCGGAACATGCTCCAGCCGTGCTGCTTCGTCTTCAGCTGTTCGTCGATCGCGGCGATTTCCTGCTTCACCACCGCCGCGTCACCGCGGAGTTTGGCCAGCACCACCTCGGCGTCTTCGCGACGACCCCGCATGAGCAACCAGCGCGGGCTATCCGGAAGGAAGAACAGCCCGACGAGGAACAGCACGCCGGGTGCCGCGATTATCCCGAGCATCCAGCGCCAGTTTCCGGTCGAGCTGAAGGCCGTATCCGAGAGGAAGGCGAGAAGGATGCCGGTGGTGATCATCAGCTGGTAGGTGGAGATCATCGCGCCGCGAATTTTCTCCGGCGCGACTTCGGCAAGGTACAGCGGCGCGGTGAATGTCGCGACGCCGATCGCCACGCCCAGCACGCAGCGGGCCACGATCAGAATCGCCGGCGACCAGGCTACCGCGCAGAACAGCGAGCCACCGATGAACACGATGCCGGCGAACATGAGCGAGCGCTTGCGCCCCAGCGTGGCGGACATCCAGCCGGCGCCCAGCGCGCCGACACACGCACCCAGCATCATCGAGCTGACGATCCATTCCACCGCGCTGTCCGACACCTTGAAGTCGGACTGGATGAACTGGGTCGCGCCCGAGATGACGCCGATATCCAGGCCGAACATCAGGCCGGCGAGTGCGGCGAGGATGCACGTGGTGACGATTGCCGCCTTCGGATGAGCGGCTTCGAGTTGTTGCTTGACGGCGGCATCCATGGAATCGGTTCCTTCGCGATGAATGTAGACGCCCGGCATTGAATGCCTCGACATGTATCGGACCCGTATGCGATGTGTCGGCGGCGAGTGAGTCCGCAAGAAAATGTGCGGATTCGGCAAACTCCATCGAGGGAACGGCGGAAGCGATCGGTAGCCTTCATGATGGCAACGACGGGATCGCCGGTTCGTTTGCGTACCGCGTCGGTCCCGCGTCGCTGCGGGCGATCTCCGACATTGACCACCGAAAGACGTAAGCATCGCCAAGCGTGACAAGCATTCGCCTGTGTTAGCGTCGATTCGTTAATCCTTACGCACGTAGCCGCCTTGGTCATACATCCTGCAAGCTCATTGAACGACGACCCCACGCTCACCACGCGCGATGCGGCGCGCCTGCTCGGCATTTCCGTCAGCACCGCACAGAAGTGGATCGAGAGCGGCGCGCTCGAATCCTGGAAGACGCCGGGCGGTCATCGCCGCATGCGGCAGAGTGCGGTCATCGCCCTGCTGGAAGAGCGCACGGCGATGTCGACCGACAGCCAGCCCCCCATGCCTCACGAACTGCGGGCGGAGCGTGCGCCGGGCTATCCGGTGGCTCGCGACGAGGCCGCTCGTCTTCGCATGGTCGGGCGCACCGGGCTGCTCGGAACCGCCGCCGATCCCGCGTTCGATCGCCTTACCTGGCTCGCCACGCTGATAGCCGGCACATCGACCGCGGTCGTCTCCCTGCTCACGGCGAAGCGCCAGTGGTTCAAGTCGGCAAGGGGAACGAATCTCACCGAGACGCCGCGCGAGTGGGCGTTCTGCAATCACGCCGAGATCGACGAGGCCATCCTCACCGTCGAGGATGCGCGCGAAGACGCGCGCTTCAAGGCGAATCCGCTGGTCACGGGCGCTCCCCACATCCGGTTCTATGCAGGATGCCCCTTGCGCGGGCCGGAAGGCCACCTGCTGGGCACGCTTTGCGTCGTCGACAGCACGCCGCGGCGCCTGGACGCGACACAGAAACAAGGACTGCGCGCGCTGGCGGATATCGCCGAAGACGAAATCCGCCTGTACATGGTCCAGCACGGTCGTCGCTGGACGTGACCGCGACGCTGGGAATCGCCGCGAGCACGTCGCGGTAGCTGGCGCCTGCGTCAGGCCAGTTCGGCGACGGCGCGGCGCACGTTGTCGATCCCGCCGGCCTGCGTGTTCGTCGCCCGCGCCACGTCGGAAACCCGATCGAGCAACGCGCTGACCGCGGTCAGGATATCGCGCATGGCGGCCCCGGCCTCTCCGCTTCGCGCGCTGCCTTCGCGGACACGGTCGAGCGTACTCTCGATCAGGCTGCGAATCTCCCGGGCGGAATCCGCACTCCGCTGCGAGAGCATGCGCACCTCCTGTGCCACGACGGCGAAGCCCTTGCCATGGCTTCCCGAACGAGCCGCCTCGATGGTGGCATTGAGCGCGAGGATGTTCGTCTGGAAGGCGATCGCATCGATCAGGCCGACGATCTCGGCCATATCCTGCGCGCCGCCCTGGATAGCCGCCATGGTTGCGATCACTGCCTCGACCATGGCACCGCCGTCCGCCGCGGAGCGACTGGCATCGTTGGCCAGCGCGTTGGTCACCCGTGCCTGTTCGGCAATGGCGGGCACGGTGTCGGCGAGTTCCGTGAGCGAAGCATGGAGCGTTCGCGTGGCGCGCGTCTGTGCGGTGACGTCCGTCGCGTACTTCACCACCTTGAACGGACGACCCGCCATGTCGAGGATCGGGTTGTAGCTACCCTGGATCCATACTTCGCGGCCATGCCGGTCCACCCGGCGATAGAGCGACGAATCGTATTCGCCGCGGCCGAGCTTCTCCCAGAATGCTCGGTACTCATGGCTTTCGCGGTCGGCGCGGTCGACGAACATGCGGTGGTGCTGGCCGATCACTTCGTCACGCGTGTAACCCATGGTCGCGAGGAAGTTGTCATTGGCCTCGAGGATGATCCCGTCCAGGCTGAAGCTGACGACCGCCTGCGCCTTGTCGATCGCCGCGAGACGACCTTCCATGTCGGCGGCACGAAGACGCTGGTCGGTCACGTCGGTGGCGAACTTCACCACCTTGCACGGGCGGCCGTGGCGATCCAGTACCGGGTTGTAGCTCGCCTGGATCCAGACCTCGTGGCCCTGTGCACCGAATCGACGGTACAGGCCCACATCGGGCTCGCCGGCACCCAGGCGTGCCCAGAACGCTGCATACGCTGCGCTTTCCGCTTCGATGGGATCGACGAACATGCGGTGATGCCTGCCGACGATGTCTTCCCGTGCGTAGCCCACCGCGGCGAGGAAGTTGGCGTTCGCATCGAGGATGGTCCCATCGAGCGAGAACTCGATGACGGCCTGGGTGCGATCGATGGCGGCGATCTTTCCGCGCATGGCGGATCGCGACGTTCCGAGGCGAGAGCGAAGGCGAGTGATGAAGTCGATGCCCATGAGAGGTTCTACCCGGTCGGGGTGGTTCGAATGTCCTTATCGACCTGGCCTTCATGGGGCTTTATATGCAATGCCGATTACGCGTAGAGGTTATCGGGTATCGCCGCTGAAGCGGCTCCCACAGGGGTGCGGGAAATGGCTCCCATAGGGGTGCGGGAGATGGCTCCCACAGGGGCGGCGGGAAATGGCTCTCATAGGGGCACGGGAGATGGCTCATGCAGGGGTGCTGAAGCGGCACATTTGTCGAATTCGTTTTATTCGACGGCGCCGATGCTCAGATCGCGCGAATCGGTGCGGCCGTGATCGTCGACCACGCGGATGAGAAAACGTCCCGTACGTTCCGGAGCCCACATCAGCGGTTGGCCGCTGGCTACGCTGCCCAGGTAGGCGTCGTCGACGAACCAGTACAGTGTGCGTGAGCCGGCGTCCGTCGTCGCGGTGAATCCGATGCGTTCACTGCCCAGGCGCGACACACGGATCTGGTACGTACTTCCCCTCAGCGGCGAGGTGATCTTCGGTGGATCGCCGGCGAGCTGGCCGCCCCCCTGGCAATCGGGCAGCGGCGGTGGCGTTCGGCGTGCCATGCCCGCCTGGGCGAACACCCGCGCGAGATCGGACGGCCAGTATTCGTAGATCTCGGTCCGCGTGCGTTCGGGATCGTATGGCGGACAAGCGGGCTTGCCGGTTGCCTTGTCCACCACGACGGGCCGGTGAATGTTGCTGACGCGGATCGGCGACTTGCCGGGGATGAACCAGGTGCTGCCGACCTGCGGACACCACGCATTCGGGAGATCCCCACTGGCCAGGCAGATCGGCACGCGCCGGAGGTTGGGCGGATTGCGCCGGATGGGTTCGACCAGTCCGGGGCGTTCGGCACGCAATGCGTCGGCGATGCGGAAGAACAACGGCGCGGCCGCGTCGACGCCGACAAAGGCCGGGTTGCCGCTGCCGTCGAAGTTGCCGATCCACACCACCAGTACGTAGGGACCAAAGCTGCCGGCGGTCCACGCATCGCGAAAGCTCCACGAGGTGCCTGTCTTCCAGTACAGCGGCAATCGCGAAGGCTGCGCGGCCACGGCATCGTCGGGCCGCGGATTCTGGCGAAGCATGTCCATGACCATGAAGCTGGCTTCCTCGCTCAACAGGCGCGTGCCCTTGCTCCGCGGTTGCTCGGCCAGCGTGCGCAGGGGGCGCAACTCGCCGCGATTGGCCAGCATCGCGTACAGGCCGGCCAGCTCCTGCATGGTCACTTCGCCGCCACCGAGGACCAGCGCAAGGCCGTAGTGCTTCTCGCTGGCCATGCGCGAGACGCCGGCGTCGTGGAGGAACTGGTAAAGGTTCGGGTTGGCGAGCCGGGAGGCGATCTGCACGGCGGGAATATTGCGACTGCGCACCAGGGCCTGGGTCGCCGTCACCGGACCGAGGAAGTGACCGTCGAAGTTCTCCGGCGTGTACGGACCGAAGGCCGACGGAACATCGCGCAGGACGGTCTCGGGGTGGAGCAGACCCTGGTCGAAGCCGAGCCCGTAGATGAACGGCTTCAGCGTCGACCCCGGCGAGCGCTTGGCCTGCGTCCCATTGACCTGACCGAAGATCGACGAATCGAAGTAGTCGGCCGAGCCGACCATCGCCTTGACGCCCATATCGCGCGTGTCGATCAGGATCGCCGCGGCGTTACGGATGCCGCGATCGCCGCTGCGCTCCACATACTGGCGAACCTGGCGCTCCAGGCTGTGTTGCAAGCCAAGATCGAGCGTGGTCGTGACACGCATGTCCTCGTTGCCATCGAGCCGGCGTTCGGCCAGCACCTGCTCGACGAAGTGCGGCGCCTCGAACGGCAGCCGCGACAGCGGGCGGAGTCGCAGCGGCAGCTCGAACAAGGGAGCCGCTGTCGCATCGGCGGGATGCCTGGTGACCCATCGGGCGAAGAGGCGGTCGCGCGAGGTCTTCAGCGCCGTGTCGATCACGGTGCTGCCATTGACGTTGCCGGGAAGGCCGCGCGATGGGTCCTGCGGGATGACCGCAAGGGTCAGCGCCTCGGGAAGGCTCAATCGGCCGGGCGCCTTGCCGAAGTAGGCAAGGCTTGCCGCTCCCACACCTTCCACGTTGCGACCGTAGGGCGCCGCGTTGAGGTAGGCCTCGAGAATGTCGTGCTTGGAGTATTCCGCTTCCAGCTGCAACGCGCGCATCGCCTGCACGAGCTTGCCGCCGGGGTGACGCGTGTCGAGATGCCAGATCAGCCTGGCCAGCTGCATGGTGACGGTGGATCCACCCTGCGGACTGCCGTGCCGGACATAGGTCACCCAGGCGCCGCGCAGGAGGCCCCAGGCGCTCACTCCCGGATGCCAGCGAAACCAGCGATCCTCATGCAGCAGCACGCCATCGACGAGGGCGGGCGAGATGTCTTCGAGCGGCACCCATAAGCGATAACGGTCGTCGCTGGCGAGGGTGAGCCGCAGGAGGCGGCCGTCCGCGTCGTAGACGGCCGTGGACGAAGGGAACCACGCGCGCAGCGGCTCGCGCGGCCAGATCCGGCAGGCCACGGGTAGCGCCGCAAGCAGCAGCAACGCCACGAGGACGTTGTGCCATTTGAGCCAGCGAAGTCGGGGGATGACTGTCATCTGCGTGTTACCGGACTGCCCTTGCTCTATGTAGGAGCAGGCTGCTGCTCCATGTGGGAGCCGACTGCCGTTTCATGTGGAAGCCGGCTGCCGTTCCATGTGGAAGCCGGCTACTGCTCTATGTGGGAGCCGGCTACTGCTCTGTGTGGGAGCCGGCTGCGCCGGCGATACGGCCCCACCGCGGCGATGATGTCCGAGGCCAGCCATCATCGCCGCTGAAGCGGCTCCCACACTACGGGTTGCGTCCTAAATGGGAGCCGGCTACTGCTCTGTGTAGGAGCCGGCTTCTGTCCTAAATGGGAGCTGGCTACTGCTCTGTGTGGGAGCCGGCTGCGCCGGCGATACGGCCCCACCGCGGCGATGATGTCCGAGGCCAGCCATCATCGCCGCTGAAGCGGCTCCCACACTACGGGTTGCGTTCCACGGTGATGCTGCCACCACCGGGCGCGCGTGCCTGCACGCCACGGTCGTAGAGCGATTCGATCAGCGCCGGCGGGATGACGAACGTTCCCGCATTGGTCGCCTTGATCCGGTAGACGAACTCCTGCACGTCGGTGCTGGCGCTGCCATAGACCACCACACGATCCTCGCGGACGTCCGCATAGTCGGGCTTCCATGTGGATTCCGGATTGCCGATCGGCGAATGCCACGCGGGCGTGTTGTCGGCAGCACCGTCGTCGGCTTCCGCTTCCACGGCGTCCTCGCCATCGCCCGCCGTGTTCGACGAGTCGGACGTCGCTTCGTCCGACGATGGCGTGGCCGCGGCGGCATCGGCTGGCGCGGCCGTATCGAGCACCGGCTCGAAGCCACCCGGGAGCAGATCGACGATGGCGACGTTGTACACGTCGTGGTCGCCGGTCGAACGGACCCTGACGTGGACGTCGATCTCTTCGCCCGTGGTCACCTTGCCGACGGACTTGCCCTTGGTGTCCGTGTACGTGCGGGTGATCTCGACGCCGTCCTTGCGCGTATCGGTGGATGGCTTGCGGTCGAAACCGGTCTGCGCCACGCCGTACCAGGCCATCGCGTCGGCATCGTTGACCAGGCGCAGGCGCTGTGTGCCGGCGACCCAGTGCGCGTCCACCAGCGACCCCTTTACGGCACCGATCGGCGTCACCGTGCCATTCGCCGCCACCGAGCCGATCGAGAGCTTGCTCACGTCGCCGCCGGCCTGCGAGGCCCACGCATCCAGCGCCATGATGATCATGCCGGAGGAAAGCGTGTTGTAGTGACCCTTGGCAAGCGGACGCACGAGATTTTCGATCGTCTCCGGCGGCAGGCCCTTCGCCTGCTCCGGAAAATGCCTGGCCAGCAGGTAGAGCACCGAGGCGTCGCGAATCGGGGCGTCGTAATAGTCGCCGTAATCGTAGGTCTCGTCGGCCGGCTTCCGGCTGAGCAACTTGCGTGGGCGCGACATCAGGTCGTTGGCCAGCTTGTCCTGGTGCAGCAGCTGGTACGAGGCAGCCAGCCATGCGGCGGCGAGATCGTCGTGCCATTGCTTCGGATAGACCTCCTCGAGACGGCGCTGCACCGAGGCAAGGTCGTTGGTCGTGACGTTGCCCTGGCGCGTGAGCAGGTAGATCGCGTACGCACGCTGGCGCATCTGCACCAGCGTGTCGCCACTGTCGTCGGCGGCGATCTGGCGCAACGCGTTGTCCGCCGAGGCGAGAAGATCGGCAGGCACGGCCACGCCGTGATCGCCGGCTTCGATCAGGTAGTGCACGGCATAGTCGGTGGCGAACACATGGGTATCGGGTGTCGCGGTCCACAGGCCGAAACCGCCCTGCCCGTTCTGGCGTGCGCGCAGCACGTCGAACAACGCAGCCACCGGATCGGCCGGAGGCGTGTCGTCGCCGATCATGCGTGCCGGCTTGATGTCGCCGAACTCCGTGCGCTTGCCGAGGATGAGCGCCGGCATCGCCGCGCTGATCACCTGCTCGGTGCAGTAGTGCGGAAAGTCGACCAGGTAAGCGGCGAGGCCACGTGCCAGCACGACCGGTACGGTCGAGAACGATGCATCGCGCTTGGCGTACTCGTCGTGCATGTCGCGCAGGGCGGTCACGTCGTTTCGCCCGTGGGCCTCGACATGACCGAAGGCAAGGTCCGTGCGCAGCGGCGAGGCCGGACGCACGGAGAGATCCACGCTCTGCTTCGCCGACTTGCCGTTGAAGCCCGCCGTGAACGTCATGTTCGCCGAACCCAGCTTGTCCGTGGCACGCACCCGGAAGATCGCCACGCCCTCGCGCATTTCGCCCAGGCTCAGCGTCTTCGCCGCATCGCCGACGATCTGCAACTGGGGACCGAGCTTGAGGTTCACCGCGACCGGCACGTCCTTGCCACCCAGGCCGGTAAGGTTGTTCGCCACGCCGACGCTGATCTCGGCTTCGTCGCCCGGGGCGAGCGTGGTGGGGACGTTCGGCGAGAGCACGAAGTCACCGCGAACCGTGGCCGCGCCCTCGAAGGTGCCCATCTTGTCGGGCGAGACGCTGACCGCCATGACGCGCAGCTTGCCGTTGAAGTAGTCCGGCACCTTGTAGGTAAGGTCGCGGGAGCCGTCGACATCGACGATGCCGGACCAGTAGGCCACAGGCTTGTCCCGCTTTCGACGGAACGGGTTGAGCTGGCGACCGATCGCACCGTCCGCGTCGCCGCCGGGTGCCGCCATCGTCATCAGTTTCTGGAAGTCGGGGATGATCAGGTCGAGGATCTGCGAGGTGGTGACTTCCAGCATGCGTTTGCGGAAGAAGTACTGCAGGGGGTCGCCCAGCTTGTAGTGCGCCACCTGCAGGATGCCTTCGTCCACGGCGAACACCACGGCACGCGTCGGCGTCGTGGACGTGACGTGGAAGGTGATCGTGTCGCCCGGCTTGACCAGCTGTGGCGATTCCACGGCAAGCACGTTGCGCCGGGCATCCATGTTGACCGAGAACGGCACCACACCGAACGACAACGGACTCATGAAGATCTCGTCCGAGGACGGATCGCGTACGTACTGCACGTTGATGTAGCCGTTGCCCTCGAAGTCGGCCGGAACGGTGATGTGCTGGACCGTGCTGGTCGAGTCGGCGTGGAACCAGGCGTGCGCGTAGACCTTGTCGCGTTCGATGGTGATCAGGCCGCTACCGGCGTAGGGCGCGCGGATGGCGATGTCCACCGCCTCGCCCGGTGCATAGTCCTTCTTCGACAAGGTGAGCTGAAGCTCGGCGTTACGCTCCAGCGAACGCGATACATTGCCTTCGCCAGCCACCGACCAGGCCACGCGGTTGACCTCCTTACCCTCGGCGTTCTTCACCACGAGGGCGAAGTTGCCGGGTTTGTCGGTCGGAAGGCTCACGTCGAGGCCGGTTGCCGGAATGGTCAGCGGCGTTTCGGCCACCGTGGTTTCGCGGGCCTTCGACTCGTACTTGAAGACACCGGAATCCTGCTTGGTCAGCACGGAAACGAAGCGCGTCTCGACGATGGCCTGCTTGAGGCCCTTCAGGTCGATACGCTTTGCGTTCGGATCGATGGCGACCAGGTTCACCGTGCGCTTCGCATCGCGGCTCACGTAATCGAGGTTGTCGACTGCCTTGTAGCCGACGAGCCAGTCGTTCGACGACACCATGCCCTGCGTGGCCGCGGCGACGCTGCGACCGCCCTCGGCCTCATAGGCCTTGGCGAGGAAATAGAGCTGGTAGGTCGCGTCGGCGTACTTGGACAGGTCCAGCGCGAACTCCGCATGGCCCTTGTCGTCGGTCTTCGCGTCGGCGAGCTTCTCTTCGAAACCTTCCTTCGCCCGACGCACGTCGTAGAAGTGGTAATCCTTGTAGCTCGGGAACGAGGGGAAGGCAGGGCGCAGGGTGAGCGAGCCTTCCACCCGGCGATCCGCCGCCGGGGTGCCGAACAGGTTCTGCACATCGACCAGCGCCTTCAGCTGGGCTGGCTTGACCCAGCCCTCGGCGACGGCCGTGGAGAGCTTGGCCGACACTTTCATGCGGTCCGGCTGGAATTCCTTCACCTGCACCGTGGTGCTGCCGATCTGCGAGTACGGCTTGCCATCCTTGGCGATATACAGGTTGACCGTCCAGTTGCCTGTCGGCGAGGTCTCGGCCGTCGTGTGCTCGAGTTCGGCGAAGCCTGCCGCGTCCATCGCGACGGTCTGCTGGCGCACGGTGGTTCCGCGCGGGTCGACCACCTCGGCGATCAGCGGCATGCCGGCGACGCTGCGTGTCCAACTGTTCGCGCGCACGATCATGCCGATGTGGAAGAGGTCGCCCGGGCGATAGATGCCGCGGTCGGAAAACAGGTAACCGGACAGCTGGCCCTGGCTGTGCGCGTTGGGTTCGCCGCCGATGTCGAAGCGGGAGAAATCCAGAGTGCGATCGTACGCGGTCACCGGCAGGAACGAGAGATCCTCGCCCTGGCGGACCACGTACATGGCCGGGGTCTTCTCCTGCGTGAAGCCCTTGAGGTTGGCGAAGTGCGCAAGGCCGTCCGCGCCGGTGTTCTGGGTGAACAGGGTGCTGCCATTCTTGGCGATCACCGCGACCGAAGCCCCCGACACCGGCGAGCCGGTACGGATGGACTGCACGAAGATGTCCTGACTGCCATCCATCGACCGCTTGGCGATCACGCCGAGGTCGGTGATCACGACCAGGCGTTCGTCCTTCGGCCAGTCATAAGGTGTGTGGCCGCTGTCGTCGTCCTCTTTTGCCGCCTCCGCGGCCGCGGCGTCGGCATCCGCGCCCGCATCGCGGGCCGCGGCTTCGCGCGCCGCCTTGACCCGCTGGTCGCGCGCTTCGCGTTCGGCCTTTTCGTCATAACCGGAGAGCTTGAGCAGGAAGACGCCGCGCTTGCCCGAGGCCAGGTACTGGCCGAGGTCGAAGCCTTCGTAATGGGCCTTGCCCGCGGCTTCGTCGGGAAAGGACACCTTCTTCACGAAGCGGTCGACGATGTGGTCCGACGTGAAGCCGTACATCTCGGGCTTGGCATAACTGCCCGAATTGAGCGAGACCAGGTGCTGCAGCTGGTCGGGCAGAACCCTGCCGACCTCGACCCGCATGCCCGGCATGTTGCGCGAGACGACGGAGATCCGCTTGTCCCCACTCAGCGACAACAGCGAGCCATCGGCCATGAAGCGCATCAGGCGCGGGTAGTCGGGCACCGTGAGGACATCCACGCGCGGCTTGGCCATCACGTAGCCACCGAACGAGGTCATGCCCTTGTCCACGCGCACGTAGATGCGCTGGCCCGGTTGGGCGTGGTAACGGAAGCTCTGCGCGGCCGACCAGTCGTTCTCGGTCGGCACGACCTCCGGCTTGACCGGGGTGAACGAGCGCAGGTCGCTTTCGCTGATCGTGTCCGCGGACCAGGCGTGCCGGTTGTCCTGCGGAATGATCCAGGCGTGAAGGTGCTTCGTCAGTTCGGCATCGCTGACCGGACCGCCGAACGCCATCACCACCACCTGCTCCGGCTCGAACCGCGCGTTGTCGACCAGGGTGGCCGAGACCTCGTCGAGCGTCAGGCTGTACAGGCCGGGCACGCGTACCGCGGTTTCCAGCGCCTTCTCGGTGCCATCGCCGCCGCGGCTGCTGCGCACGCCGTCGTCCACCTTGAGGCCGACCGATCCGTCGTCGCGCGGCAGTTGCAGGGGCTGCGAGTGGACGAAGGCGTTGAGATGGTGCTCGTCGTAAGTGACGCTGAACTTGAGTTCGGCGCCGTGCTTCTCGTTGTGGTTGCGCAGGTCGAGCGCGAGGCGCTTCTCCAGCTGCGCCGTGTCCACCGGGTAGTTGAAACCGAGCTGGACGATGGTCTTCTTCTTGGTCGGATCCTGCGGGTCCTGATAGAACTCGCCGTTGACCACCCGCGCCGTGAAGGGCGCCGTGGTGACATCGAAGTGATCGTCCGCGAGCAGCACATGCGGCGCGAACACCTTGGCCTTGTCGAAGCGGACCTCGATCTTCCGGCCCACCGGCCAATCGGCGGCGGGAACGAACGTGAGCACGCGATCGCTTTCCCAGCTCCACTGGCCCGCGAGCTTGGGATCCATGGCGATGCCATCGGTGACCGGCTTGCCCAGGGATTCCAGCTTTGCCGCCGATGCGGAGAACGTGACCGTGAGCGGATGGATAGCGACCGGTACGTGGTCGTAATCGCTGACGTCCGGGGCGGGCGCCTCGAAGGTGATCCGGTTCGGTTCCACGGGCTTGGGTCGGTTTTCCCACCAGTGCCAGCCGAACCAGCCGGCCGCGACCAGGACCAGCACGCCGGCGATCGTGCCGGCGAACTTCACCGGGTGCTGGCGGGCGGTCCGACCGGTGGCCGGCACCCAGGCGGGCGCGGACCATGACATGTTGCCGAATACGGGGCGGAGCACCCTGCCGAGCAACCAGAGCAGGCCGCGCAGCAGGCGCACGGGTAACGAGGCGATGAAACGAAGCAGATCCATGTTCCCTTCCGATCCTTTGATTCGTGTGACGGCATGGCGCCGTGCCCGCGGATACATCGATGCCGGCCACACGCCCGGTGAGGCGGTGTTCCGGCAAGGTGACGTCTATCCCCAAGGTGATGCTGCGCGCGACCCCTGTCGCGACGGCGTCCGGATTCTGACATGGCGACGCCAGACTTCGGGAATTTTTGAGGCGCAATAGAACAATTCTGAAAATTCCGGTGCCTGCTCCGGGCCGTGACCGGCCTCACGCGGCAGACCAACCCGTGTTCATCCCGTTCGCTACTTACGATATGGTGTGCCGACAGGGGGACGAGCGTAGGGGAAAGGGATGTACGACGAGGCGAAGAGTCCGTACGAGCGATCGCTCATCGCTGGCGACCGCGAATTTCGCGAACTGGCCGACTTTGCGCCCGTGATGATCTGGCGCTCCGGCACGGACCAGTTGTGCGACTGGTTCAATACGCCCTGGTTGACCTATACCGGCCGTGCGATGGTCGACGAGGTTGGCAACGGATGGGCCGCCGGCGTCCACCCCGACGATGTGGATCGTTGCCTGGCCACCTATGTCGGCGCCTTCAGGGCTCGCGAGCCGTTCTCCATGGAATACCGCCTGCGGCGCCACGACGGCGAGTACCGCTGGCTGCTCGATAACGGCAAGCCTTTCTACCGTGACAACCGTTTCGCCGGGTACTGGGGAAGCTGCATCGATGTCACTGCCCATCGCGAGGCCGCGCGTGCCCAGCGAATCCTGGTCAACGAACTCAGCCACCGGGTAAAGAACACCCTGGCCGTGGTCCAGGCCATGGCGACGCAAACCTTCGTCGGCGACCGGCCCGTGGCCGATGCGCTGACCGCCTTCGAGAGCCGGTTGCAGGCCCTGGCCGGCGCGCACGACATGCTGGTCAACCATGCGTGGGAGGACGTCGCCCTTCGCGGCGTGGTCGAGGCCACCGTCGCTCCGCACGACCCCGGACAGTCACGGATCGTCATCGACGGCCCACCCCTCATGGTGGCATCGGCACCGGCCGTCTCCGTGGCGATGGCCGTGCACGAGTTGCTGACGAACGCTACCAAGTACGGGGCGTTGTCCACCGATACCGGCCGGGTGGACCTCGGCTGGCGCTTCGATCCCGCCTCGGAGCGGCTGCAGATGACCTGGAAGGAAAGCGGTGGCCCACCGGTGGCGACGCCGACGCGCCGCGGCTTTGGCGTCCGCTTCATCGAGCGGGTCCTTGCCGGGCAGGCCGGTGGCGCCGCCACGGTCGCCTTCGAGGAAGACGGCGTCCGTTGCTGCTTCGAGGCGCCCGCCCGGTCCTGGCGGCACGTGACTGAAAATTTTCGTACGCCCGTGTCGATTCCCTGAAGGCACAATCGACGTAGTCATGAAAGCCGGGAAACGTCCCGGCTATGACGACGGAGAAGGCGCATGCGTTTCATGGTGATCCTGAAAGCGACCAAGGCGTCGGAAGCTGGCGAGATGCCCAGCGAGGCCTTGATGACGGCGATGATCAAGTTCAACGAGGAACTGGTGAAGGCCGGCGTGCTGCTCGCCGCCGATGGGCTGCGCCCGAGCCGCGACGGCGCACGCGTCCGCTTCGACGGCAATCGGCGGGAGGTGATCGACGGCCCCTTCGCGGAAACCCGTGAACTGGTCGCCGGCTACTGGATGATCCAGGTCAGTTCCCTCGCCGAGGCGATCGAGTGGATGAAACGAGCCCCTCATCCGATGGAAGGCGACGTCGCGGAGCTTGAGATTCGTCGCATGTTCGAGGCCGATGACTTTGGCGACGAACTCACGCCCGAGGCGCGCGCGACCATTGACCGCATGCACGCCGAAGTCGCCGCGAAATCCTGACCTCCTCCTTCCGAAGGAACATCCCCATGACCCTGACCCCTTACCTCACCTACAACGGCAACTGCGAAGCGGCCTTCGCGTTCTATGCGAAGGTGCTTGGCGCAAAGCTCGTCATGATGTCCCGTTACAAGGACATGCCGCCGCAACCCGGACAGCCCGGCCTGCCGCCGGGTTTCGAGGACAAGGTGATGCACGCCCGGCTGCAGATCGGCGAGCAGTGGCTGATGGCATCCGACTGCCCGCCGCACATTCCCTACCAGGGCATCCACGGCGTCTCGATCGCCCTGGGCTTCGATAAGGTCGCGGACGCGGATCGCGTCTTCGCGGCGTTGTCCGAGGCCGGCAGCATCCACATGCCGATCGCCGAGACCTTCTGGGCCGAGCGCTTCGGCATGTTTACCGATAAGTTCGGCGTTGCCTGGATGATCAACGGCGCCGAAAAGCATCCCAACCCCTGACCGGAGCACCCCATGCGCTTCCTGATCGTACGTAAGGCCGACGCCGATAGCGAAGCCGGCGTGGCGCCGACCCGTGAACTGGTCGACGCCATGGCCGAGCATATGGACACGCTCGCGGCAAACGGCCGGTTCCTCGCCGGGGAAGGTCTCAAGCCGAGCCGCGATGGCGTCCGGATCCACTTCGCCGACGGCCGGAAAGCTGTGGTTGTCGACGGCCCCTTCGCCGAAGCAAAGGAACTCGTGGCCGGCTTCAGCATCATCGAGGCCGACTCCATCGAACAGGCCGTGGCCTGGGTATCCGCCTGGCCGGCGGAAGATGCGCATGGCGCGGCGGAGATCGAGGTGCGACCGATCGGCTGCCCCGGCGGCCTTTCTGGCTTCGGCGACCCCGCCGAGGGCGATTCGGAGCTGCCGCGATACATGGTGATGCTCAAGGCCAATGCACGCAGCGAGACGGATTTCGATCCCGGCCCCGAGGTACTTGGCAAGATGATGGAAGCGAACAAGGCCGGACACGAGGCCGGCTTCCTGATCGCCGGCTTCGGCCTGTCGTCGAGCCGGCATGCCAGGCGGGTCCGCTTCGGCAAGGGCCACGCCAGCGTCGTCGACGGCCCGTTCGCCGAGATCAAGGAAATGATCGCGGGGTTCTGGGTCCTTCGCGTAGGTTCCATCGACGATGCGATCGCCTGGACGCAGACCTATCCCTTCCCCGATGGAGCCGACGCCCGCCTCGAGATCCGCCCGCTTTACGCCATGCGCGAGCTACTCGCCACCATGAGCTGATGCCGCAGCGCGGCTTGCCTGTCATGACGACGGATGCTTTGATCCGTCGTCATGACTAACCGCGACGTCCATCGCGCGATCGACGCGATCTGGAAGATCGAATCCCCGCGCCTGATCGCCAGCATTGCGCGCCTGGTACGCGACGTGGGCCTTGCCGAGGAACTGGCGCAGGACGCCCTGGTGCTGGCCCTCGAACAATGGCCGGCCGCGGGCGTACCCGACAATCCGGGCGCGTGGCTGACCCAGACGGCGAAGCATCGCGCCATCGATCGCATTCGTCGCGAGCGCATGGCCGGGCGCAAGCTGGAAGCGCTGGGCAAGGACATGGAAGGCCTGCTCGAATCCGGGGACGACGCACTGATCGACGCGCTCGACGACGATATCGGCGACGACATGCTGCGGCTGATCTTCACCGCCTGTCACCCGGTTCTCTCGCTCGAAGCCCAGGTCGCGCTCACCCTGCGCCTGCTCGGCGGTCTCACCACCGACGAAATCGCCCGTGCATTCCTGGTGCCGGAGGCCACCGTCGCGCAGCGCATCGTGCGCGCCAAACGCAGTCTTGCCGACGCGGCCGTCGCGTACGACGTTCCGCGCGCCGACGAACGCAAGGAGCGCCTCGCCGCGGTGTTGCGCGTGGTCTATCTCATATTCAACGAAGGCTACGCGGCGACGACCGGCGGCGACTGGATGCGTCCGGCCCTTTGCGCCGAGGCCCAGCGCCTCGGCCGCGTCCTGGCCGGCCTGATGCCGTACGAGGCCGAGGTGCACGGACTGGTCGCACTCATGGAAATCCATGCCTCGCGGACCGGCGCGCGGACGCGGCCCGACGGCCAGCCGGTGCTGCTCCTCGAACAGGATCGTGGCCGCTGGGATCGCCTTCTGATCGGTCTGGGGTTGAAGGCACTGCAACGCGCCGAACGGCTGGGCGGTGCGAAGGGGCCTTATGCCTTGCAGGCGGCCATTGCCGCGTGCCATGCACGCGCCGCGCGCGCCGAGGATACCGACTGGGCGCGGATCGCCGCGCTCTATGCGGCGCTCGTCGAGGTCGTGCCCTCGCCCGTGGTCGAACTCAATCGTGCTGTCGCCGTATCGATGGCCGACGGGCCCGACGTCGCGCTGGATATCGTCGATGCGTTGGTCGAGGAGCCTTCGATGAAGGACTACCACCTGCTACCCAGCGTCCAGGGCGATCTGCTGTTCCGCCTCGGGCGTTACGAGGCGGCTCGGGAGGCGTTCCTGCGTGCGGCATCGATGACCCGGAACGAACGCGAGCGGGCGCTTCTCGAGGCGCGTGCCGCTGCCTGCCGGCGGTGATTGGCGTATTGGCGGCTGTTCGCGGAGACGCTATACGGTCGTGCGTCTCAGTGCCTGACCTCGATATCCACGTCCGCGCCATCGGGAAGGTCGTCGAGTTGCCGCAGGATCGAACCGGTGAGTTCGAAGTGTTCCTTCGCCGGGACGGGATGAAGGTTCTCCACCGTGTACTCGCCTTCGACGAAGATCGGCAGCGTGACATAGGTGTAGCACTCGCCCTCCGCGCGGATCTTGCCGGCCTCGAGCAAGGCTTCGACGAGCCCCGGAAGAAGCCAGTCGTCGGCGGCTTCTTCGCGAAGCAAGGTGTTGAACGCCGGCACGTTGTCCGCCACGCGCTGGACTTCGGCCGTGCCGGTGTTGAGCCAGAAGATGCCGCCGGCATCGGCTTCGAAGAACATGTCGCCGAGCGCGGTGAACAGCAACGGCGTGAACGCGTCACCGATGAGCCAGTTCCAGGACGTGGCGAGCGCGTCGATCGCTTCCTTGTCCGGCGTGCAGATGAGGTCGTTCCAGGTAAGCGCCATGGGGCTGGCCTTCGTGCGTTGCATGGGAGGGTCCGGGCATTTTAGGCCGATTCTCCCGAGCGGGTCGCCTCAGCGATCCAGGCCGGCAACGACCGCCTCGACGAAGGCACTGCGCGCCTTGGCCTGCTCGTCGTTCGTGGCCACCGGCCATGCCGCCAGCTGCACGATCACCAGATGACGGGAGGGATCGACATAGAGCAGTTGGCCGAAAATGCCGATGCCGGCGAACGCGCCGTTGTCGTAGGTCCACCACTGGTACCCATAGCCGCGGCCGGATGCGCCGATGTCGGCATGCTTGCGTGTGGCATCGGCGAGCCAGCCATCCGCCAGGACGGGCTTGCCACCGGCGATACCGCCGTCGAGAAGGAACTGGCCCAGACGGGCGTAATCGCCCAGCGTGGCCGACACGCCCGAGCCACCCGCTTCCGTCCCATCGACCTCGTCTTTCAGCCAGAGCGCATCGGCGGCCATGCCGTAGGGCTTCCATATCTTCTCTGAAAGGTAGGCGGCCAGTGTCTTGCCGGTGGCTCGTGTGACGAGGATGCCGATCAGGTCCGTTTCGCCGGTCTTGTAGACCCAACGTTCCCCCGGCGCGAATTCGCGTGGAAGTGCCGCCATGTAGGACACGAGCAAGGGCACGCCTGGCTGCCGCGGGCCTTCGTACATCATCGCGACATCGGACGTCGGATCGACATAGTCCTCGTTCCAGCGAACGCCGGAGGTCATCGTCAGCAGCTGGCGCACGGTGACATCGCGATAGGCACCCGCGGCGAGCTCGGGAATGTAGCGCGTGACCTTGTCGTCGAGGCTGTGGATCGAACCGTCGCGCAGCGCCGCGCCGACCAGGGTCGAAGTGAACGACTTCGCCACCGAGAAGGAGGTCCAACGCGTGTCCTCCGTCGCGCCAAGACCGTAGCGCTCGAGGCGCACCCGGCCGTCCTGGACGACCATGAGGCCGGCGACATGGTGCGCCAGCATGTAGGCGTCGAGTGTTTCGTCGTTGGCGAGGCGCGGCAGCAGGGGCGCGCCGGCGGGAAGCGGGTGCGCGACGCCGTGGCGCACGACGTTGCTCGCGTAATGGGTCTGCATCGCGCGGAAGGCGGCTTCACGCTGGGGCTGGTTCCAGAACAGCACATCGGTGCGACGGGCATGCGGCGTGGCGCATGCGGCGAGCAGGATCATGACCGCGACGACGACCCAACGCGTGCGCTTCATGTCGCCTTCCGGGTGCGACGGCGCAGCTCGTAGCCGCCGAGCGCGAGCGAGGCCAGCACGAATGGACCGAGTCCGTAGATCGCACGATAGGCCAGCAAGGCGGCGAGCACCTGCGCACGCTGCTCCTGCGGGAAGGCGGCCAGCGTGATCGCCTCGAACGCGCCGATGCCGCCAGGCGTATTGCTCACGATACCCGCAAGGATCGCGCCGACGTAGATCGGCGCGAAGTCGAGGAAGCTTCCGGCGACATCCGTCGGCAGCAACAGGTACATCGCGGTGATCGCACCGATCATCTCGATCACGCCGATGACGATCTGCGCGCCCGCCGAACGGGCGGAAGGCACCGGCGTGGTGAACTTCCATAGCTTCAGTTCGTCGTGTTTGCCGGCCAGCCAGCGCAACAGGAGGACGAAGAGGACGATCAGCGCCAGGCCGAGCCATCGACCCCAACCGTGGGCGATCGCCGGTTCGAGCATCAAGGCGATCGCCGTGACCGCGGCGAAGCCCATGCCGACCGCAAAACCCACCAGGCCGACCACGCGGGCGACGTCGGGCGCACTCACGCCCTGTGTGGAGAGCATGCGGTAGCGCAGGGCCGTGCCGGTGATCGCGTGGAAGCCGAGCGCGTTGCAGATGGCATGCGTGGTCACCCCGGAGAAGATCTTCATCTTCATCGAGACCTTGCCGGGAACGACGGTCTCGACCGCGAACACGTCATAGGCCGTGAGGCAGGCCCAGCTGACCAAGGTCGCCAGGATCGAGCCGCCCACGTGCCAGCGGGGAATCCGCTCGAGCGCGGCAAGCACGTCGTGCCAGGCCATCCGGGCGATATAGCGATGCAGCAGGAAGATCGCACCGCCGACAATGGCCGCCGTGAGCAGGTACTTGATCGCGTGCGCCGCGAAGACCTTGCCGCCCTGTTTGTCATGCCCTGCCGTCACTGCGCTCGCCTGTCTCGCCGGGTGTTCACTCACGAAAGGCGGGCATCATCCCACGACCGGGCCACGGCGGGGGTGCCCACCACGCGCCCGTCGCGGATCTCGAAGGTGTGGCCGTCGAGCGCCTCGACGTCGGCGGGATCGTGGGTGATCACCATGAGCTGCAGATCCAGGCGCTGCTGGAGCGCGAGCAATTCGGCGCGCATGCGGCCCCGCAATGCCGGATCGAGCGCGGCGAACGGCTCGTCGAGGACGACGATGCGCGGTTCCGTGGCCAGGGCCCGCGCCAGGGCCACGCGCTGCCGCTGTCCCCCCGAAATGCGCGACGGATAGCTATCGGCGACGTCGCCGAGCTCGAGACTGTCCAGCCAGCGCTGCGCGCGCGCGTCGCGCTGGCGT
Source organism: Luteibacter sp. (assembly GCF_035539195.1). GTDB lineage: Bacteria > Pseudomonadota > Gammaproteobacteria > Xanthomonadales > Rhodanobacteraceae > Luteibacter. The sequence goes on from NZ_DATLIW010000038.1 coordinate 297,765, forward strand.
CGTCGGGGATTCAGCCAGCCCCGGTCCAGCCCGAAGGCGATGTTCTGCGCCACGGTCAGATGCGGGAACAGTGCATAGTCCTGGTACACGTAGGCGACATCGCGCAGGCGCGCGGGCAGGTCGATGCGCGACGCCGAGTCATAGAGAACGCGCCCATCGACACGCACACGACCCGCATCGGGCGTGAGCAGGCCGGCCACCGCGCGCAGTGTCAGGCTCTTGCCCGAACCCGACGGCCCGAAAAGCACGACCCGTCGCTGTTCCGAGACGATCGTCACGTCGAGCTCGAAGTGGCGATCGTCCGAACGCAGCGTCTTACGGATGGCGATATCCAGGCTCATGGGCGCGATCGCCGGAGATGGTCCGGCGCCAGCCAGCCGGCAAGCAGCAAGGCGATCACGCAGGTCGCCGACGTCACCGCCACCATGATCCCCGCCGTGCCGTCGTCACCCGCCTGGACCGCGGCATAGATCGCCACCGACAGCGTCTGCGTGCGCCCCGGCAGGTTGCCGGCGATCATCAGGGTAGCGCCGAATTCGCCCAGCGCCCGTGCGAAGGCAAGCAGGGCCCCGGCCGTGATGCCGCGTGCCGCCAACGGCAATGAGACACGGAAGAACACGGCGGCCTCGCGCAGTCCGAGCACGCGGGCGGCACTCTCCAGCTGAGGGTCGACGGCGTCGAACGCGGCGCGCGCCGCCTTCTGAACCAACGGGAACGCCACCAGGGTCGACGCGATCACCGCACCCTGCCAGGTGAACACCAGCTCGATGCCGAGGCGGTCCAGCCACGCGCCGAACACGCCACGCCGCCCCAATAGCACGAGCAGGTAGTAGCCGAGGACCGTTGGCGGCAGCACCAGCGGCAGGGTGAGGATCGAATCGACCAGTTCACGCGCAGGCGACCGCCAGCGCGACAGCCCGTAGGCGACCGCCACGCCGAGGACGAGGTTGATGGCGGTCGCCCACAGCGCGACCTTGAGGGTGAGCGCGAGCGGTACCCAGATCGCGCCCACGAGGCGTCAGGGTGCCTGGAAGCCGAACCCGGCGAGGATGCCGCGCCCCTCGGGCGACTGGACGAAAGCTTCGAACGACGCCGCTTCCCTGCCCTGCTTCGAGCCGGCCACGACGGCGATCGGATAGGTGATCGGCGTCGGCGTCGGCACCGTGGCGACAACGTCGACCTTGTCCTTCATCAGGCTGGCATCGGTGGCGAAGACGAAGCCCGCGTCCACTTCGCCGCGCGCCACGTAGTCGAGGCTCTGGCGAACGTTCTGCGCCAGCACCCCCTTGGCCGACACGGCATCCCACAGGCCTTGCTGCTCCAGCGCCGCCCTGGTGTAACGGCCGACCGGCACCGAAGCCGGGTCGCCATAGGCCACGCGCTTAACGCTGTCTGCCTTGAGGTCGGCCGGCGAGGCCACGTGCCTGTCGCCGCCCTTGGGCACGATAAGGACCAGTCGGTTCGTGGCGAAGTCCCGGCGGCTCGCCGGGTCGATCGCCTTTGCCGCGACGGCCTTGTTCATGGCCGCTTCGTCGGCGGAGGCGAAGACATCGGCCGGGGCACCGCTGACGATCTGCCGCAACAGCACGTCGGACGCGGCGACATTGAGCACGACGTGCGTCTCCGGATGCCTGGCTTCATAGGCCTTGCCGACAGCCTGGAAGGCATCGGTCAGGCTGGCGGCAGCCGAGACGACGAGGTCCGCAGCCGATGCGCCGCCACATCCGACGAGGAGGATCAGCGCAACGAGCGGGCGCAAGCGCATGGGGTCGGTCCTTGGCGGAAGGTTCCGCAATATAGGGACGCACGCCGCGCAGGGTCAACGGCGTCCCTCCGGGACTAGCCCAGTGCAAGCACCACCAGGCTACGTGGCGGTGCGATCAACGCGCCGCCCTCGGCCGGGGTGGCGTCGGTCGGCAGGTCGAGGTCGGTCGAGAAGGCCACCGTCCAGGCGCCCTCGGGCAGCGCGAACTCCACGCCGCCATCGAACGCGTTGATCAGGATAAGCACCGTCTGGTCGTTGCCGCGTTCGCGTACACCGGAGACCTGGCTGCGACCGTCGAGCAGGATGCCGATGGAGCGCGCACGTGGATCCTCCCAGTGTTCCGGCTTCATCTCGCCACCGCCGGGATTCAGCCAGACGATATCGCGCACCTCGGCCACCTCGTCATAGCGGCCATCGAGGAAACGCGCACGACGCAGGATCGGGAATCGATCGCGCAGGGCGACCAGTTCGCGCACGGCCGTGGCCAGACCGCCCTCGGTCGGATCGTCGTTCCAGTCGATCCAGCTGATCTCGTTGTCCTGGCAGTAGGCGTTGTTGTTGCCTTGCTGCGTGTTGCCACGTTCGTCGCCGGCCAGCAGCATGGGCGTTCCCTGGGCGAGGAAGAGCGTGGCCAGCAGGTTGCGCGACTGGCGCTGGCGCATGGCGCGAATGCCGGCGTCCTTCGTGTTGCCTTCGGCACCGTGGTTGAACGAATGGTTGTTGCTGGAGCCGTCCTGGTTGTCTTCGCCGTTGGCCTCGTTGTGCTTGTCGTTGTAGCTAACCAGGTCGCGCAGCGTGAAGCCGTCGTGCGCGGTGATGAAGTTGAGCGACGCATACGGGCGGCGGCCGCGCTTGTCGAAGAGATCGGCGGAGCCCGTGAAGCGGCGCGCGAACTCGGCCAGCTTGCCGTCCTCGCCTTTCCAGAACGCGCGCACGGTGTCGCGGAACTTGTCGTTCCACTCCACCCATCCCGGCGGAAACTCACCCACCTGGTAGCCGCCGGGGCCGCAATCCCAGGGCTCGGCGATCAGTTTCACCTGGTTGAGCACGGGGTCCTGCGTGCAGGAGTCGAGGAAACCGCCATTCTCGTCGAAGCCGTAGGGCTCGCGGCCCAGGATCGTGGCCAGGTCGAAGCGGAAACCGTCCACGTTCATCTCGGTCGCCCAGTAGCGCAGCGAGTCGTTCACCATCTGCAATACGCGCGCGTTGCTGAGGTTTACCGTGTTACCGGTACCGGTGTCGTTGATGTAGTACCGCTTGTCTTCGGCCAGACGGTAGTAGCTGGCGTTGTCGATGCCCTTGAACGAGAGGGTCGGCCCCATCTCGTTTCCTTCGGCGGTGTGGTTGTAGACCACGTCGAGGATCACCTCCAGACCGGCGCGGTGGAACGCGGCGACCATGTCCTTGAACTCACGGGGATCGCCGCCGGACATGTATCGCGTCTTCAGCGCGAAGAAGCCGATGGTGTTGTAGCCCCAGTAGTTGCGCAGGTTTTTTTCCTGCAGGTAGTGGTCGTCGAGGTAGGCATGCACCGGGAGCAGCTCGACCGAGGTCACGCCCAGGCCGCGGATGTAGTCGACGACTTCCGGCGTCGCCATGCCGGCGAAGGTTCCGCGCAGGTGCTCGGGGACATCGGGATGGCGCATGGTGAAGCCACGCACGTGCGCCTCGTAGATCGCCGTGCGTGTCCATGGCACCGAGGGCTTGCCGTGCTCGACCCATTTATAGGAGGGGTCGATCACCATGGCCTTGGGCATGAACGGCGCGCTGTCGCGCTCGTCGAAACTCAGGTCCCCGTCGGGATGGCCCACCGTGTATCCGTAGAGCTCGTCGGCCCAGGTCAGGTCGCCGACGATCTGCTTCGCATAGGGGTCGAGCAGGAGCTTGTTCGGGTTGAAACGATGGCCGTTCTCCGGCTCGTAAGGACCGTGGACCCGGTAGCCATAGAGCTGGCCCGGGCCGACGCCGGGGACATAGCCGTGCCAGACTTCGTCCGTGTACTCGGGCAGGTCGATGCGCCCGGTCTCGTTGCCGGCGTCGTCGTAGAAGCACACTTCGACGCGGGTGCCATGGGCCGTGAACAGCGCGAAGTTCGTGCCCTTGCCATCCCAGGTGGCGCCGCGCGGAAAGGGGGAACCTTCGCGCACGGGCGAGGCGGAATCGTAACGGGCATCAGGCATGGCGGCGATCTCGGGGGCGGCTCAAGAGCATGGCCAAGCCGGCGACAGGAAAACGTGAGCGCCTCCTTCCGGGCTTGACCCCGCAGGATTCGCCAAGCAAGTTGGCGGCGCCGGTGGCAGGTTGGCGCCGTGTCCATGGAGGAATGGCGGGGATGAAACACGCGTTACGCATCATCGGGGGGGTGCTGGTGATCGGCACCCTCGTCATCGTGCTTTTCTTCTGGCTCGACAGGACCGAAACCACGACGGATGCCTATGTCACCGGGCGCCTGCATCCCATCGCGCCGCGCGTCACCGGCACCGTGGTCGCCCTGCACGTGGACGACAACCAGCACGTGAAGGCCGGCGATGTCCTCCTCGAGCTGGATACGCGCGACTTCGACGTCCGGGTGGAACAGGCGCGGGCGGAGATCGACCGGGCCAAGGCCCAGGTCGCCAGCGCCGACGCGCAGATCGTCGAAGCCGATGCCGCCATCGTGGCGGCCCAGGCCAACGTGGAGAAGACCGTCCTCGATCTGAAGCGCGCCAGCGAGCTGGTCAATGAGACGCCCCGCGGCGTTTCCCGGCAGGAGTACGACGCGGCCAGGGCGGCCGCCGACTCCGCGCGGGCGAACAAGGCCAGTGCCGACGCGCGCAAGGTCGCCGCGATGGCCGCCAGCGAATCGGCCCGGGCGCAGGTGGCGACCGCGGAAGCCTCGCTGCACGACGCCAACCTGGCCTACGGCTACACCAAGGTGCTGGCACCGGTCAGCGGCTACGTGGGCCGGCGCGCGGTCGAGGTGGGAGCGCGGGTCAACGCCGGCCAGACACTGCTGTCGATCGTCTCGGACCAGGTCTGGGTCGTGGCCAACTACAAGGAAACCCAGTTGCATGGCATGAAGCGCGGCACCGAAGCCCGGATGACGGTCGACGCGTTGCCGGGCGTCACCTTCGTCGGTCACGTCGACAGCCTGTCACCCGCGTCGGGCTCCCAATTCGCACTCTTGCCGCCCGACAACGCCACCGGCAACTTCACCAAGGTGGTGCAGCGCGTCCCCGTGAAGATCCTTTTCGGTGACGACGACCTTCGGCGCTATCGCGAACGGCTGGCACCGGGCCTCTCCACGATCGTGAAGATCCGGGCTCCGCAAGGAGGAAACGGCCCGTGACGTCGCGGTTTGCCGTGGTGGCACTGCTCGCCGCCGGCGTGGCCGGTTGCGTCGTCGGCCCCGACTACCAGCGGCCGGAGACGCCCGTGCCAGCCGCATGGAAGCAGGCGCCGGCCACGACCGCGCCACTCCCCGACGCCTGGTGGAAGCTGTTCGGCGATGACGAGATGGATCGCCATGTCCTCGCCACACTGGCCGCCAACCAGGACCTTGCCGGCGCACTCGCCCGCTTCGATCAAAGCCGGGCCCTGCTCGGCGTCGCCCGGGCCGACCGCACGCCCGACGTGAGCTTCGATCCCGCCTACTCGCGGGCCCGCACCTCCGGCAGCATCGCCAATCGCTTCCCCCACCTCGAAACCACGGTATGGGAGGCCCCGGTCGAAGTGGCCTACGAGGTGGACCTGTGGGGCCGCGTGCGGCGTAGCATCGAGGCCGCGGGTGCCAATCTGCAGGGCAGTGCCGACGCGATCGCCCAGGTGCGTCTGAGTCTTGCCGCCGCCACCGTGTCCACCTACCTCTCCCTGCGTAGCAGCGATCGCGAGATCGATGTGCTGTCGCGTACCGTCGGCCTGCGCGAGGACGAGCTCCACCTCGCCGATCGTCGTGCCCATGCCGGGGTAGTGGGCGATCTCGACGTGCTGCGTGCGCGGGCCGAGCTCAGTCAGACGCGTGCCGACCTGTCCGATGCACACCGCCGCCGCGACGATCTCGAGCATGCCCTCGCCGTTCTCGAAGCGCGTAACGCCGCGGACTTCAGCGTGGCCCCCGCGACCTGGACCCCCCACGTGCCCGACGTTCCGGCCGGCCTGCCCTCGACCCTGCTCGAGCGACGTCCCGACGTCGCCAGCGACGAGCGTGCCCTGGCCGCGGCCAGCGCGCGCATCGGCATCGCCCGGGCGGCCTTCTTTCCTTCGGTGAGTCTCACGGCCGCGGGTGGTTTTGTCAGTCCTCGCCTGGGCGACCTGACGAGCAGCGAGAGCCGGATCTGGTCGATCGGCCCTTCGGTGCATCTGCCGATCTTCGAAGGCGGCCGTAACCAGTCGAACCTCGAAGCGGCCGAAGCGGCCTACCGCGGCGCGGAAGCGAAATGGCGACAGACCGGCATCACCGCGTTTCGCGAAGTGCAGGATGCGCTGGCGGACACCACCTGGTTGCGCGAGCGGGGCAGCGCGCTGGATGCCACGGTCGACGCGTCCACGGCGGCGGCCAAGCTCTCGCGGTCACGCTATGACCGCGGTCTGGCCGGCTACTTCGAAGTGGTCGATTCCGAACGCCAAGCGCTGGCCAGCCAGCGTGCGGTGATCGAGAACGACCAGCAGCGGCTACTCGCCGCCGTCTCCCTGATCAAGGCCCTCGGCGGCGGCTGGAAGGAAGGGGATACGGTGCCGCGCCAGCCCGATACCGCGGCGACGGCCTCGCCATGAACGCGACCGCCGCAGCGGCCGCCGCGACACCCGCTCCCCCCGCCAGCCTGCCGTGGCTAGGCATCGTCGCCGTGCTGGTCGGTGCGCTGGCGACCACGCTGACCTCCCGCCTCACCTCGATCGGCCTTGCCGACGTGCGCGGTGCGGTCAGCGCCGGCTTCGACGAAGGCGCATGGATTCCCACCGCGTTCTCCGCCTCGCAGATGTTGATCGGCCCGCTGGCGATCTTCCTCGGCCGTGCGTTCACGCCGCGACGCGTGCTGCTGGCAGGCAGCGTCCTCTACGGCCTGGCCGAGTTCCTGATTCCCTTCGCACCGGACCTGCGCTCGCTGATCATGCTGCAATGCCTGGCCGGGCTTGGCTCGGGCACCTTCATTCCGCTGACCGCCGCGTTCATCCTGACCTCCCTGCCGAAGGCGCTTTGGCCATGGGGACTGGCGGCGTATGCGATGAATATCGTGCTCGGCCTCAACCTGGCCTCATCGCTGGAAGGCTGGTACGTGGAACACGTGACCTGGCACTGGATCTTCTGGCAGAACACCGTCGTCGCGGCGCCGCTGTTCGCGCTGTACTGGTTCGGGTTGCGACGCCTGCCGATCGACTACGACTACCTGCGCAACGGCGACTTCCGCGGCATGCTGACCGGCGGCGCCGCCTTCACCTTCGTCTTCATCGCGCTCGACCAGGGCGACCGGCTCGACTGGTTCTCTTCCACGCTGGTCGTCACATTGCTGGCCCTGGGCTTCATCTGCATGGGCCTCTTCCTGCTGCACGAGTCCACGCTCGACACGCCGAGCGTGGACTTCGGCCTGCTCCTGCGACGCAATGTCCTGCTGCTGATCGTGCTGGTGCTGGCGACGCGCTTCATGGTCACCGCCAGCAACACGCTGGTCGCCAACTATTTGATCCAGGTGCGTGGCCTGCGCCCGGAGGAAGTCGGTAACGCGGCGTTGTGGGTGGCGGTCCCACAGCTGATCATCGCGCCCATCGTCGCGTGGCTGCTCAACCGCGTGGACGCGCGATTCGCGATCGGCACCGGCTTCACCATCGCCGCCGCCGGCTTTCTTCTCGCCACCGGCATCACCTCCGAATGGGCCGAATCCAATTTCAGTCTGGCGCTCCTGCTGCAGGCCATCGGCGAGACGTTGGAGCTCACCGCGGTCATTTACTTCTTCGGTCATCACGTGGCACCGGCCGATGGCATCACCTTCGGGGCGATCATCCAGACGGCACGGCTGTTCGGCGGGGAGTTGGGAACGTCGGTGCTGGTCATGTTCACCCGGAAATCGGAGCAGGTGCACTCCAACCTGATCGGCCAGCACATCGTCGCCGGCGAACCGATGACCGACGATCGACTCCTCGCCTATACGCAGCTGTTTGGCGCGTCGACCCAGGGCACCGGCGCATCCGCGGCACGCGGGGCGGGATTGCTCGCCAGCGCCGTGCGAGGGCAGGCATATACCTTGTCGATCCTCGACGGTTTCCTGCTCGCCGCGGTGGTTGGCACCCTGGCCGTCGTGCTCGTGATGTGCCTGCGCGAGCCGCCCGTCCTGGTCAATCCCGCCGCCGTTCCCGCCCTGCCACCCAACGAAAACCGAAAAGCGTGACACCGTGTCGCAGCGCCTTCACCCGCGTTCGTGACATCATCCCTGGACCCACGTCCAGGGTTGCAATCTAGGGGACGCCGACGTGCGTCATGGTCTGGCACGAAATCGCTGGTTGGGATGGATGGCGCTGGTCGCCGTCTGGCTCACCGTGCTTGCGCCGTCGGTCTCGCGGACCGTATCGGCCGCGTTCGTGTTCCCGGACCTCGGCACCTGGTGCGAGCCCGTCCCCGCCGACCACCATGGCGCCGCGCGTGGCCATGATGCGGACGCCCCGGGCGACGACGCCGCGTGTGGCTATTGCACCCTGTTCGCGCAGATGCCCGCGCTGGGAACCGCATTCCACATCGGCCATGCGCTGCCCTCGCCTGGCTACGTCGCCGCCACGCTTCCCGCCGCGCGCGCGCATGAGCCGACGGCCATCCTGCACGCGCCTCCGCGAGGTCCGCCGGTCGCCGCGCACGCCTGATCGTTCTTCGATCCCGCCGTACGCCACCGACCCACGGACCGATTCCCATGACCCTGTTTCCCACCGATGGGCGCGCTCTTGCGCGCGCCCTCGCCTGCGCCTTCGGCGCCGCCTGCCTGCCCGTTCATGCCGCCGATAGCGCGGACGATCCGCAACGCACCACCACCCTTCGAGAAGTGCGCGTGTCGGCCGCCAGCCGTGGCACGCCGGTCGATCCCGACCTGCCGGCCGCGGTGGAAACGATCACCGCCGAGAAGCTCGATAACCTCAACGTGATCAACGCCGAGGATGCCCTGAAGTACCTGCCCTCGTTCGGCATCCGCAAACGCTTCACCGGCGACGAGAACGCCACGTTCTCCGTGCGTGGCACCAGCAACGCACAGAGTGCGCGCGGCCTGGTGTATCTCGACGGTCTCCTGCTCTCCAATCTGCTCGGCAACAACTGGGCCAATCCACCGCGCTGGTCGATGGCGTTCCCGGAGAATCTTGCGCGCGTCGACGTGATCTACGGCGCTTACTCCGCGCTCTATCCCGGCAATGCGATCGGCGCGACGGTGCTGATGACCACGCGCATGCCGGAGAAGCTGGAGGTCACCGGCGACGTGCAGGCCTTTACCCAGCACGTGCATACCTATGGCATCGATCGCGACTACGGCGGCAGTCGGCAGACAGCGACCCTCGGCGACCGGGACGGCCGTTTCGCCTTCCTCGTCGGCGTGTCCCACCTGCAGGCCAACGGCCAGCCACTGGTCTACGCCACGCAGAATCGCTCGGCCCTCGCGGGCACGCGAAATCCTGTCACCGGCGCCTTGGGCGACACCGGCGCGAACGGCGTGCCCCGGGAGGTGCTGGGCGTGAACAGCGAAGGCCAGGAAGCGAGCAGCCAGGACGAAGCCCACGCGCGCCTGGCTTATGACATCACGCCCGACCTCACCGCCGCGGTTACCGCGGGCTACTGGAAGCAGGACCTCACGCATCGCACGGCAACCTTCCTTCGCGACGCCACCGGCCGGCCCGTCTGGTCCGGACCGGTGACGATCGACGGACGGCAATACACCCTGCCGGCCAACTTCTTCGCGCCGAGCACCCGGCAAAGCCGCAACTACCTGTACGGCGTCTCGCTGGGAACGCACCGGGACAGCGGATGGAACGTCGAAGCGGATGCCTCCTATTTCGACATGGATCGCAATCGCGATCGGGTGGCGGGCGCCGTGACCGACGACGGCGCCGGCGTGCTGACCGCCGGCGACGGCAGCCGCTGGCGCACCCTCGACCTGCGTGCCAGCCATACGCCGGATAACGTCGCGGCCAATACCCATGCCGTGAGTTTCGGCTATCACTTCGACGGCTATGCGTTGGACAACGCCACCTACAACCTGGCCAACTGGCGTAGCGGCGAGGCCGGGCCGCTCGCCGCCTCCAACGGCGGTAGCACGCAGACCCAGGCGGTGTATCTCCAGGACGCGTGGCAACTCATCGAAAGGTGGCGGCTCACCGTCGGTGCGCGTTACGAACAATGGCGGGCGTTCAACGGGGCGCGCGCCACCGCGGCGGCCACGATCGGTTATCCGCAGCGCAAGGAAACGCACACCTCGCCGAAGGCCTCGTTGAGCTTCGATGCCAGCGACAACGTGACCCTGCGGCTTTCCGCTGCGCGCGCGTATCGCTTTCCTACGGTGAACGAGTTGTTCCAGGGAACGTTCAACGGCATCGCGTTGATCAACAACGACCCCAACCTGAAACCGGAGAACGACCTCTCGCGTGAGCTGTCGGCGGAATGGTATCGACCCAACGGTGTCGCGCGTTTCACGATCTATCGCAGCGACACGCGCAATACGCTGTTCAGCCAGACCGATACGACCGTGTTCCCGAACGTCACCAGCGTGCAGAATGTCGGGCTCGTACGCACGCGCGGCGCCGAAGCCAGCTACGACGGCAGCCACGTCGGGGGGACGCGCTTCGACCTCAGTGCCAATGCGGCCTATACGCAGGCGACCACGGTGACCAATGCGCGCAATCCCGCATCCGAAGGCAAGCAGTTCTACCGGATACCCCGCTGGCGCGCGAACCTGATCGGTACGTATCACGCCAGCGAGCGTATCGCGATGACCCTCGCCGGGCGTTACTCCGGAAGGCAGTACAACACGCTCGACCACAGCGACATTCATCCGGATACCTTCGGTGGCGCCAGCGCCTTCCTCACCTTCGATGCCAAGCTGACGTGGACGGTGAGCGAGCACGTGGAACTCGGTGCGGGTGTCGACAACCTCACCAATCGCCGCTATTACGTGTATTACCCCTACCCGTCGCGCAGCTATCTGGTCGAGGCCAGGTTCCGGCTCTGACGCACGTTCGAGGGAAGCAGTTCGTCGAGCATGAAAGCGGCCGGTGCACCGTGCCGCAATCGATCGAAGAACGAGGCGACGCCGAGGCCGCCCGTGGCCAGATCGCAGCTGATGCGCAGCAGTTCCGTACCGGGCACGGCGAGCCCTTCGTCGCGCCGGATCAGGAAGGGGCGGATGCCGTGCGCCACGCGAAGCGCGGCGTGGCGGAAGTACGTCGCGCGCGCGGGAAGAAAGCGCGCCAGATCGAGAAGCGTCTCGCCGATCCCGGCGAGGCCGTCGAACAGCCCGGGACTGATGGCGTGCTGGCGTAGCAGGTCACCCTCGCTGGCGAGCAGCATGTCCGCGTACCGCGCGTCGCCGGTCACGGCATGGAAGCGGGCGACGACGGCAACGATGCCCGCCGTCCCCTGGCGCAGGTAGGGCACCGAGGGAAAGGGGCCAAGGGACATGGGCCACGTCGCCGCGCCATCCGGGTTGAGGCGGCGCTGTGCGAGGTCGAAAGCGAGGCCGGCGATGGCGCCCTCCAGAAACCGCCGCTCGCCGGTGGCTACGTTGAGATGTAGCAGGAACAGGGCGATACCCGCCGCGCCATACGCGAGACCGATCGGCTGCTGGTCCCCATCGGGCCAGCGCAGGGCGCCATCGTCGCCGCTGATGGCGGAGCCCAGCAACAGGTCGCCCGCCTTGACCGCCGTGGCCAGAAAATCGGCGTCCGCCGTTTCATGCCATGCCTTGATGCGAGCCAGCCCCCAACCCGCGAGGCCTTCGTACAGTCCGGGGCAGCGGCGGAGGCCATCGTCCAGCGGCGCCGCGCGCATGAGGGCGGCGGCACGATCGGCCTCGCCCGCCTCGAACAGGACCCATGCGATGCCCGCATCCCCCGACATGAGGCTGGACCCACGTTGGCCGCCCTGGTCGACACCGGCGAACAGGTACTCACGCAGTCCTTCCGGGGGCGCGCGCCGGCCGCGCAGATACGCGTGGAGGACGCCGGCGGCCCCATGGGCGACGCCCCAGGGGTGGCTTTCGAAGACCTCGGGGGCGGCCGGCACGAACCGATCCGGACGGGCACGGGCGGCCTGGGCCGTCACGTAGGCGAATAGCGCATCCGCCTGTCTGGCGGGGGGAGGCGGCACGGCCGCATCGCGATACGGCACCGGCGCTTCCCCGCTCTCCACGCACGCCAGAGACGTTCGCAAGGTTGCCATCACCGCGGTAGGCAAGGGTCGCTCCCGCGTATCCGGATTCAACAACTGGGCGATCGCCTCGGTCACGGCGGACGGATAGCCCAGGTCGTCGCTCATCCAACGAGCGAATCGCAGGGCGACGCCACGGTCCAGGGGCAGCATCGCGTTGACCGGAATCATGGCGGCGAGCAGGTTGGCGCCGAAGGCGTAGCCATCCTCGTTCTTCGCCTCCGCGTGACTCGCAGGCGACGGGTTCCCCGATGCGAAGCCCGGCGTGCGTAGCGGCAGTGGCGTGTCCAGCCCTTCCTCCACGGCGGCTTCCAGATCGATCAGGCGCACGCCACCGTCGGCGTTCACGATGATGTTGTGGAAGGAGAGATCGCCCAGCGACACACCCACCGCGTGCACCCGCGCGATCGCGTCGGCGAGGTCGCTGAATATCGCCACGACATCGGCGAGGAATTGCGCCACGTCGTCCCTCGTCGCCCGCGTCTTCAACCAGGGATAGCGCCGGCCCAACCACAGACGCATCGTCTCGCCGCGCAGGTACTCCTCGACCAGGAAGCTGTGTTCCCACTCTTCGAAATAGGCGACCGGCTGGGGTGCGACATGCAGGGAGGCCAGACGACGGAGCAGGCGGTATTCCTTGCGCAGGCTTTCTTTCGCCGTCTCGCGGAAACCGATGAACGGACGGGCTTCCTTGATGACGACACGCTGGCCTGCATCGAGGTCGTCGGCGAGATAGACGCCACCCGCGGAGGAAAACGCCAGGGCCTTGTAGACACGGTAGCGACCACCGCCAAGCAGGACCGAAGACGGCGGCTCCGCTGGCGACTCGGCGCCAAACGGGTCGCGCAGCCAATCGGGGAGTTTGAATCGTGGCGAACGGTCGTCCACCTCGGTGGCGTCGTCGGGCCGCCTCAGCAGCCACTCGCGGCGACCGCCTGGCGAGACGCGAAAGTCCGAAACGATCCCACCATAGCGGTAATGGAGAACGCGGGAGTCCTCGTAGCGGCGGTCGGTGAGCACGTAGGGTCCGGCGTAACCGGACAGGGCGGCGTGGAGGTCGGCAATGACCTGGCGAAAGTCGGCGACATCGCGCGGGTAGACCGTAATGAACTTGCCCGAGCCACTGCGCGGCCAACGCTTGCCGTTGATCGCGCCGAGGATTCCCTGGTCCGCGGCGAACTTGAACGGCGTACCGGATCCACCGAGGGTGGCCGCGGCGATCGACAGCACGATCGTCGCGGTCGAGCTGATCGAGGATATGTGGATCTTCCACCCCTGCATCGGGAGCACGGCGTCCGGCGGTCGGCAATGCACCCAGATGCCCGATCGTTCCATCGTCCAAGGTTCCGGAAGCACTCGCCGTGCCGGAGCCATGAAGTCGTCGTCCCGAATGGGGCGACTGGCATAAGGTTCGAAGAATTCGCGATCGACCGCGGTGTACTGCAACAGCTGGGCGCGTCGTTCCATATCGTCCCGTCTCTCCGTGTTCGGGTGCGACCCGGCGGGCTAGGCGACCCGGACGTCGCCTAGCCCGCCTTCGTCGCTTTCGCTTATTCGGCGAAGCCATCCATGTGGTAGATCGAACACCCGCAGGTGCTGCAGGTGGTTCCGAACTCCCCACCGTCGTTACGATCCCATGCCAGGTCGGTCGCCAGGTTCTGCAGATCGAGTACGTTCGGCATATTCCCTCCTCTATTGAACGCTGAGACATGCGCGCCGCAAGAACCGCGTTGCGCCAGACGAATCTAGGGTGCGGTCACCCGGCGAGACAGTGTCCAGGCGCCGTTCCACACGCATGGACGCTCTCTTGCGGCGCGTTTTTACCCGGCGTGACCGGTTTCGGTCACTTGCGCCGTCCGAAACCGGACAGTGCTGTCCGGAGCCGGACGCATGGGCAGGCGCACGGTGGCAACGGCGCCTTTCGCGTCACAGCGTGGAGCCAGGTCGACGGTCCCGGCGTGGGCTTCGATGATCAGGCGCGTCAGCGTCAGGCCGATACCGGAGCCCTCCGGCTTGGTGGTGAAGAACGGCACGAAGATGCCATCGCTCGGGGGCAGTCCGATGCCGTCGTCCTCGATCGTCACCCGCACGTGATCGCCCTCGGCGCGCCAATCGACGCGGACGCCTCCACCGGTCTGCAGGGTCGCTTCGACCGCGTTGCGCATGAGATTGATGAATGCCTGGCCGAGCTGGTCTTCGTCGCCGTCGAGAGTGACCGGTGAGGTGCCTCGCACTTCGACCGGCTTGCGCTGCTCGAGCAGTGCGAAGCGCCGCAATGCAAGATCGAGTCGGAACGTATGGCGTTGCAGGGGAGGCAGTCGCGCCAGCCGGCCGTAACCGGAAAGAAAGCGCGTCAGCGAATGCGCGCGTCGACCGATCACTTCCAGGCCAAGACGCAACTCCTCGTCGACCGCCGCGCGATCGCGCGCATCGAGCAAGGTCGACAGGCTGCCGGCCAGTGAGCCGATCGGTGCGAGCGAATTGTTCAGCTCGTGGCTGAGTACGCGGATCAGCCGCTGCCACGCACGACGCTCCTCCTCGCTCAGCGCGGCACTCAGGTCGTGCAGCATCACCATGGTGTGTTCGCGCCCTTCGCTGTACCACACCGCCTTGCGCACGGCCCAGCGACCGTTCGCGAAAGAGAAGCGGTGGGTAAGAATCGCACCGTCGGCGGCACTGAGCGGCTCGGCAAGGCCCAGCGAGGTCACGTCCCGACCGACCACGGCGGCGCGCTCCGCACCGATCAGGCGCCGGGCAGCCAGGTTGATGAACGTCAGGCGGCCTTTCTCGTCGACGACAAAGACAGCGCTATGCAGCGCGACCAGGGTTTTACCCAGGAAGCGGGCGGTCTCCGTCCGCTTGCGCCGACCGCTGCCGAGGTCTTCGGTCAGCAGGTTCATGTCGGCAATCAGTCCCTGCAGCGGGTCGCGTCCGGGGCGCACCCGGCCGCGCATGCTGTAGTCGCCTTCGCGGATGGCGAACAGCAGATCGAAAACCGTTCCCAGGGTGGTCAACAGACGGCTACCGCCGATCCATCCCAGGAGAAGGCTGAGCGAAAGCGCCGTACCGAAGATGGCCGCTCGCGTGGTCGGGGAGGTCCCGTCGAGGAAGACGACCAGGGCGCCGCCGACGACGATCGGCATCAGGAACATCCCGGCCCATAGCGCGGCGTCGATGCGCAAGGTCACGGAACGGTCGTGGACCGTCGCCGTATCGCGCGAGCCGTGTAGAAAGCCCATGCCAGCCTCCCTTACTCGACGGGCTCGAAGCCATAGCGAACGCGATGCTTGTCGAGCCGACGGTATAGCGACTGGCGCGAAATGCCGAGCGCATCGGCGGCACGCTGCAGGTTGTGGTCGTTACGCTCCAACGCGTTCCGTATGAGCATCTCTTCGGCCTCGGGCAGCGTGAGCCGATCCAGCAACAGCGGAGCCTCCGCGGTCCGGCTGATGTTGAGGCAGTCGACGTCGATCTCGTCCCGCTCGGCCAGCAGGACGGCACACTCCACCGCGTGCTCCAGTTCACGGATGTTTCCCGGCCAGTCGGAGGCACGCATGGCGCGCTCGGCGGCGGCGGTCAGGAACATCCCGCCGCGCCCGCGACGACTGCATTCGCGCAACATGATGTGCCGCGCGAGCGGGACGATGTCATCCACCCTTTCGCGCAGCGCCGGCAAGCGTATCTGCATGGCGTTCAGGCGATAGAGCAGATCGCGCCGGAAGCGGTCGCCGCGAACCGCGGCATCCATGTCCGCATTCGTCACCGAGATGACGCGGACATTCACCCGCTGCGTACGCGTCGAGCCGGAGCGCTCGAACTCGCCTTCCTCGAGCACGCGCAAAAGCTTCACCTGCTGGGTGAGGGGAATGTTGCCGATCTCCTCCAGGATCAGGCTTCCACCCTGCGCCAGTTCGAATCGGCCCGGGCGCGGTCTCGGGTCTTCGTCGCCGAACATCTCATCGGCGAAGCGCGATTCGGGAAGGCTACCCATGTCCACGCGAATAGCCGGACCTTCGGCGCGCGGCGACATGGCGTGGATCTCGCGCGCCAGCAACGATTTCCCCGTGCCGTTCTCGCCGAGGATCAGGACATTGCCTTCGCCGTCGGCGATGCGCGACGCCAGCTTCATCACTTCGCGCATCGCCGACGATGCCCAGGTACGAAGCACATCGTTCGATTCCCTGCCGAGGGCATTCGCCGCGCGAAGGCGCCGGTTCTCCTCGCGGATCTCGCGCAGGGCCACCTGGCTGCGCACGGTATGCAGGATTCGCTCATTGCTCCAGGGCTTCTCGACGAAGTCGGCGGCGCCCAGGCGCATGGCGTGCACTGCCAGGTCGACGCTGCCCCAGGCGGTCATCGCGATAAGCGGCAGATCGGGCAGCTCCTCACGCAGGCGGGCGATCAGTTGAAGCCCTTCCTGTCCGGACGTCGTATCGGCGCTGTAGTTGAGATCGAGCACGGCGCAGGCGAACTCGACCCGCGACACGGCATCGAGCGCCGCGGCGGGCGACGTCACCTGCACCGACGAAATGTCCGCGGACCTGAAAAGCAGGCGCAGCGACACGAGCACGTCGGCCTGGTCGTCGACGATGAGCACGGGGAGGGAGGTCGGGGGATGGGGGGTCATCGTGGGATGCTCTCGTGGTGGCGCGGCCATCGCGGCAAGATGGCCGGTTCGTTGCGCAGGATGCTTGCGGGTCGCACGCCGGCCGCACGCAGCGACGGCAGCGCTACCGCGACCAGCGCCGCGACGATCATCAGCAAGGCGACCGCAGCGATCACGCCGACGTCGATCGCGCCTGTCTCGAGAGCCGGATGCACGGGGGTCCGCTCGACGATGACGGCGGCAACCAGGCCCAGTGCGACACCGGGCATCGCCATGCTGACGCCTCGCGAGACAAGATGACCGAGCAGATCCATGGGCGTCGCACCGAGCGCGTCTCGCAGGGCGATGTCACGATGGGCGCTGGTCGCTTCGAGCGACTGGATGGCATAAAGACCGATGCAGGCCAAGGACAGTGCCATGCCGGCGTACACGGCGGCGAGCACCGCGTTCCGGCGCGCCTGCGCGGTCGCCTCGCTTGCAAGCTGCCGGAATGTCTGCCTCGTTCCCGCGGCCAGGCCGGGGACAGCGTGCTGGATCAAACGCTGCAAAGCCTGCGCGTCGGCGACGGTCTGGCCCGGCCCGCGGATGACGACGAAGGTGCGCACGAAGCGTCGGATGAAACCATAGACCTCGGGATCGACCTGGGGCAAAGGCAGAAAGACCGCGGGCGGCGTCGCCTGCTCCGCACCCGCTGGCCGTGTATCGGCCACCACGCCGACGATGCGCATGGGCCGGTTTGCGCCGTGCCGGGATGCGGGCAACACCCAGCCCCCTATGCCCCGGCTATCGATGCGATCGAGATAGGCCTGGTTGACCACCGCTACCGCCGGTGTCGTTGCCAGGTCGCCTGCACCGATGGAACGACCGGCAATCAGCGAGACACCCATCGATTCCATCGCGCCAGGCGAGACCAAGCCGTATTCCACGTACGTCGATGTACCGTTCGGCAAGCGGAACGGCATGAAGTATCCCGATCCGACCGGCAACCATGTGGACAGACCCGCCGCGACCACCCCCGGCCGCTTCATCGCCGCGCTGCGGATGACGTCGGCGGCGTGTCGTACATCGCCCAGCTGCGGAAACTGGACGGCGTCCGGACTGACTTCGACGAAGCTCGCGCTCGCCGGCTGAAAGCCCAGGGACACTCCCATCATCCGCCACATCTGGCCCACGGCGGACACGCCGAGGACGAGCAGGAGCGTTGCAACGGCCATCTGCACCAGCAGAAGCAGACGACGCGCCCGCTGCGCCAGTCCCGCGGGCGACGTCCCGTCGCGGGAAAACTGCATGCGCAGCAGCCGGTCGGAGTCTACGTGAACGGACCCGAGCATCGCCGACAGCGCGCATACGGTGACGGAGGCGAGAACGGCGGCCACGCATGCTCGCCAGTCCAGGTCGACCGGCAAGGCCGAGAGAAGCCAGGATGTCGGGACCAGGGGACGCACGGCAACAACCAGAACGTGAGCCAACGGCAAGCCGAAGGTCAAGGAACCGATGCTGATGGCGACCACATCCATGATCAGCGGAATCCTCGGCCGCCAGCCCAGCCCACCGAAGGCAATCGTCAGGCAGGTTTCCTGGGTGCGCTGCAAGGCACGGGTAAGCATGAGGTTGGACAGGTTCACACCGGCAACGGCCAGGACCAGCAACGAGCAGCCGAAGTAGAGCAACACCACGGGCCTTGCCCTGCTGGTCAGCATGACATCGAGGGGTGTCGTTCCATACGTGGAAACACAGCCGCATCCGGGATGGAGCGGCAGGTGGTGGGCCGCGAGCGTCGCCTGCATCCGGCGCGCCACGGTGTCGCCCGACACGCCGGGGCCGAGCCGCGCGATGGCGACCAGGTTCGCCGCACTGTCACCAGATGCACCGGTCGCGGGAAGCGGCATCAGCAGGTCGATGTCGGCCAACCATCGATAGTTCGCCGGAAGTACCCCGCGTACGATCATTGGCGTGCCATTGACGTCGATACGGCGCCCTACGACGTTGGCGTCGGCGCCCATCCAGTCATGCCAGAACGCATGCGACAACACGACCCCCTGGTCGAACGGGATCGAAGGATCCTCCGGAAACACGGAGGTCACGCCCAGCGTGGGCAGGAACCCGGCGTCGACCCGCTGCGCGCTCGCCAGCTTCTCGCGATTGCCGGAACGAAGGTTCACCGATTCCGGTACCTGCGCGGCACCCCGGGATATCGCGCCCTGGGGGAGACCGATGGCGTCGTAGAACATCGGTGACGCCGCGCGACTGCCGGGATCGCGATCCTGCTCGCCGTACAGAACGATGCGGGCGTGGTGCGGGAACGGGGGCGCCCTCAACAGCGACTCCGCCATCGCGAAAGCGCTGGTAAACGCGGCCAGGCCGATCGCCAGCGTGAACGAGGCTAAGGGCAGGAAGCCCCGCGGACGCCAGAGCGCGCGCCAGGGTCGCGTCAGCCCGGCGAGTGGCCAACTCACGGGAACGATTCCGTGCTTCGCCGTTCGTCCAGCCCTGCCTCGGCTTCCCGCTGACGTTGACGAAACGTCGTTTCGTCGATGACACGGCCGTCCAGGAGACGGATCGTACGGTCGGCCACGCTGCTGAAACGCTCGTCGTGGGTAACCATGCAGATCGTTCGTCCCGATGCGTGCAGACGGCTCAGCAGGGCCATCACCGTCTCGCCGTTGCGCAGATCCAGGTTACCGGTCGGTTCGTCGGCGAGCAGGATGGCCGGCTCGCCGGCGAGTGCGCGGGCCACGGCGACGCGTTGCTGCTGCCCGCCCGAGAGTTGGTCGGGATAGTGACGCATGCGATGTCCCATGCCGACATCGGCCAACGCGCGGGCGGCACGCTCCCTGCGCTCGCGACGACTCATGCCATCGCGAAACGACAGGGGTAACTCGACGTTCTCGGCGACGGTCATGTCACCGATCAGGTTGAAGGCCTGGAAGACGAAGCCGACGTGCTGGTTTCGCAAACGTGCCCGTGCCCGCCTGCCCAGCCCTGACATCGACTGACCCAGCAAGCGAAATGCGCCGTAGGTCGGTACGTCGAGCAGGCCCATCAGGGACAACAGCGTGGTCTTGCCGCAACCCGAAGGCCCCGCGATCGAGACGAACTCGCCCCTGCGAACATCGAGGTGGATATCGGTGAGGACGTGGAGCTCCATCGCACCGATGTCGAATACCTTGCCGATGCTCCGCATCTCGATCACCGGCGCAGCAAGAGCAGATTGCACGGTGAACCCTCAGACATCGCTTCTGTCGACGATTGTGGCTTGCACCCGCGGCGTTCGACGGCGACGCCGTCACGTTTTGCCGTATATGCGTTGCGATAAGGGTTCAGTCATCCGATTCGCGCACGACTTGCGTTACGGGTTACGTTGTCGAACACCGACGACCGCGCTCGACAACGCATCCGACCCTCCTGCCGGGATGACAGTCAATGCCATGCGGCCCAACGCCGTAATCGTTTACATGTAACGCCATTTACATGCCCACTTGAAGCGCCGATCCCAGTATCCTTGCCGGCTTACGGTGCCCGTCCCGCGCCGACCGTTTCCAGGGCAAGACCACCATGATCCGTGACCCCCGCATCGAAGACCTGATCGCCCGCATGACCGTCGAAGAGAAGGTCGGCCAGTTGGGCGTGTTCGCCGATGCCGTGCGCCCCTTCGCGCCCGATATCAATCCCGAGACCAACGCGCGCGGCGCCGCCGAGGTGCTCGAGCAGATCCGGGCCGGGCGCGTGGGTGCGCTGTTCAATGGCGTGGGCGCGGCGGAGGGTCGCGAAGCCCAGCGCGTTGCGGTGGAAGAGAGCCGGCTGGGCATTCCCCTGTTGCTGGGCGCGGACGTGATCCACGGCATGCGCACCGTGTTTCCCATTCCCCTGGGCGAGGCCGCCACGTTCGAACCCGATCTCGCCGAGCGCACGGCGCGCGCGACCGCGATCGAAGCCACGGCCGCGGGTGTCCACTGGACCTACGCGCCGGCCGTCGATATCGCGCGCGACCAGCGATGGGGACGTGTGGCCGAAGGTGCGGGCGAGGACGTCGTGCTCGGTTCGGCGTTCGCCGCGGCACGCGTGCGCGGCTTCCAGGGTACCGACCTCACGGCGAACGACTCGCTGCTGGCGACACCGAAGCACTTCGCCGCCTACGGGGCCGTGGCCGGCGGCATGGAATACAACTCGGTGGACATCGCGCCGCAGACGCTCCGCGACGTGCACCTGCCACCCTTCAAGGCGGCGCTCGACGCCGGCGCGCTTACCTTCATGAGTGCGTTCAACGATATCAACGGCGTGCCCGCCTCGGCGAATCATGAACTCATGACCGACATTCTTCGCGGCGAATGGGGCTTCGAAGGTTTCGTCGTCTCCGACTACACCGCGGACATGGAACTCATCGCGCATGGCTTTGCCGAGGACGAGCGCGACGCCTCGCGCCTGGCCTTCCTCGCCGGCGTGGACATGAGCATGCAGAGCGGCTTCTACGGCACCCACCTGCCCGATCTCGTCGAGAAGGGCGAGGTGCCGATGGGCGTTCTGGACGAAGGCGTGCGCCGCGTCCTCACGGTAAAGAAGGCGATCGGCTTGCTGGACAACCCGTACCGCTCGCTCGATCCCACCGTGGAAGCCGATACCTCGAAGAACGCCGCACACGCCGCGCTCGCTCGCGACGCCTCGCGCCGTTCGATCGTGATGCTGAAGAACGACGGCATCCTGCCGCTGCGAAAGGAGGGTCAGAAGATCGCACTGATCGGACCGTTCGGCGCCGACATCGACAACCTCGAAGGCTGCTGGACCCTGTTCGGCGACAAGACGCGCCACATAAACATCGAGACCGGTCTGCGCGATGCGCTGGACGACGCCGCCTCCCTCGAGGTCGTTGCCGGCTGCGCCATCGAGGAAGCGATCGAAGGCGGCATCGACGAGGCCGTTGCCGCCGCGAAGCGCGCGGACGTTGTCCTGCTCGCTATCGGCGAGCCGCAAACGTATTCCGGCGAAGCACAGTCACGCACACACATCATCGTGCCGCCGGCGCAGCAGGCTCTTGCCGAGGCCGTCGCCGCCACCGGCACGCCGGTCGTGGTGCTGCTCAAGAACGGTCGCGCGCTCGCACTTACCGGTGCGGTGCGCCAGGCCAACGCGATCCTGGTCACCTGGTTCCTCGGCAGCCAGACCGGTCCCGCCATCGCCGACGTGGTGTTCGGCGATTACAACCCTGCCGGCCGCCTGCCCGTCAGCTTTCCCCAGGAGTCCGGTCAGCAGCCGTATTTCTACAACCACCTGCGCACCGGCCGTCCCGAACTCGCCGACCAGCCGCCGGCGTTCAAATCGCGCTACCGGGAGGCCACCTTCGAGGCGCTGTATCCCTTTGGCCACGGCCTCAGCTACACCCGCTTCACGTACACGACAGCCGAGGTGAAGGCACAGCTGGGCTGGGACGAAACCATCACGGTCAGTGCCACGGTCACCAACGCCGGCGACGTCGCGGGCGAGGAAGTCGTGCAGCTATACATCCACGATCGCGTCGCCAGCCGTGTACGACCGGTCCGCGAACTCAAGGCCTTCCGCAAGATCCTCCTCGCCCCTGGCGCGTCGGAGGAGGTGTCCTTCGAACTGACCCGCGCGGATCTGGCCTTCACCCATCGCGACGGCAAGACGTTCGAGGCCGAACCCGGCACCTTCGACGTCTGGATCGCAGGATCGTCGGCACAGGGCGAGGCGGCGACCTTTGTTCTGGGGAAGCCCTGAGCCATGCATGACCTGACCGGCAGGATCGCTCTGGTCACCGGTGCGGCAAGCGGCATCGGCCGCGCGATCGCCGAGGCCTATGCGCAGGCCGGCGCGCGGGTCGTCGTTGCCGACATCGCCGCGGACAAGGCGAGCGAAGCCGCCACCGCCATCGGCCACGGTGCGATGGCCGTCACGATGGATGTGACGGACGAAACACAGGTGGAGGAAGGTTTCGCACGCGTCGAGCACGAGCTGGGCGCGGTCGATATTCTTGTCAGCAACGCGGGCGTGCAGGTCATCTCGCCGCTGGTGGATCTCCCGTTCGCGGACTGGAAGCGCATGCTTGCCATCCACATGGACGGTGCGTTCCTGACGTCCCGCGCCGCCATGCGTCAGATGATCGCGTCGACGCGGGGTGGTTCGATCATACTGATGGGCTCGGCGCATTCCCACGTGGCATCGAAGTTCAAGGCGCCTTACGTCGCGGCAAAACACGGCCTGCTCGGTCTCGCGCGGGTCATTGCGAAGGAAGGCGCGAAGGACAACATCCGCTCCAACGTGATCTGCCCCGGCTTCGTGCGTACGCCGCTCGTGGAAAAGCAGATTCCCGAGCAGGCGCGGGAACTCGGCATCAGCGAGGACGACGTGATTCGCCAGGTGATGCTGCGCGACACGGTGGACGGCGAATTCACCACGCTGACCGACATAGCCGACACCGCCGTCTTCCTGGCGGGATTCGAATCGAACGCTCTCACCGGTCAGTCACTTGTCGTGACCCACGGCTGGCACATCCAGTAGCGCTCACCGACCGGTTGCAAGCCGGAACAACCCTACATTTGTCCCGGTAACGCTCGCGCGCTGTCGCAGCGAACGCCGCTATGGACCTCGGTCCCTCTCACGTAGCTTCGTGGTCCCCTCGACAGACGAGAACCACGCCGCATGAATTCTTTTCATCGGGCCCTGCTCACGGTGGGCGCGCTCGCGTGCCTTCCAGCCCCCGGCTTTGCGGAGTCTGCCGCTGTTCCCCGGCTCGACTGGGGCGCTTGCAGCGAAAGCTGGGTAGGCCGGGGATCGGGCACTCTCGGCACACGTCTGCAATGCGCCACCATGCGGGTACCGCTGGACCATGTCCGTCCCGACGGCCGGGAGATAAGCGTCGGCGTGATCCGCATACGCGCGGCCCTGGCGGCATGGCGCGAGGGCTCCCTCTTCTTCAACAAGGGTGGCCCGGGAACGCATCCCGGACCGCTGCTTCGGTCCATGGGCGAAGTGTGGTCACGGCTCGACGCGAACGATCCTGGTGGCCGAGATAAACGCCAGCTGGCTGAGCGCTACGACCTCATCGCCGTCATTCCACGGGGGCTGGCTGGCAGCGGCGACATGCGTTGCGGGACGGTCCCGCAACGCGCGAGCGCATTCCTGCCCAGCCATCAGGACGATGCCAACTGGCGGCTGATCGTCGACGACGCCGAGGCCCTGGTGGAGGCATGCACCGCATCGGACCAGGCGCGCTACGTCAATACCGAACAGCACGCGCACGACATGGACTGGGTCCGCCGCGCGCTCGGTGACGAGCGGCTGAATTTTTATGGCATTTCATATGGCGGGATGGTCGGTGCCTGGTACGCGTCGATCTATCCGGCGCATACCGGCCGCCTGTTGCTCGATTCAAGCATGGATATCATGCACGGCTATCGTGCGGCGACCGACCTTTTGCTGGCCGCGCGCAACCGCGCCTTCCAAGAGAATGTCGTCGCCCCCTTGCTGCGCGACCCTGTAGCGCACGGTTTGGGCCGCGATCCCGACGCGATCGCGACGGCTATCGCGGCATTCCCATCCTGGGCTCGCGAGGCCTGGGTCGAACAGCTGACCACGGTACCCCGGCTCGCCGCGGCGCTCCGCCTGGTAGGCTGGGCGGGGAACAGCCAGCCGCAGCATCCGGGGGAGCTGATCCGCTTCATCAATCGCGAATGGTTCAGCAGCGACCCGGCACTGAACCGGAGCATTCGCAGGGAGGCCGACTCGCTCGTCCGGTCGCTGTTTTACGCCGCGGCGGGCGAACCGTCATCGCAAGGCGACGCCGCATCGTTCTTCGTACGCCTGGCCGTGGCCTGCAACGACGTCGCCTGGCCGCGGAGCGACGCCGATATCCGCGAGTCCGCGCGACGCAACATCGCAAGGTACTTCAACTTCACCGGCGAAGAGACGTTCGAAGAACTCGCCTGTTCTCGCTGGGGCGGACCGAGCGCGCGTCGGCCGGATCTCGCCGCCCTCGGAAGGGCGGCGCCCTTCCTTCTCATCCAGTCCGAAAAGGACACGTCCACACCCCTGCAGGGTGCACAACACATCCTCGACGGCTTCCCTAACGCACGCATGCTCCTGGTTCGCCGTTCGGACCAACATGGCGTGTTCAATTTCACGACCTCGCCATGCATCGAGCGCACGGCCGCGCACTACCTGCTGACCGGTGAGTTACCGGCGACGCCGTCGCGCTCGTTCACGTGCAGCGATGCCTTCGACAACCCCGTCAACGCGCTACCCGGCACTCCGGCCCTCGTCGCCGAGCCCACACCCGTGAACGCGACACTTCCTGGGACGGCACCCGCGCCGGTGCATCACGATGAACTCTGAGCGACGTGCGACCTGGCATACCCTCTCCGTAGCGTGCGCCCTTGCCTGGGCCAGCGATGCTTTCGCTGGCGCATCCATCGCATGGGAACCCTGTGCGGCCGATCTAGTGGAACAGCGCTGGACCGACGCTCTGGGAGAACGCCTGGAGTGCGGAACGATGCTCGCCGCACTGGACGCCGATGACGCCGGCAAGGGGACGTTTACCGTCGGTCTCGTACGCGTCAAGGCGGGCGATCCGGCGCAACGGCGAGGCTCGCTCTTCTTCAACTTCGGTGGCCCGGGTGCCAATCCCACGGACATGCTTCCGCCGACGGCCTACCTGTGGTCGACACGCTCGGCCAGCCACCCCCTCGACGGCGACAAGCGGCGCCTGGCCGATCGCTTCGACCTTGTCGCGGTCATCCCCAGAGGACTGCGCGGGGGCAGCCGCTACGAATGCAAGCCCACGCCAGCCAGTGATGAACCGCACGATCCCTCGATCTATCTTGCGGACTGGAACTGGGCCGGCTTCGTACAGGACGCCCGCGCTTATGCCCGCGCCTGCGACGACCCGCTTAAGCCGCACCTGGGCACCCTGCAGCACGTTCGCGACATGGAGCAGGCGAGACTCGCGCTTGGCGAACCGGCGATGAACTTCGTCGGCATCTCGTACGGCACCTGGGTGGGCGCCTTCTATGCTGCGATGTACCCGCACCATGCGGGCCGTATCGTGCTCGATTCGGTCATGAATTTCTCCGGGACCTTCGAGCAACAGGTCGACGATGCCCCCGGTGAGCGGCAGGCGTTGTTTGCACGGAATGCTTTGCGGCCCGCGCTCGCCGATCCGTTCACTTACAACATAGGCAGCGATGCGCGTACGGCCCTGAACCGATTCCGGGCCATGCCGCACGAAGCGCGCGAAGCCTGGTCCTCCGTGATCGATACGCCGAGCCATCTCGTGGCCGCGCTGACCCTGGCCGACTGGATGCGTGCGGAAGGTGCGCCGGCCAAGGAACGCCTGATCGCGCGGGCGAAAAGGTATGTCTTCAGCCCCGATCCCGCCGTGGACCACCAGATCCGGCAGGCGGCCGTCGGCCTCGCATCGGCACTCGGTCGGCGCACCGATCCGACGCTGAACGGTCTGGTCGACATCTCGGTCTATCACGCCGTGATCTGTGCCGACACCCCGTGGCGGAAAGACCCGAAAGAACTGCGCGCCCTCGCAAACAGGATCGCAAGCCGCTATCCGGCAGCGAACGGCGAGGCGGTCACGACAGGACTCGTCTGCATGAACTGGGCGACGTCGCCGCGCTGGCGTCCGCCGTTGACGGCGCTGGCGGTAGCACCGCCGATGCTGATGGTGCAGGCCGAGTTCGATCCGGCGACGTCGTACAACGGCGCCATGCAGGCATTCAGCCGCTCGCCCGGCGCTCGCATGGTCGTCGCGCAAGGTGCGCGCGTGCACGGTCTGTTCGGCGCGTCCGCGACACCGTGCGTGGAGCGAGCGGTGGGCCGGTTTCTTCTCGATGGCGAGCTCCCCGCCCTGCCGTGGTCGGCCTGCGACTACGTACCGTCGACGCGCTCGCGCGAGAGTCGCGAAGCCGGCGACGGGCCGAGCGAATGGGACATGCGTGACGAACTCGCCAAACGGCTCCAGAACATCCGATGAAGGAGAGGCACGATGAAGAAGATGGCTCTTGCCGCACTGACCCTGATGGCCACGGCCTGCACCGACGCTAGCGCCACGGCGTCCACACCGACATGGAATCTGCCTGACATCCATGCCGTGACGATCGACTGGTCGACATGCTCGACGGACCTGGTCGGGACGACGGCCTTGGTGCTCGGCGACCGTCTGCGCTGCGGGCAGATGAGCGTCCCGCGCGATCATCGTCATCCGCAGGCAGGTCAGATGCAGGTGGCGATCGTGCGCGTCGCCGCAGCCGATCCCGCACGGCGGCGCGGTGCTCTTTTCTTCAATCCAGGCGGTCCAGGCGAGACCCCGATGGAGTCGCTTCCCACGCTCGCCCGCTACTGGAACGACGCGCACGCGGGTCATCCCGTGCATGGCACGAAGCGGGAGCTGTCCGATGTGTTCGACCTGGTCGGCGTCGTGCCCCGTGGTTTGAAGGGCGGAACGACCTTCACCTGCACGTCCGAACACCTGGCGACGGACTACCAGGACATCGTCGCCGACCGCTCGGAAGCGAATCTACGGACGATGGACATGTTCATGCGGGCGATCGCCAGCGCCTGCCGGCGCAATCCACTGTACCGGTTCATCAATACCGAGCAAACGGTGTACGACATGGAAGCGGCACGGCTATCGCTGGGCGAACCGCGTCTGAACTTCTTCGGCGTGTCGTACGGAAGCTGGATCGGTAGCTGGTATGCGGCATCCTTTCCGCAACACGTAGGTCGCATGTTCCTCGACTCCAGCATGGATTGGACCAGCGACTGGAACACCAACGTGGAGCGCCTCAAGTCGACGGCGCATGCGGAGTTCGTACGGCTCGTGGCCGAGCCGGCAGCCAACGACCGCTTTCGTTACCGTTTCGGTGCAGATGTCGCCGCCGTCATGACGCAGTTCGATCACCTGACGAACGAGGTCCGTCAAGGATGGGGTGGTCTGTGGAAGACGCCCGAGAGTCTGCTCGCGGCACGAGGGATGTCCGACATAACGAGGGTCGAACCCGGCATGACCTTACCAACGCTGCTCGCTCGCATCGGGTCACACCGCTTTCATTCCGAGCCGACGGTGAACCATGCCGCCCGCCTCGAAGCCACCGAGCACGCATGGCGCGTGATGCCCATCGTCTACGTGCCTGAAACCTTTCGTTTGGATGAGCGCGATTCGGTGCTGTTTGCCGTCATGTGCAATGACATGCCTTACCTGGGCGATGCCGCATACCACAGGGCGAAGATTGCCTCGCTTGCTGCGCAGTTTCCTTCCATCGATGGCCGCGGCCTGGAATACCATTGTGTGTACTGGGATGGTGCGCACGCCACGCGGCCACCGCTCAGCCGCATGGCCGCCGCTGGCGGCATCCTCATGGTTCAGGCCGAGCACGATCCGGTGACTCCCTTGCTGAGCGCCATCGCTTCGCTCGACGCCACGCCTACGGCACGCCTGATTATCGCGGACAACTTCGAGTCGCACGGCGTCTTCGGATTCACCGATTCCGCCTGCATCGAAGCCCTGGTGGGCAACTACCTTCTCAGGGGCACGCTGCCTGTCGAGCGCACCAGTCACTGTGAAGCACGACCCGCCGATACCGGCAGCAGTGGCTTCTCGGATCCGCCGCAGGCGGCGGCGCTCCGCAAAGAGCTGTCGGCGGTGCACTCTCAGTTCGCCAGGCAACCACCGTTCGTCAGCGGCATGAACGGACGTGAACCTGGTCAAGGACGATGAAATCCGGCTCGTCGACCGGGGCGCGATGATGGCAATACCCGACAGTAAGTCCGTCGCAGAACTTCTAGGGTGGATGGACATCCACCCTGGGAGCCTTCGCTCATGCGTCCGCAACACGCCTTCTTCTGCGCCATGCTCGGCGCCGCCACCCTACCGACACCCGTTGCTGCCTCCACGTCCCATGCCGACGACATCGGTTGGCGTGCGTGCGATCCCGAGGAAACCGGGTGGAATGCTCCTGCCCTGAAGGCCCGGCTGCAATGCGGAACCATGCGTGTGCCGCTTGACCACAGCCATCCGGCAGAGGGTGAAGTGGATGTCGGCCTGATCCGCGTTCTCGCCGGCGATCCTTTACGCCGCATGGGGTCGGTCTTCTTCAACTTTGGCGGTCCCGGAGGCAATCCGCGACGGTTTCTTCCCGTCATGGCGGATTGGTGGAACACCCTCGAGGCGAGCGATCCTGTCGCGGGAAGCCTCCGCACGTTGGCCGACCGTTACGATCTCGTCGCCGTGGTACCCCGCGGCCTCGCCGGCGGCCGCGTATACGACTGCCTCGCGGGACGAACGGCCGGGCCGTTCAACGATTTGTCGGTGGACGCGAGCGATGCGAATTGGGCAGCCGCCACACACGATGCCGTCGCGCTGGCCGGCGACTGCGGCATGGATCCGTTCTCTCCATGGGTGAACACGGCGCAGCACGTCCATGACATGGAGTTCGCTCGCCGCCTGTTTGGCGATGCTCCCCTCAACTTCTATGGCACCTCGTACGGCACATGGGTAGGCGCGTGGTACGCCGCTACCTACCCCGACCACGTCGGCCGCATGCTGTTCGATTCGACGATGGACGTAACCCGTTATTTCCACGACGCGGTCTACACCCAGGTCATGGACGTGCACGAGCTTTTTCTGGCCGACGCCGTGGGTCCCGCGCTGGCCGCACCCGAGACGTACGGCCTGGGCTCGGACGAAGCCGTCCTTCTCCAGCGCGTGCGCACGATGCCAGCGCGGGCGCATGAAAGGTGGCTCAGGACGATCGGCGGTCCTGCCGACCTCGCCGCGGCCGTCACCCTGGCCGATTGGCTCGGCGTCGACTCACGGGTCGACCAGGCGACGCTTGGCCGGCGCATCGCCTCGCATGCGTTCAGTCCAGATCCGGACACGAATGCGCGCATCCGAGAAGCCGCCGGCCACCTGCTGTCGGCCTACTTCAGTGAGCTGCCGTCCGCCGTGGACGCTCTTCTCGGCACCGACGGCAGGTCGGTCCACCTCGCCGTGGTATGCAACGACACACCGTGGATTCGTGAAGCTGCGTACTGGCGCGCGTTCGCACGACACATGGCGGCGGCATATCCCGGCGGAAGCTCCAACGAGGCACACCTGGGGCTCACGTGCGCCAACTGGCCCGGCCGCGACAACGTCCGTCCGGACATGTCGCGACTTGGATCGATACCCGACTTTCTGATGATCCAAGCCGAGTTCGATCCGGCCACCTCGCTTGCGAATGCCAGGCGCGTCCTCGCGACATACGACAATGCGCACATGGTGCTGGCCCGCGGGCTGCACGGCCACGGCATACTCAATCCTTCCGCACCGGCATGTGTGCTCTCCGCCGCCGCGGGATACCTCCTCGATGGCCGGGTACCCAAAGCGAAGTTGACGTCCTGTGAGCCCTCGTCGGCGCCGATTCCGCGTTCGCTGGACACGCCCACTCGCCTGATAGACGCGCAGTTGAAGCGACTCTTCAAAGCCAGCTAGAAAAGCCGCAAAAGAAGGTCCATCGTGGATCACCGGGGTCCGGACGGTCGGCTTTCAGGCCGGGCATTCGTTCGCACCTTGCACCTCGCCTAGGGCTCGCCTTCGGCATCGCTTTGTACACTTGGGCGTTTCGCGGGGAGACCTTGGCGCCCTGAAGTGGTCAAGTATTTCTAGACACCCGATAGGGCGTTTTTCGGACCGACAGCATTTCGTGGATGGCTGGCGGGATCTGTCCGTTGGCCGCATG
>NZ_DATLIW010000039.1:0-86487 GCF_035539195.1 Luteibacter sp.
CGGGCGCAGGTCGAAGTGCTTGCGGATCAGCTTCTCGATCTTCTCGTCGGGAATCTTGCCGGTCCCGAAGGTGGTCACCGAGATCGAGGTCGGCTCGGCGACGCCGATGGCGTAGCTGACCTGGATTTCGCAACGGTCGGCGAGGCCGGCCGCGACGATGTTCTTGGCGACGTAACGCGCGGCGTAGGCTGCCGAACGGTCGACCTTGGACGGATCCTTGCCGGAGAACGCGCCGCCGCCGTGACGGGCCCAGCCGCCGTAGGTGTCGACGATGATCTTGCGACCGGTCAGGCCGCAATCGCCCACCGGGCCGCCGATGACGAACTTGCCGGTCGGGTTGATGTGGAACTTGGTGCCCTTGTGCAGCAGCTTCGCCGGCAGCACGGGCTTGAGGATCAGCTCGCGCACACCTTCGATCAGGTCCTTCTGCTTCACGTCCGGATCGTGCTGGGTGGACAGCACGACGGCGTCGATGGCGACGGCTTCGCCGTTCTCGTAGCGCAGGGTGACCTGGCTCTTCGCGTCCGGGCGCAGCCACGGCAGGGGCGAGTTCTTCTTCTTGCGGACCTTGGTCTGCTGCTCGACGAGGCGATGGGCGTAGTGGATCGCCGCCGGCATGTATTCGGTGGTTTCGTTCGTGGCGTAGCCGAACATCAGGCCCTGGTCGCCGGCGCCCTGTTCTTCGGGCTTCTTGCGATCCACGCCCTGGTTGATATCCGGGGACTGCTTGCCGATGAGGTTCAGCACGCCGCAGGTCTCGCCGTCGAAGCCGACTTCCGAGGAGTCGTAGCCGATGTCGAGGATGACCTTGCGGGTCAGCGCTTCGAGGTCGATCCAGGCGCTGGTGGTGATCTCACCCGCGACGATGGCGACGCCGGTCTTCACCAGCGTCTCGCAGGCAACGCGAGCGCGCGGATCCTGGGCCAGGATGGCGTCCAGAACGGCGTCCGAGATCTGGTCGGCGATTTTGTCCGGATGGCCTTCGGAGACCGACTCGGAGGTGAAGAGGAAGTTGCTCATCGTGGGTATATATCCTTCTTTACGGATAAAGAGATAAATGGGGGCGCGCCATGATACACGGCCTTTGTCGGCTTTGCAGGAAGAAGGGTACGCCCGGGGGGTTACGATTGCATGGACGTTCAGGCGCCCGCGGCCTGGCGGGCTGCCGGGCGGTGGCCGGCAGGAGGCACTTCGGCGGCGACCCGGCCGTTCCGCGCTGGCGCAGGATCGGCGCTGAAGCCGCCCCTGGCGGCCGCGGAGTCAGGCTACGGCGGCACGCCGGGCAGCGGGTCTAGGGGGCAGGGACGACCACGATACGGGAGATTTTCCCGTCCAGGCCATTTCGGTATCGCGCCTGGACGGCCATGTCGCCACTGCTGTACGAGGTGTGAAACGAAGGAATCGTCACACTGCGGCCCTTGAGGTCCTTGAGGACGCGAACCGTGGTGTAGTCGTCGGACCAGTTCCCATTGGGTGAGTCGAATACGGTGAACGTCGTGCCGGCGGGTAACCCGAACAGGCGAGCCGAGCGGGCTTCGTCGTTCTCGCACCCCCGACGGTCTCCACTCTTGAAGTTGATGGTGGCCGCCTCGCCGCCGGGGATGCCGCACACGATGTCCTGGGTCGCCTTGTTGCCTTCGTAGAGGACGATGCCGCCTTGGTTGAGTACGCCGGCAAGCTCGAAAGCATCGCCATGCTGAATGCTGGGGCTCGCCGACGCCGTGAAAATGGTTCATGACGAACAGGCGGGGCCATGATTTTCCCGGGAACGACACCTGCCCGGGTGCCAACGTGTCACTCCAGCGGCTCTTGCACGACGTATCGTGCGTGAAGATGGTCTTGCCCAGCTCCCAGTGGTTTTCCGTCGTACCGCTCCTTGAGGACAGGATGGTGGCCACGCCGCCTGGGAGGGTGTAGCGGCCTGCGTTAGACGTAATCCTCCAGATGGATGGTGACGAGCGCTTGGCGATCGGCGAGAAGGAAGGGCACGATCTCGCCGTTGAGGTGCGTGGCCAGGGGCTGGCCCACAAGGAAGCATGACCCGTGGCAGGCCCTGACCCTGCCCTGGTATTCGTGCAGGTCCAGCGACAAGCCGCGCACGCCATCGAGCAGCTGCTGGGAAATGCTCTTGCTCTGGTTAGGGAAAGGAAACCAGGTATTGAACGCGTTGTGGGCGGTGACCCAGGTGTATTGGTCGAAACGGCGATCCAGGTCATGCACATACTGGCGCTCTCCCGCCGTGACGTGCGCGCTTGCGAGGGCAAGCAGCACGGCGAATCCTTTCTTGCTCATGTCACGCTCCTTCCGATGGGGCGCTTAGGTTAGGAGCTTGTACGCCGCTACTCCGTCAGAAAAAGGTGGGTCGACGCCCAGGTTTTTAACTTGGACGCGCGTCAGTCAACGCCGACGCGCGTGCATGCACGCAAGCCGGCCGTCGCCACGGAAGCGGCTCCCCCACGCAGGGGGAGCCGCCTGGTGTCAGGCCGTTGCGGCCAATCGCTCGCGGGCCGCCCTGGCCACCGCGACCATGCCCTTCAGGGCCTCGGATACCTCGGGCCAGCCACGGGTCTTCAGGCCGCAGTCGGGGTTCACCCAGAGCTGGTCGGGACGGAGTACCTGGAGGGCACGGGCCAGCAGGTCGGCCATTTCGGCCTGGGTGGGCACGCGCGGCGAGTGGATGTCGTAGACGCCGGGGCCGATGCCGTTGGGGTACTGGAAGCGGGTGAAGGCGTCGAGCAGCTCCATGCGCGAGCGGCTGGTCTCGATCGAGATCACGTCGGCATCCATCGCGGCGACGGCCTCGATGATGTCGTTGAACTCCGAGTAGCACATGTGCGTGTGTACCTGGGTGGCATCGCTGACCCCGCCCGCCGTGATGCGGAAAGCGTCGACCGCCCAGGCAAGGTAGGCGTCCCAGTCGGCGCGACGCAGCGGCAGGCCTTCGCGTAGTGCCGGTTCGTCGATCTGCACGATGCCGATGCCTGCCTTCTCAAGGTCGTGGACCTCGTCGCGCAGGGCGAGGGCGATCTGCCGGCACACCTCCGAACGCGGCAGGTCGTCGCGGACGAAGGACCATTGCAGCATCGTCACCGGTCCGGTCAGCATGCCCTTCATGGGCCTGTCGGTGAGCGACTGGGCGTAGGTCGACCATGCCACGGTCATCGGCGCGGGACGCGCGACGTCGCCGTAGATGATCGGCGGCTTGACGCAACGCGAGCCGTAGCTTTGCACCCAGCCGAGCGAAGTGAACGCATAGCCGGCGAGCTGCTCGCCGAAGTACTCGACCATGTCGTTGCGCTCGGGCTCGCCGTGGACCAGTACGTCGATGCCGGCATCTTCCTGGAAGCGCACGACACGCCGGACTTCATCCCGAAGCATGGCCGTATAGGCATCGTCTTCCAGCTTGCCCGAGCGATGCGCGGCGCGGGCGATACGCAGGTCGTCGGTCTGTGGAAACGACCCAATGGTGGTTGTCGGCAGGTCGGGCAGGTCGTATCGCTCACGCTGAACGGCGGCGCGGAAGGCAAAGGCGGAGCGACGCTGGCCGAACTGTGGCGTGAGCTGGCGCACCCGGGCGCGCACATCGGCACGGACGACATCCCCGGAGGTCTGCCGGCTGGCCACGACCTCATGCTGGCGGGTCAGGGTTTTCTGCGCGGCCTCATGGCCGGCGACCGCATCGGCATAGCGACGCAGTTCGGCGATCTTCTGCCGTGCGAACGACAGCCACCCGGCGAGGTGGGCAGGCAGGTGCTTCTCTTCGGCAAGATCGATCGGCACGTGAAGCAGCGAGCAGGAGGTCGACAACCACAAGCGATCGTCGCCGAGACGAGCGAGCAGGCGGTCCACGCGCGGAAGGACCGTCGCCGGATCGCTCAGCCAGATGTTACGGCCGTCCAGCACGCCGGCGGAAAGCACGCGGTCGGTGGGCAGCGCGTCGAGCACGGCATCCAACTGCTCGGGCGCGCGGGCGAGATCCACGTGCAGGCCGGCGACCGGCAGCGCCGCGGCCAGCTCGAGGTTGGCGCCGAGCTCGCCGAAGTAGGTGGCCAGCAGCACACGAACGCGACCGTGCGCGGCGATGGCCGCGTAGCTGCGCCGGAAGGCCTCGCGCCAAGGCGCGTCCAGGTCGAGCACGAGGGTGGGTTCGTCCACCTGCACCCAGTCGGCACCGACATCCGCGAGGGCGTCCACCACGCCGAGCCATGCCGGCAGCAGGGCATCGAGCAGAGCCAGCGGATCGCTGCCGTCGACGGTCTTCGACAGACGCAGGAAACTGACCGGGCCCAGCAGGACGGGGCGGGCGACATGCCCGGCGGCGACGGCCTCACGGTATTCGGCGACCACTTTTTCCGGATGGGCAGCAAAGGCTTGTCCCGCCTCGAGTTCCGGCACGATGTAGTGATAGTTCGTGTCGAACCACTTGGTCATCTCCAAGGCATGCAGGTCGACCTTGCCGTCCTGGTGGCCGCGGGCCATGGCGAAGTAGCCGGCAAGGGCGTTGTGGCGGGTGAGTTCGCGGTAGCGCGCCGGGATCGCGTCGACCGACACGGCGGCGTCGAGCACATGGTCGTAGAGGGAGAAGTCGTTCACCGGGACGCTGTCCGCCCCGGCGTCGCGGGCGAGCTTCCAATGACGCTGGCGCAGTTCGCGGGCGACCGCTAGCAGCTCGTCGGCCTGGGTTTCTCCCTTCCAGTGGCTCTCGAGGGCGCGCTTGAGTTCGCGGCGTCGGCCGATGCGGGGGAAGCCCGGGTAAGTTACGTGTGGCATGGATGATTCCTCTTCGTGGCAAAGAGGAGGGAAGGGCGGCTGGACGCGAACGCACGCGGGCTACCGCGGCGAGCGCGGCAGGCAGGAGGGCGTCATGCGGCTAGCCGTCGACCTTCGCCCCCGCGGGCGAACCGGAGGCCGCCCTTGGCAAGGCGGCTGTCCAGGTCGGACGGAGCGCCCGCGCCCATGACGGCGCGTTCGTTCCGGTCGGCGGCAGGTCTTCGGGCTCGTGGATGTGGCACCTGGCCGGTGCCGCCTTGCTCGTCGCTTCCCGGATCCGATCGATCCAGTGCCTGTGACGGGGTCGTCTCCACATACCGCTGCGGGGCAGCGCCGGATTCCCACCGGCTTCCCTCTTCGCTTTATCTTTCTATTCGAATAAAGAGATAAAGACCGCTGACGGGCGGAAAATTAGCCGTATGGACGCCCAAAGTCAATCGGCGACGATGCATCGCCTCGACATCCGGGCGGCGAGGATGGAACCACACCAAGGAGCGCGGCATGAGCGGAAGGCATATCGTGATGGCGACCGTCGGTTCGCAGGGCGACCTGTTTCCTTTTCTCGCCGTCGGCCGGGAACTGGGCCAGCGGGGGTATCGCGTCACCATCGGCGCCCACGGCATCCATCGTGGTGCGGTGGCGGAGGCCGGCCTCGACTTCGTGCTGGCCAGCGGCATCGCCGAGCCCGAGGACAAGGCGGCGTTCGCCGCACGCGCCTTCCACCCCTGGCGCGGACCGCGTTTCGTCGTCCGCGACCTCGCCGCCGCCGACGTCGCCAGCAGCTACGCGGCGCTGGCACCGGTCTGTGTCGATGCCGACGCCATCGTGACCTCCACCCTGGCCTTCGCCGGGCAGATTCTCGGCGAGACGCGGCGTATCGCGTGGCTGTCGGCGGCGCTATCGCCAGCCGTCTTCCTTTCGGCCTTCGATCCGCCCGCGACCGGCATCGACGGGCTGGACCGCTTCCTGCGTTCGTCGCCCCGACGGGGAGCCTGGGTGCGCCGTATCGGCGAGACCGTCACGTCGCCGTGGACCCAGGCGGTGCGCCGCTTCCGGCAATCGTTGGGGCTGGCACCGGTGTCCGTATGGGGCGATCCGTTCCATCGCGGCCAACACGCGCGTGACGGCGTGCTGGCGATGTATTCGCCGCTGCTGGGGCGGCCGCCACAGGATGCGCCCGCGCACACCGTGGTGACCGGGTATTGCCGCTACACGCCGTCCGCCGATGTGCTTGCCGCCGAACTCGCGGGGTTTCTCGACGCCGGCGACGCACCGCTGGTGTTCACGCTGGGCTCGGCCGCGGTGCATGCCGGCGAGACCTTTCTGCACGAGAGCATCGCGGCCACGACGGCCCTGAATCGACGCGCGGTCTTGCTGACAGGCTCACCGGAGATGCGTGCGCGCCTGCCTGCCCTGCTGCCTGCCGGCGTGTTCGCGGCCGACTATGCGCCGCATGGCGCCTTGTTCGCACGCGCGGCAGCGGTCGTCCATCACGGCGGCATCGGGACCACGCAGGAAGCGCTGCGTGCCGGCTGTCCGCAGTTGGTCGTGCCACACGGCTTCGATCAACCGGACAACGCGGCGCGCGTGGTTCGCCTTGGCGTGGGCGATGTGTTGCCGGCGGCGCGCTATCGCGCCGACATGGCCGCAACGAAGCTGCGCGCTCTGCTGAGTGATGACGGTGTGGCGGCGCGAGCCCGGCGCGCCGCTGTGGTGATTCGTGCGGAGCACGGCGCGCGCGTCGCCGCGGATGGGATCGAACAGGCGATCGCCCGGCGCTGAGGCGACGCCTGCCGAGCGACGACGCCCCGCGATCACGCCGCGACGTTGGTCTCGACGCCATACCGCGATGCCGGCACCGACTTCGACAGCTCCGGGAACAGCGCGCGCCGCGCGGCTTCCAGCCCGTCGACCAGCGCCGTCGTCTCCACGGAGGGAATCGTCACCAGCTCACCCGCATCGAAACCGGCGAGCGATGCATCGACCATGTCCTCGGCGCTCATCACCCAGTCCTTCGGCAGGTTCTCGACCGCCGAGCCGGCGACCGGCCAGAAGTCCGTCGCGGTAGCACCCGGCAACACGGCCTGCACCTTGACGCCCTTGTCGGCCAGCTCATGGTGCATCGACTGGGTCAGGGCCAGGACGAACGCCTTGCTGCCGCCGTACACGCCGTTCAGCAGCTCCGGCGCGATCGCGACGATGGAGGAGATGTTGACGACCGCGCCGTTGCCGCGCGCGACGAAGCCCGGGACGGCCGCGTACGCCAGGCGCGTCGGTGCGGTCACGTTGAGGGCGATGAGGTCGGTCATCTTGCCGACATCCGCTTGCAGCAGCGGCGCCGTCGCGCCGACCCCGGCGTTGTTGACCAGCAAGGTGAGGTCGGTGACTTCACCGATCAGCTGCTCGACGCGCCGGAGGTCGACATCGAGCGTGAGGTCGGCGGCAAGGATACGGACGTCGCGGCCGGTGGACTTCGCGATGTGCTTCGCCAGCGCGTCCAGCTTGTCCTTGCTACGCGCGACGAGGATCAGATCGTAGCCCCGACGCGCGAGCCGGTCGGCGTAGACGGCGCCGATGCCGGAGGAGGCGCCAGTAACGAGTGCTGTTCCGAACGTCTTTGTGCTCATGATCGTGTTTCCTAGATTGTGTGTGTATGCACTATTGCAGACAAAAAAAGGTCAGCCCATCTGGCCCATGCGATGAAAGGCTTGGCGCGCCGCCTCGGCGGCGGATTCGCCGCCGAACTTCGTAACGAATTCGGTCTGGGCTTGCGCCCACAGTTCGCCCGCCTGGGCAGACTTCGCCAAGCCGGCGGGGGTGAGCACGTAGACGTTCTGCCGTGGATCCTCGGCCGAAGCGGCAACGGCGACCAGACCATCGCGCTGCAGGGGCTTGAGCGCGCGGACCAGACTGGTCCGGTCCATGACCATTTCCTCGGCCAGATCGCGCATGCCGATTCCCGGTCGGTCCTCGAGCGCCACCAGAATCGAGAACTGCGAACTGGTCAGGCCACTGGGTGCCAGATGGCGCTCGTACGAACGGGTCAATGCTCGCGCCGCCTGACGGGCGGCGAAGCAGTTGCAGAAGTCGTTGCGGGTAGCCATGGGCACATCATGATCGTGCATACGCACACATGTCAAGCGGCTACTCGAAGCCGGCCACGGGGTGGGGGCCGTAGGCGCTCTCCAGCGTCGCCGTCTCTTCAGCGGACAGCACGAGGTCGATCGCGGCGACGGCGTCGTCCAGGTGGTGTGGCTTCGAGGCGCCGACGATCGGCGCGGTGACACCGGCACGATGCGCAACCCAGGACAGGGCCACCTGCGCGCGCGGTACGCCGCGCTGCTCGGCGACTTTCTTCACCGCCTCGACGATGGCCCGGTCCGAGTCCTCGGTCGCGTTGTACAGCGTGCGCCCGAAGACGTCGCTCTCCTGCCGCGTGCTGCTCACGTCCCAGTCGCGGGTGAGGCGTCCGCGCGCAAGCGGGCTCCACGGCAGTACGGCGATGCCCTGGTCTTCGCAGAACGGGATCATCTCGCGCTCCTCTTCGCGCTGGAGCAGGTTGTAGTGGTCCTGCATGCTGGCGAACTCGGTCCATCCATGTAGCCGGGAGGTGTAGACCATCTTCGCGAACTGCCATGCGTACATCGACGACGCGCCGAGATAACGCACCTTGCCGGCCTTCACCACGTCGTGCAGCGCTTCCAGGGTCTCCTCGACCGGCGTGGTGTGATCCGCGCGGTGGATCTGCAAGAGGTCGATGTAATCCGTGCCCAGCCGCGAGAGGCTGTCGTCCACGGAGTGGAAGATCGCCTTGCGCGACAGGCCGCCGCCGTTCGGTCCCTTGCGCCAGTGGAAGAACGTCTTCGTGGCGATCACGACTTCGTCCCGCCGCGCGAAGTCCTTCAGGGCCCGACCGACGATTTCTTCCGACGTGCCGTCCGAGTAGGCGTTCGCGGTATCGAAGAAGTTGATGCCCAGGTCCAGCGCTTTGCGAATGAAGGGCCGGCTGCTTTCTTCGTCCAGTGTCCACGCGTGGTTGCCGCGCTCGGGCACGCCGTAAGTCATGCAACCCAGGACCAGCGGGGAAATGTCGAGGCCGGTACGGCCGAGTTTCACGTAGCGCATGGGGAACTCCGGTGAGGACTGCCCGGAAGTGTGATCCCTAAAGCGGGTGGGTGAAATGAAACTTCGTTAATCTCGCCCGGGCGCCTCCTGCGAAGCGCCCCCTTGAAACCTGCCACAGCCTCCCTAACTTAGCGTGCAGCAAAGACGCGACGCCCTTGCCGGCCCTCACCGGCCAGGCGTAGCATTTGCCCCTCACCAAGAGAGCCCGGCCATGTTCCGCTGCAAGCATGATTTGATGTCCGTCACACCGATCGCCCCATGGGCGCGTCGCGGGTGCGCGCGTCCCATGCCTGGCGGAGTGTCGTTCACGTAACGGCACCCTGGCCTCGAAGAACACCGACAGCACCCGCAAGGGTGCTTTTTTTTGTCTCGAAATCTGCAAGTCCCTGCCGGAGAAACGTGCCATGAAGATCAGCCGCGACCCTCGATCCTGACCGTCCCGCTCAGCCAGGGGCGGCGGTAACAGGATCGGGGAGTGCCTCGCTCGACGAATGCATCGAGCCCCTGGCGACCCCATCAGGAACCGTTAGCCATGAGTACCACCATTCGCGAAAGCAGCATCCCCGTCGGCCGTTGGCGCAACCTCGGCATCATTGCGCACGTCGATGCCGGCAAGACCACGCTCACAGAGCGTCTGCTCTACAAGACCGGCACGATTCATCGCACCGGTGAAGTGCACGACGGCGCCACCACCACCGATCACATGGAACTCGAGCGCGAGCGTGGTATCACGATCGGCGCCGCGGCCGTGCGCGCCAACTGGACGCCCGAAGGCGGCCAGCCCCACCGCCTGACCCTGATCGATACCCCTGGCCACATCGACTTCGCCATCGAAGTGGAGCGTTCGCTGCGCGTGCTCGACGGCGCCGTGACCGTGTTCTCGGGCGTTGCCGGCGTGCAGCCGCAATCGGAAACCGTCTGGCACCAGGCGCGTCGCCATGGCGTGCCGCTGATGGCCTTCGTCAACAAGATGGATCGCCCTGGCGCGGACTTCGATGCCGTCGTCGCGCAGATGCGCGACAAGCTCGGCGCGAATCCGTGGGTGGTCGCGCGTCCGATCGTCGAAGGCGAACACATGACCGGTCTGGTCGACCTCGTCGGCGAGCGCATCTGGCGCTTCGACGATGCCGGTGTGCCGAGCATCCATCCCTGGGATGACGCCGAACGCGCCGCCCACGCGGAAGCGCGTGCCGACCTCGTCGCCGCGGTGGCGGACCGTGACGAAACGCTGGCCGAACTCTGGCTCGCCGATCAGACGATCGACGCGGCCACGCTCACCGCTGCCTTGCGTCGTGGCACGCTGGCGCGCGCCGGTTCCCCGGTGTTGCCGGGCTCGGCGTTCCGCAATGTCGGTATCGAACCCTTGCTCGACGCCTTCATCGCCTACCTGCCGTCGCCACTGGATCGTCCCGCCGTGGTCGCGCATACCGACAAGGGCGACGTCATGGTCGCGCCCGACGCGAATGCGCCGCTGGCCGCGCTCGTCTTCAAGGTGGTCAACCAGGCGCATGGTCCGCTGGCTTTCGTGCGCGTGTACTCGGGCCGCCTGCACGTGGGCGATGCGGTATGGCGCAGTGGCACGGATCGCGTGCAGCGCGTCGGCCGTCTTGCCGTCGTGCGCGCCGAAGACACCGAGGCGGTCGAGGCTGCCGAAGCGGGTGACATCGTCGCGATTGCCGGCTGGAAGGATGTCGCTACCGGCGAAACGCTTGCCGATTCGCATCATCCACTGCGCCTGGAAACGATCCAGGCGCAGCCAGCGGTGCTCTCGTGGCGACTCTCGCCCGAACGCTCTGCCGACCTGCTCAAGCTCGGCAACGGGCTCGCGCGCCTCGCGCAGGAGGATCCGTCCTTCCGCGTGGGCACGGATCCGGATACCGGCGAGACGCTGGTCTGGGGCATGGGCGAACTCCATCTGGAAGTGATGGTGGAGCGCCTGCGTCGCGAGTGGGGTGTGCAAGTGCGCACCGGTTCGCCGCGCGTGGCCTATCAGGAAACGCCGGCGTCGGCCTCGGGCCCGGTGGAAGGCAAACTGGCCAAACAGACGGGCGGCAGTGGCCAGTATGCACGGGTGGTGCTTTCGGTCACGCCGACCGGCGAGGACAGCAACCGCTTCGAGGACAAGACCACCGGTGGCG
This sequence comes from Luteibacter sp., assembly GCF_035539195.1. Taxonomy (GTDB): domain Bacteria; phylum Pseudomonadota; class Gammaproteobacteria; order Xanthomonadales; family Rhodanobacteraceae; genus Luteibacter. Next base: position 11,034 of record NZ_DATLIW010000039.1, read on the forward strand.
TCATTCCGAAGCCGTTCCAACCGGCGGTGGAGAAAGGGGCGTTGTCGGCCCTGCTCGAAGGTCCGCGCGGTTACCCCGTGGTCGGTGCCCATGTCGTGGTCACGGACGGCCAGGCGCATGCGGTGGACTCCAACGAGATGGCTTTCCATCGTGCCGCGCAGCTCGGCGTGAAGGCCGCGCTCGAAGCGACCGGTACGGTGCTGCTGGAGCCGGTGATGCGCGTCTCGGTGAGTTCGCCGGGTTCGGCGGTGGGCGACCTGCTGGGCGACCTGCAGCGTCGTGGCGGGCAGATCGTCAACCTGACCGACACGCAGGAGCGCACGGAGATCGAAGCCGATGTTCCGCTCGCTCAACTGGAAGGCTACAGCACGGCGTTGCGCTCCCTCAGCCAGGGACGCGCCTCGGCGACGGTCGCCTTCCACGCTTACCGGCCGGCAGCGGTGCAGGAGGCGTCGCGCAGGAGCGCGTAAGGCATCGCCGCTGAAGCGGCTCCCACAGGGGGCAGGTGGCAGGTGGCAGGTGGCAAGTGGCAAGTAGCAAGTAGCAGGTGGCAGGTGGCAGGTGGCAAGTAGCAGGTGGCAAGTAGCAGGTAGCAAGTGGCAAGTGGCAAGTGGCAAGTGGCAAGTAGCAGGTAGCAGGTGGCAAGTAGCAGGTAGCAAGTAGCAAGTAGCAAGTAGCAAGTAGCAAGTAGCAGGTAGCAGGTAGGTAGGTGGTAGGTGGCAGGCTCCCACAGGAGCATGGAGCAGCATCACGGCACTCCGGCTGTACTGTGGGAGCCGATTCATCGGCGATGGGTGCTGGCGACACGAGCCCATTGCCGCCAAAGCGGCTGCTATCCGGCACCACGCTGCCGGGTTACGCTTCGCCCATGATCTCCTACCCCGATGCCCTTGCCCGGTTGCTGGGCGAAGCCGCCGCTCTCGATAGCGAGCGCGTCGACCTTGCGTTCGCATCGGACCGTTTCCTCGCACGCGACATCGTCAGTCCGCACGCGTTACCCGGCTTCGACAATGCCGCCATGGACGGTTACGCCGTCCGTGCGAACGGCGAGACGCTTCCCGCGGATTCGACCTACGCCATCGCCGCCATGCATGCGGCGGGCGACGACACCTATGATTACCCCGACGCGGAGGCATGCGAGATCGCCACTGGTGCGCGCATGCCCGCGGGCTTCGACACCGTCGTCCCCGTGGAGCGCACGGAACGCCATGGCGATCGTGTGCGCTTCACCGTGGAAGAACGACGCGGCCAGAACGTGCGCCACGCAGGCAGCGACATACGAGCGGGCGAAGTGGCCTTGCCCGCAGGGCGGTGCGTCGATCCGGCGGCGATCATGCTGCTCGCCGCGCTCGGCGTCGATCGCATCGATGTGCTGCGCCGGCCGCGTGTCGCCATCGTCAACACCGGCAGCGAGCTCAACGACGGCGGGCCGTTGCCCCTTGCCGGCATCCATGATTCGAACGGACCCTTCCTCGCGGCGAGTCTTTCCCGCTGGGGTGCGGAGCTCGTTGGACGCACGCGGGTGCCCGATCATGGCGAGGCCTTTCATATCGCCGTCCGCGATGCGCTGGCGCGACATGCCGACCTGATCGTCACCACCGGCGCGGTCTCGGCAGGCCGCTTCGACTTTGTCCCTGCCGCGCTCTGCGCTCTTGGCGCCCGCGAACTCTTCCACAAGGTCGCCATCCGACCCGGCAAACCCTTGCTCGCCGCACGCTTCGACCATGGGCCGCTTGTCGTTGCCTTGCCGGGCAACCCGATCGCCGTGGCGGTGGGCTATCGATTTTTCGTCGCCCCGATCCTGCGGGCGATGGCGGGATTGCCACCGGAGCGGCCTTTTCGCGCGCGCCTGGACGCCGTGCCGGACGTACGTGAGGGCATGCAGCATTTCGGTCTGGGCGAGCTCTTTCACGACGAGTCCGGTCTTCCGGTCGCGCGCATGACCCCTGCGCAGGCCGCGTATCGCATCCTGCCGTATACGCGCGCCAACGTCTGGCTGTCCGCGACCGATAGTTACACGGAGGTCGTCGACGCATGGCCGCTCGATCCCACGGACGCAGCATGATCGTCGGCCTGATCCTCGCCGGCGGCTTGTCGTCGCGCATGGGCGAGGACAAGGCGCTGCTGGCGATCGATGGCGTGACGATGCTCCGGCGCACGGCATCCATCCTGCGCAACCTCGGCGCCGGACTCGTGGCGGTCAGTGGTTCGCGTCCGGGCGGTGTTCCGGATCGATGGCCGCACGCGGGTCCCGTCGGTGGCATGGCCAGTGCCGCGGAGGTCCTTCCCGACGGCGAGTTGCTCGTGGTGCCCGTGGACATGCCGAAGCTTGGCCCCGCGGTGCTCCTGCCCCTGCTGGCGGAGCGCACGTTATCGGCAACGCGCTGGGCGGGTCATCCCCTGCCGATGCGGATCACCCTCGACGCCGGCACGCGCGACGCGCTCGCCACGCTGATGACGGCGACGGGACGCGATCGCTCGGTCTCCGCCTTGCAGGCGCGCGTCGGCGCGACCACACTGCCGCTGGACGGCCTGGATCCGTTGCTCCTGGCCAACTGCAACACCCCTGACGAATGGCGCGAGGCGAACGCATGAGGGTACAGCTGGAGAACGACACGGTCCGCGTCCGAATCGACGAGGACGAACTGGGCGAACTGCTCGGCAACGTCGCCCTGCTGGGCTCGACCGCCTTCGGCAAGGCCTTCGTCATGCGTTATTCGGTCGACGCCACCGATGCGCCCTCATGCACGCTCGAAGGCAATGCCCACGAATGGCGCCTGAAGGTGCCGGTGAGCGAACTGTCCGCACTGCAGTCGCGCCTGCCCAGCAAGGACGGCCTTGTCTTCGATATCCCGGGGCACGACACGGTCGCCACCACGGTGCGTTTCGATGTCGACGTCAAGGACAGCCTGCGCCGTCGACGCAACTGAGGCGCTCGCGGCGCTCGCTCAGATGATCCGCTGCGGCCGGCTATAGACATTGAACCGCCCGGGCCGGGCGAAGCCGATCAGGGTCACGCCGCAATCGGCCGCCAGATGCACCGCCAGCGCCGTGGGCGCCGATATCGCGACGACGATCGTGATGCCGGCCACGGCCGCCTTGGTCACCATTTCATAACTGGCGCGGCTGGTGATCACCACGAAGCCGTCATCGACATCGATGTGCGCCGTGCTCATCGCCCCGATCAGCTTGTCCAAAGCGTTGTGGCGACCGACATCTTCTCGCACGCAGACGAGGGCGCCATCGGGTAGCGCCCATGCCGCCGCGTGAACCGAACCGGTGAAGGCGTTGATCGGCTGCGCCGCACGCAGGGACTCCAGTGCTCGTTCGATCGCGTCGCAGCCGATGGTCGGGCCGGTGCCCACGGGGTCCGGATGACGCACCACATCCTCGAGCTCACGGCTGCCACAGATGCCGCAGCCGCTGCGACCCGGGAGCAGCCGTTCCCGGGGGGAGTGGGCTTCGGCACTGAAGTCGCCGCTGAAGCGACTCCCGCAGGTCTTCGCGGTGCGGATGTTGACGGTGATGCCTTCCAGCACCTCCTGCACGTCGATCCGTTCGATCTCCTCGACCGCGCCGACCATGCCTTCGGTCAACGCGAACCCACGTGCGAAATCCTCGAGATCGTTCGGTGTCGCCATCATCACCGCGAAGGGCTCGCCGTCGACATGCATCGCGACAGGCACTTCTTCCGCGAGGCGATCGTCATCCGGCGTCGCGATGCCGCGCTCGACGCGCAGTACCGGCCGCGCGGCCGACCCTTTCGGTGGCTGTCGCTCAGCTGGCATACGCGGCGCGCGCCTTCGGTTTCGCGAGGTGGGGCAGGGCCGAGACGGTGATCCGTACCGGCACCGACTTGTACGCCGGCGTGCCCGATCGCCGGTCGTGGCTTTCCAGGGCGATGAGGGCGTTGCCTTCGGGGTAGTACATCGCCACGGAGCCTTCGGCGATGTCGTATTCCACGGCGACGAAGCCGTCCACGGCGCGCCGTCTGCCGTCGGCGGCGTTGACGCCGGTGGCGACGACGTCGATGCGGTCGCCGTGCTTGAGGCCGCGCGCGGCCAGATCGTTCGCGTGCATGAAGATCACATCGCGCCTGCCGGTGACGCCGCGATAACGGTCGTTCAAGCCGTAGATCGTGGTGTTGTACTGGTCGTGCGAACGAATCGTCGTCAGCATCAGCTCGCCGTCGCCCGGCAACGGATCCTCGTCGAGGCCGCGTGCGAGAAGGAACTGCGCACGCTTGTCCGGTGTCGCCCAATCGCGTTCGCTCGCCGCCACGCGCAGGCGGAAGCCGCCCGGCTGGCGCACACGTCGGTTGAAGTCGAAGAAGATCGGGAACACTTTCTCGATGTCGTCGCGAATCAGGTTGTAATCGCCGACCAGTCGATCCCAGTCCACCCGCGTGTGCGGAAGCGTCGCCTTGGCGATGCCGCCGACGATCCACGGCTCCGAACGCAAGTGTTCGGACGCGGGAGAAAGGCTGCCGGCCGACGCGTGCACCATCGACATCGAATCTTCCACGGTCACCGATTGCGCACCCGTCGCTTGCACATCCAACTCGGTGCGGCCCAGGCAGGGCAGGATGAAGGACTGCTTCGCGAGGATGAGATGCGAGCGGTTGAGCTTGGTCGCGATGTGCACGGCCAGGTCCAGCCCCCGCATCGCTTCGAAGGTTTCTTCCGTATCCGGCATCGCCACGGCGAGGTTCCCGCCAAGGGCGACCAGCGCCTTCGAGCGACCGTCACGAATGGCGATGACCGCAGCGACCGCATCGTGTCCATGCGCCACGGGCGGCTCGAAGCCGTAGGTGGCACGGATGCCGTCGTTGAGTTCCGCGTTCGGCTTTTCGGAGATGCCGACCGTGCGATCGCCCTGCACGTTGCTGTGCCCACGTAACGGGCAGATGCCGGCGCCCTGGCGGCCGATGTTGCCGCGCAGGAGGAGCAGGTTGGCGATCTGCTGCACGTTCTCGGTGCCATGCGCGTGCTGGGTGATCCCCATGCCGTAGCAGACGATGACACGCTTGGCCTTGGCATAGATATCTGCAGCGGATTCGATCTCGGCGCGGGTCAGCCCGGACTTCGCTTCGATGGCCTCCCAGCTCGTCGCGTCGACGTCGTCGACGAGCGCTTCGTAACCGGTGGTGTTCGCCTCGATGAAGTCGCGATCGATGACGCCGGGCAGGCCTGCGGCGATCGCCAGCCGGTCGGCCGCCAGCAGGTATTTCATCATGCCCTTGAGCACGGCCACGTCGCCGCCGATCTTCAGCTTGTAGTACGTCGAAGCGATACGCACCGAGCTGTTGGTGAGCATCTCGACCGGATGCTGCGGCGAGGTGAAACGCTCCAGGCCGCGCTCGGGCAGCGGATTGAGCACGACGATCGGCACCCCGCGCAGCGAGGCCTCGCGCAGCGTCGACAGCATGCGTGGATGATTGGTGCCGGGATTGTGGCCAATGCAGAAAATGGCATCGCAATGGTCGAAATCCTCCAGCGACACGGTGCCCTTGCCCGAGCCGATCGACTTCGGCAGGCCCACGCTGGTGGCTTCGTGGCACATGTTCGAGCAGTCGGGAAAATTGTTCGTGCCGAATTCCCTAACGAACAGCTGGTACAGGAAGGCGGCTTCGTTCGAGGCGCGTCCGGAGGTGTAGAACTCCGCCATGTCGGGGTTGGGCAGGGCGCGCAAGGCCTCGCCGATGCGACGGAAGGCTTCGTCCCAGGCGATGGGCTGGTAGGTATCGCTGGCACGGTCGTACGCCATGGGATGAGTGATTCGCCCCAGGCCTTCGAGCGTGTAATCGGTGAGGTTCCACAGATCCGCCACCGTGTTCTTCGCGAAGAACTCCGGCTTGACCCGCTTGGACGTGGCCTCCCAGGTCACCGCCTTGGCTCCGTTCTCGCAGAACTCGAACGAGGAGGTTTCCTTCGGATCGGGCCAGGCGCACCCCGGGCAGTCGAAACCGGCCGGCTGATTCATCCGGTGCAGGGCGAGCGTCTCGCGGCCGAAGGCCAGTTGCCCGCTGATGGCACGCGCCACGGCGCCCAGGGCGCCCCAACCGCCTGCGGCAGCGTCGTAGTCGGAAACGCCCGGAACCTCCGGAAGGTCTTTCTCGCTCATGGCCTGGCCCGATCTTTGTACCTGACGCCAATCCTAAACGGGACAGCGTTAATTAAGACCCCCCTTACGAAGGTTTCACACGACTTTGCCGGACGCTGCTTCAACCTCCGCGCCGCTCGGCGTCCTCCCCAAGGCGCCAGGAAGAACTGACGTGTCCCTACAAGAGCTTGCCGCCGTTACCCAGGAACGGCAGATCGCTTGCGGCCTGCCGATCGGCGACCTGCGCGGCTTCGGTCGGGTGCGGGGCGATGCCTCGATCATCCAGTTGGCACTGGACAGGCATGCCGGTCTCCTTGGTCAGATCGAAGCCGGTCGGCCTTTGCTGAGCCTTGCCTTCGATGGCGCCCCCGTCTGGGTGACCGCGTATGTGCCCGGGACGAACGTCCTCGAATCCACCGCGCGAACCGAGACCGGCGAGCTTCGGGTGGTCGATTTCATGGCCCTGGCGGAAGGACGGCCGGGGCAGGCCGAGGCGATCGCGGCCGGGCGGTTCGTGCGGCTGGTGACTTGCACGGAGGGCGTGCTGGACTTCGATCTGGCTTGCCGGGTGGGCATCGCTACCGAATGTGGGTCGGGGCGGCAGGCATCGAGTGCGACGGCCGGGCGGGCTGAGGCTGGCTGGCACGTGGCATGTTCACGGCCGCTCTCGTTTGCGGACGGGGTCGCCACGGCTTCCGTGAGGTTGGCCGCGGGCGAGAGCTTCGCCTTCGTGATTGCGCAGGACGCGGTGCAGGGCGGGAACGCCCTGGTGGCCTCGGCATTGCATGCGCTGGGCGACACCATCCATTACTGGACCTGGTGGAGCGATCGCTGCCGCTACAAGGGCGAGGACTTCGACGCCGTGCTGCGCGAGGCACTTGGCCTCAAGCTGGGCTGCTCGATGGCCGGCCTGCAGATCGACGATCCAGGGGCGACGGGTTTCGCGGCCGCGCCGCTGGGCGAGACGACGCGTGCGGCCGACCGCTTCCTGGACCTGGGCTACCGCCACGAGTGCGTCCAATTGCTGGACTTCGTCCACCGGCATTCGCCATCGAGCGGGCATGGCCGCTGGGCGTGTGACGAGGCATTCGCGGCGACGCTGGCGCGCTATCTGGACAGGTACGGCGACAGCGGCCTGACCGGATCGTTACGCGAGGCGGCCCACGTGCCGCCGCCGCAGTCGCGCACGGGCTGAGCGGGTCGCGTCAGGCAGCGAGCGAGGTGCCGGCTTCCAGTGCGTCGAAGTACTCGCGGGTCAGGCGCATCTGCGTGGTGGCATCCTCGGCGCGATTGACGACGTCACGGAAGGCCGCATTTTCCGGGCGGTCCTTGGCATACCAGCCCAGGTGCTTGCGCGCGATACGCACGCCCATCTTCTCGCCGTAGAAGGCGTAGAGGTGCTCGAGGTGGCCGCAGAGGATCTCGCGGACTTCGCCGGGCGTGGGTTCGGCGAGCTGCTCGCCGGTGTCGAGGAAATGCGCGATCTCGCGGAAGATCCACGGCCGGCCCTGCGCGCCGCGGCCGACCATGATCGCGTCGGCGCCGGTCGCCTCGAGCACGTCGCGCGCTTTTTCCGGGGTGACCACGTCGCCATTGGCCATGACTGGAATGCGCACGCTGGCCTTCACCGCGGCGATGGTCGCGTACTCCGCCTCGCCCTCGTATTTGTCCGCGCGCGTGCGGCCATGCACGGCGAGCGCGGCGATACCGGCGTCCTCGGCGATGCGCGCGATGGTCAGCGCGTTGCGGTTGTCGCGATCCCAGCCCGTGCGGATCTTCAGCGTGACGGGAATATCCACCGCCTCGACCACGGCGGCGAGGATGCGCGCTACGAGCGGTTCGTCCTGCAGCAGGGCGGAGCCCGACCACACGTTGCAGACCTTCTTCGCCGGGCACCCCATGTTGATGTCGACAATCTGGGCGCCGTTGTCGGCGTTGTACTTTGCCGCCTCGGCAAGCATGCCGGGGTCGTAGCCGGCGATCTGCACGCTGACCGGCTCCGGCTCGCCCACATGATCCATCCGCCGCAGCGACTTCGTCGTATTCCACAGGCGCGGGTCCGCGGTGGTCATCTCGGACACCGCCAGGCCGGCCCCCATGCGCTTGCACAGGAGACGAAAGGGCTTGTCGGTGACGCCAGCCATGGGCGCGAGCACCACGCCGGGTGCGATGGAATAGGGGCCGATGCGCATGGGGCGATTTTACGCGATCCGCGAAGGCACCGTGTCCAGGCCCACCCCGGCGGGTCAGCGGACGGCTTTTCCGGCCCTTTTCAGGGCGGCGACGGCTCCGGCGGCGTTCACTTCGAGCATGCCGTGCTTCTGCACGCTGCTGGCGAGGAGGATCGCGTGGACCGAGGCGGGATCCAGCCCGGGCGCCAGCGAGAGCATCAGGGCGACGATGCCGCTCACATGGGCGGTGGCCATGGAGGAGCCCGAGGTGAAGTCGTAACCGCCACCGGGCTGGGTGGTGAGGATGTCGTTGCCGGGCGCACTGACCACGCCGGCGGGGGCGGGCGTGGTGGCGCTGGTCCGGACGACGATGACCCCGGGGGCGCCATCGGGAAAGCCGCTGAGCTTGCCGTCCGGTGGCATCGCCGTGATGACGATACGGCCTTCACTGAGGATCTTGGCGAGCAGCTTGCTGAGCAAGGGATCGGCGGGGCCGCCGAGACTCAGATTGACGATGCGTGCATCCGTGTCGTTCACCGCGGCCAGTGCCTTGGCCAGGGTGAACGAATTGCAGCGCGCGCCGCCATGCGCCTCGGCGGGATACCAGCAGGCCTTGTAGACGCTGAGCCTGGCCTTCGGCGCGATGCCGACCATGCCCTGGTGGTTGTCGCCGATCGCGGCGATGATGCCGGCCACTTCGGTGCCATGGCTGTCGTGATCGAAAGCCGAGGTATCGTCGTCGACGACATTGCGCGTATCGCCGATATGCCCGCGCAGGTCCGGGTGGGTCATGTCCACGCCGGTATCGACGATGGCCACGCGGACACCTTCGCCCTGGCTCGCGTTGTGCGCGAGGGCCGCGTCGGTTTCCACGAACCCGCGTTGCAGGTCGGCGTAGGGATCGTTGTACTTGTGCGCGTCGGCGCCGTCGGTGTCGCTCGAATACACCGAATAATCCTGCAACGGTTGCGCGAGCTGCACGCGCTCGTCTTTCTGCAGCGCGGCGATGAGCTGGTCGCGGTCGACGCCCGGCGCCGGATGCAGCACGACGCAATAAAGGTCGAGTGTCTTGATCGGCCAGCCGCTGACTTCCTGCAGGTCGTAGTGCCGTTTCAGGTCGTTCAACTCCGAAATCGCCCGCTGGCCTGCGCCGTAGTGCGCGGAGGGCGCGTAGCCGAGCAGGCTGGAACCGGCGTGCGTCGAGGCCGGCGCCAGCGGATTGGCGACGGCGAGCACGATGTCACGCTGGCTGTCCATGCGAACGACCGCGCCGGCCGGCGTGGCAGTCGCCTTCGTATCGACCGGCGGCATCGACCGCGCAGGCGCACACGCGGTCGACATGGCGAGCAGGCACGACAGCGCAACGAGGCCTGTCTTCATGGATTGGCGTTGACCGGTTCGGCGAGGCGGACACCCGGCGCGGCGCGGAGACGCTGGACGAGCTGGGGCGAAGCCGCCGCACCACCCTCGGGCAGCACGGTGTACGCGCCGACATCGTTCGGGCCACCGATGACCTGCAACTGCATCGACTGCAGCAGTGCGTTCCAGTCGGCCAGCTTCATGCCGGTGTCGGGAACGACATGGATAGCGCCGGCCGGGACGTGCGCCGACGGCTGGCTCAACGTGTGGTACGCCGGCTGCGGCGTGCCTTCCGCCCAGAATTTCGCCCCCAGCGTGCCCAGGCCGATCGCCTGGATGAGCACGGCGGCCACGAGGGCGCGGGTCACCCAGCTGCCGCCGGCGGCACGCGCCGGCGGCGTGACGATTTCCGGGGCATCGACGCGGGCGAGCAGGCGACGCAGGCCCAGCTCGGGGTCGATGGACACATCCGCCGGCAAGGACATTGCCAGGCGAAGGCGTTTCTGTTGTTCGAATTCCGCGCGGCAGCTGTCGCATTCGGCGAGATGGCCCATCAGCCACTCGGTCTGTTCCTGCGGTGCGCTGTCCTGGAGTACCCAGGGCATCGCTTCCCAGGCGCGACCGCAGTCGCGGCCCGTATCCGTCGGCATCCTCATGGCGCATTCTCCCTCGAAACGGACGTCGCACCGGCGAGGCCGGGAAGGACGTTGCGCAGCTTCACCCGCGCGTGGAAAAGACGTGCCTTCACGGTACCTACCGGGCACTGCATGATGACCGCGACGTCGTCCAGTGTATGGCCGACGCCGTATACCAGTTCCACCACGACTCGCTGGTCCACGGTGAGGCGGTCCATTCCCTTGCCGAGCCAGTCGCGCAGTTCGCGGTCTTCGTCGGGGTCGTGCGAGGGAACGCGGTCTTCGGGAATCGAATCTTCGTCCACCGGTTCGCTGCCGTGCTGGCGCAGGGCCTTCAGGCCGCAGCGATAGGCGATGCCCATGATCCAGGTGGAAACGCGCGAGTCGCCATGAAAGCTCCCGGCTTTCTGCCAGGTGATCCAGAGGCAGTCGTTGATGACTTCCTCGATGATGTCCGCGCGCCGGGTCAGGCGCGAAAGGAAGCGGCACAATCGTCCGTGGTAGCTGCGGTAAAGCACGCTGAGCGCTGTACGATCGCCCGCCGCCATGCGCTGCAGTAAGAGGCGGTCGGTGGTATCGGCGTCGGTGTCCGCGTCATTCATGGTTGGCTTGGAGCGAGTCGGGAGACCAGCGTGAGTGCCCCATGCGAGGGGAAAGGTTGCGCGGCCCCGGTGCCGCCTCGTCAGAACGTGCGTGCGATGGTCGCATTCCACGGTGAGACGGCTGGCGAGCCCGCAGGGCGCGGCGCGTGCTGGGTCACGATATGGTTGAGCTCCACCCGCCAGCCGGCATTCTCCCACACCAGGCCGACGTGTCCGTATTGGTAGCGGGGATGCTGGCGGTAGTAAGGCGGGACGAGGTACTGGGCCGTGCCGATCCCCGCCGACCCGGCGAGCTTCCACGCCAGTGGCCAGCGAAAGCCGATGTCCGCGGCACCCCGCGGTCCGCGGCCGCCGCTGTGGATGAGCTGGGCCTCGGAGAGGCCCAAGGTGAGCACGTCGCGGTAGATCCAGGTCGCCGCCAGTTCCACGCGGTCGTAGCTTCGCCAGTGGGAGTCGTTGCCATAGCGGTAGTACATCAGGCCGGCCTGCATCTGCCAGTCGCTCGACAGCGACCACGCGTACGAAGCCTGGGCCAGGGCTTCGACGACCTGGGCCGGCGATCGCGTTTCGGTGCTGGCCGAGAGGCCGAGCGACCAGCCCGATGGCGTGGTCCAGGACAGCGCGCCCTGCAACACCGGCGTCTTCGGGGTGACGGCCAGGCCGCGATCGACGAGCTGGTTGCTCAGCGCCAGGGCGCCTCCGAGGGTCGACGACTGGGCATGCAGGGCCGTCCCGGGGAGGGCCAGGAGCACGGCCGACACACCGATGCCAAGTCGGACGCAGGCACGCGTCGGCAGGGTGGCGAGCCACCGTGCCGATCGCATGCCCCTGTGTGTGGATCCGGGGTGGCTTTGCCGCATCAGGTCGTCATTCGGAGGTCGTCAGTGCACGTTGCCCAGGTAGGACAGCAGATCGTCCAGCTGCTTGGCGTCGGTCAGTCCATCGTATTTCATCTTCGTGCCGGGGTTGGCCGTCTTGGCCGGCTGGGACAGGTACCAGTGGAGCTTGTCCGCGGTCCAGGTCCAGTTGGCCTGCTTGAGGGCGTCGGAATAGCTGTAGTCGGCGATGCTGCCCGATGGCCGGCCGACGATGCCGAACAGGCTGGGACCCTTCTTGTTGCGTCCCTCCTTCACGGCATGGCATTCGGCGCATTCGGACTTGAAGACGTCGGCGCCGGCGCTGGCGTCACCGGCTCGCACGGCGGGGGATGCCGCGTACCAGCCGAACAGCAGCCCGGCCAACACGACGCCGTGGAGCAGGCGGGAGCGACGCGCCTCAGAACGCGAGGCTGGCGGAAAGGGTGAAAGCATTCAGGTCTCCTGCATGGGTGGGGCGGACGCCGGGGGGAGCGCCGAAGATGTTGTCCTCGCGACCGTTGAACCGCGTGATGCGGTACCAGGTGGCCGCCAGCTTGAGGTTGGCGATGGTGGTGTACGAATCGTCCTTGCCGAACGGTGCCCAGAACAGCGTGACCATGTTGGTCGTCGCATCCGGATTGCCGAAGGGCGGATAGCGCACGCTGTCGCGGCTGCCGGTGCTGAGCAGGCGCGACACCGAGAGGCTGTAGGTCTGGTGGAAGGTGTAGGTGGCCGTGAGCGTCTGGTCGTGCACGTTGCCGCGATCCGGCGCGGCCACGCCACCGGCTCCGAATAGCGCCGCGCCATAGTGACGCTGCTCCAGGATGTTGACGTAGCTCAACTGCAGGATGTGTTCGCGGTTGCCGAGGTACTGGTACGTGAGGTCGTAGCCGAGATCGGTGAGATGGTCGCTGGGCCCGGAGCGCGGCAGCGATCGATGCGTCGTGAGGGCGACGACGCCGGCGGAGAAGAACTGCTTCTTCATATCCTTCATGTATGCGAAGCGGAAATAGCCGGTGTCGTGCAAGCTGCCCGGATCGCTGGCGACGTTGTAACCGAGGTGGTCCTGTGTGGATTTCGGCAGCGAGCGGTACGTGCCCACCTCGCCGTACCAGTTCCGATCGTAGAGCGCGTACATCGTCGCGCCGATGACCCGGTTGCTCGGCGCGTTAGGGGTGGCGAGACTGAGCAGCGAGCCGGTCACGCCCACCGGTGCGATGAAGGACGCATTCGGCAGCGCGGCGATCGGATCCTGGAAACCGGGACTGTTGTTCACGCTCACGCCAAGGGTGAGATCCTTGCCGCCGAGTTTCAGTTCCCTGGCGACGAAGCGCAGGTCCACGTTGCTCAGTCGCGTGTTGTACGTGTCGTGTCCGGTGCGATCGGCCTCGACCTTCACGAAGCCGCCGACCTGGTCGGTGAGGCGACCGGCGAGGTACAGGTCACCCTCGGTGAGGTTCGTCGTGCTCTTGCCGGTTGCCGGGTTCGTATACGTTTCCCTCAGCTGGCCCGACACCGGAACCTTGAATCCCTTGCCGTCGGTGTCGGTATAGCCATTGAGCTTGAAGCGCATGCCATACGGAGTGAGCTGCGGGCCATAGGAGCCCGCGTGGCAGTCCGCACAGGCGGAGCCTGTCTGCCGTGCATAGGCAGGGATGGCCTGTGCAGCGGTGCTGGCAAACATCAGCAGGGCGGCGACCACCCAGGCCAGTGGTGTGGGTCGTGCCCAGCGGATAGCGCGTCTGATCAAAGGGGACACCATGACATTTCCTTGTTTTCGTGTGGTCAGCGACGGCGTTTGGGCCACATCCGGCGGAGCACGCCGTCGCGCATGACGAAGTGATGCCAGAGCGCAGCGGCGATATGCAGGCAAACCAGACCCAGCAAGACCCAGGCGGCATCCAGGTGCCAGGCCTGCAGGTTGTCGGCAAGGTCTTCGTCGGCGGCCACGAGGTTGGGCAACGTGGCACCGAACACGTGGACGGGGTTGCCTTCCGCACTGCTGAGCGCCCAACCAAGCAGGGGCAGGGTGACCAGCAAGGCGTAGAGCGCGACATGGGTGAGGCCGGCGGCAACCCGCACGGGCCACGCCATCTCGCCGGCCGAGGGGAGCTTGCCAACCCGCAGGCGGACGACCACACGGACGACGAAGAGTGCGAGCACGAACAGGCCGAAGTGGCGATGCCCCTCGAGTAGCCAGAAGCGCACGCTGCGCCCGTCCAGCTGGTCGCGCGTGAGGATGAAGGCGGCGGCCAGGACCACGCAGACCACGGTAAGCCAGTGCAGGACGCGCAGGCGCCGGGGCAGGGGTGCCAGGCCCCGTTCGCCCGACAACGACGTGTCCCTCGACGGGATTCGTGGATTCAGTCCCATGCCCCAGCTGCCCTTCGTATCGCTGCCAATGCGATTGAGTGCCGCGCTGGCGGCGGAAGGTTGCCGCAACCTTTGATCACAGGCCCGGCACTCAGCTTCGTATGACGCCATCAACGAAACAGTGCCTGGCCCAGAGCATGCACATCGAGCGCATCCCGTTACAGAAGCACGGCGACAGCCGCGGCATGCTCGTCTCCCTCGAGCAGCATCGGAACGTCCCGTTCGAGATCCGTCGTGTGTACTACATCTTCGCCAATACGCCGGATGTCCACCGCGGGCAGCATGCCCATCGCCATCTCACGCAGCTGGCGGTACCGGTGCGCGGCTCGGTCACGCTGTTGCTCGACGACGGCAGCGGTCCGTCGACCGTCGTGCTCGACGATCCCGCGGAGGGCCTGTTGCTCGGCAGCATGGTCTGGCGCGAACTCTACGATTTCAGCGACGACTGCGTGCTGATGGTGCTCGCCGACCAGTTCTACGACCCCGGCGATTACATCACCGATTACGCGCAGTTCCTGCGTGAAGTGCATGGTGCGCGTTATGTGGAAGGCCTTGCCCTGTGACGGCGTCCGCGTAATGGACGTTGCCTTCCTCGATGTACGCGCCATCAATGCGCGCCATGCCGACGAACTGAAGGCGGCGGCGGCGCGCGTGATCGACTCCGGCTGGTATGTGCTCGGCCAGGAGGTCGACGCGTTCGAACGCGAGTTCGCCCAATGGTGCGGGCTGCCGCACGCCGTGGGCGTCGGGAACGGGCTCGACGCGTTGCTGCTGATCCTTCGTGCCTACCAGTCGCTGGGTCGCCTGGTCGAAGGCGACGAAGTGATCGTAGCGGGCAATACCTTCATCGCCAGCTTCCTGGCGGTCACCCACAGCGGACTGGTCCCGGTCCCGGTCGAGCCGGAGCCGTCCACGTTCAACATCGACCCGGCACGCATCGAGGCGGCGATCGGGCCGCGAACGCGCGCGATCATGCCCGTGCATCTCTACGGCCAGCTGGC
Organism: Luteibacter sp.; assembly: GCF_035539195.1. Lineage (GTDB taxonomy): Bacteria > Pseudomonadota > Gammaproteobacteria > Xanthomonadales > Rhodanobacteraceae > Luteibacter. The sequence goes on from NZ_DATLIW010000039.1 coordinate 26,134, forward strand.
GGACATGCCCGCGATCGCCGCGATCGCCGACCGACACCGGCTGCTGGTGATCGAGGATGCGGCGCAGGCGCACGGCGCCATCCGGGCGGGACGTCGTGCGGGCTCGTTCGGCGATGCCGCCGCATTCAGCTTTTTTCCCGCGAAGAACCTCGGCGCGCTGGGCGACGGCGGGGCGGTCGTCACCGCCGATGCCGAGCTGGCCGCGCGCGTCGCCGCGCTGCGCAACTACGGTTCGCTCGAAAAGTACCGGCATCTCTACCAGGGCGTGAACTCGCGACTGGACGAGATGCAGGCTGCGATGTTGCGCGTGAAGCTGGGTTACGTCGACGCCGATGTTGCCCATCGCCGCGCGGTCGCCCGTCGTTACCTGGCCGCGATCCAGCATCGGGACATCGCCCTGCCGGAGGTCGTGCGTGACGAGAGCCACGCATGGCACCTGTTCGTCGTTCGCAGCACCCACCGCGACGCGCTGCAGGCGCACCTGCTGGCGCATGGCATCCATGCCCAGGTCCATTACCCCGTGCCCCCGCATCGGCAGCCGGCGTATGCCGGCATCTTCGCCGGCAATCTGCCACTGACCGAACGCCTGCATGAGGAAGTGTTGAGCCTGCCGATCGGCCCGACACTCGACGACGCAGAAGTGGCGCGGGTCATCTCGGCATGCATGAGCTTCGAGGTTCGGCCATGAGCCTGGCGCGTGCCGGTTTCTATTCGGCCATCGGCACGGCCGCGCGCCTGTTGGCGGGACTCGTCGTGATCAAGCTGGTGGCCTGGTTCGCCGGGCCCGAAGGCGTCGGCCGGCTGGGGCAATTCATGAGCCTGATGTCGTTGCTGGCCGTGCTGGCCGGTGGCGGTATAAGCGCGGGTATCGTCAAATACGTCGCCGAGTACCGTGGCGATCCGCAACGCTTGTCGCGCTTGCTCGCCGCGGCGCTGTCCTATGCGCTGTGCGCATCGTGCCTGATGGGTATCGCCGCGCTGGTCTTCAGTCGGCAGCTCGCCGTGTGGATCCTCGGCGACGCGAGCTTCGAAAGCCTCATCCGCGTCCTCGCGATCGCGCAACTGGGCATCGCCGCGGTGAACTATGTGCTGGCCGTGATCAACGGTTTCATGGATGTCCGCCGGCTGGCCTTCATCCAGGTGATCGGTTCGGTGTTCGGCATCGCCATGGCCACCTGGCTCGCCAGCCGCTTCCAGCTCTATGGCGCCTTGCTCGCCCTCGTCCTCGGTCAGCTGGCCTGGCTCGCCGTGGCCTTGCCCTCGTGGTGGCGCAGCCCTTATTTCCGGCAGAGCCTGCCGCGGCTGCGTTTCGACCGGGAAATGAACGGCCGGCTCGCCGCGTTCTCGTTGATGACGATCAGCTCGGCCGTGCTGCCGCCCCTGGTGAATATCGCCGTGCGCGACCATCTCGCGCTGCAGTTCGGCTGGGAGCAGGTCGGCAACTGGCAGGCGGTGAGCAAGGTCTCCGACGCCTACCTGCTCTTTCTCACCGCGGCGATCAACATCTACTACCTGCCAAAGCTCGCATCGATCAGTGAACGCGGCGCGCTGGTCGATGAGTTGCGTAACGCCTATCGGCATATCCTGCCGGCGGTTCTCGTGCTGGCGGCCCTGGTTTACCTCGCTCGCGGATGGGTCACCCGGTTGCTCTTCAGCACGGATTTCACCTCGGCCGATGCGCTCTACGCCCCGCAGCTCGTGGGCGACGTCGTGAAGATCGCCTCCTTCGTTCTCTCCTACGTGATGCTGGCCAAGGCCATGACCCGGTTGTTCGTGGCCGCCGAGATCGCCTTCGGCGTGAGCTACCTGTTGCTGGTCTACCTGTGCACGGCACATTTCGGGCTGGTCGGCGCGATGTATGCCTTCGCCATCAACTATGTCGGCTACCTGATCTTCAACCTGCTGGTGGTCCGCCACTACCTTGGGGGGCTGCGCGCATGACCGTCGAACTGGACGAATGGACCCGCGTGCCCCTGGTGTCGGTGCTGATCCCGGCGTTCAATCACGAGGGTTTCGTGCAGCGCTGCCTGGATAGCGTGCTCGAGGATCCTTACCCGGCGAAGGAGATCGTCATCATCGACGACGGGTCGACCGACCACACGGCGGAGCGGATCGAGCACTGGGTAGCGGCGCATGGCAGTGAAATCCCGGTGGAGTTCGTCCGTCGGGAGAATCGCGGTATCGCCGCGACGCTCAACGAACTGGCGGCCCGGTCGCATGGCGAGTTCCTGCGCATCGGGGCCAGTGACGATTACCTCCTGCCCGGCGGTATCGAGGCACAGGTTCGCTATCTCGTGACGCACCGGACCAAGGGTGCGGTCATCGGCGATTCGATCGTGATCGACGGCGACGGCAACCGGCTCTACGACAGTGGCATGTGCGACCTGCACGGGGCGGACAAAAGGCTGTACGACTCCAGCGACGGCATCCGCCGTGCCGTGATCGGCCACTGGGCGGTCGGCGGCCCGGTCACCCTGTTGCGCAAGAGCGTGCTGGAAACCGTGGCACGCTGGACCGAGGGCCTGCGTATCGACGATTGGGACATGTTCCTGCGTCTGGCCGCCCGCGACGCCCTGGGCTTCATCGACGTCGCGGTATGCGCCTACCGTTTGCACGGCGCGAACTTCAGCAAGACGCGGCACACCGCGACGCGCATCGTGAACCTGGTCGAATCGCGCGAGGTGGCGATGAGCCGCGTCTGCCTGTTCGATGAACCGTACCGCACGCTCCTGCGCGCCCAGGCCCAATACATCGGTGCGAAGATCGCCTTTCTGCAAAAGCGCCACACTCGCGTCGCCCTGCACCTGGCCGCCTATGCCGCTCTCCTGCTCGTGTCGAAGCTGCGTCTTCGGCGTGCCGTCCACCCTCACGCGGAGGGTGTATGAAGTGGCTCCTGCGCTCGCCGGCAACGTATATCGCCTGGCCCCTGTTGCTGGCCTGCGCGGTCACCTGGCTCGCCTACGATCTCCCTGCCGGCTATCTCCAGGGCATGTCGCTGCTAATGATGGCCGCGGGCGCGATCGTCCTCGTCGATACCTTCGCGGGCATCCGACTTCCTTCCATCGCGCGCGTTCGTGCGCGCGACTACACAGGTAGCCGCGAAGCGCTGGTGGCCCTCGTCTTCGCCGCGGTCGTGATCCTGTTCTGCGGCCTCGACCTGGCCCTGTTTCCCGTGCCGCTGCTCGACAACCCGGCGTCCTACGCCACGATGGAACCGGGTCGCGAGCACGTGCGGCATATCTCGTCGCTGTGCTGGACCCTGCCGCCGATCGGGTTGCTGTGCACGCGACAGCGAGGCCTGCGTAACGCGCTGATCATCGTGGGGCTGGTCTTTCCGGTGCTGGTCATCGACCGCAACCGGATCTTCGCGGCGTTGTTCTCCTTTGCCCTCGTCATTCTGTTCAGGCGCGACGAGCGTCGGCCCCTGCCGTGGAAATCCATCGGTGTGATCGGCGTGCTCGGGGCGACCGTGTTCTCGGTGCTCGGTGCGGTGCGCTCGGGCTCGCTGGACAACGTGGCCCTGCCGTTCAGCCCGCTGTACCTCGCCTCGCCGCAGGGCATCAAATGGCTGGTGCTCTATGTCAGCGCGGGGCCGTACAACTTCGCCTCGATGGTGGCCAAGGGCTACACCGACACGAGCCTCCTGATCGGCCAACTCGTCCCGCAGGCCGGACCCATGACATCCGCGCCGACGGACATTCCGTTCGATGCGGCGAACATCAACGTGGGGACCGAGTTCCTGCCGTTCCTGCTCGCCTTCGGGCCGCTTGGCGCCGTCGCCTCGATGTTCCTGCTCTACGCGCTGCTGGTGTGGAGCGTGCGCCGGCTTCGCGCGTCGGTGTCGCTGTTCTCCCTGCTGATCTTCCTGCGCGTGGCCTATGTCTGCGTGATGTCGCCCTTCGCACCGCAGGCCTTCATCTGGACCAACGGCGCGTTCATCGTGCTTTGCCTGTCGATGCAACTTTGTGCAGCCCTGTTGCCGAGCCGTCGCGGCGGTCTCTCCCTTTCCCATTCCACCGAGCCCCACGCATGGAACAAGACGAAATCTACCTGATCGACCTATGGCGCATCTTCTGTCGCGAGTGGCGCTGGTTCGTCGCCGTGCTTGTCATGGTGCTCGGGCTCACCTTGGCCTGGGTCGCCACGGCGCGCAGCCAGTGGGAGGCCACGGCGTGGATACAGATCGGCCAGGTGGGTTCCAGTCCGGTCGGCCAGGATCCCAAGGCCGAGCCCTTGCTGCGCGTGATCGCGCGTGTGCAGTCGGTGGCGTTCGAGGACGATGTCCTCCGTAGCCTCGGCCTCTTCCCGGATTCGCCCGAGGGTCGGCTGTTTCGTCGGAGCCTGAAGACGGACCCGCAGCCGTATGCCAACCTCTTCAAGCTCACCCTTCGCGCGTACTCGGCCGATCAGGCCAAGGGCCTGGCCAAGGCGACGCTCGCCGCGTTACAGACGATTCACCAGCGGATCGACGCGTTGCCGTTGAAGCTCGCCCGGGACAGGCTCGATGAACTGGAGAGCAACCTGCGCGTCGCGCTGGCGGATCGCGACCGTCTGGAAAGTTCGACGAACGCCGCGGACCGCACGGCGGCAGCCCTGTCCGGCGTCCTGCTCGCCAGCAAGAACCAGGACATCCGTGCGCTGCAGCAGGCGCGCAGTGAGCTTCTGGTGCGGCTCGCGCCCAACTACACCTATGAGACGTCGATGCCCTGGCCGGTGTATGTGCCCGACACGCGTGCCTTTCCCAACCATGTACTGGCACTCGGCATGGGTATCGTCTTCGGCCTGTTTCTCGGCGGGGTCGCGGCGATCGCACGCAACGCCCTGCGCCGCCGTTCAACCAAAGCGCATCCGCACGGCACTCACTGATCCGAACACCCGGAAGCGACCGATATGAGTGCCCAACCGACGCCCGAACCGATCGATGCCGCGCGTCTGCTCGACACGCAGCGGGCATTCGACAGCGTCGCCGCCGACTACGACGGTCCGCGCGGCAACAACGCGCTCATCCAGCGCATGCGCCTGACGCTCTGGGACACCGTGACGGCCGAGCTGGGCAACGACTCGCGCCTGCTCGACATCGGTTGCGGCACGGGCATCGACGCGGCGGAGTTCGCGCGGCGCGGTCACCGGGTCGTCGCGACGGACTGGTCGCCCTCGATGGTCGCACGCACGCTGTCCCGTGCAGGCGACGCGGCACTGGATGGCCGCCTGACGGCGCGGCACCTCGGCGTACAGGAACTCGGTAGTCTCGAAGGAACGTTCGACGGGGTGTATTCCAACTTCGGGCCACTCAACTGCGCCCCCGATCTGGACGATGTGGCCGGGCAGTGCGCACGTCTCGTGCGTCCCGGCGGCGTGATGATCTTCTCCGTCATGGGTCGCATCTGCCCCTGGGAAGCGGTTCACTACGCACTGCGCGGCAGGTTTCGCCGTGCGGCGGTACGCGCGGCGCGCGGGGCGACCGCGGTGGGCATGAATCGCCACACCATCTGGACGAAGTACTACCTGCCGCGCGAGTTCTACCGGCCCTTCGCCGCCTGCTTCGAGCTGGCTGGCTACCGTGCGCTGAGCCTGTTCATGCCGCCCCCGTACATGGTCGAGCGCTACGAGCGTCGACCGGCGTGGTACGAGCGCCTGGGCCGGCTCGACGACCGCTTCGGCACGCTGCCTCTGCTGCGCGACATGGGCGATCACTTCCTGATCGTGCTGCGCCGTCGCTGACGTCATGGCAGCGCCACCGACCATGATCGATTCGACACTCGAAGGCGGCCTGACGATGCTCGGCAGCGGCGTCTCGCGCGCGCCGCTGACGCTCAGTGCCGGTCGCGTCTCCGCATCCGCGGCGCGCGGGGCGTTCGCTGTCGACGTGCGGGGACATCGGATCTTCCCGGGCCTGATCAATGGACACGAGCACCTCCAGGTGAACGCCGTGCCGCCGTTGCGCACCGGCGCGCCGTTCGCGAACAGCTACGCGTGGATCGCGGCGTTCCAGCCGCATTTCCGCGACGCCGGGGTCGTCTGCGCATTGCATGTGCCGAAAGCCGTGCGCCTGCGTCACGGCGCGCTGAAGAACCTGCTCGCGGGAACCACCTTCGTCGTCCATCACGATCCCTGGCATGCGGAGCTCGATGCGGACGATTTCCCGGTGACGCTGCTCCGCGACCACGGATGGAGCTATGCGCTGGACGGTCCGGACTTCGGTCCGCCGGTGCGCGAGAGCTACCTCGCCACGCCGGCGGGACGACCGTGGATGATCCATCTGGCGGAGGGCACCGACAGCGTGGCCGCGTCGGAGCTCTCACGCCTGGATGCGCTGGGCTGCCTCGGCGCCCATACGGTGTTGGTCCATGGGGTCGGTATGGACGAGGCCGACATCGAACGCGTGATCGCCAGGGGGGCCGCCGTCGTCTGGTGTCCCGGCAGTAACCATGCGCTTCTCGGCCGCACGCTGGACCCGCGTCGCCTGCATGCCGCAGGGCGCCTCGCGCTGGGCAGTGACTCGCGACTGAGCGGTCGTCGCGATCTTCTCGACGAACTGGGCGCCGTCTCGGCCAGTGGGGAACTGTCGAACACCGCGCTGCTTTCCCTGGTGACCACCGATGCGGCTCGCATCTTCCGCCTCGGTTTGCGTGGCAGCCTCGCGCCGGGTGCGCCGGCGGACCTGCTGATCGTGCGCGATCGCGACGGCCTGGCCGCGGACAGCCTGGTCGGCGTGTCCCGCGGCGACATCCGTGCCGTCGTCCGTGGAGGCGTGCCACGCGTCGCCGATCCCGACTTCGCCGAATGGTTCGCGGCGGCCGGCGTCGATGCCGTGCCCGCCACGCTCGACGGTCGCCCGAAGCTGATCGCGCGATCCCTGGTCGACCCTGCCGTCTGCGTCCTCGAGGCGGGTCTGGACGTTTTCCTCGCCGATGACGAACGCGAGTCGGATCTCGCCATGGAGGCACCGTGTCACTGACCTCACCCTTGCCGGAGCTGGAACCGGTGGCCGCGTACGCGCTGTGGTCGGCCAGCTATCCCGCGCACGCGCACAACCCGGTCATGATGGCCGAGGAGCGCGCCATGTTGGCCCTGATACCCGAGGTGCTCCGCGGCCGGCATGTGCTCGACGCCGGCTGCGGCAGCGGACGCTACCTCATGCACGCGCTGCGTCGTGGCGCGTCGCGCGTCACCGGCGTCGACCTGTCCCCGGCCATGCTGGCGCGTGCGCGCGCAGCGCTGGGCGAGCACCCCGAACACGCGCGCGTCGCGCTGCGCGAGGGCGATCTCGCCGCCATGCCGGTGCCGGGCGCGATCGCCGACCTGACGGTATGCGCGCTCACGATCGGCCACCTCGAAGCCTTGCAGCCGGCCCTGGCGGAACTTCGGCGCGCGACCCGTCCGGGCGGGCGCATCCTCTGCAGCGACGTTCATCCGATCGGCCACGCCCTGGGCTGGCAGCGCGATTTCCGCGCCGGCGGCCAGCGCTATGCGGTACGTCACACGCGCCATCTCTACAGTCACTGGCATGCGGCCTGCGCGGCGCTGGGCCTGGCGATCGAACGCGTGGAAGAACCGATGCTCGATCCCGCCGACATCCCCGCCGGCGCGCAGTTCGATCCGATGGCCCTCGAACTTCCCGTGGCCCTGGTCTTCCAGTTGAGGCGCATAGCGTGAACCGATTCGATGCATCCGCGGCCGACACCGGCCGATCGCCCCGGACCCTGCTGATCAATCCGACGATCACCTCGCGTTCGAGCGCGCGCTTTCCGCTCTCACTGCTGAACCTCGCGGCGGCGTTGGATCGCAACGGTCACAGCCAGATCGTCGACGGCAATGTCGATCGCGATTTCATCGGTGCCACGCTGGCGGCCATCGACGGCGACCGCTTCGACGCGATCGGCATCAGCGTGATGGGCGGCCCGCAGATCGCCCCGTCCATCGAGGTATCCCGCGTCATTCGCGAGCGTTATCCGCACTTGCCGATCGTCTGGGGCGGCTACTTCCCCACGCTCTACACGGACACCGCGCTTGCCGCGCCTTATGTCGACTACGCCATACGCGGGCAGGCAGAGGAAAGCCTGCCGGAACTGGTCGCCGCGCTGAGTCGCCCCGGAGAGCCGGCGGTCGCGCATATCGGCAGCCTGTCGTGGAAGCGCGACGGCGCGGTCGTCCACAATCCCAGCCGGCGCTTCTCGCTCGGCGATAACGGCATCGTGTTGCCCTACGACAAACTGGGCGACCCTCGGCGCTATCTCGCGCGGACCTTTCTCGGCGAGCGCACCGCCGCGCACCAGGCGTCGATAGGTTGCCGCTTCCGCTGCACGTTCTGCGGGGTCAACGCGATGTTCGGCGGCACGACCGCGCTGCCCACGGCGAAGCGCCTCGAGCGCGACCTGAGCTACCTGAAATACGAACTCGGCGCCGATTCGATCCAGTTCTTCGACCACAACTTCTTCGATCGCGAAGTGGACATGATTCCCTTGCTCGAAGTCATGGCGAAACTGGAAATGCCGTGGTGGTGCTACGCACGTTCCGACGCGCTGCTGAATCTTTCGGAGGGCACCTGGGACCTGGTGCGACAGAGCCGCCTGCGCATGGCCTACGTCGGCGCGGAGTCGCCGAGCGGCGCCATGCTCAAGGAGATCCGCAAGGGCACGCGTCCCGACCAGACGCTGCAGGTGGCCGAACTGTGCCGGAAGAACGGCGTGATCCCCGAGCTGTCGTTCATGGTGGCGCCGCCGCAGAACACGCTGGAGGAGACCGAGCACACGTTCGAGTTCATCCGCGAGCTGAAGCGCATCAATCCGGCGTCGGAGATCATCGTCTACATCTACACGCCGTTGCCGGAAAGCAGCAAACACGAAAAGGACCGCGGCAAGCACGCCTCCATGCCCTTGCTCGACCTGCACGGCGAGCCGGTGATCTTCCCGTCGACACCCGAAGAGTGGATGGAGCGGCGCTGGGTGGACTACGCCTGCCACGCCGATGCGCCCTGGCTGACGGACGAGTTGCGCCGACACATCCAGGACTTCGTGACGGTCCTGCGTTGCCGGTTCCCCACGGTGCAGGACCTTCGTTCGCCGTCGTGGGCCAAGCGTGGCCTGAGTGCGATGGCGTCGTGGCGCTATCGTCGCCGCCAGTACGACCGGCCCTGGGAACTCAACCTGGCGAACAAGCTCGTGCGGCTACGCATGCCCCAGGTTTCCGGTCTCTAGGCGAGGTTGCCCCGTGCATGTCGCGCAGATCAATTTCCTCCGCGCGCCGGCGGATTGCTCGGCCGAGGCGTTGTTCGATCGCTGGCCATCGCTGGCGGATATCCCGGAGGCGGCAGCGGCATCGGGATGGCGCGTGTCGGTGATCCAGCTTGCGACACAGCAGCGGCTACTCCAGCGCCATGGTATCGACTATCACTTCGTCGACCTGCGCGGACTGCGCTCGTCGGCCGCACGCGGCCGCTTCCTCGCCGACCTCGTCGCCGACATCGGCGGCCAGGTCGTGCACGTGCACAGCCTCGGCTTCGCCGCCGATGCCTTCGCGGTGGCACAGCGCCTGCCACGCGTACCTATCCTGATCCAGGACCATGCGGACCGACCGCCACGCTGGTGGCGTCGGCCACGCTGGCGCCGGTGGTACGCGGCGGCTTCGGGTATCGCTTTCACCTCGCCCGCACTGGCAGGGCCGTTCACCCGCGAGGGGCTGTTCGCCCAGCGCACGCGCCTGTTCGCGATTCCGGAGTCGAGCAGTCGCTTCCAGCCGGGCGATCGCCACGCCGCCCGTGCCGAGACCGGGCTGGACGGCGATCCCTGCGTGCTGTGGGTGGGCCATCTCAGTGATGGCAAGGATCCGTTGACGGTCCTCGAGGGCGTGGCGCGTGCGGCGCAACGGCTGCCGGGGATACGCCTGTACTGCGCGTTCGGTCGCGCTCCGCTGATGGACGCGGTGCGTCACAGGATCGATAGCGACCCGCGGCTCCAGGGCCGGGTACACCTGCTCGGCAACCAGCCGCATGCGCGCATCGAAACCCTGATGCGTGCTGCCGACCTGTTCGTGTCGGGAAGCCGCGCGGAGAGTTGTGGCTTCGCATTGCTCGAAGCCCTGGCCTGTGGCGTGACACCGGTCGTCACGGACATTCCGTCGTTTCGGTCCCTTACCGCGAATGTGGTCGGCGAGCTGTGGCCTTGCGGCGACGCCGGGCGGTTGGCCGAGTCCCTCGTGCGTGCGGCGGGCATACGGCCTTCGCGCGCGGACGTGCGAGCCTTCTTCGACGCGACGCTTTCATTTGCCGCGGTGGGCCGCCAATGGGCCGACGCGTATGCGCGACTGCTCGCCGACCGTCGGGAGGGACGCTCGTGAAGCTCGCGATCGTGGTCCCCGGCGGTATGGACCGCACGGGCGAGTACCGCGTGATTCCGGTCTTCCTCGCGCTTATCGCACGGCTTGCCCGTCACCACGAGGTGCATGTGTTCGTCCTGCACCAGGAGCCGTTGCCGGCGACCTGGTCGCTGCTGGGTGCAACGGTGCACAACATCGGCAACGGATGGACGCGCTTGCGCGCGATCGCGGCGCTTCGTGCGGAACACCGGGTCGCACCGTTCGCCGTGATCCAGGCGATCTTCTCCGGATCGTGCAGCCTCATCGCGGTCGCCGCGGCGAAGCTGCTGCGGCTGCCCAGCCTGGTCCACATCGCGGGCGGCGAGCTGGTCGCGTTGCACGCTATCGACTACGGCGGCAGGCGGCGCTGGAAAGGGCGGCTTCGCGAGGCCGTTGTCCTTCGTGCTACCGACGCGGTGTCCGCAGCCAGTGCCCCGATCGTCGATACGCTGGCTTTGCTCGGTATTCCGGCGCGACGCATCCCGCTCGGCGTCGATCTGACGGCGTGGCCCCCCCTCGCGCCACGTCGTCGCGCCGCGCCGCGCGCCAGGCTGATGCATGTCGCCAGCCTCAACCAGGTGAAAGACCAGACGACCTTGCTACGCGCGCTCGCCGCCTTGCGCGACGCCGGCGTGGATTTCGCGATGGACATTGTCGGGGTCGATACGTTGCAAGGTCGGATGCACGGACTCGCTCTTCAACTGGGACTCGAGGCTCACGTCCGTTTCCTGGGCTTCCGCACGCAGCGCGAACTGCGCCCGCTGATCGCCGCGGCCGACCTGCTGGTGATGTCGTCCGTCCACGAGGCCGGCCCGCTCGTCTTGCTCGAAGCGGCGGTCGCCGGCGTACCCACGGTGGGGACGGCGGTCGGTCATATCGCGGAATGGTCGCCCTCGGCGGCCATCGCGGTGGAGGTCGGCGACTGGGTCGGTCTGGCCGCCGCCATCCAGCGGGTGCTGGTCGACGAGGCCTTGCGTTGTCGCCTGGCCGAGGCTGCGCAGCATCGTGCTCTTGCCGAGGATGCCGACTACACCGCGCGGACGTTCGAGGCCCTGTACCGCGAACTGCTCGCGCGGCGCGGGGGTTCGGCTTAGGCCAGTGGCGCCGCCGGTTCGAGCGCGGCGCGTACGACGTAGAGCGTGTCCATGCGCGGCACCGGGCGGGTGAGCCACGTGAGCATGCGGCGACGATGACCCTGCGTCACCCAGCTCTGGCCCTGCAACCACACCTGTGTGCGGACCATGTCTGCCCGTTCTTTCACGCTTTCCGCCGAAGGCCGCAGACGATTGCGCAAGCAGCGCATCACTTCGCTCACGCTGCGCGACCACTCGACGCCGGGGAGCGCATGCAGCCACAGATCGGAGCAGGACACATCGGTCAGCGTCCAGCGACGCGACAGGGCGCGGAGCAGGGGTGGGCACTCGCGCTCGAGGCGGTCGAGCGTCGTCGGCGGGACCGCGTTCGGGTAATAGCGCGCGACCAGGCGCAGCGGCGGCAGTGCCCACCACGCGGAGCCGGTGCGGCCGTCGTCCCACAGGGCCTGCCAGTCACTGGCCACCATTCGCGTCGACAGCAGCGAGATGTCGTTGAGATGCATGAGCCGCACGCTGCGACCGCACACGTTGCCGGCGGCATGCAGCAGCAGGTGGCTCATCAAGGCGCCGTGCGACGGGTAAGGATTGAGGCCCGGACGCGGATGACGGGGATAGATCCGCGTGGTGATGTCGACGGTCGATACCGGGAGCCGCTCCTGGATACGCGTGTGTAACTCGATGTTGACCGGGGTGTCGCGGTGTTCGCCGAGGCCGACGAAATCGCTCCCGTCCACCGGCTTGAAGACGCGGTGCTTCCACTGCGCGAACGACTCCACGTAGCCCAGTTCCAGGAGCAGGGCGCTGGTCGGCCCGACATCCTCGTCGCGAACGAGGAGGTCGATATCGGCCATGGGCCGGTCGCCGGGTGCGTAGATGCCCAAGGCATGCAGTGCCGAACCTTTCAGCGGGACCACCGCCAGGCCGACGTCGCGCGCGCCTGAATCGATGCGCTCGAGCAGTGCGGCGATGCGGGCGTGACGCTGCTCCACGTGCTCGCGCTGCGCGGCGAGGAAACGCCGCCATGCCGGCTTCTGCCAGGTCGACAGCCGACTGAGCAGCGGAGACACGCCGTGCGCCACGGCCACGGCGGATGCGAGTCGCCATTCGAGGTCGGTCCATGCCGGCAACCGGCTACCCGGCCTGGCCAGGGCAAGCTCCGCGGCGAGTGCCTCGGTAGTGCGGTTCAGGCCACGACGGACGAGCTTCAGGGAGGGCATCATGGCGGCATCTACAGTAAGGGCAGGGCAATGGTCTGCATCGCGATGAACGGCGATGGCGTGGGTTGTTCGCTGCGATGTCCGGCTTCATCGGCGAACAGGGCGTTCCAGCGCGCTTCCAGCTGTGTATGCATCTCGTTGCGGCGCGCGGGCGATAGCGTCTCGCGCGACTGGCGCAGGTTGACCTGCTGGTGCAGGAGGTCGCGCATGCTGCGATAGAAGTCGGAGTCATACGCGCCGCGGAACATCATCGCGAGGTCGTTGCTGTCGCGCCAATGGGTCTTCCTGCCCAATTGCGCCTTGACTTCCTCGTAGAACTTCGTGCCCGGCAGTGGATACGACACGCTGACCCCGATGTCGTCCGGCGCGGCCTCCGCGACAAGATCGCGCGTCGCAAGCAGGTCGGTGAGCTGCTCGCCGAGGTAACCCAGCTGGATGAAGAAGCCGACGCGAACGCCGTGTTCGCCGAAGCGACGCCGCGCGACGATCAGCTCGGCCACCGTCGTGCCCTTGTTCATGCGGTCGAGCACGCGCTGGCTGCCGCTTTCCGCACCGATCCAGGCTTCGGCGCAGCCGGCCTCGGCAAGCGCGGCGACCATGCGCTCGCTGCCGAGGTCGGCGCGGGTCTGGATGGTGAAGGGCACGGAGCCATCGCTGTCACGCAGGTGCGCGGCGAAAGCCGTCACCCAGTCGACATGGAAGCCGAAGATATCGTCGGCCATCCAGATGTGGTCCGGGCGGAATGTCCGCTTGAGATAGGTCATCTCGGCGGCGACGTCCTCGGCGCTGCGTTGCTTGTAGTGGTTGCCCCAGATCGGCTTCGCGCACCAGTTGCAGCGGAACGGGCAACCGCGGGATGCCGCCATGTTGAGGCTGAAGTAGCCATGGCGTACCTGCCACAGCGAGCGGTAGCGATCGATGTCGACCAGATCCCAGGCCGGACGTCCGACCACACGTGGATCCGGCGGCACGGCGCCGAGCCGGACGAGCTGCGTCGCGCCGTCGACAAGGGTAGCGACGCCGGGGAGCCCGGCCGTCCAGCGCGCGGTATCGATATCCGGTGCTCGTTCGAGCCGGTCCACCAGGGCCGCCAGTGCGGCGATGCCTTCGCCGACGAGCACCGCGTCGGCGCCCGCGGCGAGGAAGGGCTCTGGCTGGTCGGACGCATCGGAGCCCGCGACGATGACGCGCGCGCCGTGGGCACGCGCCTCGGCGATCATCTGGCACGCCGCATCGCGCATGCGGCTGAGGCACATCTTGGTCAGGTAGTTGAAGTTGTCTTCGTAGATCACGACAAGGTGCGGACTGGCGGCGTGCAACGCGGCGGTGTAGTCCTCTACGCCCTCGGCCAGCATGGCGTCGAACAACGACAGTTCGTGGCCCATCTCCCTGAGCAGGGCGGCGACCTGGATGGTCGCCAGCGGGGGATAGGGCTTGCCACGTTCCCACTGCTTCGGATCGTATCGAAGGAAGTAGGAGTGGCCGACCTGGATCTTGAGCATGTCGGGGGGACCTCAATCGTCGCGTTGGTCAGTGAGTGCCCCGGCGTACGGCGACGGTTGCCTCCATCGCAAGCGCAACCTTTCCAGGGAAGCACCGCACCCACGGGCATAACTGCCGGGACGCCGCATGGCCCAGATCACCCTTCCGGGCATTGGCGACGTTGGCGCCGATCCCTTCTTCGAGCGCTCGCCTTATCCCTTCGCCATGGTCAAGACCATTCTCGGTGCGCGTTTCCGTTTCGACAGCACGCACTCCGCGCTGCTCGAGCCGGTAGAAGCGGCCTATGGCGGCATGCCGGCCGACGACCCCGATACGCCGTTGCCCGGCTTTCATGTGGAGCTACGGATGTCACCGCGCCGCGAGGCGACGATCGCGCACGAACCACCGCCGGTCGTCACGCAATCGGGTGCGGGGCTGCTCTGTGGGATCATGGATGCGTCCAACTACGTGATCGTCGATCACTCGCGGCAACGAGCTCTTGTCGTCGTCTCCGAAGACATGCTCGACTGGCCCTACCACGTACGTTACGAGCTCATCGAGTTCGCCGTCTTCCTGCTCGCCGCCCGCGGCATGGATCTGCTTCCGCTGCACGGCGCATGCCTGGGTCTGGATGGCCGGGGTGTCCTCTTGCTCGGCGCCAGTGGCGCGGGCAAATCGACGCTTGCCCTGCACGGCCTCATCGCTGGCATGGACTTCGTGGCCGAAGACGCGATCTTCGTCGACCCACGCAGCATGGAGGCGCGGGGGGTGGGTAACTTCCTCCATGTGCGCGAGGACGCCTTGCGCTTCATCGACGATGGCCCGTTGCGCCGTTGGATCGCGCACTCGCCGACGATCACGCGACGCAGCGGCGTGACCAAGTTCGAGGCCGATCTCCGCCAGGGCCACGGGCATGTCGCGACCTCGCCGTTGGCCTTGATCGGTGCCGTGTTCGTCTCGGCGGACGCGGCCGAGGATGTCGCCGACATGCTCAGGCCGCTCGATCGCGACGAGATAGCGGCGCGCCTTCTCGCCGACCAGCCTTACGCGGCCGGTCAGCCCGGCTGGCATCGCTTCGTGCATCGACTGGCGGAGATGGACGTCCAGCTGCTTCGACGTGGGCGTCATCCGCTCGCGTCGGTCGATGCCCTGCGACAGTGGCTGGCTTCGAGCCAGGTGGCGAGCGCCTGACCGTGGCCAGCGCGACCTCCGGTGCGGGTCTGCATGCCCTCCTTCGCTCGCTGGTCGCGACACTTCCGCGCGCCGACCGCTGGAGGATCGCTGTCTATGTCGCGCTCTCATTGGCCGCGGCGCTTGCCGGCGCGCTCGCCGCCATTCTGCTCGTACCGCTGGTCCAGCCGGGTGCACGGCTGCCATTCGAAGGTCGCTGGTTCCCTGCGTCGATCGGTGCCGGCGGGCGCACGGCCGCGTTCACCGGCGTGACGGCGGCTTTCGCACTGCTGCGCTGGCAGGCGTCACGTCTGGGCGCGCGTCTCACCGGTCGCTACGGCATGCGGCTGCGTTGCCAGGTCCATGCACGCCTCGTCGCCGCCGACATCGGCCCGTTGGCCGACGCCAGTTCGGCGGAAATCGCCAACGTTCTCACCTACAACACCGAGATCGTGGTGCAGGGATTCAGTGCCTTGCAGCAGCTGCTTGTCGCCGGCGTCACCGCGGCGATCAGCCTCTCGTTGGCGTTCTGGGTGTCGCCGCCGCTGCTCCTTCTGGCGCCGCCGCTAGGCATCCTCGCCTTGCTTGCATCGCGTTTCCACGGTCGCGAGCAGGTCGAGGTGAGTCGACGGTACGTGGCGGACATGACGCGCCTGTTCTGGCATAGCGAGGATTTCCCGAGGCGCTTGCGTCACGTGCGCTCGTTCGGTCGTGAGGACGCGGAATCCGACAGCTGGAGCGAGGTGTCGGCGGCCCTGGCGCACGGCTATGCCCGTCAATTGGAGCTTATCGCCTCGGGGCGGCTGGTGCTCGAGTTGCTGGCGGTGGGCGGTATCGCCGTCCTGTTCCTTTTGGCGCAAGGCTGGCACGGTATCGACAGGGGCGCCTTGATCGCGGTCTGTCTCTTGCTCGGCCGGCTGTTGCCCTACCTGGTTTCCACCCGGCAGAGTCTCCAGCAGATGCGTTCGGCGGCACCGGCCTTCGCGCTGTGGCAGCGCTACATGCGCACGCCGGGCGCGGTAGCGCCTGCGGCGACGACACGACCGACGCTACCGGCCTGTGGCATCCACGTCGGGCGCATCCACGTGTCGCCACCGCTGCCGGGCATCGACTTTGGCGATCTCGTGATGCGTCCCGGCGAGCTCGTGCTCATCCGGGGCGATTCCGGTATCGGCAAGAGCAGCCTCGTCGATGTCCTCGCCGGGATGGCGCGCCCGGTGGTGTTCGACGTGGACATCCAGGGACGCCGCATCGACTACGACGCGTATCGCGCGTACGTCGCCCATGGTGCCTACGTGAGCCAGAGCGTGCGGCCGTGGCAGGCGACGATCGGCGACTGCCTGCGCTGGGCGGCGCCGGCGGCAACGGACGAGGAGTTGCATGGGGTGTTGCGCGACGTCGGCCTGGACAAACGCCTGGAAACCGCCCTGCACGACAACTCCAGCCGCCTCTCCGGTGGTGAACTCCAGCGCCTGCTACTCGCCCAGGTGATCCTCCACGAGCCGACGGTGGCCGTGCTGGACGAGGCCACCGGAGCACTCGATGCGGCATCGGAACTCGCCGTCCTCTCGGCCGTGAAGCGCCGATTGCCACGCGCCCTGCTGCTCGTCGTCTCCCATCGGGAAGGTGTCGCGGTGCTTGCCGACCATTGCGTGACGATCGGCCCCACCTTTCGGTCTATTGTCCCTTCACGCGCGGGGGCCTAACGTCGGCATCGTCAACCGGGGGGAAGGCCATGTACGTCACCAGGAAATCCATTGCCATGCTGGCCGGGCTCGTACTCGCCCTGGCCGGCGGCCGGCTTCAGGGCCCGGGCCAACCGTCGTTCGATGCGGTTGCCGCGGTGCATCGCAGCGACTTCTGGAGCACCGACCCCTGCGGACCGCACCGCCCCATGGCCGCCGTCTGTCGCATGCTCCGCCCCGTTCGCGGCTGAGCCTCCGACTGAGCTAGGCTAGCGCCGGATCACTGGGGAATCCTATGCGCAGTCTGTTCGCCATCGCGACCGTACTCATCCTGGGCGCCGCACCGGCCCACGCCGGGCGTGTGGTCATCGAGGTCGTGGACACCAGCGGCCATCCCATCGCGGACGCGGTGGTCAGCCTCGCGCCCATGCCCGGCACCACGCCGCGCGCGATCGTGCCGGCCACCCGCTACGTGGACCAGAAGGACGAGACCTTCCTTCCCTACGTCACCGCGTTGCACCCCGGCGACAGCGTGATCTTCCGCAACAGCGACACCACGCGACACCACGTCTACTCGTTTTCGGACATGGTGAAGTTCGAATACATGCTCGGCCCGGGGGAGAGCTCCCCTGCGCTGGCGATGACGAATCCCGGCAACGCCGCGGTCGGTTGCAACATCCACGATCAGATGCTCACTTACCTCTACGTGACGAAGGATCCCGAGATGGCGACGACCGACGCACAGGGCAGGGCCAGCATCGAAGGCGTCATGGCCGGACAGTACCGGGCGCATGCCTGGCATCCGCAACTGCGCCCTGGCGTGACCCTGCCGATCCAGGGTGTCACCGTCGGCGACGCGGTGCCCGCCACCGTCCATTTCAACCTCGCCTTGCTGCCCGATCCACGTGGCGCGATGGATCGCGAGCACCTCGGCTACTGAGCGGACCATGCCGGTCCTCGGCTTCCGCACCCGGCTGGCACTCTTCTTCGTTGCCACGCTGGTCCTTGTCCAGGGCCTCACGGCTATCCTGGCCTACGACGTCGCACGCCGTCAGTTGATCGACGAAGGCGGTCACCAGTTGACTGCGAACGCCACCGCTTTCGTGGCGCAGATGAACGATCTCTCGGCGAGTGTCGCCAATGGCGTGCAGATCATGTCGTTGGACTACGGGCTGCGCTCGGCCATCGGTGCGCGCGACAAGGAAACCATTCTCTCGGTGCTGCGCAACCACGGCCGTCGGGTCGGCGCATCGCGCATGCAACTGCTCGATCTCGACGGCAAGGTCCAGGCCGATACCATGGCCGCCGCCGACGACGCCCGGCCGTTCGCGTTTCCCGACCTGCTGAGCCGTGCCTTCTCCGAGCGCACCGCCGCCGTTGCGGTGGTCGATGGGAAGGCCTACTGGGTCGTCGTCGTGCCGATCTATGCGCCGCAGCCGGTCGGACTGGTGGTCGCCAGCATTCCGGTCGACGACGCGATGATCGCGCATATGCAGCAGCTGTCCGCGTTGCCTCGCGACATCGAGCTCGCCACGCCGAGCAGCGCCGGTCACTATGCGGTGATCGCTCGCGGTAGCAGCCATTCCGAGCTGACGGCGAGTTTTTCCTCGACCGATCGTTCGCTGCCGTCGCGGCCCACGGCCGTAACCATCGGCGGTCGCGACTATCTGGTGTTTGCCCAGTTGCTCCGCCAACCCAAGGGCAGCGGGGCCGTGTACGCGGTGCTCGGCTATTCGCTCGACGATGCGCTTCGCCCGTATAAGGCGGTATGGAATGCATGGCTGGTCCTGCTCGCCATGGGTCTGGCGGCCGGACTGCTCGTCGCCTGGCTGGTGGCGCGGGGCGTCTCGCGTCCGGTGGAAGCGCTGGCGGCCGCGGCGCGGCGGATCGCCGGTGGCGACTACCGCGACGCACCCGAGGTGCATCGGCGCGACGAGATCGGCGAACTGGCGAAGGCGTTCCGCACCATGGGCGACGCGGTGCGCGAACGCGAGCTACGCATCCGGCATCAGGCGATGCATGATGGCGTGACCGGCCTGCCCAATCGCGCGGCCGCCGAGGAAGCGGTGGACCAGGATCTGGCGACCGCGCCGGGCCAGCAAGGCGCCTTGCTGATCGTCGGCGTCACGCGCCTGCCGGACATCATCAAGACCATCGGCCACGCGTTCGCCGACCGCCTCATGCGCGACGCCGGCCAACGCGTGGGTCAGGCGGCCGGCACGCACTACGTCGCGCGTGCCACGGATACCCAGTTCGCCGTATGGCTTCGCGGGGCGGACCGTACCGAGGCGATCTCGGTCGCGTTCCGCGTGATGGATGCGCTCGGCCAGCCTTACCAGGACGCCGAGGTGAATATGGATATGGGCCCGGCGGTGGGCATCGCCCTGGCGCCCAGCCATGGCGAGCGTGCGGCGACCCTGCTACGTCGCGCCGAGGTGGCGGAATTCGCCGCGGTAGGCTCGGCGCGAGGCGTCGACGTCTACGATCCCCGCGCCGATCCGCATCGGCCGGAGCGTCTGTCGCTGATGAGCGAGCTGCGTGCGGCGATCGACGGCGACGCGCTGGAACTCTATTACCAGCCACAGCGGCGCCTCGTGGATGGTCGCATCGACGGCGCGGAGGCGCTGGTCCGCTGGCCGCGCCCGGGGCGCGGCATGGTCTCGCCCGAGCAGTTCGTCGCCGTGGCCGAGGAGACCGGCAACATCGGCCGGCTGACCCGCTGGGTGCTGGAGCGCGGCATCGCCCAGGCGGCCGAACTCGACCGTGGCGGACAAGGCATGCGCATCTCGATCAACCTCTCGGCGCGCGACATCGGCGATATCGAGTTGCCCGATCGCGTCGCCCACCTGCTTCAGGTCCACCGCCTGCCGGCCACGTCGCTCATCCTCGAGGTGACCGAGAGCGCGGTGATCGGTGAACCGGAGGCCGCGCTTCAAGTCCTCCGGCGGCTGGCCGATATGGGTATCGACATAGCGATCGACGATTTCGGGGTCGGCCAGACCTCGTTCGCTTACCTGCGCCGCCTGCCCGTCCGGGAACTGAAGATCGACAAGATGTTCGTCCAACACCTCGCCACCGATGAAACCGACCGCGTGATCGTCCGATCGCTGGTCGAGCTCGGCCATCGCCTGGGTTACCGGGTGACCGCCGAAGGCGTGGAGGACGAGGCGACCGTCGCCTTCCTCGGTGAGGTCGGTTGCGATCATGTGCAGGGATTCCACGTCGACCGGCCGATGACGTTCGCGGCCCTGGTCGCGCGCCAGGGAGCGCAAGGCGTGGGATCCGCGTGAGTCGACTCCGCCGCGCCCTCGCCGCCATCGCCGTCTGCGTCGTTGCGCCCTTCGCCAGCGCGCAGGAGGTGAAGGTGCACGCGTACGCGGATGCGCGTCTGGTCGATGCCGCCAACGACCCGAGCTTCGTCAACGGAGGCCCCGGACGCCTGCGCTATGGGGATGGCGATACGAGGGCGCGGTTCGGCGCCGCCGCCCTCGTCGTCACGGCACAAGTCACCCCGGCCTTGTTCGCTCTTGCCGACGTACAGCTGCAACAGACCGATCACGCCAGTCCGCAGCTGATGGAGGCTTTCCTTCGCTACCGCCCGCTATCGCTGTCGGCATGGCGGGCGTCGCTGAAGGGCGGTCTGTATTTCATCCCGATCTCGCTGGAGAACGACGGTATCGGCTGGACCAGCCCGTGGACCGTCACGCCCTCGGCCATCAACAGCTGGGTCGGGGAGGAACTGCGTGGCCTGGGCGCCGAAGCCCGTGAGGAATGGCGCGGCGACAACGGGACGCTCGGCCTTGGCGGCGGCCTGTTCCGGCACGGCGATCCGGCAGGGAACATCCTGGCCACGCGGGGCTGGTCGTTGAGCGACCTCGTGTATGGCGTGGGCGGGCGGTTGCGCGAGCCGTCCGAGGAGGACGGTGGTCGCCAGGCGTATGCGCCCTTGCAGAGCGTCGGTGGTCGCACCGGGTGGTATGCCGACACCCGCTGGACGAATGCCGCCGGCCTGGATCTGCGCCTCCTGCGCTACGACAACCGCGCGGACCCCCACGCCCACGAACTCTATGCCGGGGGCGACAAGCTGTTCGCCTGGCGCACGCGCTTCTGGTCGGTGGGCGCGAAGTTCGCCACCGGTCCGGTGACCTGGATCGCACAAGGCATGGATGGCGATACCGACGTGCAGCCACGACAGAACATCGTCCGCACCCATTTCCAGTCGGGCTTCCTGCTTGCCGGCTGGAACCGTGGCGCCTGGCGTCCGACCTTGCGCGTGGAACGCTTCCGCACCTGGCCGTCGGGCGAGCGTGGCCGTGCGGTCACCGCCGCACTGAACTGGCGGCCGAGCGACTGGCTACGCCTCACCGCCGAGTGGCTGCACGTCGCTGCCACTCGCGACGCTCGTGCAGACGTGGGACTCTCGCCCCATGAACGTGGCAACCAGCTGCAGCTGCTGGCGCGGGTGATGTATTGATATGAGCGAAGGCGACGACGTGACGCAGGATGTCTGGGAGCGCAAATACCATCTTGCCCTCGAGCGGATGGAGCGCGACGAGCAGGACTTCCGCAAGCTCGAAGAAGGCTTGCGGCGACTCGTGTTACGCCTGGTCGCGCTGGCCCGCGGGCAGAGCACGCAAGCGGACCGCTTGCTCGACCAGCTTGGCGACGACCTGCGCCACGTCTCGTCCCCCGATACCCTCGAGCCTTTGCTCGACGCGTTGGCCGAGGCGGTTACGGCGCTGGAGCCGCGTGAAGCGTCGGCGCGGGAACCGGGTGACGACACGGTCACGCTCGTAGGCGCCACGCGGGACGTCGCCGAAGACAGCCGCGCGGACAGGGTCGCGATCGAAACCTTGCGCCAGGTCCTCCAACGCATCGTCCTGGCGCCCACCCTCGCCGGCCGTGCCGACGAACTGCGGGCCGCGCTGATCGATGCGCACGATACCGACGCAGTCGCCGCGGCCGCGAACGCTCTGGCCGATCTGGTCAACCTGCAGCGCGACGCCCTGAAGCACGATATCGCCCGACTGCAGGACCTGCTTGCCGACGTCAGCGGCAGGCTCGGCGACATGACTCGCTATCTCGTGGCGGAGACCGAGAACATGGCCGCCGCCGACGAACAGGGGCGCGACCTGGATGCCACGGTGCGCGAGGAAATGCGCCTTCTCGTCGAGCAGACGCAGGGCGCCACCGACCTGGACACCTTGCAGGCCCAGGTCAACGCGCGTCTCTCCCTGATCGACGAACATTTCCGCGCGTTCCGCGTGCGCGAAGACGAGCGGCTGGCGACGTACCGCGATCGCGCCGCACGCATGAAGGATCGCGTCGAAGAGCTGGAAACCCAGGCTACCTCCCTGCAGGACTCGCTGCGCCGGGAACACGAACTGGCTCTCACCGATCCGCTCACCGGGCTGCCGAACCGCCTTGCCTACGAGCGTCGGATGGCCGAGATCGAGCGCGATGTGCGAGAGCATCGTGGCGTCGCCTGCGTGGGCGCCTTCGATATCGATCATTTCAAGGTGATCAACGACAGCTTCGGTCACGCCGCGGGCGACGCGGTGCTCCGTATCGTCGGCCAGACGCTCACGCGTGAACTGCCCGAACCGGCCTTCGTCGCCCGTTACGGCGGCGAGGAGTTCGTCGTGGTCTTCGCCGGCATTTCCGCCGAGGAGGCGGTGACCGCCGCCCAGGCATTGTGCGAGACGGTCGCGGCGCTCGCCTTCCACGCCAGTCAGAAACCGGTGACGGTGACGATGTCCGGCGGCGTCACGCGTTTTCTCCCCGACGACACCGCCGCAACGGTTTTCGATCGCGCGGATCGTGCGCTCTACGCCGCCAAGCGGGCAGGGCGTAATCGCTGCCTGTTGCTCTGAGTCGAGCGAACAGCCACGGTGGGACCCATACACCCGCTATGGGACCCACACAGCCCCTGTGGGACCCACACAGCCCCTGTGGGAGCCGCTTCAGCGGCGAAAGGGATCGCCCCTGCGCCCCAAGCAGCCACTGTGGGAGCCGCTTCAGCGGCGATGCTTCCGCGAAAGCCCCAAGAGCCAACCCGACCGCGACGCCCGGGTTCGGCAACATGATGTGTAAACGGCAGCGCTGTCGTGAGCGGTTTGATTAGCAAGAAGACGCTCCGGAATGGAGGTATCGACCGCAAGCTGCCTCGAGCGGTTTCGGCACGCATTTGCGCTATACCTACAAGGGTGATGGCCACCATGGAGGGATGCGCATGTCAGCAAGGCCGATGTCGGCTCCGACGGGTTACGAAGTGCTTGCCGCCACGTTACGCCACTGGGGCATCGGTCTATGCGCCGGTGTAACCGGCGGCGGTGTGATTCATCTACTGAAACACCTGCCGCCGTGGAGCGCGCCGTCCCCTTCGCGGGACATGCTGCGGTTCTTCTCGATCGGCGAATACGCGGCCGGATTCATTCCTCTTGGTCACTTTCTCGCTACCGGGAGGCCGGCCGCTGCCATCGCCACCACCGGAGCCGCCACGAAGCTGCTCGCCTGCGGTCTCTCCGATGCGAAATTGCATGACATTCCGGCCGTCTACATCGTTCCCGTATCGCCTTCTTCGGCCGAGGGATGGGGACCACTGCAGGACACGTCGATCCACGGTAGTAACATCGTCGAGCAGCTGAGGGCCGAACTCGGCGGGAACGTATTCGTTCTGGACAGTGCGAAAGCGCTTAACGGCCAGCTGCTTCGGGCGGGGGAGGTCGTGTCCGGGGGCCAGCCGGTCGTACTCGTCCTGGTGGACGAAGCGCTTCGGAAGTCCCAGGTCGCACCGCCTCGGCAACGCGCGAAACGACAAGTACATGCCGATGGCGATGCCGTTGACGCCTTTGTCCGTGCTTTGCGCACCCGTAGTGACAGACGACGAATCGTCGTCCTGGTGGGTGAGGAACTGTCGCGCATCGAAGGTGCCTCGTCCTTGACGACGCGCTTTTGCGAGGCTGTCGCATCGCCCCTGATCTGGAGCATCAATGGCGCCAACGGTGTGGCGCGCGACAACCCCTACGGATACGGATACATCCTGTTCGGCGGAAACGACGAAGCCACCGCGTTGTGGCGCTCGCTTGGCGAGAACGACGTCCTCCTGGTGCTCGGTGCGGTTCCTGACGAATACACCACGAATCTCGATCCCGTCGGTGTCCACTCGGTTTTCATCGTTACCGGTAAGGAGAGTGGGTATGGGATCGGTTCGGGCGGATTCGCCCGTTGCGTCGAAGGCGCCAGCTATTGGTTACGTGCACCCTTGGCGGAAGCCCTCGAAGCCATGCTCGAACGATTGCTCGAAGAACCTCTCAGGCACAGGCCTGCCGCCATCGCACCCGCGGAGCTGAATGCCGGACCCTACGCGACTGCCTCCGCTGGCCATGTCGACCTCGTCGATCTGTACCGACGTCTGGACGCGTGGTGGCCCGAGGGGAGCATAGGCTTCGACGATGTCTGTCTTGCCTACAAGGATCGTCAATATGTCACCCAGCGACCCAACCCGAATATCCGGTTTCACAGCTTCTATCGCGGATCCGCCATGGGGGGCGCGTTCGGCGCGGCCGTAGGTGCGAGTCTTGGTGCACCAGACGCGCACGTGTTCGCCTTCACTGGCGACGGGTGTTTTCGCCTGTTCGCCGGTTACCTCGGTGAAGCACGTCACCTGGGTCTGGTGGTGTTCCTGCTGAACAACGGGACGTACGCCATCGTCGAGCAAGGGCTCGGCAAGATTCTTGACGACGTTCCTCCAGAGCGTTACCACGCCGACCTCGAAAAACTCGACTACGCCGGGATCGCGCAAGCCTGTGGCTGGGACGCTTTTCGGCTTCGCGCCGATCTCTCCAACCTGGACGAGCTACTCACCCGATGCCTCTCACATCCGCAGCGCTCCATCCTCGTCGATATACCGGTCGATGGGCGACAGGAACTCGGGAAGAACCCTCGGCTGCGTAACCTCTGAGCGCTGCGTGTCGCGTTGAAGGCAGGGCATTCTCATGAGGCCAACGATCCCGTTCGACATCATCCGCCTGGTGGACGATTCCTATCGGCGCTGGATGGGTCACCCGCTCGAGACGCCTGTGTCGGTGCGACAGTGCCGATTGCTATGGCTTCATAGGGAAGCCCGATTCGGTCTCATGGCTCACAGCGCCGAGGTCGATCCTTGTTTCATCTACGCGAACAGATCGGCCCAGGGCCGTTTCGGCTATTCGATGGGTGAATTGCTTCGGCTTCCTTCGCGCCTCAGCGCGCCGGCGGAAAGTCGCGGCGACCGCGCGGCTTTCCTTCGGGCGCTCGAAGAACACGGCATCGCCCACGGCTACTCCGGAATACGAGTTGCCAAGGACGGTACAACGTTTCGCATTCACGATTGCTCGGTCTGGGAGCTTCACGACATGCATGGGCGTCGCCGTGGACAGGCGGCGCTGTACAGGTTCGAGGACGATGCCGGCGGTGAAACGTCCGCTTGATCATCGCGGGCCGCCGGCGTCCCCTTGCAGGCGAATCAGTCGCGGCGGGCGAGGAGCATGCCGACCAGGATACCGACGCCGAAGCCGCTCAGGATGGCACCGAGGGGGCGATGGGCGATCACGTCGCGGGCGGTGTCGACCGCCTCGCCGGCCTTGGCCTGGACACGGCCGGCCGTCTCGCGGATGGCGCCTTCGGCTTCGAGGCCGTGGTCGCCGGCCAGGGCGCCGGCGGCCCGCTGGACGCGTCCGCCGATGGTGTTGGCTGCGCCACGGATCTGGTCTTCTGTCATGGTCCCGCTCCTCCGGTGATTGAAGAGCAGAAGGTGACGGTCCGGAAGTGCACGCCGCGACAAGACGCCGTCAAGCGCATGCTTTCACCGGTTCCATGCGGCGACGCGTCATAATGGTGCACCTCGCGCCGAAGAAGGGGCTCCGCGCCCATGGAAGCCACGACAGACCAGCGGTCCGAAGCCGGCGCCGCGGCCCACCCGGAGGCCGTGATCGAGCGGGCCGGGGTGCGCTTCAGTGTCCTCACGCCACGGCTCGTCCGGCTGGAATGGAGTGCCACCGGCGCCTTCCGGGACAGCCGCACCCAGGTCGTGGTGCATAGGGCGCTCGACGTGCCCCGCTTCCGGATTGCCGAAGACGAGCACTCCCTCGAGATCGACACCGGTGCGCTCCGGCTTCGCTACCGGAAGGGCACCGGGCGCTTCACCGCTGCCAACCTCGCCATCGTGGTCCGCCAGGGCGATGGCGACCTCTCCTGGAAACCCGGCGATGTCCAGAAGGCCAATCTCGGCGGCACCTACCGCACGCTCGACCGCTACGACGGCGACACCTGGCAGGACGGCAGCAAGCTGCCGATCGAGGAAGGACTGATCGCGCGCGACGGCTGGCACGTGGTCGACGACACCGAAGGCTTCGGCATCGATGACCAAGGCTGGGTGCTCGAACGTCCGGCCGGCGAGCGTCAGGACCTGTATTTCTTCGGCTACGGCCACGACTACCGTGCCGCCCTGGCCGACTTCGCCGCCATCGCCGGGCCCCAGCCGATGCCGCCTCGCTTCGTCTTCGGCTACTGGTGGTCGCGCTACTGGAATTACACGGACGAGGAACTCCGCACGCTGGGGGCGCGTTTCGTCAAGGAGCGTATCCCGCTCGACGTGCTGGTGCTCGACATGGACTGGCACACCACGCCAGGACTCTCGTTGCGGCCGGGCCACGAGCAGAAGGATGTCTTCGGCGAGCAGT
Source organism: Luteibacter sp. (assembly GCF_035539195.1). GTDB lineage: Bacteria > Pseudomonadota > Gammaproteobacteria > Xanthomonadales > Rhodanobacteraceae > Luteibacter. Next base: position 52,857 of record NZ_DATLIW010000039.1, read on the forward strand.
CGGGCTGGACCGGCTACACCTTCAATCGGAGCCTGTTTCCGGACCCCAAGGCTTTCATGCGCTGGGCCCACGGACAGCACCTGCGCGTGACCCTCAACCTGCATCCGGCCTCCGGCGTGCTGCCGCACGAAGAGCAGTACGAGGCGATGGCGAAGGCGTTGTCGTGGGACACCTCGACGCAGGCGGCGATTCCTTTCGAGGGCACCTCGAAGCCATACATGCGTGCGCTGTTCGACACGGTGCTCCACCCGCTGGAGAAGATCGGCGTCGATTTCTGGTGGCTCGACTGGCAGCAATGGCCGGAATCGAAGGCGTATCCCGGGCTGTCCAATACGTGGTGGCTGAACCACACCTTCTTCACCGAGATGCAGCGCGAAGGCGACCACCGTGGACTGATCTACCACCGCTGGGGTGGCCTGGGTAATCACCGTTATCCCATCGGTTTCTCGGGCGACAGCGTGATCTCCTGGGATTCTCTGGCCTTCCAGCCGCACTTCACGGCGATGGCGTCCAATGTCCTTTACGGCTACTGGAGCCACGACATCGGTGGGCATACGTTCCATAAGCACATCCCCCGGCCCGAGCGGCATCTTGAGCCCGAGCTGTATGCGCGCTGGATGCAGCTGGGCACCTTCAGCCCGGTGCTGCGCACGCACTCGGCGAAGGAAGCCAGCCTGCACAAGGAGCCGTGGCACTTCGGGCCGCCTTATGGCGACGCGATCTTCGCCGCGATCCGCCTGCGCTACCAGCTCGCGCCCTATATCTATGGCGCCGCGCGCCACGCCTACGATACGGGCCTGTCGATCGTGCGGCCGATGTACTACCACTGGCCCGAGCACGAAGCGTCGTACAACCATCCGGCGCAGTACATGTTCGGCAACGATATCCTTGTCGCGCCGGTGACGGAACCGGTGGGCGACGACGGCGCGGCCGCTTTTCCCGTCTGGCTGCCACCGGGCCTATGGTATAGCCGCGACGGCGCGGAGTCCTTCGAAGGCGGGCAGATGATCGAGCGACACTACACGCTCGAGGAGATACCGATCTTCGTACGTCCCGGCAGCGTCGTGCCTTTGTACCCCGAGGGCATGAGCAACCTTGCCAGCGTGCCCGACGCGCTGATCCTGCAGGTGTTTCCCGGCGACGAGGGCGCCACCGAACTCTACGACGACGACGGCGAGACCCAGGGTTACCAGCGCGGCGAGTTCGCGCGCACGTGTGTACGCAGCCGTCGCGGCGATCGCGCGCAGCGCGTTCACATCGACGCCATGCGCGGGCAGTACAGGGGCCGGCCCGCGACGCGTTCGTACATCGTGGAGCTGCTCGACGCAGGCATTCCGGAAAGCGTCGAGGTGAACGGTGTGCGCCTGCCGTACGGCGCGTCGCCCAAGGCGCGGACCTGGCTGTTCGACACGGCGTCGCTCTGCATCCGCGTCGACCTCGGTCCGGTCTCGCTGGATGAACCGCAGGACATCGTCGCCCGCTTCACTCCCGAACATACGATGCCGGTCGGCCTGCTCCATCGGATGCGGCGTGCCGGGATCGCCGTGGCGTACCTGAAGCAGGTCTGGGGAGATATCTCGGCCCTTCCCGACGACGTCGATCTCGCAGGCCAGGCGGCGCGCGTGCTGGGCTATGCGGTGGAGGAGGGCGACGACGAAGGTCGCGCCCAGCGGTTCATGGATGCCGTCCTCGCCTTCGAAGCGCGTTTCCGCGGTTTGCCGGCGAGCGTGGATGCCACGCCGATCGACGCGGCTTTCAAGCGTACGTTCGCCAGCCTGTTGGGGCGCTGAGCGTTGCGTCGCCTGCTCTGCGTCCTGCTCACGATGCTCGCCTTCGCGGCGCAGGGGCAGGCCGTGGTGCGGGTAGGCTCGAAGGCGGATAACGAAGGCGCGGTGCTCGGGCAGATCCTGTTGCAGGTGCTGCGCCGCGACGGCGTTCCGGTCGTCGACCGCACCCAGCTCGGGCCGACTTCCATCGTGCGTCGTGCCCTGCTCAATGGCGACCTGGACGTCTATCCGGAATACACCGGCAACGCCGCATTCTTCTTCCATCGCGAGAGCGATCCCGCGTTTCGCGACGCGCCGAAGGCGTATGCGCTCGCCGCCTCGCTCGATCTCGCCGCCCATCGCCTGGTCTGGTTGCGCCCGGCGCCGGCCGACAACCACTGGGCGATCGGCGTGCGCGGTGACGTGGCGCGTGCTGCGAAGCTCGCGACGCTCGACGATTTCGCACACTGGGTAACCCGTGGTGGCGACGTACGGTTGGCCGGCTCCGCCGAGTTCGTGGAAAGCGACGCGGCCTTGCCGGCATTCCAGTCGGCTTACGGCTTCACGCTGCGTGGCGACCAGTTGCTGGTGCTCGCCGGCGGGGATACCTCGGCGACGATCAAGGCCGCTGCCGAAGGCATATCGGGTGTCAACGCGAGCATGGTCTACTCCACGGATGGCGCCATCGCCGTCACCGGGCTGACCGTGCTTGCCGACCCTCGACATGTGGAAATGGTTTACCAGCCTGCGCCGGTGGTACGCGAGGATGTGCTGCGCCGTTATCCGGCCATGCGGCGTTCGCTGGAAGCCGCCTTCCAGCCGTTGACGGTGGACGTGCTGCGCAAGCTCAACGCACGCACACAGATCGACGGTGAGGATCCGGCCGTCGTGGCCCGCGACTTCCTGCGCGACGCGGGCCTGCTGCGATGAACCGGCGCGCGTTGCCGGTGGCGGTGCTGGCGGGCGCCGGCCTTTTCGCCGCGCTGGCCCTCCCTTTCCTGTACCTCACGCCGAACCGGTTGCTGAGCGGTGCGCCGCACAGTCCGCAGGCGCTGGCACTGGCCGCGACGTGGGCGCTGGTAGCGGCCTTCGGCACGACGAGCGCAAAGGGAGGCCCTGTGGCCGTTGCCTCGATGGCGTGGCTGCTCATTGCCGGGTTGCCCCTGCTGGCGAGTATCGACGCGCATTCGCTGCTTCTCACGACGATACCCAGTGCGCGCGTGCCGTTGGGTGCGGGATTCTGGTCGATGTGGCTCGCGGCGGTTCTGCTCATGCTCGACCGCTTGCGCGACGTGCGCATGGCCGGACGGATCGGCGCTTGGCTTTCGCTGCTGGCGGCACTGGTCGCGATGGGGCTCGGTGGATGCTTCGACACCTTGGCCCTGGTCCGTGAATTCCATGCGCAGCGTGGACCCTTCATGGATGCATTGCTCACGCATCTGGTCCTGGCCGCGACCACGCTCGTGCTGGCGCTCGTCGTCGGCGTTCCCCTGGGCTGGTGGGCATGGCGCACGCGACGAACGGATGGCCTCGTGGTCGGCGGGCTCGCCTTCCTGCAGACAGTCCCGTCGCTTGCCCTCTTCGCGCTGCTGATCGGGCCTTTCGCCTGGCTGGCGCAGGCATGGCCAGCGCTGGGCGCGATCGGCTTCGGTGGCACGGGTGCCGCGCCGGCGGTCTTCGCCCTCGTGCTGTACGCGCTGTTGCCGGTGGTGCGCTATACCGTCGCCGGCCTGGGGGCGGTGCCGGCGGATGCGCGTGACGCGGCGCGCGGCCTGGGCATGAGTCGAGTGCAGTTGCTGGCGCGCGTGCAGCTGCCCCTGGGCTGGCCGGTGTTGCTTGCCGGCCTGCGCATCGTCGCCGTGCAGACGATCGGCCTGGCCGCCGTCGCCACGCTGATCGGTGCCGGCGGACTCGGCCGCTTCGTCTTCCTCGGCATCGGCCAGGGCGCCAACGACATGGTGATGTTGGGTACGCTGGCCATCATCGCGCTGGCGCTGGTCGTCGATCTTCTCTTCCAGGCCATGCTCGCCCTTACGGAACGCCGCCCATGATCGAGTTCGACCACGTCCACAAGCGCTTCGGCGAGCACGTCGTCATCGACGACCTCTCGCTTCGCGTGGAGGACGGCGAGTTCTTCGTCCTCGTCGGGCCTTCGGGCTCGGGCAAGTCCACCCTGTTGCGCACGGTCAATCGCCTGGTCCACATCGATAGGGGCAGCGTGCGTATCGATGGCGTGGACGTGGCTACCCAGGAGGTCGAGACGCTGCGGCGCGGCATCGGTTATGCGATCCAGTCCGTGGGTCTGTTCCCGCACCGCACCGTCGGCGAGAACATCGCCACGGTGCCGCGGCTGCTGGGCTGGTCGAGCGTCGACATCCGTGCACGCGTGGCCGAGCTGCTGGCGCTACTCAAGCTGGACGAGCCCGCTTTCGCCGATCGCTATCCCGACACGCTCTCGGGAGGGCAGCAACAGCGTGTCGGTGTCGCGCGTGCGCTGGCGGCGCGGCCGCGCATCGTGTTGATGGACGAGCCGTTCGGTGCACTCGACCCGGTGACGCGCGAATCGTTGCAGGCCAGCCTGAAGGCGATCCAGCGCGATACGGCCACGACGATCCTGTTCGTCACGCACGACATGGACGAGGCGTTCGGCCTCGGTCAGCGCGTGGCGCTGATGCTCGACGGCAAGGTCGCCCAGGTCGGTACGCCGCTCGAACTCATCCGCCATCCGGCGAACGAACGCGTGCGTGAATTCGTCGGCGGGTCGCGCGCACGCCTGCGCGAACTGGCGGTGCGCCGCGTGCGCGACAGCATGCGCAAGGACGAGCGTGCCGATGGCGATGCCGTCGACGGCGGCGCCTCGCTGCAGGACGCGCTCGGCGCCATGCTGGCCCAGGGGCGCGATCGTCTGCCCGTGTCCGAAGCCGGGCAGCCTGCCGGCGCAATCCTGCTGGCCGATCTCGTGGCCTTGCGCGAGTGAAGGCGATCGTCGCCCCGTTGCTGTTGGTCGTCCTGCTCCTCGTGCTGCCCCATAGCGCGCCGTGGTTCCACGCCTGGCTGCCGTCGCTATCGCATCCGCTGTACGCGCGCACGTCGTTTCTTGTGTTGACGCTGTCGCATCTGTGGCTGGTCGTCCTGGCCACCCTGATCGCGGTCGCGGCGGGTCTCACGCTGGGCGTGCTGGCGACGCGACCTCGCGGCCGCGAGTTGCTGCCGACCGTGCGTGCCGTGGCGGTGATCGGGCAGACGTTTCCGCCGGTTGCCGTGCTGGCGATCGCCGTGCCCTTGCTCGGTTTCGGTGCCGCGCCGACGCTGCTGGCATTGACGCTGTATGGGGTGCTCCCGGTGCTCGGCCAGACCGTGGCAGGCCTGGACAACGTACCGCCGGCCGCGCTGCACGCGGCGGACGGCATGGGCTATGGTCGCTGGCGACGCCTGTGGGAGGTGGAATTGCCGCTGGCCGCCGCGCCGATCATGGCCGGCGTGCGCCTGTCGGCCATCGTCGGTGTCGGCACCGCGACGATCGGTTCGGCCGTGGGCGCGACCACGTTGGGCTCGCCGATCGTGGAGGGGCTGGTGGGGAACAATACGGCGTATGTGGTGCAGGGGGCGCTGCTGGTCGGCGCGTTGGCGCTTTCGATCGACGGTTTGCTCGGAACCCTCGAGCGGCGAATTCGCCGGCAAGGCTGATCGCCGCTGAAGCGGCTCCCACACATAGCCTGGCCAGTGCTCCCACACATAGCCGGGCCAGTGCTCCCACACAAGCCGGCCGGTGCTCCCACACATAGCCTGACCTTGCTTTGTGTGGGAGCCGATTCATCGGCGATGCTCTTACGACTTCGGCATGGCCGAATCCCTTACCAGATCTTCACCCGCTGCTTCGGGTCCAGGTACAGCTTCTGCCCCGGCTTCGGCTGGAACGCGTCGTACCAGGGATCCAGGTTGCGCACGGTCTGCGCGCGGAACTCGCCCGGTGCGTGACCGTCGCCGATCACCTGTGCGCGCAAGGCCGCGTCGCGCGTCTTCGTCCGCCATGACTGGGCGAAGGCGAGGAAGAAGCGCTGGTCGCCGCTCATGCCGTCGATCACCGGCGCGGGCTTGCCGTGCAGGCTCTCCTTGTACGCGGCAAAGGCGATGGTCAGGCCGGAAAGGTCGGCGATGTTCTCGCCAAGCGTCTGCTGGCCGTTGATGTGCAGGCCGGGTAGGGGCTCGTACTGGTTGAACTGTTCGACGAGGCGCTGGCCGGCTTCCTTGAAATGCTTCTGGTCGGCATCGGTCCACCAGTTGGCGAGGCGGCCCTGGGCATCGAACTCGGCACCGGTGTTGTCGAAGCTGTGGCTGATTTCATGGCCGATCACCGCGCCGATCGAGCCATAGTTGGAGGCGGGGTCCGCCTTCGGATCGAAGAACGGCGCCTCGAGGATCGCCGCAGGGAAGTTGAGCGAGTTCTGCAGCGGCAGGTTCACCGCGTTGACCGTCTGCGGCGTCATCCACCATTCGTCGCGATCCACCGGCTTGCCGAGCTTTGCCAGTTGGTGCTGATATTCGGCCATCTCGGCGCGCTGGTGATTGCCGAGCGCGTCGTCCGGCCGGATCTCCAGCTTCGAATAATCGCGCCACGTATCCGGGTAGCCGACGCCGACCTTGATCGTGGCGATCTTCGCCTTGGCCTTCTGCCGGGTCTCGGGCGACATCCAGTCCAGCGTGTCCACGCGCGCGTCGAAGGCCTTGAGGATGTTCTTCACCATGTCCTGCACCTGGGCGCGGGAGGAGGCGGGGAAGTAGCGCTTCACGTAGATCTGGCCGACGGCATCGCCAAGGTCGGCGTTGACGCGACCGATACCACGCTTCCAGCGTTCACGCTGTTGCGGCGTGCCGGTGAGCGTCTTGCCGTAGAAGCCGAAGGCGAGATCGTCGTAGGCCTTGGGCAGCAGGCCACTCGCACCGGCATTGATCGTGTGGAAACGTAGCCAGGCCTTCCAGGTGTCCAGCGGCTCGCTGGCGACCAGCGCGGCGAACCGGGTCACTGTCGCCGGCTGCCAGACGATGAAGGTCGGCTGGTCGTCGAGGTGGGCCGCCTTGAAATAGGCGTCCCAATCGATTCCCGGCGCCTTGCTCGCGAAGGCCGCGCGCGGCCACGGGTTGTTCGCCTTGTGGATGTCTTCGCTTTCGACGATGGAGGCCTGGGCCTGGGCGATCTTCGTCTCGAGGGCAAGGATGGCTTTCGCCTTGCCGGCGGCATCGGGCGTGCCGGACTGCGTCAGCACGGCTTCGACGTACGCGGCGTACTTGGCCCGCGTGTCGGCCATGTCCTTATCGGTCTTCAGGTAGTAATCGCGGTTGGGCATGCCCAGGCCGCCCTGCAGCAGGTACGGCATGTTCTTCGAGGGATCTTCCAGCCCCTGGGCGACGAACAGGCCGAGGAGGTGCTCGGTGTCCAGGTGGGTCGCATTGATCGGATCGACGTCGGCGCGCAGCTGTGCGCCGAGCGCGGCCGACAGGCCGTCCTTGTCCTTGATCGCGTCGATCGAGGCAAGCGCGGGCGCGAGGGGCTTCAGTCCCGCTTTCTCGATGCCGGCCTCATCCATGTAGGCCTTGTAGTAGTCGGCGATGAGGCGCTGTTCGCTGCCCGCCGCAGGATGGCCTTCGCCTGCCGCCTTGATCAGTTCGGCGTTGCGCTTTTCGGCTTTCTGGAATACCTCCAGGAACACGCCGGTGCTGGCCCGGTCGGCCGGAATCACCGCGGTTTTCTTCCAGGCGCCATTGGCGTAGCCGTCGAAGTCGTCACCTGGCTGCACCGAGTGATCGATTCCCTTCAGGTCCACCCCGACGGGTGCGCCGGCGGCGAGCGCGCCGGTGGAAGCGAGGCCACACACGATGGCGGCGGCGAGGATGCGGTTGATCGTGACCATGGAAGGATGTCCTGGCATTCGGGATGCCAACGATAGACCCCGCGGTGACGACTGTGTCCATGACGAATGGGCTACACGCAAGCGGCCTCTGCGACGGCCGCCATGGCCGAAATTGCCGAAAATGTGCCGTAGCGATTGTGCCCTAATGGTCGTCCGGCCCCGCAACGGGGCCGGCAAGGCGGGCCGCGGGTCGCCCGGGCCTGCCTCGACCTTCAATTGGCAGCAGATCCTTTGGGAGATCTATATGAACGCTCGTTTCGAACTGACCGGCTCACAGACCGACATCGCCAGCTATCCGCTCTGGGCACAGGACATGGTTTCGTCCTGCGAGGACACACGGCGGCAGATCGTCGGCCATGAGATGTGGTCGGCGATGATCGCCGCCACCCTCGATCCGGAAACCACCCGCAACTTCATGATCGGTGTCTGGCCGGTCATCGAACGCTTCCCCGGCTATATGTCGCACAGCCTCCTGAAGACGCGTTACGGCCGCAGCCCGGGCGACGACCTCGCTCGCCGCTGGCTGGTGCGTAACATCCGGGTGGAACAGAATCACGCCGAGTACTGGCTGAACTGGGCCGAGAGCGCCGGGGTGTCCCGCGAGGACGTGCTCCGGGCCGAACCGCCCAAAGGTACGCAGGCCCTGGCCCAGTGGTGCGAGGAAGTGAGCCGTGACGATTCGCTGGCCGCGGGTATCGCCGCGACCAATTATGCGGTGGAGGGGGCAACCGGCGATTGGTCGCAAATCGTCTATGAAAGCGTGACCTACGCCGAAAGCCTGCCGATTACGGGCCGCAAAGCCGGGCTGCGTTGGCTTCAGCTTCACGCCGCTTATGACGATACACATCCGTGGGAAGCGCTGGAGATCGTCTGCACCCTGCTGGGGACGAATCCTCCGGTGGACCAGATCGAGCACATCAGGGAATGTGTCCGTCGCAGCTACGTCAGCATGAGTATTACGCTGGATCGGTGCATGGATGCCACGGCGTCGATCCGCAAGTGGAACGAGGCAGCCGCGTAACTCGCAAGTTGGGCACCATGTGGCGCACTATCACGACCGGATGAGGATCTGAGGAAGCGATGCAACGCGTTGAGGCCAATCATCAACTGCCCCTTTCGAGGCGTCTGAGGCCATTGGCCTACGCGCTCGTTGCGGTCGTTGGCCTCATCCTCGCCCTGACGTGGGTGGCGCTACAGACGCAAGTGACTCTCGCCGGGTTTCTCAACGGCGAGAGTCTTTGGTCGAAGGCGCAGAAGCAGGCCGTCATCGACCTCGACGAATATGCCACGCACGGTCGTCCGGCGGACCTTGCCGGATTCCGGCGAAACTACGATGTACTCATGGCCGACCGCTGGGCACGCGATGCGATTGCCAGCGGCGACTTCGTCCATGCGGATGTTTACGACGCCTTCGCACGCGGCGGGGTGATTCCGGAAGCCATCCCCGGGATGGTCTTCATCTTCCAGTATTTTTCCGGCATGCCGTATGTGCGCGAAGCCGTCACGGAGTGGCGTTCGGTGGACGCCAGCCTGATCGACCTCGCCGATACCGCCGACCGGCTCGATCGCGCGTATGCCGCCGGCGCGCCGCCGGCCGCGACGATCGACGCGGAGCGCGCCCATATCGCCGCGCTCAACAGCTACGTCGAACCGCGGACCAAGGCTTTCTCGCTCGATATCGCCAATGGCGCCTCGTGGATCGGTCGCGTCCTCTTCTTCACGGTGTTCGCCGTCGCCGCGCTCGCTTCCCTGCTCTGGCTGCGCATGGCCGGCCGTATCGTCGCCACCATCCGCGGCACCGAGGAGCGCTACAGCCTGCTGTTCGACAGTGCCGCCGATGCCATCTTCATGGTGGACGAGGAAAGCGGCCGTATCCTCGATGCCAACCGGCGTGCGGCGACCTGGTCAGGTTGTTCGCGCGCCGAACTGATAGGCATGCAGCTTTCCAGTCTCTTCGTCGAAGGCTCCGACCACGCGGGGACCGGTGTGCTGCGCAATGCGGATGGCAGCAGCCGGCCGGTGGAAACGCAAAGCAGCCTGGTGGTCTGGGGATCGCGCCAGGTGTGCCAGGCGATCGTTCGCGATATCTCCGATCGCGTGGCCATGGAGCAGGAGCGCAAGATCGCGGCCGAGGCCCTGGCGAGCATCGCCGAAGGCGTGATCATCGCCGATGCCGACCGTCGGGTGACCACGGCGAACGCGGCGCACGCCAAGCTCACGGGCATCTCTCTGCAGGCACTGCGGCGCACGCGGTTCGATGCCACGCGCACATTGCCCGACGGCCGTCCCTTGCCGGCGTCGCTATGGGAAGACATCGCTTCGGGCGACAACTGGCTCGGTGAAGTGGAAAGCCGGCGTGCCGACGGTAGTACGTATCCCGAACTGATGAGCATCAGCACCATTCGCGACAGCGAAGGGCGCCCACAACACTATGTCGCCGTCGTCTCCGACATCACCGCGCGCAAGGCCGATCGCCAGCGCCTTCAGCACATGGCCACGCACGATCCGCTCACCGGCCTGGTCACGCGCGCCGAATTCGAGCGCCGCTGCGCCGAAGCGATCACCCGGGCCGCGCATGAGCGCGGTGCCATCGCCGTGCTCTTCGTCGACCTGGATGCGTTCAAGGTCGTCAACGACAGTTACAGCCATGCCACGGGCGATGCGTTGCTCATGCGTGTCGCCGAACGCATCCGCGCGCAACTGACCCCCGACGATGTCGCCGGTCGAATCGGTGGCGACGAATTCACCGTGTTGCTCGCCGACCTGCGTTCGCGCGAAGAGGCGCTGGTCGTGGCCGAGGCGATGCTGGCCGCGCTGGCCCGCCCGTTCGACCTGGGCGACTACGAGCTGTATGTCAGCGCGAGCATCGGCATCGCCGGCTACCCGCTGGACGGCAACGATGCGGTCACCCTGATCGCCAATGCGGACGCGGCCATGTACGTGGCCAAGACCGAGGAACGCAACGCGTTGCGCTTCTATACACCGAAGATGCATGCCGACGCGCGGCGTCGCCTGAAACTCGCTTCGGAACTGCGCCAGGCGCTGGCCCGGCACGAGTTCCACCTGGTGTACCAGCCCAGTGTGGAGATGAAGACGGGCCGCATCGTGGCCGTGGAAGCGTTGATCCGCTGGCGCCACCCCGATCGCGGGAACGTGGGACCGGACGAGTTCATTCCGCTTGCCGAGAGTCTCGGCCTGATCCGCCAGATCGACCAGTGGGTGCTGGAGACCGCGTGCGAGCAACTGCGCCAATGGGACCTCGCGCGACTGCCTCCGCTTCGCCTGGCCGTGAATGTCTCGGCGGGTTCGTTCGGCCACCCGGAGTTTCTTGCGGGCGTGAGCCAGGCCGTGCTCACCACCGGGATACCACCCAAGCGCCTGCTCGTGGAACTCACCGAGAGCGCGATCCTCCGTCTGGGCGAAGACACCGAGCGCGCGATGCTCGCCCTGCACAAGCTGGGCGTGGGCGTGGCGATCGACGATTTCGGTACCGGCTATTCCTCGTTGGCGTATCTGAAACTGCCGGCGGTGGCCTATCTGAAAATCGACCGCTCCTTCGTCACCGGTTTGCCGCTCAACGGCAACGACGTGGCGATCACCGAAGCGATGGTCGCCATCGCGCGGAGCCTGGACCTGCACACGATCGCCGAAGGCATCGAAACCGAAGCCCAGCACGATTTCCTGCTGCGCGCCGGCTGCCAGGAGGGCCAGGGGTTTCTATACTCGCGTCCGCTGCCGCCAGACGAGATCGAGCGTCTGCTCGCGCCCAACTCCAAGGCCAGTGGCGGCACCCGGCTGTCGCTCGTGCCGACGCGCCGCGCCTGATCGGGTCCGCTCGTACAAGACCCCGGCGACCCCTTCGGTCCACGCTGGGCATCCCCATATAAGCCGGACGTTCCCGTGCAAGGATCCATCGTGTCCACCCACGACCCCATCGTTTTCCTCTTCGATGTCGACAACACCCTGATCGACAACGACCGTTTCAGCGCCGATCTGGCCGCCCGTCTGCTGCGCGACTTCGGCGAAGACGGACGGGTGCGCTACAACGCGATCGACAAGGAGATCCGCGACCAGGTCGGCTACGCCGATTACCTCGGCGTGTTGCAGCGTCTGCGCGGCCAGGACAGCAGCCTCGCCTTCATGGAGATGTCGTTCTTCCTGCTGGACTATCCTTTCGACGAGCGCCGCTTCCCGGGCGTGCTCGAAGCGATCGATCACCTTCGCACCCTGGGCCGGCCGGTGATCATGTCCGACGGCGACACCGTGTTCCAACCGCGCAAGATCCGCCGGGCCGGGTTGTGGGATGCCTTTCGCGAGGACGTGCTCATTTACGTGCACAAGGAAGACATGCTCGACGACATGCGGAAGCGCTACCCGGCCGACCACTATGTCATGGTCGACGACAAGCCACGCATCCTCGTTGCGCTGAAGAAACTACTGGGCGACAAGGTGACCACGGTGTTCGTCAGGCAGGGGCACTATGCCGCCGCGGCGGGCGCGGAGCTGCAGGAAACCCCGCCCGACATCACCATCGATTCCGTCGGCGAGCTGGCGACGATGGGCCGCGAGGCGTTCCTCGCCACCGCCTGATGCCGGCGTCTGCAGGAGCCGATCCGTCGGCGATGCAGCACCCTTCGTGTGGGAACCGCTTCATCTGTAGGAGCCGCTTCATCTGTGGGAGCCGCTTCAGCGGCGATGGGTGCTCAAGCGGCCTCGAAGGCCGCGCGCACCCATTCCACCGACTCCCCCTCGAACGCGAGCACATCGAAGCGGCAGGGGCGCCGCGCATCGTGCGGATGCCAGGCCAGCCATAGGTGAGCCGCGCTGATCAGCCGTCGTCGCTTGGCCGTCGTGATCGAGCCCAGCGCGCCGCCGAATGCCGAACTGCGTCGATAGCGTACTTCCACGAACACGAGGGTCTGGCCGTCGCGCATGACGAGGTCGATCTCCCCGTGCCGGCAGAGAAAGTTGGCCCGTACCAGGCGCAAGCCGCGCGATTGCAGATACGACAGCGCCGCGCCCTCGAAGTGGTCTCCGGTGGCGCGGCGCGCGGTGGTTTTCCTCGTTGTGGCGGTCACGCGGCACTCCCGGCCGCGCCGACGGGAATCAGCCGCCGCCGCTTTCCACGTTGGGGGCCGCTGCCGGCGCTTCGAGTTCGAGGCTACCCGCGACAGGGTGGGCTACGCCGTCGGTGAAGCGCGCCCAGATCAGTACGCGTCGCACGCGTCCGAACTCATCCGCGACCAGCTGGCCGGTGGCGCCCGGCAGGTAACTGCCCGGGTGCCCGCGCATCCAGTCGATGTACGGCACCAGGCCCCAGGCATCCATGCCGAAGGCGAACAGGCGCGCGGCAACACCCTTGGTCGAGGGCAGGGCGGATGACAGGTCGGCGCGACGGGGCAGGCCCGGCTGTCCATCGAACAGCCACGGCGCGTCGCAGAATTCGACGCCTTCGAGGTCGCGGTCCGCCGTGGCGTCGTCGCCACCGCTGTAGACATGCGAGGTGGCGAACACCGGCAGGGTGATCTTCGCCAGGCGCAGCTGGGGTAACAGCAGGCGCGCCTGCTGGGGTTTCATGCTGATGAAGACGCCGCTGGTGGCGGGATCCTGGTTGTCCGGGGCGGACAACTGGGAGGCGAAATCGATGCTCGCCGAATCCAGGGTGGCCTGGCTGATCACGGTGCCGCCGCGCGCCTGCCACTCGGCCTTGAACGCGTTGCCGGCACGGCGGGCGAAATCGTCGGTGGAGATGACGACGATGGCGCTGCGCATGCCGCGGTCGGCCATATGGTCGGCAACCTGGGCGCCCTCGGTCTCGGGCAGCAGCCCGAACTCGTTCGCCCCCGCGGGGGGCAGGTTCTTGTTGTCGTTGGGGTAGTTCAGGGTGAGCATCGGCGCGGGCAGGGCGCCCTTGGCGAAGATGGCGGTCACGCCGTCACGGTTGAGTGGGCCGACGACGAAGCGGGCACCTTCGGCCACCGCCTTGTCGTAGGCGGCGACGGCATGTTGCGCGTCGTTGCCGGCGTCGTAGACGACGACCTCGGGGCGCGGTGCGTTCGTGTGCGCGGCTTCGATGTAGTTGGTGAAGAAGCCATCGCGGATGGCTGCGCCGGCGCCGGCCAGCGGGCCGGTGAGGGGCAGCAACAGCGCGACCTTGGTCGGTACCTTGTAGCCTTCGCGCACGCCCTTGTCGCCGGTGACCGTGCCGACCGCCTGGTCGAGCACCGCCGGCGAGCGTGTCACGCTGCCGAGCTGGCTTTGCGCCTCGGTCACCCAGGGGCGCATCGGGTCGCCGGCGGGCAGCGCGCCGCCGCGTTCGGCAAGGGGCTGGGCGCCCATGCCGGTGAGCAGGTTGAGGATCTCCTTGCGGTTCTGCTCACGGTCGAGTCCTCGCAGCTGTCCGTCGAGTTCGACACGGGTCTGCGCGGCGCTCCAGGGATCGTTCGATGCCGCCTGGGCCCGCGCGCGCAACTCGGCCAGCCGCTGGTCGATCTGCGGCGACACCCGCGACGACGGCTTGCCCGTGTACGAAAGAGCGGCGGCGGGATCGTTGTTCTTCAGCGCGATCTCGGCGCGCAGGGCATCGAAGCGCAGCGCATCCTCGCCATCGAGGTGCGAGCGACGGATGTCGCTGACGACGGGTGCGGCGCGATCGAGCGCGCCTTCCTGGCGGTACGCTTCGGCGGCGAGCAGCTTGTAGTAGTCCCGGTGCGCGGCGTCCTGGCCGGCCAGCGCGAGATAGGCTTGCGCGGCCTGGTCGAACTGTCCCTTGGTGTACAGCGCCTGCGCCGCCTGCGTCGCGTCACCCGAGGGGGCGGAACCATGTTGGCTCACGCCGCCCTGGGTCACGCAGCCAGCGAGACCGGCGCAGAGCAGGAGGCTGAGAGTGGTGGCGCGGATCGGTTGCATCGCAAGATTCCTTGGGCGGCACGGCGGCGCCCTTCCGGCGCCGAAACGTCCGGATCATAGCCCATCGCTTCGCGAGGCCGATGTGAGGCGGTCCAGCGAATGGCGACGGCGATCAACTGCCGTACAGGGCCTTGCGAGGCGCGCCGGTAATGGCGGCCGCCATCTTCGCCGCCTTGGCCGGCGGCAGTTCTTCCTTGAGGATGGCAAACACGCGCAGGCCTTCGGCCAGCCGCTCGTCCTCGCCTTCCTCGCGTCCGGCCACCATGACCACGAACTCGCCCTTCTGCTGGTTGGCGTCCGTCGTGACGCGCTCGACCAGGTCGGACAGGGGGCCATCGAGCACGGTCTCGAACATCTTGGTGAGTTCGCGCGCCACCACGGCTTCGCGGTCGGCACCGAATGTGTCGCGCATGTCCTCGAGGGACTCGACGATGCGGTGCGACGACTCATAGAAGATGAGCGTGCGCGATTCGCCGGCCAGTTCGCCCAGGCGGGCGCGTCGGGCACCGGCCTTCGCGGACAGGAAGCCTTCGAAGATGAAGCGATCGCTGGGTAGCCCGGCGACCGAAAGCGCGGCGATGACCGCGCTGGCACCGGGTACCGGGCTCACCCGAAGGCCTGCCGCGCGCACGGCGCGGACCAGGCGGAAGCCGGGATCGCTGATCAGGGGGGTGCCGGCGTCGGAGACCAGGGCCACGTCGTCGCCCGCGCGCATGCGCTCGACCAGTCCGTCCACGGCGGTACGCTCGTTGTGGTCGTGCAGGGCGACCAGCGGGGTGTCGATGCCCAGGTGCTGCAGCAGGGGGCGCGTATGCCGGGTGTCCTCGGCGGCGATCACCTTCACCCGGCGCAGCGTCTCGATGGCGCGCGCGCTGATGTCGTCGCGGTGACCGATCGGCGTGGCGACCACATGGAGCATGCCGGGGCGGGAGAGAGACATCGGAGGAATCCGTGAGCGGTGACCGGGCATTGTAGGAGCGGATGCATCGGCGATGGTGCTTGGACCAGGCTGCCCCATGTATCATTGGCGGTGGAGTCGGCCGGACAGTCGCGTCACGCCTTCGGGCGTATCGAGGAAAGTCCGGGCTCCATAGGGCAGGGTGCCAGGTAACGCCTGGGCAGCGTGAGCTGACGGCCAGTGCAACAGAGAGCAGACCGCCGATGGCCCCGCAAGGGGATCAGGTAAGGGTGAAAGGGTGCGGTAAGAGCGCACCGCATGCGGGGCTAACGTCGCATGGCACGGTAAACCCCACCCGGAGCAAGACCAAATAAGGGGACTATGACGCGGCCCGCGTCGTTCCCGGGTAGGTTGCTAGAGCCTGGCGGTGACGCCAGGCCGAGAAGAATGACTGTCACGTCGCAAGACGAACAGAACCCGGCTTACAGGCCGACTCCTTTTCTTCGCGGTAAAACGGCGCCGTCTTACGACGGCGCCGTTTTGCTTGATAAGTCATGTGGAAGCCATGCGGGAGCCATGCGGGAGCCATGCGGGAGCCATGTGGGAGCCATGTGGGAGCCGCTTCAGCGGCGAATGGCAAATACACCCGCTGCGTAGCAGCGACTCTTGCCAGGTTGCTTGCTTCACCCCCAGCGAAGAAAGAGCATCGCCGCTGAAGCGGCTCCCACATGGTTCCCGCATGGCTCCCACATCGTTCCCACATCGTTCCCGCATGGCTTCCACATAGCTCCCAGATGGTTTCCACATGGCTTCCGGATGGTCTCAACCGTCGCATGAACGTGAGTTCAGTCACACATTCGAATTCCCCTTTGCGGGGCCCTTGAAACGCCGAGGTCGTTCGTAAAAAACCTCAATGATTCAACCACCTTCCGCCCCTTCCTCAGAAACGGCTGGAATTGGTGATGAACGTGAGCTTTCTCCTTGATTCACAAGAAAAATTTCCTTGACAGTCTCAGGACCCGAGACTATCGTGGGCCCCAGTGTGAAATCGTGGGATTTGGTGGGGCGGCCAACGAAGATGTTCCAAGGTGAGACAGCCATCACGATCGACGACAAGGGTCGTCTGACGATCCCGACTTCGTATCGGGATCTGGTGGCCGACGCCTGTGCGAATCGTCTGGTCGTTGCCTACAACCCCTTCGAGACCGGTTGCCTCTGGATCTTTCCGTACGCGGAATGGGAACAGGTCCGCGATCAGGTCAACGCGCTACCCAGCGTCAAGGCCGTCCACCGCGCTTTGCAGATGAAGCTGGTGGGTGCCGCGGCCATCGTCGAGCCTGACGGAGCGGCCCGCATCCTCCTTCCATCGAGCCAACGTTCGGCGGCCGGGATAGAAAAAAAGGCCGTCCTCCTCGGCATGGGCAACAAGTTCGAGCTTTGGAGCGAACAGGCCCACCTCGCCAAGATCCGGCAAACGATCGGCGAGGACGAGATCAGCGACGACATGGCGGAACTGCGGTTGTGACGAACTAATTCGAGGTCTTGGTGGAACGGGAGCGGGATGTGGCGATGGCGGGGCGCGATGTGCACATCCCTGTGATGCTCGACGAAGCGGTGGAGGGCCTCGCCTTGCGCGAGAACGGGCGCTATCTGGATGGGACTTTCGGCCGCGGCGGTCACGCCCGGGCGATTCTCGCGCGCCTGTCCACCGACGGTCGCCTGTTTCTCATGGACCGCGATCCCACGGCGATCGCCGTGGCCGAAGCCGACCTCGCCACCGATCCGCGTGTCGCCCTGCGTCACGAGAACTTCGCCACCATGGGCGAGTGGCCGGCGCTCGAAGGCGGCCTCGACGGCATCCTGCTCGACCTCGGCGTGTCCTCGCCCCAGCTCGACGATCGCAGCCGCGGCTTCAGCTTCATGGCCGACGCCCCGCTCGACATGCGCATGGACACCACGCGTGGCATCAGCGCCGCCGACTTCCTCGCCGAAGCGGATGAAGCCGAGATCGCCGACGTGCTCTGGCGCTTCGGCGAAGAACGCTTCAGCCGTCGTATCGCCAGGGTCATCGTCGAGCGTCGCGCCACCGCGCCGATTACCCGCACGTCCGAACTCGCCGACCTCGTCGCCGGCTGTGTCGGCCGCCGCGAACCCGGCAAGAATCCGGCGACGCGCACGTTCCAGGCGTTGCGCATCCGCGTGAACGCCGAACTCGAATCCGTCGAGCGTGGCCTCGATGCCGCCCTCGACCTGCTCAAGGTCGGCGGCCGCCTCGCCGTGATCAGCTTTCACTCGTTGGAAGATCGCACGGTGAAGCAGTTCATCCGTTCGCACGAAGGCCGTGTGCAGGGCAATCGCCGCGGCCCGCCGCCGGCCGCCAGCCAGGCCCGCCTCAAGCCGATCGGCAAGGCGATCTTCCCCTCCGATGCCGAAGTGGCCGCGAACCCGCGTTCGCGTTCCGCGGTGCTGCGCGTCGCGGAGAAACTCGCATGAAAGTCTTCGGCGCGATCTGCCTCTCGATCTTGCTGCTGGCGGTTCTCGCCAGCGCGATCGGCGTGGTGTGGACGCGCCATGAGAGCCGCGTGCTTTTCGTCGAACTCTCGAAGATGCAGGCGCAGAAGGACGATCTCGGCGTCGAATACGGTCGCCTCGAGCTCGAGCAGGCCACGTACGCCGAGCCCAGCCGTATCGATGCGGAAGCCCGTGCCAAACTCGGCATGGTGACGCCGAAGCCGCAGGACATCCAGCTGGTGCGTCGATGAAGGCCCGCTACGGCAAGCCCGTCGTGCCGAGCCGCCGCCGCGGCCAGGGGCCGAGCCCGCGCAAGCGCATGACCGTGGTCGTGGCGCTGCTTTGCGTATGCGCGACCGGCCTCGTTGTCCGTGCGTTCGACCTGCAGGTGGTGCGCAAGCAGTTCTACCAGGATCAGGGCGATGCCCGCTTCCTGCGTGAGATGCCTATCGCCGTGTCGCGCGGCACGATCTTCGATCGCAACGGCGAGCCGCTGGCGGTGTCGACGCCGGTCGCCTCGATCTGGGCCAATCCGCCGGAAGTGCTGGAGAACGAAGACCGCATTCCCGAGCTGGCCAAGGCGCTGCACGTCGACGCGGACGATCTCAAGCAGAAGATTGCCGCGCGCGCCGACAAGGAATTCATGTACATCGCCCGCCAGCTGCGTCCGGAAGACGCGCAGGCGATCGTCGACCTGAAGATTCCCGGCATTTCCTCGCAACGCGAGTACCGCCGTTATTACCCGTCGGGCGCGGTGAACAGCCATATCCTGGGCTTCACCAATATCGACGACCACGGCCAGGAAGGCCTGGAGCTGGCCTTCGACGAATGGTTGGCCGGCAAGCCGGGCGCGAAGCGTGTCATCCGCGACCGCATGGGTCACGTCGTCGAAGACGTCGAGCTGGTGCGCGAGCCGCAGCCGGGTCGCGACATCACGCTGTCCATCGATCGTCGCATCCAGTATCTCGCCTATAGCGCGCTCAAGGACGCGCTGGACAAGAACAAGGCCGACTCCGGATCCATCGTGGTGATGGATGTGCATACGGGCGAAGTGCTCGGCATGGCCAACCTGCCGACCTTCAACCCCAATGCCGTTCGCGGCAGCACGCCGAACGATCGCCGCAACCGTGCCCTCACCGACGTGGTCGAGCCGGGCTCGACGATGAAGGCCTTCACCATGGCCGCGGCGCTGACCAGCGGCAAGTACACACCCACCTCGCCGATGATCGAGACCTCGCCGGGTACCTGGATGATGGGCGGCCACCCGGTGCGCGACACCCACAACTGGGGCACGCTCACGCCGACCGGCGTCATCACCAAATCGTCGAACGTCGGCGCGGCCAAGATCGCGATGACGCTCGATACCGAGTTCCTCTACAACATGTGGAAGTCGTTCGGCATCGGCAGCAGCACCGGCAGCGGATTCCCCGGCGAAGCCGCCGGCTACCTGCCGGTCAGCCGGACCTGGAAGCCGATCGAAAAGTCGCGCATGGCCTACGGCTACAACCTCAGCGTGACGCCCTTGCAGCTGGCTACCGGTTACGCCGCCATCGCCAACGGCGGCGCGCTGCGCTCGCCCAGCTTCATCAAGGGCGCGGACAACCCGCCGAACCAGGTCATCACGCCCGAAGTCGCCCAGCAGCTGGTGCGGATGCTCGAAACCGTTCTGCAGCCCGGCGGTACCGGCTTCGGCTTCGCCTCGGTCGCCAACTACAGCGTCGCCGGCAAGACCGGTACATCGCACAAGTTCTCCGTGGGTGGTTACTACGCGAAGAACTACATCTCGCTGTTCGTCGGCATGATCCCGGCCAGCGCCCCGCGCCTGGTAACGGTCGTCGTGATCAACGATCCGCAGGGCGGCCATTACTACGGCGGCTCGGTCGCCGGCCCGGCCTTCGCCCAGGTGATGCAGGGTGCCGTGCGCCTGCTCGATATCCCGCCCGACAACGTCGGTCGCTGGTATGTCGGCGGGCCCAGCGTGGGCGGCCTCATCGGCACCGCGAACGCACCGCCGCCGCCGGCGGACGACAGTGCGGCGGAAGAGGTGGTCCCATGACCATGCCCCTGGCCGAACTCCTTCACGGTTTCGCCGACGCCTCGGGTGCCGGCGAACTCGTCGTTTCCGGGCTCTCGCTGGATTCCCGGCAAATCGCCGAAGGCGAAGCCTTCGTCGCGCTGCGCGGCGGCAAGGGCCACGGCATCGACTTCGCGGCGAAGGCCGTGGAGCAGGGCGCCAGCGTGATCCTCGCCGAGCCGCCGTTCACGACGATCGACGCGGGGGTGCCGGTGATCGCGGTGGAAAAACTACGTGAGAAGACCGGCGCCATCGCTGCCCGCTTCTTCGGCGAACCGTCGCAGTCGCTCGACCTGATCGGTGTTACCGGTACCAACGGCAAGACCTCGACGGTTCAGCTCATCGCGCAGGCGCTGGCCTTCCTCGGCCGCAAGCCGGCCACGGTCGGTACCCTGGGCGCCGGCATGCACGGTGCGGTCGTCGAAGGCGAGCGCACGACCCCGGACGCGATCAGCATGCAGGCCCTGCTTGCCGGCTTCCGCGACGCCGGCGCGTCGCACGTCGCCATGGAGGTCTCCTCGCACGCGCTGGAGCAGGGCCGGGTCAACGCCTTGGCGTTCGATGTGGCCGTGTTCACCAACCTTACCCGTGACCACCTCGATTACCACGGCACGATGGAAGCCTACGGCGCCGCAAAGGCCAAGCTGTTCGCCTTCGAGGGATTGCGCGCCGCGGTGATCAATATCGACGATCCGTTCGGCGCGAAACTGGCCAAGGGTCTCGGCGAGGGCATCGCGAAGCTGCGCACCACGATGGCGGGCGAAAGCACCGACAAGGATGCCGAGGTCCGCGCCGATATCATCGTGACGTCGGCCAAGGGCCTGTCGTTCAACCTCAATACGCCGTGGGGCATGCGCACCGTGCGCAGCGCGCTGCTCGGCCGCTTCAACGTCGCCAACCTGCTCGCCGTCGCCGCCGTCCTCGGCGCGTTGGGTGAACCGTTCGACCGTATCCACGCCGCGCTGGAAGCGCTCGAGCCGGTGAACGGCCGCATGAGCCGCCTCGGCGGCGACGGCCGCAAGCCGCTGGTCGTGGTCGATTATTCGCACACGCCGGATGCACTGAAGCAGGCCTTGCTGGCGCTGCGTTCGCACACCAAGGGCAAGCTGATCTGCGTGTTCGGCGCCGGCGGCGACCGCGACCAGGGCAAGCGCCCGATCATGGCCGCGATCGCCGAGCGCCTGGCCGACATGGTCATCGTTACCGACGACAACCCGCGCACCGAAGACGGCGACACCATCGTCGCCCAGATCATGGAAGGCTTCGCGCACCGCGACACCGTGCTGGTGGAGCGCGACCGTGCGCAGGCCATCGCCCTGGCCCTGGCCGATGCGAAAGCCGACGACGTCGTGCTGATCGCAGGCAAGGGTCACGAAACCTATCAGGAAGGTCCGCAGGGCAAGTTGCCCTTCGACGACCTCGCCGTCGCCCGTGAGGCGATGGCCAAGAGCACGAAAGGAGCCCGCGCATGATGCGCCTGTCCGCCGTCGCCCTGTGGACCCGCGGCCGCCTGCATGGCGCCGATGTCGAGGTGACCGGCTTTTCCATCGATACCCGCACGCTGAAGGCCGGCGACCTGTTCGTCGCGCTGCCGGGCGAGCGCGTGGACGGCCATGATTTCGTCGCCGCCGCGGCAGAGCGTGGTGCGGTCGCCGCCCTGGTGACGCGCCCGGTCGACGTGGCGATTGCCCAGGTGATCGTCGACGACACGCAGATCGCCCTGGGCGATCTCGCCAGCGCCGTGCGTGCCCAGACCAGCGTACGCGTGGTCGGCATTACCGGTTCCAATGGCAAGACCACGGTGAAGACGCTGACCGCGTCCATCCTGTCGCGCCATGGCCGTACGCACGTGAATGCCGGCAACTTCAATAACGAGATCGGCATGCCGCTGACCCTGCTGGCGATGCCGCGGGATACCCAGTACCTGGTGCTCGAAATGGGCGCCGGCAAGCCGGGCGACATCGACTACCTGGCTGCCATCGCGCGGCCCGATATCGGCCTCGTCAATTCCATCGCGCCCGCGCATCTTGAGCGCATGGGCACGATCGAAGGCGTCGCCGAAACCAAGGGCGCGCTCTATCAGTCGCTGCCCGTCGACGGCGTCGCGGTGATCAATGCCGACGACACACGTTTCGCCGGCTTCTTCGCCAACCTCGCCGGTACCCGCAAGATACTTCGTTACGGCCTGGAGCACCGCGCGGATATCGGCGCGGACATCATCGAGGAGCGCATCGACGGGACGCACTTCGTGCTGTCGACGCCGCACGGCGACGGCGATGTGCACCTGCCGATGGCCGGCCGCCACAACGTCGCCAACGCGCTCGCCGCGGCGGCCATCGCGACGGCCCTGGATGTTCCGGTCGATGTCATCGTCGAAGGTCTCGAGCAGGTGCCGCGCGTGGCGGGCCGCCTGAACCTGGAAGCCATGCAGGGAAACTGGACACTGATCGACGACAGCTACAACGCCAATCCGGGTTCCGCCGCCGCCGCCATCGATACCCTGGCGCTCGCCCGTGGCGAGCGCTGGCTGATCCTCGGCGACATGGCCGAACTGGGTCCGGAAACGATCAAGCTGCATGCCGGCATCGGCAAGTTCGCACACGAGCGTGGCATCGAGCGCCTGCTCGCCACGGGGATCAAGTCGGCCGCGGCAGTCGAAGCGTTCGGGCCGGGCGCGCAACATTTCGCGACACAGGAGGCGCTGATCGAGGCCGCCTGCACGCAGATCCACGAGGGCGTGACCTGCCTCGTGAAGGGGTCACGCTCGTCCGGCATGGATCGGGTCGTGGCGGCAATGAAGAAACACGCTGAAGGAGCATCCGATGCTGCTTGAACTGGCGGAATGGATGGCTCGGCACTTCACGTCGTTGCATCTTTTCCAGTACATCACCTTCCGCGCGATCATGGCGGCGCTCACCGCGCTGGCCGTGTCGCTCCTGCTCGGCCCGGCGCTGATCCGTAAGCTGGCCGCGCTGAAAGCGGGGCAGGTGGTGCGCAGCGACGGCCCGCAGACCCACCTCTCCAAGGCCGGCACGCCGACCATGGGCGGCACGCTGATCCTTTTCGCCATCGGCATCGCCACCCTGCTCTGGGCCGACCTCGGCAACCGCTATATCTGGGTGGTGCTGCTGGTCACGCTCGCCTTCGGCGTCATCGGTTTCTACGACGATTACCGCAAGCTGGTGCTCAAGGACAGCCGCGGGCTGGCCAGCCGCTGGAAGTATTTCTGGCAGTCGGTGTTCGGCCTGGCCGCCGCCGTCTTCCTCTACCAGACGCATCAGGCGCCGGCGGAGATCGCCCTGTACGTGCCCCTGTTCAAGCAGGTGGCGGTGCCGCTGGGCCTGTTCTTCGTGGTGATCGGCTACTTCATCATCGTCGGCTTTTCCAACGCGGTGAACCTGACCGATGGCCTGGACGGCCTGGCGATCATGCCGAGCGTGCTGGTCTCCGGCGCGCTGGGCATCTTCGCCTACCTTGCCGGCAACAAGCTGTTCTCCGAGTACCTCGGCATCCCGGCCATTCCCGGCGCGGGCGAGCTGGCGATCTTCTGCAGCGCGCTGTCCGGTGCCGGCCTCGGCTTCCTGTGGTTCAACACGTATCCGGCCCAGGTCTTCATGGGTGACGTGGGCGCGCTCGCCATCGGCGCCGCACTCGGTTGCGTCGCCCTCATCGTGCGCCAGGAGATCGTGCTGCTGGTGATGGGCGGCGTGTTCGTGATGGAAACCGCCTCGGTCATGTTGCAGGTCGCCAGTTTCAAGTTGCGCGGCAAGCGGATCTTCCGGATGGCGCCGATCCACCATCACTTCGAGCTGAAGGGCTGGCCGGAACCCCGGGTCATCGTTCGCTTCTGGATCATCAGCGTCGTGCTGGTGCTTATCGGTCTGGCCACGTTGAAGGTGCGCTGAGAATCATGTTTGGCTTCGGCAAAAACCAGGCGCAACGCCGACAGGGCCCGCGGGGGAGCTTCGACCTCCCGCTGCTCCTGGCCGCGCTCGCACTCGCGGCGCTGGGCGTGGTGATGGTCACCTCCAGTTCGATCGCCGTGGCCGACGGCTCGCACCAGGGTGCGTTCTACTACCTCAAGCGCCATCTCGTGTTCCTGGTCCTCGGCGGCTGTCTCGCCGCCGCGGCCATGCGTACCGAACTGAAGACCCTCGAGAAGCACAGCTTCCTGCTCCTGCTGTTCGGCATCATCATGTTGCTCATGGTGTTCCTGCCGGTGTTCGGCATGCGCATCAACGGCGCGCGCCGCTGGGTGAACCTGCTGGTGACGAGCTTCCAGCCGGTCGAAGCGGTGAAGCTCATCCTCGTCGCGTATCTCGCCAGTTATCTCGTGCGCCACCGCGAAGGCGTGGAATACGAGCTGTTCGGCGTGGTCAAGCCGGTCGGCGTCGCGGGCTTCATCGTGCTCCTGCTGCTGGCCCAGCCGGACTTCGGCTCGGCCGCGCTGGTCGTCGCCACCACCGTCGGCATGGTCTGGCTCGCCGGCGCGCGCATGCGCAACCTGCTGGTGCTCGCGACGCCGCTGGTCCCCGCGCTGATCTACGCGGCGACCGCCGAGGACTACCGCATCAAGCGCCTCACCTCGTTCCTCGATCCCTGGAAGGATCCGTTCAACGACGGCTTCCAGCTGACCCAGGCGCTGATCGCCGTGGGTCGTGGCGAATGGACGGGGGTCGGCCTGGGTTCGAGCGTGCAGAAGCTCTTCTACCTGCCCGAGGCACACACGGACTTCATTCTCGCCGTGCTCGCCGAAGAGCTGGGCCTGGCCGGCATCGTGCTGGTGATCTTCCTGTACATCGTGCTGGTCGGCCGTGGCCTGTACATGGGCCTGAAGGGTGTCGAACTGGGTCATCGCTTCTCCGGCTACGTCGCTTACGGCATTTCGCTGATGCTCGGCTTCCAGGCCATGGTCTCGATCGGCGTGAACCTCGGCGTGCTGCCGACCAAGGGCCTGACCCTGCCGCTGATCAGCTCGGGCGGCTCGTCCGTGCTGATGACCTGCGCCATGGTTGGCGTGCTCCTGCGCGCGACCTTCGAGATCAACCGCGCCGAAGATGCGCGGCAGACCGCCGTGCGCCTGCCGGCGAACGCCGTGCCGAACTCGGCCGCGCCGCTCGGGGGCATGGCATGAACGCCCCCGTGTTGATCATGGCCGGCGGTACCGGGGGACACATCTTCCCGGGGCTCGCCGTGGCCGACGAGCTGCGCTCGCGCGGCGTGCCGGTGGCCTGGCTCGGCGCCGAAGGCGGCATGGAAACGCGCGTCGTGCCGGCCCACGGCCTCGACCTGCACACCGTCGCCGTCGGCGGCCTGCGCGGCAAGAGCGTGGCGACCCGCCTGCTGGCGCCGTTCATGCTCGCTCGCGCCCTGTTCGCCTCGCTGAAACTGCTGCGCAAGCTGCGTCCGCGCTGCGTGCTGTCGATGGGCGGCTATGTGGCCGGTCCGGCCGGTGTCGCCGCGCGCCTGGCGGGTATCCCGTTGGTGGTGCACGAGCAGAATGCCGTCGCCGGCTTCACCAACCGCAAGCTCGCTTCGTTCGCGAAGAAGGTCCTCACGGGGTTCCCCCATGTGCTGCCGAACGGCGAGTGGGTGGGTAACCCGGTGCGCGCGCGAATCGCCGCCTTGCCGGCGCCCGATCAGCGCCTCGCACAGCGCGACGGCCGTCCGCGCCTGCTGGTGCTCGGCGGCAGCCTCGGTGCGCGCACGCTCAATCTCGCGCTGCCCAAGGCGCTCGCCTTCATGCGTGGCATGCCGGGGTTCGGCGCCGGCGAGCCGGAAATCGTCCACCAGACCGGCGAGCGTGGCCTCGAGGAAGCACGTGCCGCGTATGCGGCGGCAGGCGTCACGCACGCCAACGTCGTGCCCTTCATCGATGACATGGCGGGCGCTTACGAGTGGGCCGACGTCGCGGTCTGCCGCGCCGGCGCACTGACCGTCGCCGAACTCTGCGCCGCCGGGCTCGAAGCCCTGCTCGTTCCTTTCCCGCATGCCGTCGACGATCACCAGACGGCGAATGCGCGTGCCATGGTCGACGCCGGCGGTGCCCTGCTACTTGCCGACGCCGTGGCCGCCTCGTCCGACGGTCCGGAGAAAATCGCGGTCATCCTGTCGCGCATGCTGCAGGATCGCCAGCACATCCTTTCCGCGGCCAATGCGTCCCGTACGCTGGCCAAGCCCGACGCAGCAGCAACGATTGCACGTCACTGCATGGAGGTTTCCGCATGACGCCCGGTCGTTTGCGCGCCCACGACGATTTCATGACCTCGTTCCGCCGTGTCCACTTCATCGGCGTAGGCGGCGTTGGCATGAGCGGTATCGCCGAGGTACTGAAGAACCTCGGTTACAGCGTGTCCGGTTCCGACCGTGCGCCGTCGCCGACCACCGAACGGCTGGCCAGGCTCGGTGTGGAAGTCCATATCGGCCACAGCGCCGCGAATATCGACGGCGCCGACGTGATCGTCACCTCGAGCGCGATCCGCCAGGACAACCCCGAGATCGTCGCCGCCCAGGCCGCCCGCGTGCCGATGGTGCCGCGCGCGGAAATGCTCGGCGAACTGATGCGCTTCCGGCGCGGTATCGCGATCGCGGGCACGCATGGCAAGACGACGACGACGAGCCTGGTTGCCAGCGTTCTCGCCGAAGCGGACTACGACCCGACCTTCGTCATCGGCGGGCAGCTCAATGCGGCCGGGGCGAACGCCCGGCTCGGTACCGGTCAGTACCTGGTCGCCGAGGCCGACGAATCGGACGGCTCGTTCCTGATGCTCTCGCCGGTGATGGCGGTCGTGACGAACATCGACGCCGACCACCTGGAGAACTACAACGGCGACTTCGCCCAGGTGAAGAAGGCGTTCCGCGACTTCCTGCACCGCCTGCCTTTCTACGGCATGGCCGTGTTGTGCATCGACGACGAGGAAACGGCCCTGCTTGCGCAGGACACCTCGCGCCGCATGCTGACCTACGCGATCGACAAGCCGGGCGCGGACGTCACCGCGACCAACGTGCGCCAGATCGGTTTCGAGATGCACTTCGACCTGCACCTGCCGGGCATGGCCGGCACACTGCCGGTCACGCTCAACCTGCCGGGCCGGCACAACGTGCAGAACGCGCTTGCCGCGGCCGCGGTGGGCTGGCAGCTCGGCGTGGAGGCCGAAGCGATCGCCCGTGCGCTCGCCCGTTTCGAGGGCGTCGGCCGCCGCTTCCACCGTCGCGGCGAAGTCGCGCTCGACAGCGGCAGCGCGCTGCTGGTCGACGACTATGGCCACCATCCGCGCGAGCTCGCGGCCGTGTTCGCCGCCGCCCGTGGCGGCTGGCCGGACCGCCGCCTGGTCGTCGCTTTCCAGCCCCATCGTTACAGCCGCACGCGCGACCTGCTCGACGACTTCGCCAACGTGCTCGCCGAGGTGGACGTACTCGTCCTGACCGAGGTGTATCCGGCAGGCGAGTCGCCGATCGCCGGGGCCGACGGCAAGGCGCTTGCCCGCGCCATCCGTGCGCGCGGCAAGACGGACCCCGTGTTGGTCGATCACCCGCGCGATCTGCGCGACACCTTGTCCGCGCTGGTGCGCGACAACGACCTGATCATGCTGCTCGGTGCCGGTGACATCGGTGCAGCCGCTATCGAGCTGGGTAACGCCGGCCATCTGAGGAGCAAGAAGTAATGGAAGACACACGTTTCCCCCGCCTGGTCACCGACGCCGCCGATTTCGGCCGCGTCGCCGTGGTGATGGGCGGTAGTTCCGCCGAACGCGAGATCTCGCTCGCCTCCGGTCGCGGCGTGCTCGCGGCGCTGCGCTCGCGCGGCGTCGATGCGCATGCCATCGATGGTATTCCGGCCCTGCTGGACGCGGTGCGCGCCGGTCATTTCGCCCGCGTGTTCAATATCCTGCACGGCGCCGGCGGCGAGAACGGCGAGCTCCAGGGTGCACTGCAGTCGCTCGGCGTGCCGTATACCGGTTCCGGCGTGCTCGGCTCGGCACTGTCGCTGGACAAGGTCCGCGCCAAGCAGGTGTGGATCGCCCTCGGCCTGCCGACCCCGCGGTTCCGCGCGCTGCCACGTGGTGCCGACGTCCACGCCGCAGCGCGCGACGTAGGCTTCCCGCTGATCGTGAAACCCGCATGGGAAGGCTCCAGCGTCGGCGTGACGCGCGTGTTCGACGAAGCCGGCCTCGATGCCGCCGTGGAACTCGCTCGCCGGTATCCGGGCGACATGCTGATGGAAACCCTGATCGAAGGCGGCGACGACGAAG
This sequence comes from Luteibacter sp., assembly GCF_035539195.1. Taxonomy (GTDB): domain Bacteria; phylum Pseudomonadota; class Gammaproteobacteria; order Xanthomonadales; family Rhodanobacteraceae; genus Luteibacter. The sequence continues at coordinate 81,176 of NZ_DATLIW010000039.1, forward strand.
GTGGCGAGTTCACCGTCGGCATCCTCGGCCGCGAGGTGCTGCCGACGATCAAGATCGACTACAAGGGCGAGTACTACGACTTCAACGCCAAGTACATCGCCGAAGACACCCAGTACATCGTGCCCGGCCTTGCCGGCACCGCCGAAGACGAGATGCGCGCCCTCGCGCTGACCGCGTTCGATGCGCTCGACTGCTTCGGCTGGGGCCGCGTCGACGTGATGCGCGACCGCCACGGCAAGAACTGGCTGCTCGAAGTGAACACCGCGCCGGGCATGACCTCGCATTCGCTCGTCCCGAAAGCCGCCGCCGTCGCGGGCCTGGATTACCCGGCTCTCTGCTGGCGCGTCCTCGAAACCTCCATGCAGCGGGAGGGTGCGAAGGCATGAAGGGAGCCGCCGCCACGCGGATCGTCGCCTGGGGTATCGCCATCACCTTGGTGGTATTGCCCGTGGTCGGCGTGATGCAGGGCTGGTTCGCCGCCGGTCGCTGGCCGGTGACGAACATCAAGGTCGAGGCGGAGTTCGCGCATGTCAGCGCCGAACAGATCCGCAGCGCCGTGTTGCCGCGGCTGGGCAAAGGCTTTTTCGCGACCGATCTGGAAGACGTGCGCCATGCGATCGGCGCGCTGCCTTGGGTGGAGTCGGTGGAAGTGCGCAAGCGCTGGCCCGACACGCTCCTGGTCCGCATCTACGAGCGCCAGCCGTTCGCGCGCTGGAACGAGGACCGTCTGATCAGCCGCCAGGGCCTCGTCTTCGACGCTCCGGGTGCCGACCAGATGGGCGACCTGCCGCGCCTGCGCGGCCCGGATTCGCGACTGGCCGAAGTCGTGAGCTTCTACGCGCAGGCTCATAAGGCGTTCGAGGGCAGGGCGCAGCTCGCCATCGTCGGCGTGAGCCTGAGCGAACGCGGTAGCTGGAGCGTCACCACGGAAAGCGGTGCCGAGATCGTCATCGGCGATCGCGACCAGGCCGACCGTCGTCTCGCCCGCTTCCTCGATGTCTACCCACAACTCGTCGCCGGTCGGCGTGGCGGTTTCGCCTATGCCGACCTTCGTTACACCAACGGATTCGCCATCCGGTGGCCGGAACCGGAAACCACGGCCGCACCCAAGGTCGGAAGCTGAGCTAAACCATGAGAAACAAGAACGACAAACAGCTCGTCGTCGGCCTCGACATCGGAACGTCGAAGGTCGTCGCGATCGTCGGCGAATACGAGCCGGGCGAACCGATCGAGATCATCGGCATCGGCACCCATGTGTCGCGCGGCATGAAGCGCGGCTCGGTGGTCGATATCGAATCGACGGTGCACTCGATCCAGCGCGCCGTGGAAGAAGCCGAGCTGATGGCCGGGTGTGACATCCGCTCGGTCTACGCCTCGATTTCGGGCAGCCACCTGGAAACGCGCAACTCGCACGGCACCGCGGCCATCCGCGACCGCGAAGTCATGGCCGCCGACCTGGAGCAGGTGCTCGAAGCCGCCAGCGCGGTCGCCATCCCGGCCGACCGCAAGGTGCTCTACAAGGAATCGCAGGAGTACCGCATCGATGGCCAGGACGGCATCCGCCACCCCGTCGGTATGAGTGGCGTGCGCCTGGAAGCCAGCGTGCACCTGGTCACCGGTGCGGCCAGCGCGGTGCAGAACATTTCCAAGTGCATCCAGCGCTGTGGTCTTTCGGTCGACGAGCTGGTGCCGGCAGCCGTCGCCAGCGCAAAGGCGGTACTGACCGAGGACGAACTTGAACTCGGCGTCTGCCTGGTCGACATCGGCGCCGGCACCACGGATATCGCTATCTACACGCAGGGCGCGATTCGTTACACCAAGTCGCTTCCGGTCGGTGGCGATCAGGTCACCAACGACATCGCCTATGGCGTGCACACACCGACCGCTCACGCGGAAGAGATCAAGATCAAGTACGCGTGCGCGCTCGCCCAGCTTGCGCATGCGGAAGAAACGATCCAGGTGCCGAGCGTCGGCGATCGTCCGCCGCGTCGCCTGGCTCGCCAGGCGCTGGCGCAGTCGGTGCAGGCGCGCTACGAGGAAATTTTCGAGATGGTGCAGGACGAACTGCGCCGCTCGGGTTACGAGAGCCTCGTCGCCGCCGGCATCGTGCTCACCGGTGGCGCCTCGCGCATGGAAGGCGCGCTCGAGCTGGCGGAAGAAATCTTCCACAAGATGGTCCGTATCGGCGTGCCCCAGCACGTGTCGGGCCTGGGCGATGTCGTATCCAGCGAGTTGCATTCGACCGGCGTGGGCCTGCTTCTGCATGGTTCGCGGTCGACCGGCGCCTCGCGTAACACGAGCTCGGCCGTCGGTAACGTCGGCAATGTGGTCGAGAAGTTCCGGAGCTGGTTCACCAAGAATTTTTAAGCGTCGAGCGGATTGTCGGTGCCCGATGGAAGGGGGGCGCCGGGGCAAGAGGATGGCCCGCAACCCATGGCCGACAGGAGTCGGACTTGGGACATAAACCATAAAAACTAAAAGTTCTGCGGAGGACGGGAAATGTTTGAACTCATCGAAAAGCTGGCACCGAACGCGGTCATCAAGGTCATCGGCGTGGGCGGCGGTGGCGGTAACGCCGTGGCCCACATGGTCAATTCCAATATCGAAGGCGTCGAGTTCGTCGTCGCCAACACCGACGCGCAGGCGATGAAGTCCTGCGGCTCGCGCACGCACCTGCAGCTCGGCGGCAATGTCACCAAGGGCCTCGGCGCCGGTGCCAACCCGGAAGTCGGCCGCCAGGCCGCGCTCGAAGACCGTGAGCGCATCGAGGAAATGCTCGAAGGTGCGGACATGGTCTTCATCACCGCCGGCATGGGCGGTGGCACGGGTACGGGCGCGGCGCCGGTGGTTGCCCAGCTCGCCAAGGAGAAGGGCATCCTCACCGTCGCGGTGGTGACCAAGCCGTTCCCGTTCGAAGGTCGTCGCCGCATGCAGGTGGCCCTCAAGGGCATCGAAGACCTCTCGCAGCATGTCGACTCGCTGATCACGGTGCCGAACGAGAAGCTCCTCTCGGTGCTCGGTCGCGAAGTGACCCTGCTCAATGCCTTCAAGGCGGCCAACGACGTCCTCCAGGGCGCCGTCCAGGGCATCGCCGACCTGATCACGGCCCCCGGCCTGATCAACGTCGACTTTGCCGACGTCCGCACGGTCATGAGCGAAATGGGTATGGCGATGATGGGCTCGGGCACCGCCCGGGGCGACGATCGTGCCCAGGCTGCGGCCGAGGCGGCGATCAATAACCCGCTGCTGGAGGACGTGAACCTCAACGGCGCCTGCGGCATCCTCGTCAACGTCACCGCCGGCCCGAACCTGACCATGCGCGAGTTCGACGAGATCGGTCGCGTCATCCACGACTTCGCCTCGGAAGACGCCACCGTGGTCATCGGCACGTCGCTCGATCCGGACATGCAGGACGACGTTCGCGTGACCGTGGTCGCCACCGGCCTGAACCGTGCGGGCGTGGCTTCGAAGCAGCCGGTGCGTCAGCCGGTGCAGCAGCAGGTCGAGATGCGGCAGCGCCCGCGTCCGGTCGTGCTGCGTACCGGTACCGGCAACGAAGTGGTCGACTACGCGCAGCCCGACGTCGTTTCGTCGACGCGGTCGGAGCCGGCACCGTCGAAGGGCGCCGAGCCGGCAATCGATTACCTGGATATCCCGGCGTTCCTGCGCCGCCAGGCCGACTGATTGCCGAAACGTGGAACGAGAGGCACGTTAAGGAAAACGTGAGGCTGCCCCGGCATGACGCCGGGACGCCCGACGCTCCGCCGCCGATCCCGTCCGGGCGGCGGGGTGTTGCCCCGATGACGGGAAAATAGTTCAATATTTTCAATTGCTTGAATTGCGTTGCTTGCAGTCTCACGACTGCTGAGCGGCTAACTGCTGATACTGAAGGAACAGTGAAGCGTTGCTGTACTGTGCCGTTCGGTTTGTCTGGCCCGAGGTTAAGACTGTGTTAGCATATCCGCCACTTAAGGCTGCTGCCGGCTAAGGTTTGACCCAATATGATTAAGCAGCGCACGCTCAAGAACATCATTCGCGCCACTGGCGTCGGCCTTCATACCGGCGACAAGGTGTACATGACGCTTCGTCCCGCGGCGCCGAACACCGGCATCGTGTTTCGTCGCACCGATCTCAATCCACCGATCGAATTGCATTCGCGTCCCGAGAACGTCGGCGACACGCGTCTTTCGACCACGCTGATCAACGGCGACGTTCGCGTTTCTACGGTCGAGCACCTGCTCTCGGCCATGGCTGGCCTGGGTATCGACAACGCCTATGTCGACCTCTCCGCGCCGGAAGTCCCCATCATGGACGGCAGCGCCGGCCCCTTCGTCTTCCTTATCCAGTCCGCTGGTATCGAAGAGCAGGAAGCCGCGAAGCGCTTTATCCGTATCAAGAAGCCGGTCATCGTCCAGGACGGCGACAAATGGGCCAAGCTCGAGCCGTTCGACGGCTTCAAGGTGGGTTTCTCGGTCGAGTTCGACCACCCGCTGTTCAACAAGCGCAATTCCCAGGCCGAGATGGATTTCTCGACGACCTCGTTCGTCAAGGAAGTCAGCCGCGCCCGTACGTTCGGTTTCATGCGCGACATCGAGATGCTCCGTGAGCGTAACCTCACGCTCGGCGGCTCGATGGACAACGCCGTGGTGCTGGACGACTACCGCGTACTCAACGAAGACGGTCTCCGTTACGACAACGAGTTCGTCAAGCACAAGATCCTCGACGCCATCGGCGACATCTACATGCTGGGCCACAGCCTGATCGGCGCGTACTCCGCGCACAAGTCGGGTCATGAGCTCAACAACAAGCTCCTTCGCAGCCTGATGGCCGACGCCACCGCCTGGGAAGAAGTCAGCTTCAAGGACCCGGCCAAGGCGCCGATCTCCTACGCCCAGCCCGCTCACGCGGTTTGAGGCGCGGCCCTCCGGGGCTCCCGTCATAGCAGAAAGGCCGCGAGCGAATCGCGGCCTTTTTCGTGGTTCTTCGCGGATTACCGGGGGCGGGTGCTGGGCATGCCGGGCATTCTTTCGCACCTTGCACCTCGCTCGCCTTCGGCCTCGCGGGCTCGGCTGCGCCGTCGCTTTGTACACTTGGGCGTTTCGCGGGGAGACCTTGGCGCCCACCCTCGCTGCTCAAACAGGTCCTCCGCGTTCGACAAGGAAAGGCCGCTGACCGCGGCCCATGTACCTATTTGGCCTACGGCCGCTCCACTTGTGCGGAACTCGCCTCGAGGGTGGACGCCAAGGTCTCTCACGACGATACGGTCGAGTGGAAGGAGAGCCGTTGTGTGGTGCCGTCGTCGGCCCCGGCCG
>NZ_DATLIW010000040.1:0-308052 GCF_035539195.1 Luteibacter sp.
CGCTGAGCCTGCGTAATGTCTTTGCGTCCCATGGTTCACCTCGTTCTGGCTGCGAATCCCTTTGGGATGTCCAGAAAAATTAGACCACTTCAGGGCGCCAAGGTCTCCCCGCGAAACGCCCAAGTGTACAAAGCGATGGCGCAGCCGAGCCCGCGATGCCGAAGGCGAGCCCTAGGCGAGGTGCGAAAGAATGCCCGGCATGCCCAGCGCCCGCCCCCGGTAATCCGCGAAGAACCTTTTTTTGCCAGTGGTCCCTCTGCGAACCGATTATGGATCAGGCGTTTGCCGATTTTCGGCAAGTCTGACTGCCAGCTTGCCAACCGGCCCGCACTTACGAGTTCCTAGGGATTTTCACCCTTGACTTTTCCACTGGCCCATTTGCCGGTATGCTCCAGGGTTCCCCCCGGAAGAACTGGCGCCATGCGCGCGCGTATCTTCCGTGACCCGACTCTTTCCGTTCCGTTACGAGGTTCGACCATGCGCAGGATTTTCTTGTCGCTCGCATCCGTGGCCGCACTGGCCCTCGCCGGTTGCGGCGGCTCTTCCGACAACGGCCAGCAGGCCGCGGGTGGCACGCCTGACGCGCCGGCCGGCCCGGCCAACGCCGTTACCGGCAGTGTCACCCTGCGTGATGCCGGTGCCCAGCTTTCGCCCGATGCCAAGCTCGAGTTGAAGCTGCTCGACGTGACTGCCGAAGGCTCCCAGCCGCTGGCCACCAAGACGATCGCTCCGGTGACGCTGCCGGCGCAGTTCCAGCTCGATTTCAACGCCACGGACCTCAATCCGAACGACATGTACATCGTCGAGGCATCGCTGCAGGATGGCGATCGCCATTACTCGTCGCCCCTGAAGACGCCCGTCCTGACCAAGGGTGCGAAGAACGTCGCCAACATCCAGATGGTCGGCGAAGCCACCCCGGGCGAGAAGGAGCTCAGCGGCTTCAACAGCGTCAAGAAGAACATCGGCGGCATGAAGGTCACCCAGGGTACGGCGCTGAAAGACGGCGAATCCCGTGGCTGGCAGATCTTCAAGAAAGGCAACGATGTCCAGTTCGTGCGTGAGCTGGTCGACTACGGCGACAAGGGCTTCACCGCCACCGACTTCGCTTACAAGAACGGCAAGCCCTGGGTCATCGTCCAGGAGAAGAAGCCGAACAAGGACGGCAAGCCGACCTCGACCGAGCGCGCGGGCTGGAACGACGCCGGCGACCTGGTCCTGAAAGAGAACCAGACGGGTAGCAAGACCGACGTCCTCTCCGACGACGCCGCCAACGATCTGCGCAAGCAGGCCGAGGCGATGTATTCGAAGGCTGGCGGCAACGGCAAGAAGTAACTTCGGCCACCTTGCCCGAAAAAAACGCCGGCTTGCGCCGGCGTTTTTTTTTGCCGCTGAAGCGGCTTCCACAGGGTTGTTTCACCCACCAAGGTAGCTACGCCCCATAGGGTGGGTAGCTACCTACCGGGGTGGCTCGATCAGAACGCCATCTTCACGCCGAGGTTCAGGCTGTTGTAGCGCTGGGTGTCGTCGGCGAAACGACCGCTGTACGCGGCCCATGCACTCCAGCGCTGGTTGAAGTCGGCGGTGAGGCCGAGGTCGGCCGTGGCCCAGGTCTTGTCCGGGGTGAAGCCCTGCAGGTCGAACCGGCCGCTCATGCTCATCAAGCCGGCGGTGACGTAGCGTGCGTCGGCACGACCGTCGTGGTTGTAGGCGACTTCGGCGAACGGGTGCAGCACGGTGTTACCCGACTGCCACGAACCCTGCACGCGCCAGCCGCCCGTCTCGACGCGCGAGTTGCGGGTCTGCCTGCCGAAGTTCATCGCGGTGCTGGCACCGCCGTACTCGTTGTAACCGTCGACGCGGAGCTGCTCGAACGTGAGGCTGACGAACGGACCGGTCTTCAGCGTTTCGCTGCCGAACCACCAACCGCCCTGCAGGCCGCCGCCGACATGCGAGCCGTCGGTCTTGCCGGTTTCCGTCCGCTGGGCCGGGCCCAGGTCGATACGACGATCGATGTCGGTGAAGCTCAGCTGGCCGAAGCTGACGAAGGTGCCGACGTAGCCGCCACCCGCGTGATAGAACGCGTAACCCGAGCCCGCAAGGTCGGTCATCTTGTAGCCGCCGCCGCCGGAGAAGTCGGCGTTGCTCGAGGCGACGCCGAGGGCGACGCCCATGGAGATGTTCTCGTTGACCTTGGCGTCGGCACCGATGGTCAGGTTGACGTTATCGCTGTCCGTCTTCGGCGAGGTGCCGCTGCTCTTGAACTTCTGCTGGCCATATTCGGCCGAGGCGAAGACGCGCGTGTCCGCGCCGAAGTTGTCGGCCATCATCTGGTTGCGCAGCACGCGCGTGTGCGCGTCGCTCGTGGCCAGGCCGGCCTCGCCGAGCAGGGAGATCTTCTGCGGAGCTTCGATGATCGAGAGGGCGTACTGGCCGAGCAGGGCATGGGCCGCCGCGGTCGGGTGGATGCCATCGGCGAACAGGTAGGTGCTGGCGGCGTTCGGGTCGCGCAGCGTGGCCGGTGTACAGGTGATGGAGCTGGCCGTGGTGCAGGCCGGCACGGTCACGTTGGTGAAGCCGTAGGTGCCCGGGCTGGCGATGACTTCGTTGAGCAGGGCGTAGGTGTCGATCGGCACGATCCCGCGCTGGGCCGAAGCCAGGCCGCCGGAGAGGATACCGTTGTAGACCTGGCTCAGCTGGGTGATACCGGCCGATGCGGCGGCGCCCTGTGACATGGCGGCCGGCGTCTTGCCGACGTCCGGGAGGTTGAAGACGACGATAGTCTTCGCGCCGGCGGCCTGCAATGCCTTGATCTGGCCCACTTCCTGCGTGGCCGCCGTGGCGACGACGACCTGCGCGGTGGCCGGGTTTTCGGTCGCGGCGAGCAGATCGTTGGCGCCGATCCACATGGTGTAGAGCGCGTTCGGGTTGGCCTTGCCACCGTTCGCCGCGAGGTACTGCTGGATCTGCGCCGATGTCGCCGGGACCGGATTCGGAATCGCGGCGCGCGCGCCGCCGAAGGCGTAATCGGTGCCACCGGCCAACGAGGGCGTCAGGGCCAGGTTGAAGTGGTTGGCGATGTTCTCGACGGCGGTCGTACCCGGGTTGGTCGTGAAGCGGGCGATGACCGGCGAGCCGGAGAGGATCGAGACGTTGCCGCTGTCGCTCAGGCTGTCGCCGAACGATACGACCTGCTGGAATCCGTCGGCGTGCGCCCCGGCACTGAACAGAAGGGCGGCACCGATGGCACCGGCAAGATGGCGAATACGCATGTGGTTCACTCCGTGTGTGGGGCGTTAGAGAAACGTTACGGTAATGGAAGCCATACGGCGGCGCATGCTGCGCCGCCGCACCTGGAAAGCACCCAGGGGCCGATGCCACGGGAATCCGGCGTTGGCGGGCCGGGGCACACAGCCAGCGCCCATCGCCGATGCATCGGCGCGCACGGAGCAGGGGAGCCGCCAGTACTCAGAAAATTCTTGAGGCTTGCCGAAAAAGAGGACGTCCACCGGGACACCGTCCCGGTGGACGCATCGCCTTATTTCTTCAGCGCGCGCGAGAAGGCGTCGGCGAAGGCGCTGTTTGCCGGCGCCGGGGCGGCCTTGGGCGGTTGCGGCGGACGGCCGGCGCCGCCCTGGGCGCCACGACGGTTGCCACCGCCACCACCACCGCCTTGCGCGGCGTCGTCACGCTGACCCGGTCGCCCGCTCCGGGCTTCACCGGGGACATCGTCGAGCCGCATGGTGAGCGCAATGCGCTTGCGCGGCAGGTCCACTTCCATGACCTTGACCTTGACCACGTCGCCGGCCTTCACCGCGTCGCGCGGGTCCTTGACGAAGGTGTGCGAAAGCGCCGACACGTGAACCAGGCCGTCCTGATGGACGCCGATATCCACGAAGGCGCCGAAGGCTGCGACATTGGTCACACGGCCTTCGAGCACCATGCCGACCTTCAGGTCTTTCAGGTCTTCGACGCCTTCGGCGAAGCTGGGCGCGACGAACTCGGGACGCGGATCGCGGCCAGGCTTTTCGAGTTCTTTGAGAATATCGCGCACCGTCGGCACGCCGAAGGTCGCGTCGGTGAAGTCTTCCGGCTTGAGCGCGCGCAGGAAGGACGTATCGCCGATGACCTGTTTCACTTCGCGGCCGCACTGCTTGAGGATGCGCTCGACGACGGGATAGGCCTCGGGATGCACGGAGCTTGCATCGAGCGGATTGCTGCCGTCGGAAATGCGCAGGAAGCCCGCGCATTGTTCGAAGGCCTTTTCGCCCAGGCGCGGAACCTTGAGAAGATCCTTGCGGCTGGGGAAGGGACCGTTGGCGTCGCGGTGCTTCACGACATTCTCCGCCACGCTGCTCGACAGGCCGGCGACGCGTGCAAGCAGCGGCGCCGATGCGGTGTTGACGTCCACACCGACCGCGTTGACGCAGTCTTCGACGCGGGCGTCGAGCGCGCGCGCGAGCTTCACCTGGTTCACGTCGTGCTGGTACTGGCCGACGCCGATGGCCTTGGGCTCGATCTTCACCAGCTCGGCCAGGGGATCCTGCAGGCGGCGGGCGATGGACACGGCACCGCGGATGGACACATCGAGTTCCGGGAACTCCTTCGAGGCGAGCTCGGACGCGGAGTACACCGACGCGCCGGCTTCGCTGACCACCACCTTGGAAAGGTTTAGGTCGGGGTGTTTCTTGATGACTTCCGCCGCCAGCTTGTCGGTCTCGCGCGAGGCGGTGCCGTTGCCGATGGCGATGAGGTTCACGCCGTGCTGCTTGCTCAGCTGCGCGATGCGGGCCACCGACTGGTCCCACTGGTTGCGCGGCTCATGCGGGTAGATCGTGTCGAAGGCGAGCAGCTTGCCCGTGGCGTCGACGATCGCCAGCTTGCAGCCGGTGCGGATGCCCGGGTCGAGGCCCATGACTGTTTTTGCGCCTGCCGGCGCGGCGAGGAGGAGGTCCTTCAGGTTGTCGCCGAACACGCGGATGGCCTCGTCTTCGGCGCCTTCGCGCACGCGGCCGAAGAGATCCAGCGTGAGGTGCAGGTGCAGCTTCACGCGCCAGGTCAGGCGCACCGTTTCGCGCAGCCACGCGTCGGCGGCACGGTTGCGGTTGACGATGCCCGCGCGCGCGGCGACGCGACCTTCGCCCTCGGCATGTCCCTGGTCGGCGTCCGCGCCGGGATTGAGGTCGATTTCGAGCACGCCTTCGTTGCGCGCACGCATCAGCGCGAGCAGGCGATGCGAGGGAATCTTCGACACGGCTTCGCTGTGATCGAAGTAGTCGCGGAACTTGGCGCCCTCGTTCTCCTTGCCGGCGACGACGACGGCACGGATCTGGCCCTTCTCCCACAGCCAGTCACGAAGCTCGCCGACGAGGGTCGCGTCCTCGGCGATGGATTCCATGAGAATGGCGCGCGCGCCATCCAGCGCGGCCTTGGTGTCGGCGACGCCCTTTTCGGCATCGACGAAGCTCGCGGCGAAGGTTTCCGGATCCTGCGTGGGATCTTCGCGCAGGCCGAGCGCCAGCGGCTCCAGACCCGCCTCGCGGGCGATCTGGGCCTTGGTGCGGCGCTTGGGCTTGAAGGGGAGGTAGAGATCTTCCAGGCGCGCCTTGGTATCCGCGCTGAGAATGTCCGCCTTGAGGGCGTCGGTCATCTTGCCCTGCTCGACGATGCTGTCGAGGATCGCCGCGCGGCGGTCTTCCAGCTCGCGCAGGTAGCGCAGGCGCTCTTCGAGCAGACGCAGCTGAATGTCGTCCAGACCGCCGGTCACTTCCTTGCGGTAGCGGGCGATGAAGGGCACGGTGGCGCCGCCGTCGAGGAGTTCCACCGCTGCGCGCACCTGTTCGGGCTTTGCGGCGATGTCCTGGGCAATTCGTTGTTCGATGCTCTGCATGTGGTTCCTGTGCGTTGCTCGGCCGGCCGAAACGTCGGGTCGAGCCGTGGATGATAGCAAGCACAGGCAAGGCCCCGGCCCGAGGGCCGGGCCAGGCGGCGTGATCAGGCGTCGAAGCGGCCGTTCTCGCCGCTACGCGGGGCCGCCACGGGAGCGCCGGCCTGGTCGGCGCGACCCATCAGCACGTAGGTCCGCGCGAGGATGTCGTGCACGCCCTGCTTGCGCTCGGTAAAGGCGGCGACGACGTAGCAGATCAGCGGAAGCGGTATCGGGAAGCGCAACACGTTGGTCAGGCGGATCGCGTTGCGGCCGGCGCTGCGGGCGAGCGAGATGCGCTGCCCGTCGGTGTCGGTAACACGGATGCCCACCGCCATCTTTCCTGGCGTGGCCTGCCATTTCGAGGCCTCGAACACCGTGTAGTAAACGAAGCCGATGACCATCAGCACGTAGGTGATCGGCAGCACCGAGGTGGCGTAGGCCTGGAGTGCGGCGACCTGATCGGTCTTCATCTGCTCCATCACCGTGGTCATGACGGCGCCCAGACCCATGCTCAGCGCGATGACGGTGAAGGGCACGATGAGGATGAGGTAATCGATGACCCAGGCGCCGAAGCGCAGCCAGAAGCCGGCGTACTCGGGCGCGGCGACATCGGTGACGCCCAGGAACGGTGGCGGAGAGGGTGGCATCGGTGGCGCGCCCTCGGCGACCGCCGGGCGATCGTCCGGGAACAGTTCGCCCAGCGGGCGCCAGTCGACCATGCCGTCGTACCAGCCGAGTTCGTCGGGACGGCAGGTGCCGTCGCGCAGCCACTGACGGATGTCGTCGTCCGTGTAGGGACCAAAGCGCTCACCGTTACGTCCGATCCAGACTTGCATGGTCTACCTTTTCACTGAAGCACTGACTGGCGCCGATGATGCCAGATGGACCGCTGCGCCGCCGACTGCTGGTTGGCACATGCGCCGCTCAGGCGGCGCGACGCTTCAGGTGGACCAGCAACAGCGAAATCGCCGCCGGCGTCACGCCGCTGATGCGCGATGCCTGGCCGATGGTCACGGGTAGCGCCCGCTTGAGCTTGAGCAGCACCTCGGCGGAGAGGCCGCGCACGCGGTCGTAATCGAAGCCTTCGGGAATCGCCGTGGACTCGTGCCGGCGCTGACGCTCGATCTCGTCGCGCTGGCGTTCCAGGTAACCGGCGTACTTCGCCTGGACTTCCACCTGCGTGGCGACCTCGGGATCGTCCACCGGCGGCCCGAGTTCGGCAACGCCGGTAAGGGTGGCGTAGTCCAGCTCGGGTCGGCGGAGCAGATCGAGGGCATGGGTCTCGCGGCTTACGGCGATGCCGAGCGAGCGCTCGATCGCCGCGCCGAGCGCGTTGGTCGGTGCGGCCCAGATACCACGCAGGCGCGCCGTCTCGTGCTCCGCCGCGTCGCGCTTGGCCTCGAACCGGCGGAAGCGATCCTCGGGGACGACGCCGCGTGCGTAGCCGTGAGGCGTCAGGCGAAGGTCGGCGTTGTCTTCGCGCAAGTGCAGCCGGTACTCGGCGCGCGAGGTGAACATGCGATACGGCTCAATGGTGCCATTGGTCGTGAGGTCGTCGATGAGGACGCCGATATAGGCCTCGTCGCGGCGCGGATACCACGGCGCCTCGCCGCGCACGGCAAGCGCGGCGTTCATCCCGGCGATGAGTCCCTGCGCGCCGGCTTCCTCATAACCCGTGGTGCCGTTGATCTGGCCGGCGAAATACAGCCCCGGTATGCCCTTGGTTTCGAGCCAGGGATGCAGGCCTCGCGGATCGAAGTAGTCGTACTCGATCGCATAACCCGGACGCGTGATGTGCGCGCGCTCGAAGCCGGGAAGGGAGCGCACCAGCGCATGCTGCACGTCGAAGGGCAGCGAGGTCGAGATGCCGTTGGGGTAGATCTCGAAGGTATCGAGACCTTCCGGTTCGACGAAGATCTGGTGCGAGGTCTTGTCGGCGAAGCGGACCACCTTGTCTTCGATCGACGGGCAATAGCGCGGGCCGACGCCTTCGATCTGCCCACTGTACAGCGGCGACCGGTCCAGCGAGCCGCGGATGAGTTCGTGCGTGGCTTCAGTGGTGTGGGTGATCCAGCAGCTCACCTGGCGCGGGTGCTCGGCGGCCGATCCCATGTAAGAGAAGTGCGGCATGGGATCGTCGCCGGGTTGCTCCTCGAGGACCGAGAAATCGATGCTGCGGCTGTCGATGCGCGGCGGCGTACCTGTCTTCAGACGGTCGGCGGCAACCGGCAACTCGCGCAGCTTCGCGGCCAGTGTCGAGGCCGGTGGATCGCCGGCGCGGCCACCTGCGTATTGCGCCGAACCGATGTGGATCTTGCCGGCAAGGAAGGTGCCCGCGGTAAGCACGACCGCGGGTGCGTGGAAGTCGAGGCCCATCTGCGTACGCACGCCGGCGACACGACCATCGATGAGGATGAGGTCGTCCACGGCCTGCTGGAACAGTTCGAGGTTGGGCTGTGTTTCGACGATGAAGCGGATCGCCGACTTGTAAAGGGTGCGATCGGCCTGGCAGCGCGTGGCGCGCACAGCCGGTCCCTTGGATGCGTTGAGCGTCCGCCACTGGATGCCGGCGCGATCCGCCGCATGCCCCATGGCGCCGCCGAGGGCGTCGATCTCCTTGACCAGGTGGCCCTTGCCGATGCCACCGATCGCCGGGTTGCAGCTCATCTGCCCGATCGTTTCGATGTTGTGGCTGAGCAGCAGGGTGCGTGCGCCGGTGCGTGCGGACGCAAGGGCGGCTTCGGTGCCGGCGTGTCCGCCACCGACCACGATGACGTCGTAGGTTTCTGTATGCAGCATGGTCAGGATGTTCGGCAGGTGGCCAGGCCGGCCATTTTACGCCTGCCGGGCAAACCACGCTGCGTTGCAGCGCCGTCGCCATCGGGCAGGTCTTGGCACGGCTCGTGCTTCCTATTCCGTGCACTTCACCCGGGCAGACGCTGCGCGATCGCACGCGCGCCGAGACCGAACGACAGGGGTTTGGTCGTGTGCCGGGCGAAGGAAGCGGGATGTGGGCAAGGATGCCCCATTCGGTTTGTCGAATGAGATCTGGCGCCCGGCGGTCTCAGGAACAGGGGGAATCCAGGATGACCGTGCTGCCGGGCGCCAGAAACCGAGTGACTGGCACGAAGAGCCGAGGCCAACGCCTCGGCTTTTTTTCGTTGAATGGAACAGTACACCGTTCGAATGAATCGTGTGTGACTTTTTCGTCAACGAGGTGCTCGATTTCGGCAATTGGTGACGCAGTACGTCAGTTTCTCCCCAGTCCCGAGATCGCCTGTGACGCAGCGCACATTTCTTCGCCCGCAAAAGCGCGTGGCACGGCCGATGCATCGCAGCATCCCGACCAACGAGGGAAAGGGCTGCACGCCATGAACGCTGTCATGTCCACCAATGAACCCATGATCCGCCACCACGACCTGCTCATCGAAATGGGGAGTCTGGAAATGGCCATGGAGCGGCTTGTCGAACGCCATCCCGCCGAGCAGGGCCGCCTGCGCCCGCGTATCGAGGAGCGCCTCGCGCGTATTCGCGAAACGCTGGCCGGGCTGGAGGACTGATCCAGGGATCAGCCCAAGGCCACCCGGGCGAGGATATCGGTGAGATCGCGCGAAAGATCCTTGCGTGACGCCAGTTCCGCGACCACCGCATGCGCCGCTTCGCGCCGCACCGGCTCCAGGCGCTTCCACCCGTTGAAGGCCGTCGCCACACGCGCGGCGACCTGCGGATTGAGCGCATCGATCGCCACCAGGCGATCCGCCAGCCAGCGATAGGCCGCGCCGTCGGTGCGATGGAAGCCGCTGGGATTGGCGCGCGCGAAGCTACCCAGCAGCGACTGCACGCGATTGGGGTTCTTCAGGGTGAACGCGTCGTCGCGCTCCAGCGACTGGATGCGCTCCAGTGCCGTGTCGCCGGGCAACTGGGCCTGTACCGCGAACCACTTGTCGAGTGCCAGGGCATTGCCCTCGTAGCGCTGGCGGAAGTGTGCGAACGCGGGCGCCGCGGCTTCCGGATCGATCGTCGCCAGCGTGGCCAGTGCCGCGAGGCGGTCGGTCATGCCCGGGGCTTCCTCGTACTGCGCGCGAGCGAGCTCGCGCGCGTGGTTTTCATCGACCAGCGCGAGCAGGTCGAGCACGCGGCGTTTGAGTTGCCTGCGCGCCTGGCTGGCCGCGTCGAGGGCAGCGCTGGTGGCGGCGCGCAGGGCGTCGTAACGTGCCCGCAGCGAGGGCACGCCGATCCGGCTTGCCAGCTCGCGCAGCATCGCTTGCCGGCTGGCGCGGATGCGGTCCGGGTCGCGCTCGGGCTGGCGCTCGACCAACTCGATCTCGCCGGGCGGGGTAAGCAGTTCGGCGAGCAGTGCGTCTTCGACCGAGGCATCGCCGAAGAGCTGGGCGAGGGCCGTCGTCCAGGCGCCGATCGCGGCGCCGTCGAGCTTGCCGTCGCGGCAGTTGTCATAAGCAAGGCCGGCGAGCTGCTGACCGGCCTCCCAGCGATTGAAGCCGTCCGGATCGTGACGAAGCAACACACCCAGTTCTTCGGGGGCGTAATCGAATTCGAGGATCACCGGCGCCGAGAAGCCGCGCAGCAAGGACGGTACGGGAGCGCTGGCGATGTCCTCGAACACGATGCTGCGCTCGGCGCCATCGAGCACGATGGTGCGTTCCGCGGCACCCGCCGTGGATTCGCCTTCGAGGCGAAGCGGCAGCGCCTTGCCGGAGGCATCGAACAGCGACAGCCGGACGGGAATCGGCAGCGCATGCTTGACCGTCTGCCCCGCGCTCGCCGGCGTGCGCTGGCGCAAGGTGAGGCGATAGCGCGACTGTGCGGCGTCGTAACGTGCCTCGGCGGTCAGTCGTGGCGTCCCTGCCTGGCCATACCAGGCCAGGTAGGCCGATAGATCGGTGCCGTTGGCATCGCCCAGGGCTTTCAGGAAATCCTCGATGGTGGCCGCATCGCCGTCGTGGCGATCGAAGTAGACGTCCATGCCCTTGCGGAAACCCTCGCGGCCGAGATGGCCGGCGAGCATGCGTACGAGCTCGGAGCCCTTCTCGTAGACGGTGGCCGTGTAGAAATTGTTGATCTCGCTGTACTGCGACGGCCGCACCGGATGCGATAGCGGGCCGGCATCCTCGGGGAACTGCGCTCGACGCAGCAAGGCGACGTCTTCGATGCGCTTGAGCGACACCGAGTTCATGTCCGCCGAGAAGCTCTGCTCGCGGAACACGGTGAGGCCTTCCTTCAGACTGAGCTGGAACCAGTCGCGGCAGGTGACGCGGTTGCCGCTCCAGTTGTGGAAGTATTCGTGCGCGACCACGGCTTCGACGTGACGGTATTCGTCGTCGGTGCTCGAATCCGGATCGGCCAGCAGGTACTTCGCGTTGAAGATGTTGAGACCCTTGTTCTCCATCGCGCCCATGTTGAAATCGTGCGTGGCGACGACGTGGAAAACGTCGAGGTCGTAATTGCGACCGTAGGTGCGCTCGTCCCATTGCATCGAGCGAATGAGCGAGTCCATGGCGTAGTCGCAGCGATCGATGACATCGGCCTCGGCCCATATGTGCAGGGCCACCGCGCGGCCATCGGCCGTGGTGTAGTCGTGGCTGATCCGTTCCAGCCGACCGGCGACCAGGGCGAACAGGTAGCTCGGCTTCGGGTGCGGGTCGACGAAACGTGCCCAGTGGCGGCCGTCGGGCAGTTCGCCCGCACCGTCCGGATTGCCGCCGGCGAGCAGAACAGGAAAGCGCTCCCGGTCGGCGCGCAGCGTCACGGCGTACTTCGACAGGACGTCGGGACGGTCCGGGAAATAGGTGATATGCCGGAAACCCTCGGCTTCACACTGAGTCAGCAGGAAGCCGCGATCGCGGCTGCCGGAAAGGTACAGGCCTTCGAAGGCGGTGTTCTCCGCCGGGCGGACCGCGACGCGGGCGCCGAGGACGCAGCGGTCGGCGTCGACCGCGACTTCCAGCATGCCGTTGGCGAGGATGTACTCGCCGTCGCCCAGCTCACGGCCGTCCAGCGTGAGCCCCAGGAGCTCGATCCCCTCGCCGTTCAGGCGAACAGGCTCGTCGGCCTGCCTTACCAGGGTGAGGCGGCTGACGACCTCGGTGCGGTCGATGCCGAGGTCGAACTCGAGCGCCACCTCTTCCACGGCCCACGCGGGCGGGCGGTAGTCGGCGAGACGGATAACGGACGTAGGGGCGTCGGAGCGATCACTCATGGCGGTAAGACAACACATGTTCTGGTCTGACAGGCAGGCTAACATGCGGTCGGATTCGTCAAAAGGAAGCCTCCCCATGTCCCGATTCACTGTGACGCACTCCACCCTGGGCGCGAACGCACTGGTGGTACTGGTCGACGCCGATGCCGACCGCGAGGTGCGCATCGCCCGGCGCGGCGCCACCGTGCTCTCCATCAGCACCCGTTGGCGCGACGCGACACACGCCGTGACCGACGGTTTCCGCGACGAAAAGGAGCTGGTGGGGCATAAGGGATCGCGCTTCGCGATCATGACGCCGTTCGCCAACCGCGTTAACGATTCGCGCTACACATTTGAAGGAACTACTTACGATTTGCAGCCGGGTGCCGTCGGCGCCGATCGCGCCAGCCGCCACGGCTTCCTTCGCGGCACGCTGTTCGACGTGCAGCGCGAGCATGCCGACGACGACCGCGCCTCGGTCACGCTCTTCACCGACGCGATCCGGCCCGGGGTGAATCCGGGCTACCCGTTCGCCCTCGACTTCAGTGTCACCTTCACGCTGGACGAGCACGGCCTGACGGTGGAAGCGAAAACACGCAATGTCGGCGACCACGCCGCACCCACGTTCTTCGGCTGGCACCCGTACTTCCGGCTTTCGGAAAACCCGATCGACACCTGGGAGCTGCAGGTGCCGGCGGACAAGGTCATCGCCACGGACAAGGATTTCATTCCGCTGCCGGGCACGCGCGCGTGGCAGGCTGTGGAAAAAGCCGATGCGTCGCTCGATTTTCGCAAGCCGCGCGCGATCGGCAGCGTCGCGCTCAATCACACCTACGCGGATCTGCAGCTCGATACCGATGGCAAGGCGCGCACCCATCTGCGCGACCCGAAAACGGGTGTGGGCATCGCCGTGTGGCAGGAGAAGGGCGTGATGCTCGCCTTCACCTCGGACACCGCCGAACGCGACGCCCGCAAGTCGGTCGCACTCGAGCCCATGGAATGCATGCCGGATGCCTTCAACCGCGACGACTGCACGCCGCTGATCACGCTGGCCGCCGGTCAGGAGCGTCGCTTCGTCTGCGGCGTGGAATTCGACACGTGACCTTGCCGACCTTTGCCGACGTACGCGACGCCGCCGCGCGCATCGCACCGTATGCGCTGGTGACACCCGTGCTTCGCAGCGACCGCATCGACATGCTGGTCGGGGCGATGGTGGTCTTCAAGTGCGAGAACCTGCAGCGGGGCGGCGCATTCAAGTTTCGCGGCGCGACCAATGCCGTCTGGTCGTTGAGCGACGAGGACGCCGCGCGCGGCGTCGTCACGCACTCCTCCGGCAATCACGGTAATGCCCTGGCCATGGCGGCGCGTACGCGCGGGATCACGGCACACGTGGTCGTTCCCGAAGGCGCGGTGAAGACCAAGGTGGACGCGATTGTCGTCGCGGGCGCGACGGTGCACCGCTGTGAGCCGACCACCGCGGCGCGTGAGGCGAAGGCTGCCGAGGTCATGGCAAGCACGGGCGCGACCCTGGTCCACCCCTACGCGGATTCGCGCGTGATGGCGGGGCAGGGGACGCTGGTGCCCGAACTGCTGCGCCAGTCTCCGGGTATCGATACGATCGTCTTTCCCGTCGGTGGTGGTGGGCTGGCATCCGGCTGCTCGATCGCGGCCCACGGCATCGACCCGGCGATCGCGCTGTTCGGCGCCGAGCCGGAAGGCGCCGACGATGCGGCCCGTTCGCTGGAAGCGGATGCGCGGGTCGGGCCGTTCACGCCCCACACGATTTGCGACGGCCTGCGTACGCTGATCGGCGAGCCGAACTTTCATGTTCTGCGCGAGCAGGGCGTCAGCGTGCTGCGTGTCAGCGACGCCGACGTGATCGCCGCCATGCGCCTGCTCTGGTCCGAGTTGCGCATCGTCGTCGAGCCGTCGAGTGCCACGGTGCTCGCCGCGCTCATGCGTTACCCGGAGCGTGTCGTCGGGCGCCGTATCGGCGCGGTGTTGACTGGCGGCAACGTCGATCTGGATGACTTGCCCTGGTAGGCATTCGCACGGGAAGCGCGACCTGAAGCGGACATTCGCGGCCACTTTGCGTAGCTATTCTCGTCTCTTCTTCAGGACGTGTGAGACGGGACATGCGATGCGCCTGGGCCGAACAAAGCGATGTTGAACGCACGTATCACGACGGGGAGTGGGGGCTGCCGATCCACGACGATCGACAGCTCTTCGAGCTGATCACGCTGCGTGGCGCGGCGGCCGGGCTGAGGTGGCGTACCGTTCTGGCAAAGCGCGAGCGTTATCGCCGCATCTTTCACGACTACGACCTCTCACGCATCGCCGCGATGACCGACAGCGAACTCGCCATGGTCCGCCGCGATCGCAGCATCATCCGTCATCGCCTCAAGATCGCCTCGGTGCGCGGCAATGCGCGGGCCGCGCTCAGGTTGATCGAAGACGAGGGATCGTTATCGGCCTTTCTCCATCGCTTCGTCGGTGGGGATGCCAGCGCCACGCCATCATGCCTTGCGCCTGGAACGCGTTCGCGAAGCGATGCCTCCGACATCATGAGCGCGACCCTGCATCGGCGAGGATTTCGTTTCGCCGGTACGGCCATCTGCTACGCGCTCATGCAGGCCACCGGGATGGTCGACGGACACGAACCCGGTTGCCGCTACCGCGCGACCCGACGATAACCGTCAGAACGGCGTCTTCCGCCGCGACCCACGCAGTTTGTCGATGGGGAAACTGGCGATCTCGCCGCTGCCTTCGCGGCGCGACTGCCCGGCCGGAGGCCCCCAGGCATGGGCGGTGACCACTTCCCACGTCGACGGAATGACCCCGTCGCTGCGCATCGCTTCGTAGGCATCGAGCATGCGGCGGTAGTGCTGCTTGCCGGTGAGTCCGCGTTGACGATCGGCGTCGGCATTGTTCGCGCCCAGACCGCGCAGCTCGTCGAGCAGCGCGCGCGGCGTGGGATAGGTGAGCGTGTAGCGTTCGGCGAACAAGACCGGATCGCGCAGCCCGGCGCTCAGCATCGCGTCGCCGATGTCGTGCATGTCGAGAAAGCGTGCCACGTGCGCGTGCTGGTCGGCTTCCGCCCAGGCGGCACGGAGCTCGCTCAATGTGTCCGGACCGAACGTGGAGAACGTGAGCAGGCCGCCGGGTTTGAGCACGCGCGCGCACTCGGTGAACAGGCGGGCCACGTCCTCGCACCACTGGAAGCACAGATTGGAAAACAGAATGTCGACGCTGTGGTCGGGCATCGGCAAGGTGTAGGCGTCGGCGGCGACACGCGAGAACGGCTTCAGCCAACTGCTGTGCTGCCTGGCCTGGCGCAGCATCGGGAGCGCCAGATCCATCGCGATGACCTGCGCTTTGGGGTAACGCTTCTTCAGCGCAGCGCTGCCGCGGCCGGTACCCGCGCCAACGTCGAGGACGATCTCGGGCACCTGCTCGAATATGTCGAGGCGGTCGACCAGGGTCGACTGCACTTCGCGCTGTAGCGCGTCGTGTTTCTCGTAGGTGCCGGCGGCGCGACCGAAGTTGCGCCTGACCTGGGTACGGTCGAAATGAAATTCGCTCATGCGTCTGCTTCGGTGAACTGCGTCAGGACATCGGCCACGCTGGCGGCGTGGCCGATAAAGGGGGCGTGACCGGCGTGGGCGATCTCCTCGAAGCGGCCGCCGGCCGCCTCGGCGCACCAGCGCACGGCCTCGGGATGAACAATGCGGTCGCGCCGGCCGGCAATCCACAGGCTGCGCTGACGCAGTTCGGACAGGCGCGGGCGCAAGTCGGCGCTCTCGAGCAGGCGCAGGCCTTCCATCAGGACGCGCGGGTCGGGCTCGCCGCGGGCGAAGGCTTCTTCCTTCAGGCGTCGGGCTTCGGCGCGCGGATCGGCGCTGCCCATGGCCTCCAGCGCGATGAAGCGCTCCAGTGTGCCGCGGTAGTCGGTCTCGAGATCGGCGGCGAGCTTCTGCACCATGGCCGCGTCGTTGCCGTAGGGCCAGCCCTGGGTGCGGACGAAGCGCGGCGTGGAGCACATGGCGACCACCGAGGTCACGTGCTCCGGCGTGTCGAGTGCGGCGGTCAGCGCGACCAGTCCACCGAGCGACCAACCCATCCACATCGCGGGCGGCGTCGCTGTGGCGATCGCCTTTGCACAGGCCAGCGGTTCGAGCGGAATGCCGCAGTCGCGCGAGTAGCCGTGGCCCGGCAGGTCGACGACGTACATCGTGTAGCGCGAGGCCAGTGCGTCGACCAGTGGCGAGAGGATGCCGCCGTGCATGGCCCAGCCATGGATCAGCACCAGCGGTGTATCGCCCTCGCCGTGGCGCTCGATGTGCAGACCGCTCATGACGCGCCGCCTGCCGGGTCGCTCGGTGCGAGGGTCGGATCGACGGCGCCGCGCTCGTCGAAGACGAAGCAATCGCCACGCCAGTGCGCGCCGCCGGCTTCCTCGAAATACTTCAGGATGCCGCCTTCCAACTGGAAGACGCGATCGATGCCGATCTCGCGCATGTGGATGGCCGCTTTCTCGCAGCGGATACCGCCCGTGCAGAACGAGACCACGGTCTTGCCATCGAAGCGCGCGCGATCCGCGGCGATGGCGTCGGGAAACCCGGTGAAGCTCGCGAGGCCGTATTCGACAGTGTTCTCGAACGTGCCCGCGGCCACTTCGTAGTCGTTGCGCGTGTCGACCAGTACGACCGGGCGGCCCTCGTCGTCGTGGCCCTGGTCGAGCCAGCGCCGCAGATCCAGCGGCAGCACATGCGGTGCGCGACCTTCCTCGGGACGGATCGACGGCGCACGCATGGTGATGATCTCTTTCTTCAGGCGCACGCGCATGCGACCGAATGGCACGTCGTCGGAGAGACTCTCTTTCGGCGTGATGTCGGCGAAGCGTGGGTCCTCGTGGAGCCAGCTCACGAAGGCATCGATCGCCTCGCGCGGTGCGGCCAGGAAGAGGTTGATCCCTTCCGGTGCCAGCAGGATCGTCCCCTTCAGCGCCAGGGCGTCGCAGCGCTCGACCATGCGCGCGCGCAGCACGTCCAGATCGTCGAGACCGACGAACTTGTAGGCGGAAATGTTGAGGATCGACATGGGCATAGGGGGAGGGACGTGGCCGCCCATTATACGGCGGCGGTCCCGGCCGGACCCGGAAGGCGGGAGAGCATGTCCAGCAGGGCGTCGATCTGTTCCGGCGAATGCGCCGCCGAGAGCGTGATCCGCAGCCGGGCCGCGCCCTGCGGCACCGTGGGTGGTCGGATCGCGACCACGAGGAAACCGGCTGCCTCCAGGGCCCGCGAGGCGGCCAGCGCGCCCTCGGCCGAGCCGATGAGCAGCGGCTGGATGGCGGTGCGAGAAGGCATGACGGCCAAGCCCAGTTGCCGTGCGCCGGCGCGAAACCGTTCGATATGGGCCGCGAGCCGCTGGCGACGGCCTTCCACGTCGGCGCGGACCAGGCGCAGCGAGACACGCGTTGCCGCGGCGAGGGCGGCCGGCATCGCCGTCGTATAGATATAGGGCCGGGCGAACTGGACGATGGCCTCGATCAGGTCGGCATCGCCGGCGACAAAGGCGCCTGCCGTACCGAGTGCCTTGCCCAGCGTGCCCATGAGCAGGGGCACCCGTGTGGCGTCGAGTCCGGCCGCCGCTACGCTGCCGGCGCCCTCGGGGCCGATAACGCCCAGGCCATGGGCATCGTCGACATAGAAGAGCGCGCTGCGCTCCCGACAGAGCGTCGCCAGCGCGGACAGCGGCGCGACATCCCCATCCATGCTGAATACGCCGTCCGTTGCGAGCAGGGCCGCGTGCTCGGGTCGTGCGTCGAGCTGGCGCGCCGCGGCCTCGGCATCGCCATGTGGATAGCGACGAAGCTCGGCGCCGGCCAGCTGCGCGCCATCGATGAGACTGGCGTGGTTGAGACGGTCCTGCACGCAAAGGGCACCGCCGCGGCCTGGCAGGCCGCCAGCTCCGAGCAAGGCCTGCAAAGCCCCCAGGTTGGCCATGACGCCGGTGGAAAACAGCACCGCGCGCCGACGCCCGGTCCAGTCGGCCAGCTCTTCTTCCAGAGCGGCGTGTTCACCGCGATGGCCGGAGACCAGATGTGCGGCACCCGTGCCGACCCCTTCGGTGGCCGCGACGCGGTGCAGTGCTTCGACGAGGTCGGGGTGACGCGAGAGGCCGAGATAGTCGTTGCCGCAGAAGTCGACCAGCGTCCGTCCGTCGAGGACACGATGGCCGTCCGCGGTGACCTCGCAGACGCGAGCGCGGCGCAGCAGCCCCTCCCGTTCGCGTTGCGCCCGCGCAGCTTCGACGCGGGCGCGGAGGTCCGGCCGGCTCACGCCGCGTCGGCGCGTTCGACGATGTCCGCGTGGACCGTGCCCGGCTCGATCTCGACGTCCATCGGCGTGAGGCCGAGGCGTTCGAACAGCCGGCGGTCGTGTTCGACGTCCGGGTTGCCCGTGGTCAGCAGCTTCTCGCCGTAGAAGATCGAGTTGGCACCCGCGGCGAAGCACAGCGCCTGCAAAGCGTCGTCCATCGACTCGCGGCCGGCCGACAGGCGTACGACCGAGGCCGGCATGACGATGCGCGCGACGGCGATGCTGCGCACGAACTCGAACGGATCCAGTGCCTCGGTGCCGGCCAGTGGCGTGCCGGCCACCTGGACCAGACGGTTGATCGGTACGGATTCGGGGTGTTCGGGCAGGTTGGCCAGCGTGGTCAGCAGGCCGGCGCGCTGCGCGCGTGATTCGCCCATGCCGACGATGCCCCCGCAGCAGGTTTTCAGGCCGGCCTGGCGCACGTGGTCGAGGGTGTCGAGGCGATCCTGGAACTCGCGGGTATGGATGATCTCGCCGTAGAAGTCCGGCGCGGTGTCGAGATTGTGGTTGTAGAAGTCCAGGCCCGCGGCCTTGAGTGTGTCGGCCTGCGGCTGGGAAAGCATGCCGAGGGTCGCGCAGGTCTGCAGGCCGAGGCCCTTCACCGCGGCAACGATCTGGGCCACCTTGACCACGTCGCGGTCCTTCGGCGAGCGCCACGCCGCACCCATGCAGAAGCGGCTCGCGCCGGCGTCCTTGGCCGCCTGGGCCCGGGCAAGCACGGCTTCCACGCTCATCAGCTTTTCGGCTTTCACGCCGGTCGAGTAGCGCGCGGCCTGGGGACAATAAGCGCAGTCCTCGGGACAGCCACCTGTCTTGATCGACAGCAGGGTCGACACCTGGACCGCGTTGGGGTCGTGATACTGGCGGTGCACGGTCTGCGCCTGGAAGAGCAGGTCGTTGAAGGGCAAGGCGAAAAGGTGCTCGACCTCCTCGCGGGACCAGTCGTGGCGGATGGCTGCGGTCATGGTGGGCTCCCGGGGCGAAGGCGCGAAGTGTGGAAAGGCGCGCGCCCACTGTCAACCTTAACGGCGTGTCGGAAGTTTACGAAGCAAGGCCGAGAGGTGTCTTACCATGTGCCAACGGGCATCCATCAGGAGGTAATCGCATGAGCGACGGACAGGGCAGCAGCGGCAACGTGCTCGCTGCCATCTGCAGTTTCTTCATCCCTGGCCTCGGCCAGCTGGTCCAGGGCCGGGTGTTCAAGGCGCTGATCATGTTCGTGCTGGCCGCCGTGCTCTGGGTGATCTGGCTGGGCTGGATCATTCATTTGTGGTCGATCGTCGACGCGGCGCTGTACCGCCGGCGTTACTGACCGAAGCGCCGACGCATGGACGCGTCCCGCCTTGCTCGATGGTTCGCCGCGGCCGGCCGGTGGCTGCTGCCGCCGCGCTGCCTGGTCTGCGGCGACGGGGGCCACGAGGCGCGTGAACTCTGCCACGCCTGCCATGCCTCGTTGCCACGCAACCTCGCCTGTTGCGGACGCTGCGCCGTGCCGTTACCCGCGCCGCTTCCGGAATGCCACAAGTGCCAGGCGGCGCCGCGTCCGTGGGGCGATCTGTGGGTGCCTTACGAGTACGGCTGGCCGCTGGACTCGCTCGAGGCACGCTTCAAGTTCGCCGGCAGTCTTGCCGCTGGCCGCGTGCTGTCGGATGCATGGATGGACGCGGGCCCGCCACCGTCGATGCCCGACCTGCTCCTTCCCGTTCCGCTGCACCTGAGCCGCCTGCGCTCGCGCGGCTACAACCAGGCACTGGAGTTGGCCAGGCCGCTGGGCAAGCGCTATCGCATCCCTGTCGCGCACGACATGCTCTACCGCGCGCGCCGCACCGAGGCCCAGTCGGAACTCGACGCGGCGGCCCGCCTCGTCAATGTGCGCGGCGCCTTCGCCGTACGCCGCGTCCCTGCGCAGAAGCACGTCGCCATCGTCGACGATGTCATGACCACCGGCGCCACCCTCATCGAGTGCACCAAGGCCCTGCTTGCCGTCGGCGTCGAGCGGGTGGACATCTGGGCACTGGCGCGTACGCCGTCGCCCGGCGACCGTCAGTGATTGATGTAGATGGGATTGCCGAGGATCAGAAGCTTGCCCTCGGGTGAGCGAACGTCGACGCGTAACCAGTGTGGCTTGCCATCGCTCTTCCAGTCGAATGCCGACTCGCCGCTCGCGGGTACCACGTCACGTCCCGCAAGGTCGACCGGTTGTCCGTTGTCGAGAACGCGCAGTTGCTGACCGCCCAGCGCCGCCGTGTGCACGACGACGCGCATGGACTGCCCGTTGGCCACGGCAAGCGCATCGCCCATGCCGGCCACGTGCGACCCGGCGGTCGCCTGCACGTCGAGCGAGCGGTCACGCGTCCCTTCGGCGTCGACGAACACATGCCCGGCACGAATGCCATCGAGGATGCCCTCCATCGACAGCTCGCGCGCATGCACCACCGTCGTCGGCGAACCGATGCGTCCGGCAAAGGCATCCCTCGGGGCATCGCTGCCATCGTGGCTGTCACTGCCGCCGATGGCCGTGATCCGGAGGCCCGCATCGAGTTGGGCTTCCCAGAACGGAATGCCGCTGTCGGCACGTTCCACATCGCCACCGTTGATCGCCTCGATCGCCTGGAAACCATGCATGTCCACGGTGTCGTGCGGCGTGAACCCGCAACCCATGCAGGTCTCGTCGTTAGGCCGACGGGGATGATTGACCGAGATCACGCCATGCGCCCTGGCGACCTCGGCGAGCAAGGCATTCCAGTTCGGCACGCTGGCGCTGCCGACACGGAAGTCGAGTGGTCGCGACACGCCGAACAGGTTCGCGTGACCTTCGAAGGTGGTGATTTCCCGCGCGGGAATCATCAGCATCGTGTCGAAGTAGGGCTGAAGCTCGCGCATCTCCGATACCTGCGACATGGTGTTGTGTTCGGAGATGGCGATGAAGTCGAGCCCTCGCTTCGCCGCGGAAGCCACGGTGAGGAACAGCGGGCAAGGCACCTTCTTCGTGCCTGTCGCATTGGGGCACCCGCCATCGCTATGCGCCGTGTGCATATGCAGGTCGCCACGATACCAGCGGGCGTCCGGGCTGAGCGCGGCGGATAGTCCGTGCTCGGGGCCAAAGCCTTCATCGTCCCGCGATAGCCACACCTGCGCGGTATAGGTGGCCGTCGAAGCGGGGCGGATATTGGGAATGCCCAGCAACAGGCGCCACTTGCCGGGCTCGATCGACCCCGGCAGGAACGACGCCGTGGCATCCGTCGCGGAAACCGTGAAGCGACGCTTGCTTCCGCCACTCCAGCCCCGGAAGCCATCCTGCCCCGCGAAGCCGGTCGGCCCCAGCAAGCCCAGATCGATCGTCGTCTTCTCGTCGCGGCCGGTGTAAGCGACGTCGATGGTGATCCGCGTCGTGCCCTTGGGCACATCGAACGGCACTTCGCGATAGGTGTGCTGGTCCTTGCCCGACAGCGCGCCGCGCAGGGTGAGGTCGGGCGCCCGTTCGGCTGCAGCGACGGCGGCGAAACAGACCAGGAGCATGCCGATGAGAGCGCGCATCAGAAACGGTACATCACGGCGGCGCGGAACGAACGGCCGAGCAACGGACGCGCGATGAACGTGTTCGCCCCCGCGTCGGAACTCGCGAGTTCGCCGGCCCGTGGATTGCCTTCGGTCAGCCCCAGCGAGTTGAAGAGGTTGTCGGCATACAGATAGAACGACAGCTCCGGCGTGGCGTCGTAGCGAGCACTGGCACCGACCACGTGGTACGAGGGCAAGACGACCGAGTTGGCGGTATCGACGTAGCGCTTGCCTTCGTGCTCGTACGACATCTGCAGGCGCAGCCGGCCGTCCAGCAGGTTCACGCCGGGCACGACGCGATAGCTCACCTTCGGCACGCGGATCAGCTGGTTGTCGTCGTAGTCGCGAAGCACCGGGCCGTTGTTGACGTTATCGGTATAGGACAGCCCCTTGTACTTCGGATCCTGCAGCGTCGCGTTGAACTGCACGTCGAAGTACTTGGTCGGGTATAGCGTGCCTTCGAGCTCGAGGCCGTAGGTCTTGGTGCTGGCGAAGCCGGTCTGTGGCGTGGACGTATTGCCGTTACGATCGAAGACATTGTTGGTGAAGCCGACGTTGTCGTACTTCGTGTAGAACGCCGTGGCGTACAGGTCCATGAACCGGTCGCTGTACTTCCAGCCGGTCTCGGCCAGGTCCATCGTCTGCAGCAGCGGCGTGGCCGCCGGGCTGGTGATGTAGGTGCTCAGGTTGGGCAGGCGGAAAGCGGACGTCCAGCGTGCGAACAGGCCCTGTCGTGGCGAAAACTGCCAGTTGGCGCCGAGCGTCCAGCCGGTCTTGGAGAAGGTCTGGTCGTAGTGGGCGAACTGGCCGTTGCCGGTGAGCACGGTGGCCGCCGCCGGCGAGCCACCCAGGTCGACGGTCTGCTTTCCTTCGGTGTAGCCCTGCACATTGACCCGCTCGTAGCGCAGGCCACCGTCGATGCGAAGTTCCGGCGTGATGGTCCACTCGTCCGAGACATAGGCCGCGTTGGTGTCGGACTTGCCGCTGGCATGTTCCCATTCGTAGCCGTAGCGGTAGACGCCATGGTCGGTCAGCGAGCCGACGACGTTGCCGTTCGGATCCACGCCGACCAGATCGATCAGGCGCGCATTGTCGCGCACGTCGGTCAGGACGGTGGAGGAATAGCGATCGAAGTCCTGCTGGAAGTTCGCGTGGTAGTAGCCGAAGGTGACGTCGTGCGTCTGTTCGCCAAACTCGAACTGACGAAGCACGCGCGTGTCGTTGATGAACTCGTTCACCGGCATGGTCACGCCGCGCAGCCCGTCGGTGAGTACCAGGCCATTGCCGTTCTGGTTCGCGGTGTCGTACACCTGCGCCGGGTTGTCCACGTAACGGAACTGCAGCGCGGTGGCGCCGGGGATGGCGGAAAGTCGCTTGCTGTCCTGCGCGAGAAACGACGCCGCGCTCTGCAGGGCATTGGGGAACACGCCGTTACGCTGCGTGTCCGTCGTGTTGTAACGCATGGACTCGGCCAGCTTCCAGTCGTCGCCAAGGTCGTGGTTGAACTTGAAGGACACCTGGGTACGCTTGACGTGCGTGCCTTCACGGTTGTCGAAGTTGTAGAGGCTGCCGTCGCCCTCGCGCATCTGCAGATGCTCGGTCTCCGGGCCGGCCAGCGTGCCGTCGTTGCCGTTGAAACCCGGCACGGCACGGATGTCGCCGCTGGCGTTGGTCCGCATCGGAATGCCCAGGTACAGCGCGACCTTGTCGTCCAGGTGCTTCACATCGAAGCTGATGTCGCCGTTCTCGAGTTTCTTCGACAGCGTGGCTCGCAGCTGACCACCGTCGTTGGCCCTGTAGCCGGGATTGCGCTGGCCGTCGTCCACGCGCCAGAAGCCGCCGACACCGAGTTTCCAGCCGCCACCGACGGGCGTGCCGTACCAGAAGTCCAGTCGGTTCAACGCGTAGTTGCCCACGGTGTACTTGATCAGGCCTTCGGGCGTATCGCCGGCCTGGCGGGGAATGAAGTTGATCGCGCCGGCGGGCGCGTTCGAATAGAAGATCGACGACGGACCCCCACGGACGACTTCGACGCGCTCGATGGTTTCGTCGAGGCGGAACGCCTGGTCGGCATTGAGGTAACCCAGGGCCGGATCGTGCTGCACGGGGATACCATCTTCGAGCAGGGTGACCGAGCCGTAGCCGTCGACCGGGATGCCGCGTGCACGGATGTTGCCCGAGGCTTCACCGCCGGAGGACTCCACCCAGAAGCCCGGGACGGATTTCACCGCCTCGGTGACGCTGGTCGGGGCCTGCATGCGCAGGCGGTCTTCGTCGATCGTGGTGATGGAGTAGCTGGTTTCCGCCTTGGTGCGGGTCTCGACGCCGGAGCGGGCGGTGACCACGACGTTATCCAGGTCGGTGGTCTTCTTCTGCGGCGGGGTGTCGTCGGCCCGGGCCGCCGTCGCGGAGGCGACGAGCAAAGCGGTGGCTATCGCCGTGCGCAGGGCACGGCAGAGTGGCTTGGTATGCAACATGGGGCAAAGCTCCGGGGAGGGGCAACACAACCCGTAGGAACTTATGCGTCAGCCATGACGGATCGACTCAACCCGCATGACCGTGCGGTTTCAATCGTGATAAATCGCCACGGAAATCCTGTGGCGTGATGACGGTCACAGAGCCAGTGCGATGACGATGCCCAGCCACAGGGCCAGGCCGACCCAGTTGTTGTGACGGAAGGCCTGCAGGCAGGCATCGCGCGCACGGTCGCGCATCAGCCATTGCTGGTAGGCGAACAGCACCGCCGTGGCGGCGAGGCCGAGCCAGTACGGCCAGCCCAGGGCGGAGCGCGTGCCGACCAGCAGCATCGTGAGCAGGAATGTGCCCATCAGGATGCCGATGATGACCAGATCCGCATCGGCGAACAGGATGGCGGTGGATTTCGCGCCGGCCTTGATGTCTTCCTCGCGGTCGACCATGGCGTACTCGGTGTCGTAAATCACCGACCACAGGATGTTGCCGATGAAGAGCAGCCACGCCACCGGCGGCACGCTGTCGGTCACCGCGGCGAAGGCCATCGGAATGGACCAGCCGAACGCGGCGCCGAGCACCACCTGGGGCAGGTTGGTGTAGCGCTTGCAGAAGGGATAGATCGCCGCCAGCGCCGCGCCGCCGAACGAGAGCAGGATGGTCAGCCGATTGGTCAGCAGCACCAGCAGGAACGAGAAGACCAGCAATCCGGCGAACACGTACAAGGCCTCGCGCGGCGTGACGCGCCCACTGGCGATCGGCCGCCCCGCCGTGCGGGCCACCTGCGGGTCCAGCTTGCGGTCGGCGTAATCGTTGATCGCGCAACCGGCCGAGCGCATGGCGAAGACGCCGAGGGTGAAGATGATCAGGCTGCCGATCGGCGGGAAGTCCTTCGCCGCCAGCCACAGCGCCCACCAGGTCGGCCACAGCAGGAGCAGGGCACCGATCGGACGGTCCATGCGGGTGAGCACGAGATAGCCGTGGATCTTCTCTCGCCGCCCGGGAGGCAGCCCCTTGAGAAGGAAGGCGAGGAAGCGCTCGGCCGTCGTCGACGCATCGGCGGGTCGGGCGACCGGTTTCGGCGGGGCGACCTTGCGTGCGGACGGGGCCGCCGTGCGCCGCGGTTGGGGCTTCTTGGGAGCAGGAGTCATAAGCGAAGTCTAGCCGGTGCGGCAGTCACCTCGCAGGTCGCCAGCAAGTTCTTGCCTTCTGGCGAGCACCGGCTTGTACTCACATTCCGCCCGCGGCGGATGGTCGAGTACGCGTGGGAACACCGCGACGACGCTTAAGCGTTACCTTGCGAAGAAGGGCGCCTTTCGGCGCCCTGGAAAGACCATCAACGCTTGAGCGGCTCGATCGGATCGTCTTCATCCTCGGGCGGCTCGGGGTCCGCGTCGTGCTCGGGCTTGTAGCTGCCGGGCTTGCGGATCTCGCTATCGGGGCGGTTCTTGCCCGGCTCGGCGAAGGGCGGTTGCGGGTTGCTCGGGTTGTAAGGCATCGGCGCGGACTCCACTCGAGGACGGGAAGGCATCCAACGTAGGTTCGCGGGAGTGAAGTGCCCGAGACGATACCGTTACCCTTTAGTCGACGAGAGCGTCGAGGTTCTCCAGCGTCGCGCGTACACCCTTCTCTTGCAGGGACGTTACGTAACGGTCGTACTGCTTGCGGAACCGTTTGTCTTTCGCGGGAAGGGGGCCGACCAGTTCCACGCTTTCGATCAACGTGTCTTTCGATCCGCTGTCGATCATCGGCTGCACCCGTCGCATCGCATTCGGTTCGCGCAGTGGGTAGGACTCGCCGTTATCGTCCCTGCCTACGCGGACGTAGCGATCGAAGGCGGCGAGCAGGAAGGCGAGGCGGCGGGCGTCCCTGCCGTGCTCCAGGCAGGCCGTGATCGTCGGGCCGAGAAAGCCTGGGATCTTCGAGCCGCCGTCCAGGCAGAGGCGATCGAGCTGGTCGGCGATGGACGCATTGCTGAATCGGTCGAGCAGCTTCTTCTTGTACGGCTCGAGGTCCATGCCCGGTAGCGACGTCAGCCAGATGCCAGCGTCCTCGTCGAGGAAGTCGGTGAGGTAACGGTTGAACAGCGGGTCCCTCACCGCGACGTCGACCTGCCGATGTCCGGACAGGAAGGCCGGGTAGGACAACATCTGGTGCGAGCCGTTGAGCAGGCGGATCTTGGCATCCTCGTAGGGCGATACATCGTCGACGATCTGCACGCCGTGACGCTCCCAGGCCGGCCGGCCCCGGCGGAACCTGTCTTCGAGCACCCATTGGATGAAGTCTTCGCAGACGACCGGCGCCTTGTCGTCGAGGCCGGTCGCGGCATTGAGCTGATCTCGCACTTCCGGCGTGGTCGCGGGGGTGATGCGATCGACCATGCCGTTGGGGAAGTCCACTTCCTTGTCGATCCAGTCCGCGAGATCCTTCGAACGCGCGTTGGCGAACGCGAGCACCGCCTTCTTCGCCTGCGCGCCATTGTGGCGGAGATTGTCGCAGGACATCACGGTGAACGGCGCAACGCCGGCCTGGCGACGCGCCTCGAGCGCGCCGACGATGAAGCCGAACACGCCCCTGGGCGCGCCGGGATGCATCAGGTCGTGGGCGACCGTTTCGTCGTCGAGGCGGAACGCGCCGTGTTCGTCGATGAGGTAGCCGCCTTCGGTGATCGTCAGCGAGACGATGCGGATGGCGGGATCCGCAAGCCGCTCGAGGACGGCACCAGGATCGCTCGGCGCAAACCGATACTCGACCATAGCGCCGACGACATGCGTATGTCGCACGCCGCGCGGGTCGAACTCGCTGACCGAGTACAGGCCGTCTTGCGCGCTCAAGGCGTCGGCCAGCGGCCGATCATGGTCCAGAAGATTGATGCCGAGGATGCCCCACGCATGCATGTCGGCATCGGCCAGGACGTGATCGGTGTAGATGGCCAGGTGCGCACGGTGGAAGGCGCCGACACCGATGTGTGCGATGCCGGCTGTGACCTTCGAGCGATCGAAGGGTGGCGCATCGACGCCCTGGGGAAGGCGGCCGAGCGTGGTGCTGTCGAGGGGGACGGGCATGAGGCGGTCTCAAGGATGATGGATGGCGGCGCCGGACGCGTCGAAGACGTGGGCGTGCGTCAGATCGAGGCGAATGCAGATGTCACGGCCGGCCCGACGCTCGAAGTCGCCTTCGGCGCGCACGGTGATCGACCCGACCTGCGGTACGTCCACGTAGGCGTAGGTCTCGCTGCCCAGGCGCTCGACCACCGAGAGCTTGCCGCTCACCGTTTCGCCGGTGCCATCGCCATCGCAGACGCGAAGATGCTCGGGCCGGATGCCGATGGTGACCTTGCCGCTCAATGGCCCGGCACCGGGAACGCTCACGCTGTTGCCATTGCCAAGGCGCACGCTGCCGCCCTCGACCGTGGCATCGAAGAAGTTCATCTGCGGCATGCCGAGGAAGCCGGCCACGAACGTGTTCACCGGACGGTGGTAAAGCGCCATCGGCTTACCGATCTGCTCGATACGACCCTCGTTGAAGATGGCGATGCGATCGGCCAGGGTCATCGCCTCGACCTGGTCGTGTGTGACGTAGATCATCGTCGCGTTGAGTTCCTGGTGCAGGCGGGCGATCTCCAGCCGCGTCGCCGCGCGCAGCGCGGCATCGAGGTTGGACAAGGGCTCGTCGAACAGGAACACACGCGGCTCACGGGTGATCGCACGACCGATCGCGACGCGCTGGCGCTGGCCGCCGGAAAGCGCCGAGGGCTTGCGGTCAAGATACGGCTCCAGCGCGAGGATCCTGGTCGCCCGGCCGACCTTCTCGTCGATGGCACGCGGGTCCATCTTCGACAGTCGTAGCGCGAACGACATGTTCTCGCGCACGGTCATGTGCGGATACAGCGCGTAGCTCTGGAACA
This sequence comes from Luteibacter sp., assembly GCF_035539195.1. Taxonomy (GTDB): domain Bacteria; phylum Pseudomonadota; class Gammaproteobacteria; order Xanthomonadales; family Rhodanobacteraceae; genus Luteibacter. The sequence goes on from NZ_DATLIW010000040.1 coordinate 28,440, forward strand.
CCATGGCCAGGTCGCGTTTGTCGACCGCGCGATCGGTGATGTCGTCCTTGTCGAGAAGAATCTGCCCATCGTCGGCATCTTCGAGGCCGGCGATCAGGCGCAGCGTGGTCGACTTGCCGCAACCGGACGGCCCCAGGAAGACGCAGAACTCGCGGTCCTCGACGACCAGGTCGATGCCCTTGATGACCTCGACACCCTCGAACGACTTGCGCAGCGAACGGATTTCCAGACGAGACATGAGTGACTCCTATTTGACTGCGCCGAAGGTGAGGCCGCGGACGAGCTGGCGCTGCGACAGCCAGCCGAGCACCAGGATCGGTGCACAGGCCAGGGTCGATACGGCGGACAACTTCGCCCAGAACAGCCCCTCGGGACTGGAGAACGAGGCGACCAGCGCGGTCAGGGGCGCAGCGCTGGCGGTGGTGAGGTTGAGCGACCAGAAGGCCTCGTTCCACGACAGGATCAGGCAGAGCAAGGCGGTCGAGGCAAGGCCGCCACGGCTGACCGGAATCAGTACGCGGAACATCGTCTGGGCGGTGTCGGCACCGTCCATGCGTGCCGCTTCGAGGATGTCGTAGGGGATGTCGCGGAAGTAGGTGTAGATCATCCAGACCATGATCGGCAGGTTGATCAGCGCGAAGATGATGATCAGCGCCGTCTTCGAATCGAGCATGTCCAGGTTGCGGCAGATAAGGTAGATCGGCACCAGCACGCCGACGCTTGGCAGCATCTTGGTCGAAAGCATCCACAGCAGGATGTTCTTCGTCTTCAATGTGGGGTGGTAGGCGAAGGCATAAGCCGCCGGGACGGCGACGATCATGCCGAGGATGGTCGCGCCACCCGCGGTGACGATGGAGTTCCACGCGTAGTGCAGGTAGTTGGCGCGCGCGAGGATCTGCTCGTAGTTCTCCAGCGTTGGCGCGAAGAAGAAATGCGGCGGCATACTGAAGGCATCGAGCTCCGACTTGAAGCTGGTCAGCAGCATCCAGAGAATCGGGAAGAAGACGATGAGCGCGACGATCCATGAGGCGACGATGCGGATCGTGCGGGCGGTCTGATTGTGCTTGCGCTTGGCCATGTCGATTCTCCTCACGTTTTCTCGGTCAGCGACTTGCCGATCAGGCGGATGAGGAACACCGCCATGATGTTGGCAAGCACCACGGCCACAAGGCCACCGGCCGAAGCCGCGCCCACGTCGAACTCGAGCAGCGCCTGGGTGTAGACCAGATACGGCACGTTCGTCGTCGCGTCGCCCGGGCCACCGTTCGTCGTGACGAAGATCTCGGCGAAGATGTTGAGCAGGAAGATCGCCTCGACCATCACCACCACCGCGATGGGCCGTGCGAGATGCGGCAGGGTCAGGTAGCGGAAGATCGCGAAGCCGCGTGCGCCATCCATGCGTGCCGCTTCCATCTGTTCACGGTCCAGCGACTGCAGCGCGGTGACGAAGATGAGGATGGCGAAGGGCAACCACTCCCACGACACCACGGTGATGATGGAAAACAGCGGCCAGTCGGCGAACCAGTTCACCGGTGTCGCGCCGAACAGCTTCCATACCCAGGCGAGAAAGCCCGAGACGGGATTCATCAGCAGGTTCTTCCATACCAGCGCGGCGACGGTCGGCATAATGAAGAACGGCGAAATGAGTAGCATCCGCACGATGCCCTGGCCGGGGAAGGTCTCGTCCACCAGCACGCTGATCAGCACGCCGCCCACCACCGTGACCACGAGCACACTGCCGACGAGGACGATGGTGTTGAGGACCGAGGTCCAGAAGCTGGGGTAGGTGAAGAAATAGGCGAAGTTCTCCAGCCCGACGAAGGCCGACTTACCGGGATACAGCAGGTTGTAGTACTGCGTGGAGAAGTACAGCGTCATCGCCAGCGGGACGATCATCCATACCAGCAGCATGACGATCGCGGGCTGGGCGAGCAGCCGCTCCGGGCGTTTACGGATACGCGCGCTCATTTCGGCGGCTCCTTGGCGATGACCGGTTTCTGGTCGTAATAGCCCGCACGTTTCATCGTGCGGCTGACGGCGGCGTTGGCGGTATGCAGCAAGGCGTCCACGTTGCCGCGTCCCGCCAGCGCGCCGGCGATCTCGCGGCCGACCAGGGTGGCGACTGCCTGGAATTCGGGGATCGAGACGATCTGGATACCCTTGTACGGCACCGGTTTCAGCGTCGGATGCGCGGGATCGACCGCCTTGAGCGAGTCGTAGGTCACCTTGGCGAAGGGGGCCGCGCTCATGTAGGCGGGATTGGCATAGGTCGACTCCCGTGTGCCCGGTGGCGTGGCCTGCGCGCCGTATTTGTCGGCGACCATCTTCAGGTAGGGCTTGGAGGTGGCCCAGAGGATGAACGCGCGCGCCGCATCCGGTTGCCTGGTGCTGTCCGGGATGGCCAGCGACCAGACCCATAGCCACGACGAGCCGCGGTCGGTCACTTCATGCGGCGAGCGGGCGAAGCCCACGTTGCCGACGACCTTGCTTTCCTTCGGATCGGTAACCGTGCCGCCGCCGACGCTCGCATCCACCCACATGGCGCACTTGCCCGAGGCGAACAGGGCGAGGTTCTCGTTGAAGCCGTTGTCGGAGGGGCCAGGCGGACCGTTGTTCTTCAACAGGTCCACGTAGAAGCTCACCGCCTTGTGCCACTCCGGCGTATCGATCTGCGGATGCCACTGCTCGTCGAACCAACGCCCGCCGTAGCTGTTGACGACCGTGCCGAGCAGGGCCATGTTCTCGCCCCAGCCGGCCTTGCCGCGAAGGCAGATGCCGTAGACACCGTGATCGGGATCGTGGAGCTTCTGCGCGAAGCCGCGGATCTGGTCCCAGGTCGGTTCGGCGGGCATGGTCAGGTTCGCCCTGGCGAACAGGTCCGTGCGGAAGTAGGTGATGCTCGCTTCGGCATAGAACGGAACGGCATAGAGGTGGTTATCCACGGTCAGCTGTTCGCGCACGTTCTTGAAGATGTCGTCGGTGTCGTAGTCGGCTGGCAGGTTGTCCAGTGGCTTGAGCCACTTCTGGGCGCCCCATAGGGGCGCCTCGTAAGCGCCGATGGTGACGACATCGAACTGGCCGCCGTGCGTGGCGATGTCCGTGGTCAGGCGCTGCCGCAAGGTGTTCTCTTCAAGCACTACCCAGTTCAGATGCACGCCTGGATGGCTCTTCTCGTACTCGGACGACAGTGCCTGCATGCGCACCATGTCCGCGTTGTTCACCGTGCCGATGGTGAGCGTGGTATCGGCGTATGCCGCGCCGGCCGTTCCCAACAACGTCGCGAACAGCACGGAGGCGATACCTCTTCCAAGGCCGTTCCGGTCATCGCTCATCATGCCTCCCTTTACGGCGAACCGAATGGATGAACGTTTATAGATTCAAGGGCACCGCGACCACCAATACGGGTCTGGTCGTTTCCAGTGAAGATGCGTACTTTTTTGCAGAATGAGCCGCGCTTCGGCCCAAGAAACGCCGGCCATGCGGCCGTTAATGCTGCTGTGCAGCACATGTTGCGCCAGGCAACAAAGTACGTATAAACGCCGGACTAAGCGTGTGCGCTCGTGCGCCGCGTGACGCGGCGCGACATCACAGGTCGGCGGCGGGTTGCCGGTGCCGCATCCGATATTCGCGCGGCGTCATCCCGGTAAGGGCAAGAAAGCGGCGATTGAAGTTCGACAGATTGCTGAAGCCCACCTCGTAGCAGATGTCCGTGATGGACCCTGGCGAACCGACGAGCTTCTCGCACGCGCGTTGCACGCGTGTCTGGTTCACGTAGTCGATGAAGCGGTAACCGGTGTGCTGGTGGAAGAAACGCGAGAACGCGGTTTCGGACATGCCAAGACGATCGGACACGGTCTTCAGTGACACATCGCCAGCGTGATGTCGGTCGATGAAGGTCACCGCGCGATGCAGTTTCATCGACTGGCTGGGATCGGCCGAGGCCTGGAAAGGGCGACTGCTGAGCGGCCGGCGCGTCGAGTCTTCCGCCAGCGCTTCGATCATCTCGAAGAAGCTCGCCACGCGACGCAGGCCCGGATTCTCGGCAACACGGCGGAAGTACGGTTCCAACTGCCGGCCGAGGTCCGGTGCGAACTCGATGCCGTAGCGTGCTTCTTCCAGCAACAGCGACTTCACGTGCCGTGCAAGCGGGAAGAACTCGATGCAGCGGCGGACGAAGGCTTCGGAAAACAGGATCACGCGATCGCGCAGGGCTGCCGGCTCCCAGCGGGAGTCGGTCACCCAGTTGTGCGGCACGTTGGGTCCGGTCAGCATGAGCGTATAGGGCGCGAAACGTCCTTCGTAGTCGCCCACATAGGCCGTGCCCTCGGTCGCGACGATCAGATGCAGCTCGTACGCGGGGTGGTAATGCCAGCGGATCAGCCGACTGCGCGAACCGTGGTCGAGGTAGTGGATCGAGGGTTCGTCCGAGAGGCCCAGGACATCCTGCTCGCGACCGAGCGCCGAGGTATCGGCCATGGGCGGCGGCAGCGACAGGGCGGCGCGACGGTTCATACGGCCGAGCGTACTCTTTCCTGTTATCAATCACCAAGGAGGCGAACATGAAGGTTCTGATCGTGGGTGCCAACGGCACCCTGGGCAAGGCGGTCGCGGCGGAACTGGGCGCGCGGCACGAGATCGTCGGGGCGAGCCGCACAGGCGCCGACGTCCGCGTGGATCTGCGCGACGCGGCGAGCGTCGAGGCCATGTTTCGCCAGGTAGGGCCGGTGGACGCGGTCATCTCCGCCGCTGGCAAGGTGCCCTTCGCCCCCCTGGGCGAGTTGACCGAAGCGAACTACCTCGAGGGGTTGCAGGACAAACTGCTCGGCCAGATACGCCTGGTCAACGCCGGTACGCCGCACCTTCGTGACGGCGGCTCTTTCACCCTGATCACCGGCATCCTCACCGAGCAGCCGATCCTGTCCGGGGCGGTGGCCAGCACGGTCAACGGCGCTGTCGAGGCCTTCGTGCGTGCGGCGGCGATCGAATTGCCGCGTGGCATCCGCATCAACGTCGTCAGCCCGACGGTGCTGACCGAGGCAATGCACGCGTATGCGCCGTACTTCCGCGGTTTCGAGCCGGTGAGCGCGACGCGCGCCGCCCTGGCCTTCTCGCGTTCGGTCGAAGGTCGGCAGACCGGCCAGGTCTACAAAGTCTGGTAGATCGTGCGAGGGAGGATTGGCCGTCCGAAATAGGAGTGATCCTATATGGGCGGCCCGGCACGGCCGATATGCTTTCTGACCACTTTTCAGGAGAAGGGTCAGATGCGACATATCGCTTTGCTTTCCGGCATCAGTCTGGCGTTGCTGACACCACTGGCCGCGATCGCGGCCGATACGGCGACGCTCCAGGTCACGGGCACCATTACCCCGGCATCGTGCAGCGTGTCGTTGGGCGGTGCCCCGGACGTGCAGCTGGACCCCGTAAAACTGGGCGACTTCACGCCCGGTCAGGATCTCGCGCTCGGCGCAAAGACCGCATCGCTGCTGATCGACTGCCAGGGCGCTCCGGCAAAATTTCGTCTGAAGGCGACCGATTCGCTGGCCGAGGGTACGTCGACCGCCGGGGATTCCCACTACAGCCTCGGTCGTAACGAGCAGGGCAATCTCAACAAGCCCAACGGCTATTTCAAGTTGAGCATCGATGCGCAAAGCATGGCGTCCAGCAAGTTCGTTCTGAAGTCCACCGATAGCGGCGCAGGCCAGGCGTGGGGCACACCTGTGAGCGGCCTCGTCCCGTTCGATCACGATGGCGAGGCCTTTGCGTTCGCGGCCGATGCCTCGGCCACCGAGCCGGCAGACCTGGCGACGTTGACCGTGCCGTTGAAGATCGAAGCGGTGTTGGCCAAAGACCCTATCGTCAACGAGGACGTCGCTATTTCCGGTCGTGCCACGATCGAGATCTTTTACTGACGTGAAGAGGATCGGTACCTCGCGCAAGCACGCGATACGCCTCCTGTTCACCGTGCCACTGCTTGGCGCGGGCATGGCCATGCCCGCGCTGGCCGACGGCATGCTGCCGGAGACGTCGGTGGTCATCGTCTACGAGGAAAAGGGCGAGGCTTCGATCAATGTCAGGAATAGCGATCCGCGACCCTCGCTCCTGCATGTCACCTTGCAGGACATCCCCGAAGATACCGAGCCCTTGCTGTTCGTCACGCCGCCGGTCTCGCGCGTCGAGCCGGGGCAGAACCAGCTGGTCCGTTTCATCCTGCGTAACGTCGAGCCATTGAAGACTCAGCGGCTGAAACGCGTGGTGTTCGAAGGGCTGCAGCCGAAGAGCAAGCTGGAGCCGGGTCGCGCAACGGTTGCCGTGAACATCCGGCAGAACCTGCCGGTCATCCTGCACCCGAAGGGACTGGCGCCGAACCGGGAGCCTTGGAAGGGCCTCACCTGGTCGATCGACCAGGGCCAACTGGTGGTGCGCAACGATACGCCTTATGTCGTGCGCATGGGGCAGGAGGTTCATCTGCTACCCACGATGGCGTCGGTCCGCGTTCCCGCCGCATACGTGCTGCCGGGAGCCCGCCATGCGCTACCCCTTCCCGAAGCCGCCGGGACGGCGACGGCGGTACGGCTCTATCCAGCCACCGTCTACGGCTTCGCGGTCGATGCTTACGACGCACCGCTAAGTTCCGCTGCGACGCGATGAGCGGTGCCCATCTGCGTCTGGCGTTGCTGCCGCTGGCGTATGCGACGGATATCACCGACGCCTATGCCATGCGTCCCGACGAGAACCTCGTACGGGACGGCGACGTCGAGTTCGATCAGAGCATGCTGAAGCTGAGAGGCATCGATCCGAAGCTGGCCGAGTACTTTCGCGAGGCGCCGCGCTTCACAGCCGGGCATCACGTGGTCTCGCTTGCCGTCAACGGCAAACCCATGGGACAGACCAGCGCACGCTTCAACCCGAAGGGCGCGTTGTGCATCGACCAGGCACTGCTGGACGCGGCGGAGCTGACGCCGATCCGGACGAACGATCCCGCGACGGGCGAATCGCAGGAGGCTTCGTGCGTGAACCTGGTCGCGGTCTATCCCACGGCGAAAGTCGAGATCGATCCCGGCAAAGCCGCCGTTTCCCTGCTGGTCCCGACCGATGCGTTGCGCGTGCCGACGCAGGATGTGTCCGGCTACGAGCACGGCGGTGCCGCCGGACTTCTCAACTACGAGATCACCGGCTTGGACAGTCGATGGGGCTCGCGTACCAGCCGCTACTGGTCGGCCAATACCGAGGCCGGATTCAATGCGGGCGACTGGGTGTTTCGCAGCCACCAGGTCTCCACCTCCAGCGATGGCCGGCATCGTATCCAGATGTTGGACACGTATGCCCAGCGCGCATTTCCCGAGCGCCGATCGGTGCTGCAAGTGGGCGAGATCAACCTGGTGAGTCCTGTCCTGTCCGGGGCACAGATCGCCGGTGCCCAGGTCATGAGCGAACAGGCGCTTCCGACCCAGGGCGGCGGCGCCATCGTCGAGGGCGTTGCGCAGGGCGAGGCGCGCGTGGAAGTTCGCCAGGACGGCGTGCTGGTTTACTCGACCATCGTGCCGGCGGGCCCCTTCAAGCTGGCCGACATTCCGCGCATCAATCGTTACGCCGACCTCGATGTGACGGTCGTCGGCATCGACGGCGGCTCCCAGCACTTCGTGGTCGCCGCCGCACTGGCGGGCACCATCGCGCCGTCGGCAGGCTACTCGTTCGCGGTGGGGAAGGTGCGCAACACCGGTGCCGACCGTGCGCCGTGGGTCGCCAGTGGCGGATGGAGCGGGCCGGTCGGTCGTGGCGTGTCGCTGAGTGGCGGGCTCATGGCGGCTTCGAACTACCGTGCGATCGGGCTCGGCCTCGGTGTGCAGGTGGGATCGACGATGCAACTGCAAGTCAATCTCGCCGGATCCGATGCGCCGCGCGTGGACGCTTCGGGCACGCAGGCCATGCTGGCCCTGTCGCAGCGCCTGACCGATCGCTGGTCGTTCGGTCTTTCCCATACCCGCCAGGATCGGGGCTACCGCGACCTTCTCGACACGACGCGTGTCACGCAAGCGAGCCTTGGTCGTTCGCGCTATCGGGACCAGTCCACAGCGACGCTGTCCTGGTCGCACCCGGGGCTCGGTAACCTCAGTACGGGATACTCGCGCACGATCCTCTTCGACGGCCGTGGGGCGCGTCGCGCCCTGGCGTCGTGGGGGACGCGCGTCGGCCGCGCTTCGCTGTCGCTTTCGGCGGAATGGAATCTCAACGGCGGGCGCCGGGCCCGTGACAACAGCGTCTTCCTGACCGTCAGCGTTCCGCTTGGCGAGCAGCGTCGGCTGACTACCTCGATGCGCCGGTACGGCGCCGAGACCCGCTATGGGGCCAACCTGTCGGAGCAGATCAACGAGTACGCGTCGTATCGCGCAGGCATGGAATACCGGCCCGGCGACCGAAGGCGAAGCCTGACGGCCGGCCTGTCCTTACTGCCGCGCTATTTGCAGCTGGACACGGGCTACACGCGAAATCCGGAAGGCAGCACCACTACCCTTGGCCTTCGTGGCGCCCTTGTCTTGCATACGCACGGCCTGACCGCCTCGCCGTACGCCGTGCGTGACACCTTCGGCGTGCTCTCGGTAGGCGATGCCGCCGGTGTCCGGGTGTCGACCCCCGGTGGCCCCGTATGGACGGACGCGCGCGGTTACGCCGTGCTGCCGCAGCTCAGCCCCTTCGGCAAGAGCAGTATCGAAGTCGCGACCGACTCCCTGCCACGGCATGTCGATATCCAGAACGGTGCCGCCATCGTCGAGGCGGGGCGTGGTGCCGTGGCCTCGCTGCGCTTCGGCGTGGTGAAAACGCGTCGTCTCCTGCTCACTGCCCGGTCGGTCGATGGACGGGCCTTGCCGGTCGGCGCCACCGTCACGGACGAACACGGTGAGTTGGTCAGCCTGGTTCAGGGCGATGGTCAGGTCTTCGTGCCGAACGCATTGGCGACGCCGCGACTGTGGGTGAACATCCCCGACCTTCCGCGCTGCGAGCTGGACTACGCTCTGGGCGCGACTGCCGATGCCGGTGCCTACTTCGAATCGGCGGTCGCGGTATGTCATGCCGTCGAGAGGTCCGGCCCATGAATGCCAGGGTGAAATGGTTCTTCCTGGCGGTGCTTGCCTTTGCGGCCGAGGCTGGCGCGCAAGTGACGCACTGCGAGGTGACATCGAGCGCGCCACAGGTCGACTACGGTCGGCTCAGTCGCGCGACGATGGCCGTGGACGCAAGCGGCGATCTGGTCTTGCCGGCGCGCTCGATCACCCTGTCGGTCCGTTGCCCGGAGCCGCAGGATATGACGGTCTTCTTTCGTGCGCAGCCCGCCGACACGAAGGCATTTCGTTTCACAGGCCAGGGTCGGTTCGGGCTGCGCTTGCGCGGTGGCGTACTCGACGGCGAGGCCGTCGATCTTGGACAACTGGAAAGGCAAGGCGATATCCCTATTCGCGTGGCGTCGTCGCTTCCGTGGCAGCCCGACCAGGGCATCGCACCGGTCAAGGCCGGGCGGGTCGCCACCGGGCGCGTGTTCATCGCGCAGGTGGATATCGATGCGACCGTCAAGGCGCAGGCAATGAGCGTGCGCGATGCGACGCGCTGGACGATCCTCGGTGAGATCGACGCGGTGGGGGCGAGGGTCACGCGCGAGCTTTCGCTGCAGGCCGATGTGCTCGCGGGACGTTGCCAGGTGGAGGTGACACGGCACCTCTCCTTCGGACGGATCCGTTCGACGGATCTCGATCCAGGCGGTGCTTCGACGCCGCTTCCTTCGACGCAAAATGGCGAGCTGCAGGTCACGTGCGATGCTCCCATGCCATTCGCCCTGCGCCTTATGCGCGACGAGCGAGCGGGGACGGCGGTCGTCCCCACGGGACTCGGGCTGCGCTACACCGACGCATCATGGATGGGATTGGGGCAGACGCCTGCCGGCGAGAACATCGGCGCTTACGTACTCCATTGGGGCGCGAGAGCGACATCGGATCGAGGTGAACTGCATGCCACCCGCTCGGTGGATGGCGGCAGGACGTGGTCGCAAGCCCGCGACCCCATCGTGGCCGTGCCCACGGGCACGGAACGCCTGGGTTATGCCGGCACCGGCGATGCCGCGGCCGGTCCCAGCCCGCTGACGGCGTTGCACATCACCCTCGATGCCAAGGTCTACCTCGCTCCCAGGCATCTGCTCTCGTTGAACGAAGCGATCGAGGCAGATGGCCTCGTGACTTTCGAGATCGTTTATTGAGACCCATCCGCTCCAGGAAGGTCGTTACCATGAAGGAAAAACGCATGAAACACCTGTCGGTCCTCATATCGACGTCGTTGCTGTTCGTGGCCTCCCAGGCCGCGAGCGCGGCAAGCGCCGATTTGCTCGTCAATGGAAGCATCGCACCCGGCGCGGCGTGTGGTGTCAGCATCGGTAGCAGCGCATTGGACCTCGGTACGATCGCTCGCGGGATGTTGAACGAGGATCCGTCGAAGCCGACGAATCTGGAGGAGCAGCGGGTCAAGACCCTGGTGACCTGCCTGAACGCCACGCGATTCGCCTTTGTCGTTACCGAAGCAAGGGGAAGCGATTTCAGTCAGCCGTTGGTCTTCAACATGTACGCCGCGGACGGCGAGGCAACCCCCGGCAAGCTGTTCCTGCTTTTCGATACGCAGTCGACCAAGATCGACGGCAAGCAGGGATACGCCACGGGATCGAGCCAGGGCACGAGCGACCTCGAACACGCGACCTGGGGGCCGGCGACATCTCCAAGGGAGAACCTGCCTATCACCAACGGGCGTTACGCCGTCGGCTTCGTGAGAGTTGCCGAGAGTACCGATGCGCCGGACAACATCAAGGACCTGAGCGTCGACCTGCTCATACGGCCCCTGATCAAACCGACGAACGAGCTGGACCTCTCGGACACCGTGGGATTCTCCAGCGACCTTGGCCTCGAGATCAGGTACTTCTAATGACAACGCATCGCAGCGCAGCCGCCATCCTCATGACATTCGCGCTGGCGCCCACGGGCGCGCTGGCAAGCAACAGCATCGGCTTGCAAGTCGCCGGGAGCATCTCTCCCACCTCGTGCGAGGTCTCGTTGAGGGACGGCGTCCTGGATCTCGGGGATATCGGTATGGGAGATCTGAACCCCATCGAGACCGAGTACACGCACTTCGTCGACAAGGACAACACGCTGCTCGTCGAGTGCGGCGGTCCGGCGCGATTCGCCCTGAAGGCTCGCGACCTGGCGACGGGAGGCGGTAACGGCCGCGAACGCTATGGTCTGGGTCTTGGCAGTAATGGCAAGCCGACGGGTCACTTCGTCCTGACCGAGCAGTACCACGGGGCGATGGCCGATGCCAAGGCAGCGTATGTCACCGGATCGGAAGACCTCGCGTCCTGGAGCGCATCGACCGATAGCAGCATCCCGTTCTCGCAAGGGGCCTACTACGTCGGCTTGAACAAGACCGGGGGTGTCACCTCGGGCCCCGACTTCATACGTTCCGCATCCATGTCGTTGAGCATCGCCGTCTATATCGCGCCGAAGGTCGATCTGGTGCTTGAAGACGAGCTGACGCTAGCCGGCGATGTTTCATTCGAGATTGCGTACTTCTGAGGGTTTTTCCGTGATACATCGTCCATCCGCGCTTACCTGTGCCCTTCTTCTTTTTTCGGCGGCCGGCTCGCTGGCTGCTTCGGGCGTCGACCTGGGTGTTGCCGGCCGCATTACGCCGGGCCCCGCGTGTGAGATGACGGTCGGAACCGGCATCGTCGACTTCGGGCGGATTGCGCGCGGCGACCTCAATCCCGATCCCTCTCTGCCCACGGCGCTTGGCGAGCAACGGATCAAGATGAACATCGTCTGCGCCAACCCGATGCGTTACGCGACCGTCGCCAGCGGTGCCTCGCGAAGCGCTACCCATGACGACTACGATTTCGGCCTGGTTTCGGACGGCGGTCAATCGACGGCAGGAAAGCTGTACGTCCGATATGACAGCTGGTCGGCCCATATCGAAGGCGCGCATGCCTACTACACGGCGTCGGCAAGCCCGACCGATCTTGAACATACGATATGGGGACCTTCCACGGGCTCCGTCCAACCCATCCCCAATGGGGCGTTCGCGATAGGCTTCGTAGCTGACAATGGAAGCGACAAGCCGCCTTCGCCGATCAAGCATTTCGATACCTACCTTCTCTTGAACGCGCATATCAAGCCCGTGAACGAACTCGACCTGAGCAACGAGCTGACCTTCTCGGGCGACCTGGGATTCGAGATCCGCTACTTCTGAGCGGCGAGTACCCGATGGTGTCAGGCCGCGACAAGGGGTTGTGCGATCGTGGCGATGCCACTGCGTGCGTGGTCGAGGATATGACCCGAAAGGCGGAGGGCGATGAGGAAGGCATCGACATCGCGCGCGCATCCGGTGTACTCGACCACCGACTGTCCCGCCGAGCGGTGCAGCAGGCGGCCGCCGAAGCGGCTAAGGCACGCGTCGACCGCCTCGCCGCCCGCGTCCGTACGGGCCACCAGCAGTTCGCGCTCGACGTGATCGCTTCCCGAGACATCGGCGATCTCGATGACGTCCACGAGTTTCGCCGATTGCTTGACGATCTGCTCGACGACGGCGTCGTCGCCGAATACGACCAGCGTCAGCCTCGATGCATCCACGTCCTGCGTCGCCGCGACGGTCAACGATTCGATGTTGTAGCCGCGCGATGCGAACAGTCCTGCGACGCGGGCCAGGGCGCCGGCTTCGTTCTGTAACAGCATGGATATCAGGTGGCGCATGGTCAGAACATCCCGGTGGGTTCGGCGGTGTCGATCGGCGGCGCGTGGCGACTGGCGATCCAGTCGCCGGTGATCATTTCGGCATAGGTCGAGCCGGGGCCGACCATGGGGTACACGCCGGCGTCGGGATCGATGACGACTTCGAGAAAGGCGGGTCCGTCGAAGGCGAGAAAGTCGGCGATGGTCGCGTCGATCTCGGCTGGCTTGTCGAGACGTCGCGCCCAGTCGAATCCATCGGCTTGCGCCGCGCGCACGAAATCCTTTTTGTGCAGGCTCTTGTCGGAGGCGGAGAAGCGTCCCTTGAAGAACAGCTTCTGCCACTGGCGCACCATGCCGTCGCCGGCGTTGTTGAGTACGACCACCTTCACCGGAAGGCCGTAGGTCGTCACCGTTTCCAGTTCGCCGATGTTCATCCGGATGCTGGCGTCGCCGTCGATGTCGATGACGACGAGGTCGCGACGGGCGAACTGGGCGCCGATGGCCGCGGGCAGGCCGAAGCCCATCGTGCCCATGGATCCCGAGGTGAGCCAGCGACGTGGCTCGCGGAAGTCGAAATATTGTGCGGCCCACATCTGGTGCTGGCCGACACCGGTGCTGATGATCGCGCGGCCGTCGGTGATGCGATTGATCGCTTCGATCACCGCACAGGGATGGATGGCTTCGCCGTCGCGGCAGAAGTCCATGGCATGGGTTTGCTTGAGCGCGGCGACATGGGCGTGCCACGCCGCGTAATCGGTGCCGAAACCCGTGCGCTGGCCGTAGGCAAGGAGGCGCTCGAGAGAGGTATCGAGCGAGCCGATGTGTTTCCAGTCCACGGCCTTTACCTTGCCGATTTCCGCCGGATCGATATCGATCTGGGCGATCGCCCGCGCCTTGGGTGCAAACTTGTCCGGTACGCCGACGACACGGTCGTCGAAGCGCGCGCCGAGGGCGAAGACGAAGTCGCAGTCGTCCATCGCGTAGTTGGCATACGCGGCGCCGTGCATGCCGAGCATGTGCATTGCCAGGGGATCGGTAGTGTCGAATCCGCCGATACCCATGAGCGTCGTGACGACGGGCAGTCCGAATGCGTGCGAGAACGCGCGCAGCGCGCCCGCCGCTCCGGCCGAGACGACGCCGCCGCCGGCGTAGATCAGCGGTCGTTTCGCCGCCGCGAGCATCGCGAAGAACGTTGCGCAGTGCGCGTCGTCGATGACTGCCGACTCCACCGCGTGCAGCCGCGACCGATAGCCGCGCACGGCCAGCTCGCGCCGGCCCTCGAAGACCAGCGGCGCGTTCTGGATATCCTTGGGAATATCGATGACCACGGGACCCGGCCGGCCGCTGCGTGCGATATGAAACGCCGTGCGCAGGGTGGCCTCGAGGGTCGAGGCGTCGGTGACCAGGAATACGTGTTTGGCACAGGCCCCCATGATCGTGGTGATCGGCGCTTCCTGGAACGCGTCGGTACCGATCGCGCCGGTGGGAACCTGGCCGCAGACGACGACCAGCGGGATCGAATCCGCCATGCAGTCGCGCACCGGCGTCACTGCATTCGTCGCGCCGGGTCCGGACGTGACCAACGCGACGCCGACGCGGCCGGACGCCCGCGCATAGCCCGCCGCCATGAAGCAGGCGCCCTGTTCGTTCGCGGGAACGATGAGCGGCAGGGATTCGCTGCCATCGTCATGCAGGTGCGATTCGTTGTAACGGAACACCGCGTCGTAGACGGGAAGGATGGCGCCACCGGAGTAACCGAAGAGTACGTCCAGGCCCTCGTCGGCGAGCACCTGCACGACGATGTCCGCCCCGGTCATGGCTTGGCCGGCCAGGGGATGATTCACGGTAGGACGGCGAATGTCGCCGACGGAGTCCAGTTGCGCGTTCACGGGTATCTGAGTCCTCTCATGTAAAGGGTGTAGGAGCGCGCGACGTCCGCGATGGGGAGCCGCGGGAGGGATCGCAAAGAACGGCGCGTACGTCGCGCGCCCCTACAAGACCTGCCGCTTACTCCGCGGCCTTGGCTGGCTCCGGTGCCGGTTTCGGCTGGTTGGTGGCCAGCCACGGCATGCGTGCGCGCAACTGAGCGCCGACCTTTTCGATCGGGTGGTCGAGATCGCGCTGCTTGAACGCCTTGTAATTGGGCAGGCCGGCCTTGTATTCGGCGGTCCACTCGCGGGCGAACGTGCCGTCCTGGATCTCGGTGAGGACCTGCTTCATGCGCTGCTTGGTACCTTCGTCGACGATGCGCGGACCACGGGTGTAGTCGCCGTACTGCGCCGTCTCGGAGACGAACTCCAGCATGCGGGCGATGCCGCCTTCGTAGAAGAGGTCGACGATGAGCTTGAGCTCGTGCATGACCTCGTAATAGGCGATCTCCGGTCGATACCCAGCCTCGACGAGGGTTTCGAATCCCTTGATGACCAGCTCGCTGGCGCCGCCGCAGAGCACGGCTTGTTCGCCGAACAGGTCGGTCTCGGTTTCCTCCTTGAAGTCGGTTTCGATCAGCATCGCGCGCGCACCGCCGATGCCCGCGGCATAGGCCGTGGCACGCTCGGCGGCGTGGCCCGTGGCATCCTGGTGCACGGCATAGAGGCAGGGCACGCCACGACCGATTTCATACTCGCGACGGACCAGCGCGCCGGGACCCTTCGGCGCGACCAGCACGACGTCGATATCCTTGCGCGGATCGATCTGGCCGAAGTGCACGTTGAAGCCATGGGCGAACAGCAGTGTCGCGCCGGGCTTGATGTTCGGCTCGATGGCGTCCTTGTAGATGCCAGGCTGGGTCATGTCCGGGGTGAGCACGGCAACCAGGTCCGCGCCGCGCACGGCGTCGCCCGGTTCGGCCACGGCGAAACCGTCGACATAGGCGCGGCTCCACGACGGACCGCCGGGACGCAGCCCGACCACCACATCCAGGCCGGAGTCTTTCAGGTTGAGCGCATGCGCGCGGCCCTGGCTGCCGTAGCCGAGCACGGCGATACGGGCGTTCTGCAGGGGGGCGGTGGTGGCTTGCTTGTCGGTCACGGGGTGTCTCCTGATAGGGATTGGCAAGTGGCGCAAAACGGGTGGCTCTGGATGCCGTGCAGCGATGCTCTTCGTGGGAGCCGCTTCAGCGGCGATAGGCTTGCAACGAGGTTCGACGACATCGGCTCCTACACAAGGTGGCGTCAGTTGCCGATCAGCTCCTGGGTCATGTTTTCCTCGTCGGCCTTACGCCGGGTCGGGGTTGCGGTGGTCGCCGGTGCATCGTCGAAGGCCTGCGTTACCGCACCTTCCGCGGCCGAGCCAACGAGTCGCGCGTACTTCGCCAGCACGCCGCGCGTCACCTTGGGCGGTGTCGGTTGCCACGTTCCGCGACGCGAGGCGAGGTCGGCGTCGGTGCGCAGCTCGCGGGTCGCGGCATCGATGAAGATCGCGTCGCCCTCGCGGATCAGCCCGATCGGACCGCCGCGCGCTGCCTCGGGTGCGATGTGTCCGACCATGAACCCATGCGTGGCGCCGCTGAAGCGCCCGTCGGTGATCAGTGCCACGTCGTTGCCGAGCCCACGACCGACGAGGGCGGCGGTGACCGCCAGCATCTCGCGCATACCCGGGCCGCCGGCGGGGCCTTCGTTGCGGATGACCATGACGTCGCCCGAGCGGATGCGCCCGGCCTGCACGGCGGCGAAAGCGTCTTCTTCGCTCTCGAAGACGCGCGCCGGGCCGGCGTGGCTGGTGCGGCCGTGGCCGGCCAGCTTCAGGATGCAGCCTTCGGGTGAGAGGTTGCCGTAGAGGATGCTGTACCCACCGCGCGGCTTGAACGCGTTCGCGACGGTGCGCACGACTTGCTGTCCTTCGCTGGCTGCGGGCGCGGCATCCAGTTCGGCGAACAGGCTGCGGCCGGTGACGGTTGGCGTGTCGGTGATCAATCCGGCCTTGCGCAATTCCTGCGCGACGATGGCCGTGCCGCCCGCGGCGGTGAGTTCCACCGCGCTATAGCGACCGCCCGGCTTCAGGTCGGCGATCACCGGCGTATGCGCGGAGGCCGGTTCGAAGTCCTCGATGGTCAATGGCACGCGCGCTTCGTTAGCCATCGCCAGCAGGTGCAGTACGGCATTGGTGGAGCCCGCCGTCGCGGCGACCATGCGCGCCGCGTTATCGAAAGCCGTGCGGGTCATCACGTCGCGAGGCAGGCGATTGTCGTTGAGGCAGGCCATGGCCAGTTCGCCGCAGCGGAAGGCCGCGTCGCGCTTGGCCGGGTCGGTCGCCGGGATGTCGTTGAGCCCGAGCGGGGACAGGCCCAGCGTGGTCAGTACCATCGCCATGGTGTTGGCGGTGAACTGGCCGCCACAGGCGCCTGCGCCCGGGCAGGCATGACGCTCCACATCGTCCAGCTCGGCATCGTCGATCTTGCCGGCACCATGGGCGCCGACCGCTTCGAACACTTCCTGCACGGTGATCGGGCATCCATGCCGACTGCCGTGCGCGATGCTGCCGCCGTAGAGCGCCACACCGGGAATGTTCAGGCGGGCGAGCGCCATCGCGGCCGCGGGAATGGTCTTGTCGCAGCCACACAGGACCACCATGGCATCCAGGCAATGGCCGTCCACCGCGAGCTCGATGGAATCGGCGATCAGCTCACGGCTCACCAGCGAGGAGCGCATGCCGGACGTGCCCATGGCGATCCCATCCGTGACGGCGATGGTGTTGAACTCGACCGGTGTGCCGCCGGCAGCGCGCACGCCGTCGGCGGCGGCCTCGGCGAGATCGCGCAGGTTGAGATTGCACGGCGATACGTTGGACCAGCTGTGCACGATCGCGACCATCGGCCTGGCGATGGCTTCATCGTCCAGGCCGGTGGCGCGCAACATGGCCCGCGCGGGGGCGCGATCCGGGCCGGTCTTGATGGCGTCGCTGCGCAACGTGCGGATCGGGATCTTCTTCGTGTTCATGCGGCCTCCGCCTTGGCTTTACATGCATCCAGAACAGCGCGTGTCACGGCATATGTCGTCGCACTGCCGCCCAGGTCGCGGGTGAGATTGCCGTGCTCGAGAACGTGATCCACCGCCGCTTCGACCACGGTGGCCTCCTCCGCCAAGCCCAGGGAGTGACGCAGCAGCATGGCCGCCGAGAGGATCGTCCCGAGTGGGTTCGCCAGCTGCTGTCCCGCGATATCCGGTGCCGAACCGTGGATCGGCTCATAGACGCCGGCGCCCGGCCCACCGATCGATGCGGAGGGCGACAGGCCCAGAGAGCCGGCAAGCACCGAGGCTTCGTCGGTCAGGATGTCGCCGAACATGTTCTCGGTAACGATCACGTCGTAGTCGGCAGGGCGGGTCAGCAGGTGCATCGCCATGGAGTCGACCAGCTGGTGCTCGAGCGCCACGTCGGGGTAGTCGGCACCGACACGCGTGGCGACGGAGCGCCACAGGCGAGAGGTCTCCAGCACGTTGGCCTTGTCCACCGAGGTCACTTTCTTCTTGCGGGTACGCGCCAGCTCGAACGCATGACGGACGACGCGCTCGATCTCCTCGACGCTGTACCGGCACTCGTCGGTCGCCTCGGTGTCGCTGCGGGTCTTCGCGCCGAAATAGATGCCGCCAGTGAGCTCACGGATGAAGACCAGATCCACGCCTTGCGTACGCTCGGCTTTCAGCGGCGACAGCGCGGCGGTGCGCGGGTGCAGCTTCAGCGGACGTACGTTGGCGAAAACGCCGAGGAGCTTGCGCATGGCCAACAGGCCCTGTTCCGGGCGCACCGTCGCGTTGGGGTCCGACCACTTCGGGCCGCCCACCGCGCCGAGCAGGATCGCGTCGGCGGCCAACAGCGCTTCGCGCGTCGCCGGCGGCAGCGGATCGCCGAAGCGATCGATGGCATCGCCGCCGATCGCGTGCTCGCTGAAGGTGAACTGATGACCGAAGCGCTCGGCGACCTGGCGCAGCACGGCGACGCCGGCGGCGGCGACTTCGGGGCCGATGCCGTCACCGGGCAGTACGACGATCTGGGCCTTCATGCGGCTTCCTCCATACGGTGTTCGAAGGTGTCGATGGCCGCTTCCTGCCGTAGCAGGAAACCCATCTGGTCGACGCCGTTGAGCAGGCAATGGCGCGAGAAGGCGTCGAGATCGAAACGGATCGTGCCGCCGTCGGGCAGGCGGATCGAACCGTCCGCGATGTCGATGCGAAGCTCGATGCCGGGGTTGTCCAGCAGCCAGCGATGCTCGGCCGGGCTGACCACGATGGCGAGCAGGCCGTTCTTGAGCGAATTTCCGCGAAAGATGTCGGCGATCTCGCTGGAGATCACGGCCTGGATGCCGTAGTCGAGCAGGGCCCAGGGGGCGTGCTCGCGCGACGAACCGCAGCCGAAGTTATGGCCGGCAACCAGGATCGCGCAGCCGCGGGCGTTGGGCTGGTTCAGCGGAAAGGCCGGATCGTCGCTGCCATCGGCGGCATAGCGCCAGTCTTCGAAGCAATGCTTGCCCAGGCCGGTGCGTTCGGTCGTGGTGAGAAAGCGCGCCGGGATGATCCGGTCGGTGTCGATGTTTTCGTTGCGCAGCACCGCGGTGCAGGAATGCACGTAGGCGAGCGGGCGGCTGGTCTGGCTCATGCGGCGACTTCCTGGGTCATGTATTCGCGGGGATCGGTGACGCGCCCGGCCACGGCCGAGGCGGCGGCGACGAGCGGGCTGGCGAGCACGGTGCGTGCCCCCTTGCCCTGGCGTCCCTCGAAGTTGCGATTGCTGGTGGCGACGACGAGCTGGCCCGGCTGTGCGAGGTCGCCGTTCATGGCGATGCACATGGAGCACCCTGGCTCGCGCCACTCGGCGCCGGCGGCGCGGAAGATCTCGTGCAGGCCTTCGCGCTCGGCATCGCGGCGTACCTGTTCGGATCCCGGTACGACCAGCATGCGCACGCCGGCGGCGACGCTGCGTCCGCGTAGGATCTCCGCCGCGGCACGCAGATCGGACAGGCGACCGTTGGTGCAGCTGCCAACGAAGACGACATCGACGCGTTCGCCGGCGATCGGCTTGCCGGCCACCACCTGCATGTAATCGAGCGCGCGCTGCTCCACCGCATCGGCGGCGACCGGAACGTTGGCATGAATGGCGACGACCATGCCCGGGTGCGTGCCGTAGGTGACCGAGGGCTGGATCTTCGAGGCATCGATGCGAACCTCGCGGTCGTATGCCGCGCCGGTATCGCTGGGCAGGGTGCGCCAATGGGCGACGGCACGATCCCAGGCCTCGCCCTTGGGCACACGCTCGCGGCCTTCGAGCCAGGCGAACGTGGTTTCGTCCGGCGCGATCAGGCCGGCGCGGGCGCCTGCTTCGATCGACATGTTGCAGACGGTCATGCGCTCTTCCATCGACAGGGCGCGAATCGCATCGCCCATGTACTCCAGCACGTAGCCCGTGCCGCCGCCGATACCGATCGTGCCGATGATGTGGAGGATCAGATCCTTCGCCGTGACGCCCCGCTGCAGGGTGCCGTCCACATGGATGGCGAAGGACTTCGGCTTGCGCTGGAGCAGGCACTGGGTCGCCAGCACATGGCCGACCTCGGTGGTGCCGATGCCGAAGGCCAGCGCACCGAACGCACCGTGGGTCGCGGTATGGCTGTCGCCGCATACGATCGTCATGCCCGGCTGCGTCGCGCCCACCTCGGGACCGGCGACGTGCACGATGCCGCGCTGCGGACTGTCCCAGCCCATCAGGTCGATGCCGAACTCGCGGACATTGGATTCCAGTTTGGCGACCTGCGCCTCGGCTTCCTTCGTGTAGTAGGGACGAACACCGCTCGCGTCGGCAGGCAGGGTCGGGGTGGAGTGATCGAGGGTCGCCAGCGTGCGGTCGGGGCGGCGTACCTTCAGGCCACGCGAGCGCAGTTCGTCGAACGCCTGCGGGGACGTGACTTCGTGGACGAGGTGCAGGTCGATGTACAGCACGCCCGGCGTGGCGTCGGTTTCGGGGACGACCTGGTGGCTGTCCCATAGCTTGTCGAAAAGGGTGCGCGCGCTCATGCCGCGGCCCTCCCGGCGACGGCGGGCTCGTCGATGGCGCTCAGCCAGCCCCAACGATCTTCGGTGCGGCCATCGAACAGGCCGAAGAAGTCTTCCTGCAGCTGCCGCGTGATCGGGCCCGGGCGACCGCTGCCGACCGGTTTGCGGTCCACCGAACGGACGGCGGTGACTTCCGCCGCGGTGCCCGTCATGAACACTTCGTCGGCGAAGTACAGCATCTCGCGTGGCAGCGATTGCTCGACGACGTTGAAGCCACGGTCGCGGGCCAGGGTCAGTACGGAATCGCGCGTGATGCCGCAGAGGATCGACGAGGCGGCCGGCGGCGTGTAGATGGTGCCCTTGCGCACGATGAACAGGTTCTCGCCGGCGCCCTCGCTCAGCAGGCCGTCGGTACCCAGGGCGATGCCTTCGGCGAAGCCGCCGTTGACCGCTTCGCGCGCGATCAGCTGGCTGTTGAGATAGTTGCCGCCGGCCTTCGCGCCGCTGGGATAGGTATTGGGCGCGGCGCGGTTCCACGAGGACACGCACACGTCGACGCCGTTCTCGATGGCGTCGGCACCATGGTATGCGCCCCAGGGCAGGGCGATGATGGCGACGTCCACGGCGGTATCCAGCGAAGGAGCCAGGCTGAAGGTGAAGCCACTGCGGAAGACGATCGGACGCACATAGGCCGAGGTGAGGCCGTTGGCGGCGATCACGTCGCGGCAGGCGCGGTTGATCGTGTCGGCGTCGAACGGCATCACCAGGTCGTAGACACGCGCGGAGTGAAACAGCCGCTCGGTGTGTTCCTCGAGACGGAAATAGCGCGGTCCGTCCGGGGTGGCGTACACGCGCACGCCCTCGAACACGGAGGATCCGTAGTGCAGCGCATGGGCGCCGACATGAACGGTGGCGTCGGCCCAGGTCTTGATGCGACCGTTGTGCCAGAGATGGGTCGGGGCTTCCATGTATTGCTCCTTCAGGGGCTGACCGCGACGGCGGCGGCTTGGGTGTTGTTTTGATGTGTTGCCATCAGTGAACAGATGTCATCGTTGGTCACGGAGCGCTGTTTGTCTGTAAGGGTTTTAAAACTTTCGAAGACGGCGTCGAGCGTCGCCTCGTCCACGTCGTACTCGAGTTCGACCAGGCGCTGGCGCAGCGCGTGGCGGCCGGAATGCTTGCCCAGAACGAGCGAGGTCTTCGCGCCGACATCCTGCGGTCGCATGATTTCGTAGGTGCCGCGGTGCTTGAGCATGCCGTGCTGGTGAATGCCGGATTCGTGGGCGAACGCGTTGTCGCCGACGATGGCCTTGTTGCGTGGCACGGCCTGCCCGGTGACTTCGGCGAGCACGCGGGAGGTCGGAAAAAGGCGCTCGGTGACGATCCCCGTATCGACCTTGAACAGCGGGCGGCGCGTATGCAGCGCCATCACGATCTCCTCCAGCGCGGCGTTGCCGGCGCGTTCGCCGATGCCGTTGATGGTGCATTCCACCTGTCGCGCACCGGCACTGATCGCGGCCAGGCTGTTGGCGGTGGCCATGCCCAGGTCGTCGTGGCAGTGGGCCGAGAAGACCACGCGATCCGCCCCACGCACGTGCTTGCGCAGGTAGGTGAACATCTCGGTGATTTCCTGCGGGGTGACATAGCCGACGGTATCGGGCGCGTTGAGGACGCAGGCACCGGCTTCGACGGCGACGGAGAAGATCTCGGCGAGGTAGTCCGGCTCGGTGCGCAGCGCATCTTCGGCCGAGAACTCGACTTCGTGAGCGAGGGCCTTGGCCCTGAGAATCGCCGTTGCAGCGATATCGATCACTTCCTGCTTGCTCTTGCCGAGCTTGTGCTCGCGGTGCAGGGGACTGGTGGACAGGAACAAGTGTATCCGTGAATGTCGAGCGCCTTGCAATGCCTTACCCGCACTGTCGATGTCCGCGGGCTGACATCGGGCCAATGCGGCGATCGTGGGCGTCTTCAACGTCCTCGCGATCTCCGCCACGGCGGCGAAATCGTCGGGTGAGGCTTGGGGAAACCCGGCCTCGATGATGTCGACGCCGAGTGCCTCCAGGGCATGTGCCATGCGCAATTTCGCACGCCGGTCCATCGAGAAGCCGGGGGCTTGCTCGCCGTCGCGCAAGGTGGTGTCGAAGATGCGCACGCGACCGCCTACGTCGCTCTCGACGGATTCGGTGCTGCCCTGGTTTGCTGGATTCATGTCTGGCTCCGCTCGTGATGAGGCGGGCCGGGGCAATAAAAAACCCCGCATCCGTTGCCGGGTGCGGGGTTCTTAAGGAGTCTTCAGGTTTGTTTCTTATTTACCTGGACACTTGCCCTTAGCCCGCACCTCCGCAGGTAATAAGTACAAGGTTAATAAGAAGGAGGCCGCCGCCGAGACGCAGCTTGCCGACTGCCGCCGGGAGGCGGTTCAGGGCAAAGCGGCCAGTGGTGGTGCGCTGCGTCATGTAGTCGACCGTATGTCAGGTCGTCGACGTGTGTCAACACTTTCTCTTGAAACTTGTTTCCTAGGACATTTGGACGGCTAGACGCCCGAGCGGGTGGTTCGCATGCGGAAAGCCTGCCCTCTATGCGAATTCGCAAACTGGTATTGCCCAGTGAGGGCATCGCCGCTGAAGCGGCTCCCACACCGGATAGGCGCGGTCTCCACTCGGTGTGCAAGGCCGCACGTACCCGCCGTCAGCCGTCAGCCGTCAGCCGCCAAGTGCCATTGCCATTGCCATTGCCATTGCCATTGCCAGTTGCCAGTTGCCAGTGCCAGTTGCCAGTGCCAGTGCCAGTTGCCAGTTGCCAGTTACCAGGTGCCAGGTACCAGGTGCTCCAGCGGTATGTGGGAGCCGCTTCAGCGGCGATAGCGCGGCCGCCTACCAGCGGCGCAGCCAGGCGGCGAACGTGCCGGCATCGACAGCGAGCGGCTCGGCGGATGCTTCGCGGACGAGCATGGCGCCCAGGGCTTCGGGGATGGCAACGGTACGCCCGATCAGCGGCTCGACGATCGTGTCGAACTTGGCCGGATGCGCGGTGGCCACCACCGTCCAGCGGCGTGCATCTCCCGCCAGCCGCCGACGCTCGACTACGCGGATCGCCGTCGCCGTGTGCGGGCAGAAGATTTCATCGTCGCTGGCGGCGTGACGACGAATCACGTCGCGGATTTCCGCATCGTCGACACCTTCGGCATGGCCGCGCCGTCGCGTGGCATCGTCGCCACCGAACAGATGACTCAGCCGTTCGAAGTTGCTTGGCGCACCGACATCCATCGCGTTGGCTATCGTCGCCACCGCATCCCGCGCGCGGTAAGGCAGCCCGGCGAAGAACTCCGGCAAGGTATCGTTGGCGTTGCATGCGAACACCACCTCGCCGATCGGCATGCCGATTTCACGCGCCCAGAGGCAGGCAACGGCGTTGCCGAGGTTGCCGGTGGGCACGATCACGTTCATGAGGCCTTCGGTCTGTAACGACGCATGTCCGAAGTAAGCCATCTGTGGCAGCAGGCGCCCGAGGCTGATGCTGTTCGCCGAGGACATGGGTACGTCGGCTTGCAGGACGGTGTCGCTCAGCGCGCCCTTCACCAGGCGTTGGCAGTCGTCGAAGCTGCCGCCCACGCGCAGCGCGCGTACGTTGCCACCGAAGCTGCCCAGCTGATGCGCCTGACGCGGGGAGACGCGGTTGTCCGGATACAGAATGGCGACGCGGACGCCCGGCAGGTCATGGAATGCCGCGCCCACGGCCGCGCCGGTATCGCCCGAGGTGGCGACGAGAATCGTGAGCGGCCGGTCGCTGTCGCGCCGCAGGCGGCTGAGGCAGGCGGCGAGAAAACGTGCGCCGTAATCCTTGAAGGCGGCGGTCGGGCCGTGGAAGAGCTCGAGAACATGGGCACCCTCCATGTGCAGCTCACGGCGCGGTGCCGGAGGCGAGAAGGCTTCCGCACAGATCGCAGGCAGATCGTCTTCGAGCGGGTCGCCATCGAAGAAGGGCTCGAGCATGCGCAGGGCAGTCCCCGCGAGGGTGCCGTTCGCCGGCGGGAGCGGGACGCTCGGCATGCTCTCGGGAACGTAGAGACCGCCGTCGGGTGCGATGCCCGCCGCGATGGCATCGGAAAGACGTGTGGGCGCGGTACCGCCGCGCGTGCTGACATAGCGCATGGTCAGAGCAGCCGGGCGGCAGGGCCGTCGATGGGTGCGACGAGGACGTCGCTGTCGTGGCCGGCGGCCCGGAAGGCGGCACGCATATCGTGGGAGGCCGCGACGGCCGAGGTGCGGTCCTCGAACCAACCGAACACGCTGGGGCCGGCGCCGGAGATGCTGGCGCCAAGGGCACCGTGGGCCAGGGCGGCCTGCTTCACCGCGGCGAAGCCGGGAATCAGTGGCGCGCGACGCGGTTCGATCAACACGTCGGAGAGGCCCTCGCGGACCAGGGCGGCCTCGCCCCGATAGCAGCCGGCCAGCACCAGCGCGAGGTTGGCGCTCTGCGCGACGAACTCACCCAGGGCGTAGTGACCGGCGAGCGCGGCGCGTGCGCGGCGGGTCTCGAGGACCACGTGTGGGTGGACCAGCGCGCAATGCCATTCACCCGGTACGGGGATGCGGACCAGCCGTGATTCGGTAGCGAGCACCAGACCGCCGAGCAGCATCGGGCCGAGGTTGTCGCCATGGCGGCTGCCGCTGGCGACAACCTCGCCGTCCAGTGCGAACGGGTACAAGGCCTCGCGCGACAGCGGTTCGTCGAGCAGGGCGTTGGCGGCGACCACGGCGGCAACACACGACGCGGCGGAGCCGCCCATGCCGGAGCCCAGCGCGATGCCCTTGTGCAGCACCAGCTCGAAACCGAAGGGCAGGTCGAGTGCGCGCATCATCGATAACAGCGCGGCGCCGGCGGTGTTGTCGGCGGCGGCCATCGGCAGGTCGGTGATCACGCCGTCGATGGCGGCGATGCGCACCTCCCGCTCGGGGATGCGACGTACTTCGGCGCGATCGCCGGCGCCTTCGACGCAGTGACCGAGGATGTCGAAGCCGATACCGACGTTGCCGACACTGGCGTAGGCCTCGGCGACGGCGACATCCGCACGAAGCAAGGGCGTGGAATCTTCTTTCAGCATGCGCACCGTTTTACTCCCATGGCACCGGCCACGCGCAGCAGGTCCGTGAATACCGCCGCGGCCGTGACCTCGGGGCCGGCACCCGGCCCCTGGACAACCAGGGCATTGTCGCAGTATCGGCGCGTGGCGAAACGCAGCACGTTGTCCGTGAGCCTGGCATGGGCGAACGCGTGGTCGGCCTCGATCGCCTGCACACCGACCGAGGCCTGGCGCCCGTCCAGTCGGGCCACGTGACGGAGTACGCCGCCGGCGGACCGGGCCTCGGCGAGCAGGGCGGCCATCGGTGCGTCCATGAGGTGCAGGTTCGCCATGAAGTCGTCGCGTGAGGCGTCGGCCAGTTCGGCGGGAATCAGGCTGCGCACGGCCACGTCGTCCAACGACAGGGCCACGCCGGCTTCACGGGCCAGGATGACCACCTTGCGCGCCACGTCCATGCCCGACAGATCGTCGCGGGGATCGGGCTCGGTGTAGCCCATGGCATGGGCCTCGCGGACCAGGGCGGAAAACGGTACCGAGCCGTCGAAACGGTTGAACAGCCAGGCGAGCGTGCCCGAGAGCATGCCCTCGACGGCGGTGAGCTCGTCGCCGGTGTCGATCAGGTCGCGCAGGGTCTGCACCACGGGCAGGCCGGCGCCGACGGTGCCTTCGTAGTAGAGATGTGCGCCGCTGGCGTCCGCCGCCGCGCCGATCTTGCGCCAGCGCTCGAGCGGGCCGCTGGCCGCGCGCTTGTTGGGCGTGACGATGTGGATGCCGGCGGCCAGCCAGCCGGCGTAATGGTCGGCGACGGCGTCGCTGGCGCTGCAATCGGCGAGCACGGCGACATGGTGTCCCTCGCCGGCGACGTAAGCGGCGAACTCGTCCAACTCGGTCGGTCGCCAGGTCTGGGCGCCGTGCTGGCGGCCATTGAGGGCGTCGTCGTCGCAATCGAGCCACATGTGCCGGCTGTCGCTCACCGCGCGCAGGCTGAGCTGCAGGTTGCAGTCGCGCAGCAGCCGGGGTGCGGCAAGGCGCAGCTGGTTCAGGAACGCCGTGCCGACCTTGCCGGGTCCGACGACGCCGACATGGACCACGAGGGGAGCGACGGCCGCGCGGATCGGCGCGACACGTAAGGGCGAACGGGGTAATGCGACAGCGATGGACACGATGAAAGCCTCCGGTGAGAGGCCCTTCGTCACATCAGGTTGGGAGTCTTGGCTGGAGGTTCCGGCGCCGATCCCGTCCTGCGGGAGGTCGGGGCCGGCAGCGACAAGAAACTAGGCGCGCGCGAACTCCGATCCTCCGACCAGGGTAGTGGTCGTTGTCGTTGTAGTCGCGGTGGTGGACACGGACGCGAGCGCGCCGGCCGTGAGGGCCGGGATGGAACGCAGCGCTGGCGCGATGGGATGCATGGCTCGACGTTATGCCCGCGTATACGTGGCTGTCAAGCGGGTTCGCGCTGGCCGGATGGCCTATGTGGCATCCGGCGACGCTGCCGACGGGGAAATGGATGGGGTGGAGAGAAAAGTCAGGGAAATGGATGGGGTGGAGAGAGAAGTGTGGGAGCCGCTTCAGCGGCGATCCCGCAGCAGCGGGCCAGGGCCAGGGTGCGGCAAGCACCCATCGCCGCTGAAGCGGCTCCCACAAATGAAGCAGCCCCACAAATGAAGCAGCCCCACAAATGAAGCGGCCCCACAAATGAAGCAGCCCCACAAATGAAGCGGCTCCCACAAGAAGCCTCAGCCCAGCGACCTCAGCGCTTGGACAGGTCCAGGACGTACACCGCCGTGCCGTCGCCGTTGTCGCGCAGCTGCTTGATAGCGAGGTGTTGCGCCTTGGCGATGTCTTCCTTGCCGGCGGCGGCGGTGAAGGTCAGCGGGCCCTTGGTCTTTACCGGCACGAAGCTCCATGAGCGCTTCTCGACATCCTTCGCGGTGATGGTCTTCTTCGCTTGCACCCATTTGATGACGACTTCGCGATTGCCGTCCGGTGCGTTCAGCACGACGGACTCGCCGTTCATGCCAGGGAAGCCGCCACCGCCGTTGGCACGGTAGCTGTTGGTCACCACGATGAAGGGCTGGCTGTCCTTGACCGGCTTCCCCTTGTAGCGAAGGTTGCCGATGCGCTGGCCTTCCGGCTTGGTGATATCGATGGTGTAGGTGATCCCACCCTGCATCTGGTCGAAGTTGTAAGCGACGAACTTGCCGGTCAGCGACTGCTCGGCTTCCTTCGACGGGTCGATCTGATTGAAACGCTGTGCCGATTCCTCCAGCCACGCCTTCACGCCGGCGCCGTCGATCTTCACCGCGGCGAGCGTGTTCGGATAGAAGTAGAGGTCGGCGGCGTTGCGGATCGTCATCGGACCCTTCGGCACGTCGGTGTAGTCGTCGGGGCCGCCGAAACCCGTGCGGAAGGCGGATGCCGCGGAGATCACCGGCACGTCCTTCCACTCCGGGTGCGTGCGGCCGAGTTCGTCACGCGCATAGTCGGCCTGTGCGGCATTGACCACGGCGAGCGCGCTCATGTTGCCTTCGTCGGCGAAGTAGCTGGTGAGGTCGTGATCGGTCGCGCCGATCGGCGTATTCACGTAGGCGATCGCGGCCTCGTGCGCGTCCTTCACGATCGGCGCGATGGTCGGATCGACGGCAACGCAGTCGTTCTTCTTCGGGCAGATCGGGCGTACCTGGCTGTGGCTCTTGTCCTTCTCGACCACCCATCGATCGCCATCGCGCTTCAGCGTCATCTCGATCACGCCGAGATCCTTGCCGAAGAAACCGCCCATCACCGCGGGCACGCCGCGCACGATGCCGCGCTTGGCGTCGACATCCTTCATGTCCATGTAGCGCGGTCCGGGGAACTCGGTATGCGAGTGACCCAGCAGCAGCGCATCGATGCCGGGCACGCCAGCGAGATACCAGCCGCCATTTTCCATCTGCGGCGTATACGGGGCGGTGTTGAGGCCGCCGTGCAGGATCGCGACGACCAGATCGGGTTTCTGCGCGAGGACCTCGGGCATGTACTTGTTCGCCGCTTCGACGACCCCGTCGACGGTGACCTTGCCCTGCAGGTTGCGCTTGTCCCAGTCGAGGATCGGCGGCGGCGTGAAGCCGATGATGCCGATCTTCAGCGTGGTCGGTACGACCTTGC
Organism: Luteibacter sp.; assembly: GCF_035539195.1. GTDB lineage: Bacteria > Pseudomonadota > Gammaproteobacteria > Xanthomonadales > Rhodanobacteraceae > Luteibacter. The sequence goes on from NZ_DATLIW010000040.1 coordinate 57,404, forward strand.
CCATCGTCGTGGTCACGTTGACGGTCTTGGTCACGATCGTCCACGGTTTGAAGATCGGCTTGCCGTCGCGCGCGCTGTAGACGTTGGACAGCACCAGTGGGAACTTCGGGCCCGCGCACTGCTGCGCCTTCACGCCGTCGACGTTCATCGCGGTGTTGGTGACCTGGGCGAGGAAGGGCAGGCCGTAGTTGAACTCGTGGTTGCCGGCGGTACCGCCGTCATAGCCGATCGCGTCCATGGCCGCGTAGATGCCGAGCTCCGTATCGCAGCCCACCGGCTTGACCATGGCCTGGTAGTCGGCGAGCACCGAGCCCTGGATGGTGTCGCCACTGTCGAACAGCACGGTGTTCGGGAACTCCTTGCGGGCCTGGCGAATCAGCGTGGCGACCCGCTCGTAGCCGAAGGTCGGATCGTCCTTCTGCTTGTAGTAGTCGTACGAGAGGATGTTCGAGTGGACATCGGTCGTCTCGAGGATGGCCAGGTCGAGCGTCGCGCCATCGGTGATGGCAGCGGGGCGGGCGGTCTTGTCTTTCGGGGCGCTGGCGCAGGAGGCGAGCAGGGCGGCCGAGAGCGTGGCCATCGCGAGATGCTTGAGCATGGGGGTATCCGGGAGGACGGGGTTATCGGGTCGGAAAACTAGCAGAAACGCGCTCGCGTGGGAGCCGCTTCGGCGGCGATAGTCAGGCCAAGGCAACTCCATCGCCGCTGAAGCGGCTCCCACATATAGGTTCGCTACGGCGTGCGTGGCTCCCACATATAGGTTCGCTACGGCGTGCGTGGCTCCCACATAGGGGTTCGCTACGGCGTGCGTTCGGCCTTGGCCTGGTCGAAGTACGTGTAGACCTTGCCGTTATCGTCCAGCTGCTTGGTCTTCAGGACGAATCGGTAGGCGCTGCGGTGCATCGGCGAGCCGTCCACGCGGCGCACGTCGAGGCCGGTGGCCATATCGGTCGCCACCTCCACCGGCTTCACGGTCAGGCCCTCGCCGTTACGCCCCTCGATGGCCTCGCGCAGTACGCGACCGTCCGGCTTGCCGAAGTCCAGCTTCAGCACCGCGGCCAGCGTGGGTGCCAGGTCCACATTGCCGCTGGGCAGCTCGCTGCGCAGGTTCCTGCGGAAGTCCGGGCCGCTCACCAGGAGCAGGTTGTGCACGTCGACCGGGCTGAAGCTGCCGTGCATGCCGCGTTCGTTCGACATGCTGGTGTATACGGTGCCCTTGAAGCCTTGGACGACCGTATCCGCATCGAAGTCGTAGCTGGCCACGATATCCGGGGCACGCTTGTTGGCCAGGTGCACCGTGCCCAGCGGCAGGGTGCCGGGAATCTTGCCGTAGCGCGCGTCGACGAAGATGGCGCCGAACGCTTCGTGGCTCTGCAGGAAACGTACGGCCTTGAGCACCTGCGCGCGGTCGTGCTGGGGCTGGTACAGGTACTCGCTGCCGCCGTTTGGCGCTATGACGAAGGCCTCCCGGGGCAGTTCGGTGGGGACCTTGTACGCCGGGGTGGTGTATGGGCCGGGCTTGCCGCACAGCTTGCCGTCGTCGTCGAAGCGCGTCGGCCGCAACGGCTTGCCATCCGCCTGAATGCCGGCCATGACGGGCACATACAGGCAGCCGTAGCCGTCGAAAGCCGTGAAGCCGGCCCGGGTCATTTCATCGGCCAGCCGGATCGCTCCCGACACGGCATAGCCCCATTCGCCATCGGGCTTGCCGACACGACCGTCGGCGATCGTACGCAGCGGGAAGAGGTCCAGCGGGGCGGAAACGTTGCTATGCGCATGGTCGGAGACGATGACCAGGTCGGTATCCGCATCCATGCCCAATTCCTTCAGGCGCGCCTGCAGTTTGCCGAGCAGTTCGTCCTGCGCGCGCAGCGCGAGGTGGAAGTTCGGCGACCCGACACCGTAGAGGTGCTCGGTGGAATCGGGGTTGCGCAGCCAGACGAAGCTCACGTCCGGCTTCTCCACCGGAAGGATATAGGTCAGGAAGGCGTTCATCAGATACGCATTGGACGCCGTCGGCGGCGCACCGGCGGCATCGGAAGCGTCGGAGGTGGCGCCATCCTTCAGGGTCACCAGGGGCAGCTGCGCGGTCGGCGTGCCGTTGTCCGGCTCGAGCTGGAAGCGGTCCGCATCGTAGGCATGCACGGTGTTCGCCGGTAGCGGCATGCCGGCCCTGGACAGGCGCTTGGCGAAGTCCAGCGGGAGCGCCACGTTTTCGTCGAGGATAACCCCGCCCTCGTGGATGTCCTGCATGAAGGCGGGCCCCGACTTGCCGACCACGGCGGTCTTCAGGCCGGCCTTGCGCGCACGCTCCAGCAGGGTCGGCGCTTGCAGCAGGTCGTGATGCCAGTGGTCGTCGAGGGCCCGAAGCACCGCGTAATCCTCGGTATAGATCGGCGCGTTGTAATCGCTCGGCGCACCCTTGGCGTCGAACCCCGTGGCGCCCGGCGCCCAGAACCGATTGCCGAAGAAGCCGATGGTCCCGGGGAACGAGCCGGTGGCAAAGCTCGACGCGTTGATCATCGTGAAGGTGGGATAGGTCGCATGGTTGTCCGCGAAGTAGGTGCCCTGCTTCGCCAGCGCCGCCAGGTGAGGCGTGTCGTCCTCGCTGATCGCGTCGGGTCGCATGCCATCCCAGACGAACACGATCACGCGATGCGCATGCGCATCCGCGCAAACCACGGCGAGAAGGATGGCGGCCAGGGTGGCGAGTCGACGCATGGCGGGTTCCGTGAGGATAAAGCCGAGCATGTTGACGCGGGCGTGTTGCAGTTCGGGGACGGCCTGCCCGGAACTGCGGTACAGGTCACCCCTTCTCAAGAATCACATCGTTTCGTAAGAAAATGTACATGTCGCGTCTGCAGTCTTGTCGGCTTCCCTTGCCGCGAGTTTCCCCTCGATGCCGCTTTCCCGCCGTACCCTGTTCATCGCCCTTGCCTCCGCCATGGCCTTCCAGGCCCATGCCGAGGATGTTCCGCCGCCCGCCACCGCCGAGCAGGCCCAGCAGCTCGAAGGTGTGTCCGTGATCGGCCAGGGCGAGACGCGACAGGTGCAGCGCATCACGCCGGCCGACCAGAAGGTGCTGCCGCCGGGTACCAGTCCGCAGAAGATCCTGAACCGCCTGCCGGGCGTTTCCGTGCAGTCGAACGACGCGTTCGGCGCCAACGAGGAATCGCAGACGATCACCCTGCGTGGCTTCAACACGACGCGCCTGGGATACACGCTGGACGGCCTGCCGCTCGGCGACAACGCCTACGGCAACTATAACGGTCTGAACATCTCGCGCGCCCTGATCGCGGAGAACATGGCGACGGTCGAGCTGTCCGAGGGCATCGGCGCGCTCGGTACGGCTTCCACCAGCAACCTCGGCGGTGCCATCCAGTATTTCTCGTCGGACCCGGCCAAGACCTTCGGTGGCAAGGTCGCGCAGACCTTCGGCAGCGACCACAACCGTCGCACCTTTGCGCGCATCGACACCGGCGACTACAAGGGTTTCTCGATGTACCTGTCCGGCGCGCACAGCGATGCGGACATGTGGGCCAATCCCAACTCGCCGACCAACACGAAGCAGTTCAACGGCAAGGCCGTGTACGAGTTCGGCGAGGGCAATCGCATCACCGGCTTCGCCGATACCTCGCGCACCAGCCAGGCGGATTATGCGTATCTTTCCAAGAGCGGGATGCGCCGTGGGCTCGGTTGGGACTGGAACCTCTACGCCCCCGACTGGAAACGTGCGCTGGCCGCGGCCTACTGCGCACCCAGCTATACCAAGGGCGGGGTGAGCGATCCGCGTTGCGGCTATTCGGGCGGCGTCGACAACATCGACGATGCCTACTACCAGAGTCGCGCCCTCCGTCGGGACGACCTCTACTATCTCGCCGGCGACTTCACGGTCGCGGACTCCGGCACGCTGCACACCCAGGTCTACCACCACGAAGACGCCGGCCAGGGTCATTGGTGGGCACCCGGGCAGAAGTCGTATCCGGGCACGGCGCAGGAGCTGCCGATCTCGATCCGCAGCACCAACTACACGATCAACCGTAACGGCGCGATCGCCTCGCTGGCCTGGGAACTCGACGGCCACCATGTCGAAGGCGGCATCTGGTACGAGAAGAACGATCATCACGTCGAACGCAATTTCTATTACATCGACGGCCCGGTCAGCGACGACCGCTACCTGTCCAACCCGAACCGCCGGCTGTTCGCGCAGGACTACGTGATCACCACCAAGCAGGCCTATCTGCAGGACAGCTTCAAGGCCCTGGATGACCGCCTCAGTGTCGACTTCGGGGTGAAGAGCCCGCACACCACGATGACCGCGCGCGAGCTGCCGGGGGTGGAGAGCCCCTACGCGAACGGCACGCTGAAGGCGGAGAAGTCCTTCCTTCCGCAGGCCGGCCTGGCCTATCGGTTGGCGCCGGGGCAGGAGCTGTTCCTTTCCTACGCGAAGAATATCGCCGCCTTCCAGGGTGGCGGCGCAGGCGGTCCGCTCTCGGTCTCGCAGACCGCGTTCAACGGTACGAAGTCCAGCTTGAAGCCCGAACAGTCGCGCAGCATCGACGGCGGCTTCCGTAGCGTCGGTGCGTGGTACGAGGCCTCCGTCGCCCTGTACGACGTGAAGTTCGACAACCGCCTGCTCTCGCTCAACCCCTGCCCGAGCATCGAGCAGGGCACGCGCCCCGAATGCAACACGGCTTTCGTCAACGTCGGCTCGGTGAGCAGTCGCGGCGCGGAGTTCACCTTCATCTGGAAGCCGGTCCGCGGCTTCGAGTGGTACAACTCGGCTTCGTTCAACCGTTCCCGGTATGACGACAACTACGTGGCGAACGGCCAGATCGTGCCGGTGAAGGACAAGACCACGGTCGACACGCCCAAGCGCATGTACGCCAGCGAGATCAGCTATACCTATGGTCCGTGGTCGGCGAGCCTGCAGGGCAAGTACACGGGCAAGCGCTACTACACGTATACGAACGACCAGAGCGTCGCCGGCGCCACGGCCTTCGACTTTGGCGCTAGCTACAACTTCGGTCCTGTCGCCAGCCTCAAGGCGCTCACCCTGGCCCTCAACATCACGAATCTCACCGACCACCGCTATGCGACCAACCTGACCGCCTTCGCGGCCACGGACCCGAACGGCCGTGCGCTCGCCTTCCACGCCAGCGCGCCGCGGCAGAGCTTCGTCACCCTCACGGCGGATTTCTGATGAAGGCGTTTGCCCGCTCCTCGTATGTTCTATCCTCGTGCGCTCTCGCCCTGGCGTTCGGAGCGCTCTCGATGTCCACGCATGCCGCACCGGTCAAGCCGCTCGCCGCGAAGGTCCTCGTCATCGGGCATCGTGGCGCCAGCGCGCTGCGGCCCGAGCACACGCTGGCCTCGTATGCCGTCGCCATCGAGGATGGCGCCGACTTCGTCGAGCCCGACCTGGTCTCGACGAAGGATGGCGTGTTGGTGATTCGCCACGAGAACGAGATAAGCGGCACGACCGATGTCGCGTCGCATCCCGAGTTCGCCGGCCGGCGCACGACGAAGACGGTCGACGGCGTCAAGATCACCGGCTGGTTCACCGAGGACTTCACGCTGGCGGAGCTGAAGACCCTGCGCGCCCGCGAGCGGCTCGCCGATATTCGCAAGGCCAATACCGCATTCGATGGCCAGTTCAGCGTGCCGACCTTCGACGAGATGATCGAGTTCGTCGCTGCGGAATCGTCCGCCCGTGGACGCGTCATCGGCATCATTCCCGAGATCAAGCACGCCACGTATTTCCATGGCGTGGGCCTGCCGATGGAAGACAAACTGCTGGCCACGCTGGCCGCGCACGCATACACGCGCACGGCTCCCGTCGAGATCCAGTCTTTCGAGATCGGCAACCTGAAGTACCTGCACGGCAAGCTGGGCAAGGCGCATCCGAATATTCGCCTGCTCCAGCTGATGGACGATGCCGCGGAGCATCCGGCGGACGATGCCGGCACGACCTACGGCGCGATGATGACGCCGAAGGGCCTCCAGGCCATTGCCGCCTACGCCGACGCTATCGGCCCCTCGACCCGCAGCATCATCCCGCTGGGCAAGGACGGCCGCCTGGCAGCCGTGGCTCCGTTGGTCCACGACGCGCATGCCGCGGGCCTGGAAGTTCACCCCTACACCTTCCGGCCGGAGAATCACTTCCTCGCTGCGGATTTTCGCAATGACGCGGGGGACGCGGCGCGGAACGAAGCGGGATCCGTCGCGGAGATTCGCGCTTACCTGGCCACGGGGATCGATGCCTTCTTCACCGATGATCCGGCACTGGGCCGCAAGGCGCTCGACGGCAAGTAGCTCTCCCGCAAGGGCGTCTTACGGCGCTGCACGACGACAGGCTCCGGCCACCCCGCTATGATCCCCGGTCAGCCAGCCCCAGGGATCCGCCGATGTCGTTAGCCAAGTTTCTTCGTCACAAGTCCGTCGAGCAGCTGCAGGCCGAGGTGGGCCAGCGCAAGGACTTCCGGCGGGTGCTGGGTCTGTGGCAGCTCACCGCCATCGGTATCGGCGGCATCATCGGGGTGGGCATCTTCGTACTTGCCGGCCAGCAGGCGGCGCTCAACGCCGGTCCGGCGGTGGCACTCAGCTTTATCATCGCCGGCCTGGGCAGCGCCTGCGCCGCGCTGTGCTACGCCGAGTTCGCCGGTCTCATCCCCGTCACCGGCAGCGCCTACACCTACGGATATGCCGTCCTCGGCGAAGGCGCCGCATGGATCATCGGCTGGGACCTTCTCCTCGAGTACGCGTTGGTGGTCGCCGTCGTTGCTATCGGCTGGTCCGGATACGTGCAGGTGTTGCTCGCCTCGGCGGGCGTGCATCTGCCGGCATGGGCGCAGAAGAGCATGAGCGCGGACACCATGGCGTACTACTGGCAGCAGGCCATGACGCCATTCGGCATGCATTTCGCCCATCCGGTCGGCGCGCCGACCGACGCGCATCGCTTCAACATCATCGCCGCTGGCATCTCGTTGTTCGTCGCCATCCTGCTTTCAGTCAAGACCGAATGGGGCGCTCGCCTGAATACGGTGATCGTCGGTATCAAGGTGATCGGGGTGGCGCTGGTGATCGGCGTCGGCGCCTTCTACATCGATACGGCCAACTGGCACCCGTTCATTCCCGAGCGCATTTTCGACGACAAGGGCATGGGCCATTTCGGCTGGCAGGGCGTGCTTACCGGTGCCAGCGTCGTCTTTTTCGCCGTGTTCGGCTACGACACCCTGACCACCGCCGCCGAAGAAGCCAAGGACCCGCAGCGCGACCTTCCGCGTGCGGTGCTGCTTTCGCTGGCCGTGGCGATGGTGCTGTATATCGCCGTCTCGCTGGTGCTGACCGGCATCGTGCCTTACGGCACGCTCAACGGCGAAGCGTCGGTGTCCGATGCCTTCAACGCCATCGGCCTGCCATGGCTCAGCAACGTCATCGCCGTGGCCGCCGTCATCGGCGTGATCAGCGTCCTGTTCGCCTTCATGCTCGGCGCGGCACGCATCTGGTTCGCGCTGTCGCGCGATGGTCTCCTGCCCGCCTGGTTCGCCCGGGTGCACCCCCGTTTCGGCACGCCGGCGCGTCCGACCATGATCCTTGGCCTTTTTACCGCCGTGGTCGCCGGGCTGCTACCGATTGGAGAGGTGGCGGAGCTGGTCAACATCGGCACGCTCAGTGCCTTCATCCTGATCTGCGCTTCCGTGCTGGTGCTGCGTGTGCGCAAGCCGGCGCTGGAGCGCAAGTTCAAGACGCCGGCGGTGTGGTTCGTCGCCCCGCTCGGCATCCTGTTCTCGCTGGCGCTGATCTGGGGCCTGCCATGGATCACGTTCGAACGCTTCGCCATCTGGATGGCGGTCGGTCTGATCGTCTATTTCACCTACGGTGTCAGGCACAGCAAGCTGAACCACCGGGGCTGAGCTTGCTGCGCGTGCACCAACGACAGCCATGACGCTGGCGCCGCTATGACGAAAGGCCTACTTTCGCCTCGGCGCCACATGGTTTAAAACGGTCGAGCAGGGGCGGTGTGAGCAAGGAGAGCTCAAATGAAAAACACAGGAAAGGTGATGTCGTTGGCCGGTCTGCTTTTGGTGCCATGGACGCTCGTGTCCGCTACCGAGTCCGTCCAGCCCACAACGTGTTCTCAATCGAATGCCCCCATTTCCTTTACGGCCCTGACGACGGAAGGGAAGGTCGATGCCGGGATCGCAGTCGTTCCGAAAGGGGCGGACGTGTCGTTCACTGTCAAGGGAAGCTATCGATCGTTTCCCAATACAACATTGCAGGCCGGCGCGGTTATCAATTCCTTACTCCTGCCCAACTACGTCGCGGTGAGTGATGGCGATCTTCCGGATTTTTCTGAGATATCGTTCTCACGAACTTTTACACTCAGGGCGCCCCCGGCGTTGCCGAACATGGCGTTGAAGGCCCACCTTTCCATTCGCGCCCCGGGTGGTGCCGAAATCGGATGCTTTGAGTTCCCGTTGAAATATGTCGCGGCCGAATCGTGACATGGTTCGCGGGCGCGACACACAGGCGACCTCTTGTTCCAGTCGGTTCCGCTTACTCGATCCCCGTGCCAGTCGGGCTTAGTCGATGATGAGTCGCGGGATTTCAGGAGGATACAGTCTTACCGGCACCATCCATTCGTGAGCCATGTGGACGCGCATGCGGCGCTCGTTCGCCGCGGAATAGCGATAGCAGTTCGCGCGCAGGGCGCTGGTGACCGATTTCATGTTCGTTTCGCAGGGCCACCACGACGACCAGCGCACTTCGGCGTCGTCGTGGCTTGCTTTCAGTGTATGACCGAACTCATGCGCGACGATCGTGTAACGCCCCTGCAGTGAGGCCATGGCCTCGTCGCCGCCGTACCAGGAGAGTCCGGAGACGCCTGGTGCGACCTCATCGTTCGTGACCAGCATGAACTTGTATTCGAACTTGTCGCGGATTCTCGTCAGCTTCTCCCGCCGCGCATAGTTTTCCACGACCCTGGTCCAGTCTCTGAGCGACGCTTCGTGCCCGTACGGCATATCGGTCAATCCTTCGACCTGCTGGCTGTAGATCACCCACAAACGCCGTGTCGGAAGAATCTTCTTCATGTCCGCGAGCCACCAGGCCACGTAGCCTGCATGAACATGTTGCCGTGTCATGCCGAGGGTATCGTCATGCAGGAACAGCCAGAAGATCAGCGCGGGTAAGGTGGTGTCGCGTCGCTGCCTCGGTGCGGCGGCGCTTCGCGTCACGTCCCACGGCATGCCCATGGCGGGCTGCGATGCTTGCGGTCGAGGACCTTGCCTCCCTTCGCGAGCGGCGCCGGTTTCCACATGGTGGCTTTCGTCGGTGTCGCGGCTGAAGCCGATGACCTCCATGCCGTCGTTACGGGGCACGCTGATATCCAGATGCGTACCCGACCGCGTCACCACGGCAGCCGCACCCTGCCATGTCGCCAGGTACATGCTTTCCGGCGCATCGCCGGGCAGGTGGTCGGGGAAGCGAAGGTCGACATCCAGGACCGACTCGATGGCAAGCTCGCCGCTGCTTGTTTGATCGCCGCGCGTCATGTCCGACGAGGCGGCAAGCGCGACGGTTTGCGGCAAGCCGCGCGCGACCGCCGCATCGAATGCGTCGACGGCATTCACGGGAAGGGCGTACGAGTTCCCGGGAGCGATGGCGCCGGCGGCGCAGAGAGCGAGCGAAAACAACGCGGCACGCGACCGTGGATGACGATATGACGGCGTCATGACATTCCTTTGCTTGGCGGGGCACGGACGATAGCGCAGCCGGAACCCTCCTTGTCGGTCGCGATATGCGCCGCGCCTTGCACTTACGGCACGTGTGGGCGCAAGGGAAGTCGCCCCTGGCGATGTGGAAGAGAGCGGGCTGCCTGGCGCGTCCGACACCGGCCTTGAAAGCCCCGGTCCGAAGCCCTAACTTCGGGCGTTACGCCTTCGAAGGAACGCCTCATGTCCGATCTTTCCGCCTTCCCGATCACCTCGCGTTGGCCGGCCGCCCATCCGGACCGTATCCAGCTCTATTCGCTGCCGACGCCCAACGGGGTCAAGACCTCGATCATGTTGGAGGAACTGGGGTTGCCTTACGAGGTGCACCTGGTCGACATCATGAAGAACGAGAACAAGCTGCCGGAATTCGAGTCGTTGAATCCGAACGGCAAGATTCCGGCGATGATCGACCCGAACGGCCCGGACGGTAAGCCGATCGGCTTGTTCGAATCCGGTGCCATCCTGCTTTATCTCGCCGAGAAGACCGGAAAGTTCATTCCCGCCGACGCGGCGAAACGCTGGGAAACGATCCAGTGGGTGTTCTTCCAGATGGCGGCGATCGGCCCGATGTTCGGTCAGGTCGGTTTCTTCCACAAGTTCGCTGGCCGTGAGTTCGAGGACAAGCGCCCGCTGCAGCGCTATGTCGACGAGTCCAGGCGTCTGCTCGGTGTGCTGGACCGTCGCCTCGATGGCCGCCAGTGGATCGTCGGCGACGAGTACACCATCGCGGATATCGCCACGCTGGGCTGGGTGAACAACCTGGTGACATTCTACGGCGCGCGCGAGCTGGTCGGCTTCGACGATTTCCAGAACGTCATCGCCTGGCTGGAACGTGGCACTTCGCGCCCCGGCGTGGAGCGTGGGTTGAAGATTCCATCGCGCACCTGAGCGCTCGCGGTGGATAAAAAAACGGCCGCGAAAAGCGGCCGTTCTTCATGGTCCCCGACGATTGCCGATCAGAAGCGGAATTCTGCCGAAGCGCCCCACACGCCGACATTCACCGTGCGCTTGTCGTCGGTGATGTTCTGCGCCTTCAGCGAATAGTTGTCGTAGTTCACTGCCACGCCAAAGTTCGGCGTGAAGTCGTAACCGAATCCTACGCCGGCGTAGATGCCGTTGTCGGTCGACGTGTTATGCGACTTCAGGGTGGCGTAGGGAGTGGTATCGATACCGTTCGGGCCCCGCTGGTAAAGATCGCTACGGATGTCGTAGGTCGTGCGCGAATGGGCCAGGCCCAGGCGGGCGGTAATGGTCCAGTGATGCGGTAACTCCCACTTGCCATTCGCCCCGACCAGCACAGCCTTGCCCTTCAGCTTGAACGCGTCCGTCTCGCCGTAGGTGATGCCGCCGTACGAGTACTTGGACGAGATTTTGCCCAGATCCACGTAACCGGCTTCCACGCCGAAGTAGAACGGACGATCGACCGCCCAGCGATAACCGACGACGGCGCCAAACGCGGTGTCGTTCTTGTCCTGAAAGCCGGTGTGGTTGATGTCGTAGTCAGCACGGCCACCGTTGATGCCGATGAACGTGCCCTCGTTGGCAGCCTGTGCGCCGAACGAGGCGAGCGAAAGCACGGCAGCCGCGGCGGCCGTAAGAAGACGCTTTTCCATGAGATTCCCTGTGTTCCTGATAGTGCGCACCGGCCCCTTCGCCGGGCGGCCCCTTGACTGGCCGCGCGATATTACGATCTTTTAACTTCCCGCGCCAAGATCTTCCTTTCCCTCGGGGATCGAAAGTTCCTTCACGGGAAAGCCCGTGCGCCCTGTCCGTTACCTCTGGCATAGGGAACCCCAGGCCCCGGCGTTTAGGATCGGACGCTTGCGCGAACCGCAGGGGCTCGCGCCGACCCACGTTCCCTGGGAGAAATCAGTGAAATCCACCCTTCTTGCCTCCGCGCTGCTGGCGGCACTCGCCGGCGTTGGCGCGACGGCCGTCCGCGCGGACGATGTCCCCGCGCCGCAGGACACTGCCTACAACGGCACGCTCAAGCTCGTCGTCGATGCGACCGATACGGACCACCGCGTCTTTCGTGTGCGCGAGACCATTCCCGCGCAGCCGGGTCCGTTGACCCTGCTGTTCCCGCAGTGGATTCCCGGCCACCATTCGCCGACCGGGCCGATCGACCAGTTCGCCGGTCTGGTCGTGACCGCCGGCGGCAAGCGCATCGAGTGGAAGCGTGACGAGTTCAACGTCTATGCCTTCCACGTCGACGTGCCCGCCGGTGCCTCGTCCGTGGACGTGGAATTCCAGACGCTGACGCCGCAGGACACCCGTCAGGGTCGCATCGTGATGACGCCCGACATCGTCAATGTCGAGTGGAACCAGGTGTCGCTGTATCCGGCCGGCTATCGCGCCGACCGCGTCCAGGTCGACGCGAGCGTGAAGCTTCCGGCAGGGTTCCAGTACGGCAGCGCACTGGAAGAAGCCGGCAAGAGTGGCGACACGGTCAGCTTCAAGACGATCGATTACGACGATCTCGTCGACTCGCCGATCTTCGCCGGCCGCTACTTCAAGCGCGTCGACCTCGATCCGAACGGTCGTTCCCCGGTTCACCTGAACATCGTCGCCGACAACGCCAAGTCGCTCGAGATCAAGCCGGAGGCGCTGGAGATCCATCGCAAGCTGGTCCAGCAGATGGACAAGCTCTACGGTGCGCGCCACTACAACCATTACGACTTCCTGCTCGCGCTGACCGACAAGCTCGGCGGCATCGGCCTGGAACATCATCGCTCCTCGGAAAACAGCGCCGCCCCGGGCTACTTCACCGAGTGGGAAAAGAACTGGCTGGGCCGCGACCTGCTCGCCCACGAATACAACCATTCCTGGGACGGCAAGTACCGTCGTGGCGCCGACCTGGCCACGCCGAGCTTCAACGTGCCGATGGGTAACAGCCTGCTGTGGGTCTACGAAGGCCAGACCCAGTTCTGGGGTAACGTGGTTGCCGCGCGTTCCGGCCTCGTCTCGCAGGACCAGGCACGCGACCTTCTCGCCTTCGTCGCCGCGACCTATGACAAGGGCCGTCCGGGCCTGTCGTGGCGCAACATCGAAGACACCACGAACGATCCGACCATCGCCCAGCGTCGCCCGCTCTCGTATCGCAACTACCAGATGAGCGAAGACTATTACCAGGGTGGCCAGATGATCTGGCTCGACGTCGACACCCGGCTGCGTGAGCTGACCAAGAACAAGCGCAACCTCGACGATTTCGCCAAGGCGTTCTTCGGCATGAAGGATGGCGACTGGAAGGTCAATCCGTACACCTTCGAAGAAGTGGTCTCGACCCTCAACGGTATCGCGCCGTACGACTGGTCGACCTACCTGCGTGAGCGCGTGGACGGCCACAAGGGCGACATCGAAGGTATCGCGCGCAGTGGCTGGAAGCTGGTCTACAACGACAAGCCTTCCGAGGCGATCAAGGGCTTCGAAACCCGTCGCATGATGACGGACCTGACCTATTCGGCCGGCTTCGCCGTATCGTCCAAGGGCGATATCTCCGATGTGCGCTGGGACGGCCCCGCCTTCCAGGCGGGTCTTTCGCCGGGCATGCACATCATCGCGGTGAACAACAAGGAGTTCTCCGGCGACGTGCTGAAGGACGCCGTCACCGACGCGAAGACGAACAAGGCACCGATCCAGTTGCTGGTGAAGAACTTCGACACCTACAAGACGATCAGCGTCGATTACCACGACGGCCTGATGTATCCGCATCTGGAGCGCGACAAGAGCAAGCCCGATTGGCTGGGCGAGCTTTACAAGACAAAATAAGGCACGCAAAGGGCCCCGCAATGAACTGCCCCCGGAGATTGGACGGATGTCCAACGTCCGGGGGCAGCTCACAAGGGGCCCTCTTTTCGTTGGTGTGGCGCAATGCTTATTCGTCAGCGTCCGCCGGAAACCGTCACCGTCGTGCCCGTCACGAACGACGACTCCGCGGACAGGAGCCAGGCGACGGCATCGGCGATCTCGCTGGGCTCGCCCAAACGCTGCATCGGCACCAGGCCAGGCACCGCAGCGCGTACCGTGTCGGTAATCATGTCCGTTTCGACGATGCCCGGCGCGACCGCATTGACGCGGATGCCTTCCTGAGCCACTTCGGAGGCCAGGCCACGGGTCAATGTCTCGATCGCGCCCTTGGTCGCCGCATAAGGCACCAGTCCACCCAGTCCGCCCAGGCGTGCCGCGACGGACGAGATAAAGACGATGGCGCCGCCGTCGCCACCGTGTCGCTTCGACATGCGCCGCACCGCTTCGCCGGCGCATAGCATCGGCCCGAGCACGTTCGTCGCGAATAGTCGCTGCAGGCCTTCGTGCGTTTGTTCGTCGACGCGCCGGACATCGCCGAGTACGCCTGCATTGGCGACCAGTCCACGCAAGGAACCCAAGCTCGCTTCCGCGGCGCGGAACATGGCGCGCACTTGCGCCGCGTCGCCGACGTCGACCTGGAATGCCGCGGCGCGGCCTCCTTTCGCCGCGATCGCTTCGACCGTGCGTTGCGCCGCTTCGGCATCCTTCGCATAACACACCGCGATCGGGTGTCCCCGTTCCGCCAGCCTGATGCAGATGGCGCGGCCGATGCCGCGCGATCCGCCGGTGACGACTATCGTTCCTTGAGTCACGTGTCGATATCCAGTTCGTTGTCCAGATCGCAGGGTAACTCAGCGAATGCGGGGCGCGCGCTTGTGCGGGCGACACCATCAAATGCCGTCGCGAGCGCCCATCGTCGACGAATCGGGTGCTACGCGAGCGCTGGTCATGCGCTTGATGGGCTTCAGGCCGAACAGCGGGCGGATGAAGCCGATGCGGCGGATCACGAATTCGTGCAGCACATAGCACCCGGCAATCGTGCCGCCGAGCACCAGCGCCGGCTCCAGCCACGGCCCCAGCGCCATCGGCTTCAGCCAGAACAGCAGCAGGATGATCAGGCTCTGGTGCAGCATGTACCAGGGATACACCGCCTCGGTGCAATACGGCAGCCAGCGGAACGGGCGGTCGAGGAAGACCTTGCCCCAGCCGAGGATGGTCAGCAGGGCCGTCCACAGATACAGGCAGTGCGAGATCTCCACCAGCACGTTCCAGAACGCGTCCGGTACGCGGTGCACCCACGAGTCGCCGCCGACCAGTTGCCCGGCAAGGCGCAGGCCCATGTACACCGCTATCGCCACCAGCGCGGTGACGAGCGTCGTCTTGCGCAGGGCCACCACGCGAGTCCAGAACCCGGCCTCGCGGGCCAGCAGGTAACCGCCGAGGAAGATGGTCGCGTACTTGGCATGCTGGTACCAGTCGCCGACATAGGCGTTCGTCGACGGGAAGAAGGGATCGAGGGTCAGGACGTAGAACCACAGCAGCGCGACCGGCGCAGCCACGACGACCCAGCCCGGCGCGCGACAGAACGCGGCGACCCCAGCGCGAACCGGGCCCTTGCCCAGGAGCGGCATCAGGGCCACCAGGCACAGCGTATAGGTCCACAGGTAGGGCAGGTACCAGAGATGGTTCCAGGTGATGCCGTACTGCCAGCCGGTGAAGCTGTCCTTCGGCCACGGATGCACATGCCAGTAGCTGATCAGGAAGTTCCAGAAGCCGGGCGTGAGGTGACCGCTGGCCACGCCCTCGCAGTAGGGCTGGATCGGCACCACGACGAACATGCCGAAGATCAGCGGCAGGATCAGTCGCCAGGTGCGCTCGCGGGCGAAACGCCATAGCCGGCCCTCGGGCGCGGCCAGGGCGATCGCGGCACCCGAGATCAGGAACAGCAGGGACATCCGCCAGCGGTTGACGAAGAGCATCGGCCATTGCAGCCACTCGGCCGTGTAGGCGCTCTTGATGTGGAAATCCCAGTCGGACACGTAGCCCATGGCCGTGTGATAGAGGATGAGGAGGGCGAAAGCGAAGATGCGCAAGGCATCGATATCGTGGCGGCGGGCGGTGCTCATGGCCGTGCGTCCTGTCGTGAAGGCTGCACCAGATTCGGTGTCGGACCGGGCCCGCCGCCAGCACGAGGGGCCGAACAGGCGGCTTTCAGGGACGAACGGTGGGGCGGGTGGGATGGTTTTCGGCGAGCACCCGCCACGACGACGCTATGATTCCCGGCATGGAAGCCACGTCCCCCCCACCGCCCGGCAGCGAACTCGACCGCGCCCACCGCCGTCGCCGCTCGCTCATGATCGCCTTCTGGGTACTGGTCTTCGTCACCGCGGCCGTCGGCAACACCATGACCACCCGGATGGACGCCATGCGTTACGACATCCCGTCGCCAACCTGGCAGATCGCGACCAACGAGTTCAGTAGCATCGTCCTCGGCCTGCTGATGTTGCCCTTCCTCCTGAAGGCCTGCGACCGCTGGCCGCTGCACGCGGATACCTGGCGTCGCCGGCTGCCGCTGTACCTCCTGGGCAGCGTGGCCTACTGCGCCTGTCACGTGGTCGGCATGGACCTGCTGCGGATGCTGGTCTACGCCGGGTTCGGTTCGAAGTACGAGCCGGGCCCCTGGGCCAACCAGGCGGTCTACGAATACCTGAAGGACATCCGCACCTTCTTCCTGATCGTCGCCGTGGGTCACATGGTCGAGTGGTTCGGGCGTCACATCCAGGGCGAAGCCAGCCTGCTCGATGTGCCCGACGAGGGCCAGCCGGTCGAGGCGGTGGACCGGCCGGAGCGCTTCCTGGTGCGCAAGCTCGGTCGCGATTTCCTCGTGGCCACGGCCGATATCGAGTGGGTGCAGTCCGCCGGCAATTACGTGAACCTGCGCGTGCGTGGCCGGGACTACCCGCTACGCAGCACCCTGGCCGCGCTGGAGACCCGGCTGGATCCGGCGGTGTTCGTCAGGGCCCACCGAAGCTATCTGGTCCATCTGGCCCAGGTCACCTCGATCGAACCGCTGGACGCCGGCGACGCCCGGCTGCATATGGCCGACGGTACGGTGCTGCCATGCAGCCGTCGCTATAGGGAAAGCCTGCGCGCCGCCGCGGCGGGCGCCGAGCCCGCATTGGCCAGGGCCTGACGGCTCAGGCTAGGCCGCCCCGAGCCATTCGGCTACAATGCCGCCTCTGCAAGATGCGCTCGTAGCTCAGCCGGATAGAGTAGTGGCTTCCGAAGCCATTGGTCGGGGGTTCGAATCCCTCCGGGCGCACCATCTTCCAGGGCCAGCCTCTCCGAAGGCACCTCCCGTTGTCGCCGTGGCAGTGCCGAACGGCGTGCCATGGCCGGGGCATGGCGCCCCGGCCCGGCTACGAATCTTCGTTCAGCTCTTGATGAACTCGAGGATATCGTTGTTGAGCTCATCGGCGTGCACAGTCAGCATGCCGTGGGGATAACCCGGATAGATCTTGAGCTTCGCGCCCTTGATGAGTTTCGCCGAGAGCACGCCGGCGTCCTTGTAAGGGACAACCTGGTCGTCGTCACCATGCAGTACGAGCGTCGGCACGGCGAACTTCTTGAGGTCATCCGTCTGGTCGGTTTCAGAGAAGGCCTTGATGCCATCGTAGTGCGCCTTGGCGCCACCGATCATGCCCTGACGCCACCAGTTCTGGACGATCCCCTGCGATACCTTGGCCCCGGCACGGTTGAAGCCATAGAAGGGGCCGGAGGCCACGTCCAGGTAAAACTGCGCGCGATTCTCCGCCAGGGCCTTGCGGAAGCCGTCGAACACCTCGATAGGCGTGCCGCCCGGATTGCCCGCTGTCTTCAGCATCAGCGGTGGCACCGCGCTTACCAGTACGGCCTTGGCAACGCGACCGTTCGGTTGGCCGTAATTGGCCACGTAGCGCGCGACTTCGCCGCCACCCGTGGAATGACCGATGTGCACGGCATTCTTTAGGTTCAAGTGCTCCACCACGGCCCACGCATCCGCAGCGTAGTGGTCCATGTCGTGGCCGTCGCTCACCTGCTGCGAGCGGCCGTGACCGCGGCGATCATGAGCGACGACACGATAGCCGTGCTGCACGAAGAAGAGCAGCTGCGCGTCCCAGTCGTCCGCCGACAGCGGCCAGCCGTGGTGGAACATGATGGGCTGCGCATCCTTCGGACCCCAGTCCTTGAAGAAGATTTCGACGCCGTCCTTGGTGATAACGGTCGACGACTCGGCTCGATGCGGTCCGGCACCTGGCTTCGCAGGCGCCGGTGCAGCGGCTGCACCGGCGCTTTGCACGACGGATGCGGCGCCAGCGACGAGGGCGCCGGCGGTCAGGCTCGCCGAGGCGACGAACTTTCGGCGAGGGGCGTCGTGCGACGTGGTAACTTCGATCTCACTCATGGCATTCCCCTGGAGGGTGGTTAGTACCGGCCACTATGCAGCGAGGGCCTGAGCGGGAATTGCAGAAGATTGCTGTCACGAATGCATGCGTCGATCGATTCGCCTGACGATAGCGCTCCGCTCATCTCACCAGCGGTACGAGAGTCCCGCGTAGATCTGGCGGTCGGGCGTCGCGTCGTTCACGCCGATGTTCGCGCCCACATCCAGTTGCAGGTTCGTGCGTGGCAGCCAGGTAAAGGCGATATCGGCGGACTCCTGCTTGACGTGGCCGGAGGGATCGCGGTTGTCCTGGCGCCAATACTCCACCGCTACCGACACGGTGCTGGAGAGCGGATGCGCGACGTTCACCAGATGGGTCATGGCAAGATGGCGGCCATGTCCGTCGGCGTCGGCGAGGGCATCGAGTTCCGGGCCGATCGTCACCGTGAATCCAGCACCCGCCGCCATGCTCATCGGTGCCGCGAGGCCACCTTCCCAGTGGTCGTTGCCGATACCGTGCGAGGCCGTGGGTGCCTTCACGAACGGGATGATCGAGGCGCTGAAGACATCGCCACTGTAGAGGGCCGTTTTCACGCGGACATAGAGATCGCCCGAGCCATGCGTGGTATGGCGATCGCCATCGATCCTCGTGCGCACGCGTACGGCGGGCGCCCAGTTTACTTCGATGTCGGTGTGGGCTCCGATGCCGTACTTGAGATACGGATTCACGACGTAAAGCGTGTCGGTACGGCTCCCCGGACGAGCGTCGTGTGTCGCGTTGCCCGCATCTGTCTCGAGCTGCCACGAGCCCTGGGGCACGGTGCACGGGGCATTCGCCTTGGTCGGGCGGTCCGTGCAGATGGGCGACGTATCGTCGGCGTGGGCGGCGAAGGCGGGCAGTGCAGCCAGAAAGGCAACGGGTAGCAGCAGGGAACGGAGCGTCATGGTCAGGCCTTGGGATCAGGTATGACCACCCATGCTAGGCAGCCCTTTCTAAGGGCGGCGCTGTATTGATCGTGGCGGCATCAAGATGACATCAAGGCGCATCAGGCCAGGCCGGCAAGTCGATAGCCCACCTGGAGTTCCGTGACCAGATGGCGTGGTCGCGCCGGTTCGTCCTCGAGTTTCTGGCGCAGATTCGCCATGTAGACGCGCACGTAGTGGGGACGTGTGGCATAGCCCGGCCCCCAGACCTCGTGCAGGAGCTGCCGGTGGGTCAGAACTTTTCCTTGTCCGCGCAGCAGGGCGGCCAGCAGCCGGAACTCGATCGGGGTGAGGTGGACGGCTTCGCCCTGGCGGGTGACTTCGTGCGTCGCGAGGTTCACTTCGATATCGCCGAAGCGCATGCGTGCACTGGCCTGGCCGCGGTCGCCGGCCAGGCTGGCGCGACGCAGCTGGGCGCGGACGCGCGCGACGAGTTCGGGAACACCGAAAGGCTTGGAAAGATAGTCGTCGGCACCGGCTTCCAGTGCGGCGACTTTCTCCGCTTCGCTGTCACGCGCGGAGAGCACGATGATCGGTGCCGACGACCAACCGCGCACGTCGCGGATCACGGCCTTGCCATCGTCGTCGGGCAGGCCGAGGTCGAGCACGATGAGGTCGGGTTGGCGGCTGGCGGCATCGATGCGGGCTCGCAGCGCGTCGCCGGCTTCGAACACGGTCATGTCTTCGCGTTCGAGGGCCAGGCGCAGGAATCGGCGGATATCCGATTCATCCTCGACCACCAGGATGCGCGGTTTGTTCATTCGGCTTCTTCCAGGTCGACCGTCGGCGGATCGCCGGCAGCCAGGGTGATCTCGAAACGCGCGCCATGTGGCGCGGCGCGCGATGCGGCGATGCTGCCGCCGTGCGCGATGACGATGCGCCGTGACAACGCCAGCCCGAGGCCGACGCCGGGCACGGCCGACTCGCGTGTGCCCCGTGCAAAGGCCTCGAAGAGCGAGTCCGCGTTGATCCCCGGCGGAAAGCCGGGGCCGTCGTCCTCGATGGTCAGGTGAATACGCGGGCCATTCCGATCCGCACGGATACGTAGTGTCGCTTCGCCCGGCGTGTACTTGGCGGCATTGTCGAACAGGTTCGCCAGTACCCGTTCGAACAGGGTGGCGTCCAGTTGAACCAGGGGGAAGTCGGGGGATATGTCGACCACCACGCGGCGCGCACCGAGGTCGACGGCCGCCAACGCGGAACCGACGACTTCTTCCAGCGCATGCCATTGCAGGTCCAGGTGCACGCCTTCGCCCTGCATGCGCGCGGCGTCAAGGAGGTTCGCCACCTGGCGTTGCATGCGGTCGGCCTGGTTCACGATGGCGCGCGCCACGTCGTTGTCGCCGAGCATGCCCGCCATGCCACGGATTGCCGTCAACGGTGTCCGCAGGTCGTGGGAGACTGCGGCGAGCAGGGTGTTGCGCAGGCGTTCTCCTTCCATGCGCAGCTGGGTTTCGTGGGCCACCTCGACGAAGTGCACCCGTTCGATCGCCAGCGCGACCAGCGACTGGAAGGCACGCAGCAAGGCGATCTGCCCTGCATCCAGGGGAGCCTCCGCCGCACGTTCTAGCATGAGCACGCCGCGCGTGCGCATGGCCGTGGGCAGCGGAAGATAGGTGGCATCGTTCGCGGGCAGGGTATCGGTATCGCGTCCGGCAGGGAGGCCTTGTTCGAGCACCCACTGGGCGACCGCGACATCGCCTGGGCCCTCCGTCGACATGCGTTCATCGTCGTCGGGTAGCAACAGCGTGGCATGGCCATCGAATAGGGGGCCGATACGTGCGCCGCAGACCTGCGCGATGTCCTTGTCGCGCACGGCCACCGACAGGTCGGTCGCCACGGCCGCCAGCGCGCTCGCCCGCTTCTCCCCGGCCGCGGCGGTTACCGCCTCGGCGCGCAAGCGTGCGGCGAGTTGTCCGGTGACCAGGGCCACCACCAGCATCAGGAAAAACGTGAAGACGTATTGGGTGTCCGACACGTGGAACGACCACGCCGGCGGCACGAAGAAGAAATCGAAGCTACCGACGGCGACGAAGGCCGCCAACGCGCCGGCCGCCCGGCCCCAGCGCAGGGCCACCAGCACGACGGTGAGCAGGAAAACCATCACCACGTTCGACAGGTCGAATACGCGCAGGAGGAGCGCTGCGATGCCGGTGGTCGTGGCGCAGGCAGCCACCGCATACGCCAGCACGCGGTAGCGGAACGGGCGCGGAGCGACCTTCAGGCTGTGCGAGATCATTGCCTGCCATGATAGCCGCCCCCTCGCGGGTGCGGCCATCGGTGTGAGCACGCGCCGGGTCACATCAGCGGCGTGAGGATCAGGTCGATCAGCTTGATGCCGATAAAGGGCGCGACGATGCCACCCACGCCGTAGACCAGCAGGTTGCGGGTCAGCAGGTCCTTTGCCGGCGCAGGGCGATAACGCACGCCGCGCAGGGCCAACGGGATCAAAGCGACGATGATCAGGGCATTGAAGATCACGGCCGACAGGATGGCCGAGCCCGGCGAGTGCAGGCGCATGACGTTGAGCGCGTCCAACGACGGGTACGTGGCCACGAACGCCGCCGGTACGATGGCGAAGTATTTCGCCAGGTCGTTCGCGACGCTGAAGGTGGTCAGCGCACCTCGCGTCATGATCATCTGCTTGCCGACCTCCACCACGCGCAGCAGCTTGGTCGGATTGGAGTCGAGGTCGACCATGTTTCCGGCTTCCTTGGCCGCCTGCGTACCGCTGTTCATCGCCACCGCCACATCGGCCTGGGCCAGCGCCGGCGCGTCGTTCGTGCCGTCGCCGGTCATCGCCACCAGGTGACCTTCGCTCTGGTAGCGGCGAATCAGCGCCAGTTTGTCCTCGGGCGTGGCTTCGGCGAGGAAGTCGTCGACGCCTGCTTCCGCGGCGATGGCGGCGGCGGTCAGGCGGTTGTCGCCGGTAATCATGACCGTTGCGATTCCCATGCGGCGCAGTTCGGCGAACTGCGTCTTGATGCCGTCCTTGACGATGTCCTTGAGTTCGATCACACCGAGCACGTGGCGCCCCTCGGCAACGACCAGCGGCGTGGCGCCGCGACGGGACACCGTTTCCACCGTACGCTCGACATCGACGGGAAACGCGCCGCCTAGGCTTTCCACGTGTGCGCGCAGCGCCGACGCCGCGCCCTTGCGAAGGACCCGCTCGCCATCGTCGACACCGCTCATCCGCGTCCGCGCGCTGAACGGAACCGCTGCGCTACCCGTCGGCAAGCTGGGGTCCTTCGTGCCCAGTCGCTCGCGCGCCAGCGTCACGATGGAGCGACCTTCCGGGGTTTCGTCGGCCAGTGACGCGAACCGCGCGGCTTCGGCGAGCGACTCGGCGGTGACACCGGCGGCCGCATGCAGGGCGTGCGCCTGGCGATTCCCCAGCGTGATGGTGCCGGTCTTGTCCAGCAGCAACACATCGACATCGCCGGCGGCCTCGATGGCGCGGCCGGAGGTGGCGATGACGTTCGCCTTCAGCATGCGACTCATGCCGGCGATGCCGATCGCCGACAGCAGTGCGCCGATGGTGGTGGGGATCAGGCACACCAGGAGTGCGACGAGCACGGTCACGCTCACCACGGCACCGTGGCCGCTCAACGCCACGCTGAGTGCCGAGAAGGGAAGCAGGCTGGCGCAGACCATGAGGAAGATGGCGGTGAGCGCGACGAGCAGGATGGTCAGTGCGACTTCGTTAGGCGTCTTGCCGCGCCGTGCGCCTTCGACCATGGCGATCATGCGATCGAGGAAGGCTTCGCCGGGGTTTGCGGTGACACGGACGACGATCCAGTCCGACAGCACGCGCGTGCCGCCGGTCACGGAGGAGAAGTCGCCACCGGATTCGCGGATCACCGGAGCGGATTCGCCGGTGATCGCCGACTCGTCGACGGAGGCGACCCCTTCGACCACCTCGCCGTCGGCGGGGATCACTTCGCCCGCTTGCACGAGCACGAACGTTCCCGCGGTGATTTCGTCACTGCCGACGATATGCCAGAGGCTGTCCGGTCGAGGCTCCCGAAGCACCTTGGCGTGCACGCGCTTCTTCGCTGCGCGCAGGGCTTCCGCCTGCGCCTTGCCGCGTCCTTCGGCCAGCGCTTCGGCGGCGTTGGCGAACAGCACGGTGAACCAGAGCCAGCCCGCGATGGCCCAGACGAAACCGGCCGGGGCGTCCGCATGACCACGCAGGGCCTGCACCCCGAGCACGGTGGTCAGGATGCTGCCCAGGTAGACGACGAACATCACCGGATTTTTCCATTGCGTCGCCGGCGCCAGCTTGGCGAACGCGCCGACGACGATCGCCCAGGGCCCCGGCGAGGCGATCGCCGGGCGGTCATCGAGGCTTTCGGGAACGGTGGGTAGGGGCATGCTCATGGAAGGGTCCGGATCGATGCGCCGTCGAGCGCGAGGTTCAAGGTGAGGACATTGACGCGCGGCTCGCCGAGCACGCCCCACTGACGGCCCAGTGCTTGCCGGTCGATCAGCGCGGCGATGTCGTTCGCCGACAGGTGCCGCTCGGCGGCCACGCGCGCCGCCTGGGCATGCGCGTTCGCGAGGCTGATGTCGGGATCCAGGCCGGAGCCCGACGACGTGACGGCGTCCACGGGCACGGGAGCATCCGGGGCGAGGTGATTTTCCTTGCGGAAGGCCTCCGCACGCTCGCGCACCGTGTCGCGCAGCCTGGCGCTGGTGGGCCCGAGATTGCTCGCGCCGCTGGCGGCCGCGTTGTAGGGCTGGTCGCCCGTCGCGCTTGGCCTGGGATGGAAGTAACCAGGCGTGTGGAAGTCCTGGCCAAGCACGGCGGAACCGACCACGGTATCGCCGTGGCGCACCAGGCTGCCGGCCGATTGGCGAGGGAACAGGGCGGTGGCGAGACCGGTCGCGGCCAGCGGATAGGCCAGGCCGGTGATCGCCATGAAAAGCACCGCCGAGACGAGAACAGGACGAACAAGGGAGAAGGACATGGTCATTGCCTCAGAAGAACTGGCTGGCCGTCATGGCGAGTTGTTCCACGATGGGGCCGAGGGCGAGCGCGGGCAGGAAGGTAAGGCCGCCCACGACGACGATGACGAAGATCAGCAGGCCGGTGAACAACGGCGTCGCCGTCGGCAGCGTGCCCAGGCTTTCCGGCACGCTGCGTTTCATCGCCAGCGAGCCGGCGACCGCCAACATCGGCAGGAGCGTGAAATACCGGCCCATGAGCATCGCCAGGCCGATCGTCGTGTTGTAGAAGGGCGTATTGGCATTCAGGCCGGCGAATGCCGAACCGTTGTTCGCCGTGCCCGAGGTATACGCGTAGATCAGCTCACTGAAACCATGCGGGCCGGCGTTGGCGAAGCTCGCCGAAGCACCTGGCCAGACCGCGGCCAGGGCGGTGAAGCCGAGGATGCAGAATGGATGCGCGAGCACCGCCAGCATCACCAGCTTGATCTCGCGCGCCTCGATCTTCTTGCCGAGGAACTCCGGGGTGCGGCCGATCATCATGCCGACGAGGAACACGGTGAGGATCGCGAACGAGACCAGGTTGATGAACCCCACGCCGACGCCGCCGAATACGTCGTTGAGCATCATCAGGAACAGCGGCACCATGCCGCCGAGCGGGGTGAGCGAGTCGTGCATCGCATTCACCGAGCCGGTCGTGGCCGCGGTGGTCACGGCGACGAAGGCGCTGGTCTGCGCGATGCCGAAGCGCATCTCCTTGCCCTCCATGTTGCCGCCCGGCTGCAGGGCACCGGCGGTCTGATCGACCGACAGGCTGGTGAACATCGGATTGCCGTGGCGCTCGGCAGGGTATTCCACGCAGAGGAATCCGACGAACATGACGATGAAGGCGGCGAGGAATGCCCAGCCCTGGCGGTGCCGGGAAAGCATCCGGCCGAACGCATAGGTCAAAGCCGAAGGCACCAGGAACATGGCCAGCATGTGCAGCAGGTTGGTCAGCGGCGTGGGGTTCTCGAACGGGTGCGCCGCGTTCACGCCGTAGAAGCCGCCGCCGTTCGTGCCGACGTGCTTGATTGCCTCCAGGCTCGCCACGGGACCGACCACGATGTGCTGCGTCGCCCCCTCCAGGGTGCTGGCATCCGCGCTGCTTGCCAGCGTCTGCGGCATGCCCTGCCACACGTACACCAGCGAAAGCACCAGGCATGCCGGAAGCAACAGGCGCCAGACGATGCGGCTGACGTCGGCCCAGTAGTTGCCCACATCGCGAGCTTCGCGCTGTGCGAGGCCGCGGATGAAGGCGGCACAGCCGGCGATGCCCGACGCGGCGCTCACCGTCATCAGGTAGGTGACGACGGCCATCTGCGAGAAGTTCGACAGGCTCGACTCGCCCGAATAGGACTGCCAGTTGGTATTGGTGACGAAGGATGCCGCGGTGTTGAAGGCGAGATCGGGCGTCTGCGCCGGTCGCTGGAGAGCGTCGAACGGCAGCCACGCCTGGATGCGCAGGATCGCGTAGCCGAGCAGCATCATGGCGGCGTTGCTCAGGACCAGTGCGATGCCGTAATGCTTCCAGTCCATCGGCGCGGCGGGATCGATGCCCAACAGTCGGTAGCCGAGGCGTTCGACCGGCCAGTGGTCCTTCGCGACGAGAACGCGGGTGAGCCAGCGTCCGGCCACGACGACCAGGCCGGCCATCAGGGTCAGGAGCAAGGCGAATTGGGCGATATCAATGGACATGTTCGCTCAGATCCGGTCCAGGGCGATGACGATGCAGGTGGTGGTGGCGAAGAACAGCGCCGCCACCGCCACGAAGACGATGTCGTACATGGAAGAACCTCGATGGGTGGTCTCAGAACCGCTCGGGCCTGATCAGTGCGTAGAGCAGGTAGGCGAACAGCGCGAGCAGCAACAGGCAGCCGAAGACGATCATGGCGGCGCGGCCAGGGCAGGGATCGGACGCATGGCGAAGGGCCTCTCGATAAGGGAGGCAAGCAGCGTAGGACGGTCCGATTAAAGACGGCGGGGGGATTGGCCCGGGAGGCATCAAGGCCGTATCAAGGCCTTCGCGCCCAGACGCACGGGACCGCCGACTTGCCCGCCTTCTACGACGGATCGCGGTCCCCGGCGGTTTAGGCGCCTTTCGCCGTCATCGCCATCGCCGCTTCGTCGGCGACGATCTGCGCGGCTTCCTGCACATAGGCGTCGCTTGACGGCTTGGCTGGCCCGGGGCGCTTGTCCAGCGCCACGCTGCGTTCTTCCGGATCCAGGCCGTCGTCGCCCTGGACGGATGCGTCATCGTCGACAGGCAGGCCGTCGGCGATGTTCAGGGCCTTACGGCGGGCGCGGAAGTCCGCGGACGCCTTCAGATCGGCTTCCCTTGTCGCCTTCCGTTCGTCGAGGTTCAAGGAAACGCGGGTTCGTGCGGCGATCGCCTGAAAGGCATCCAGTTCGTCGATCGTGAGCTGCCAGCGGGCCGCGTGTTGCACGCGCGACGCATGCGCATGCTCGAGGTCGGCAATGAGCGATCCCGTCGTCGGATCGGTCGCATGCGGCACGGCAGGAATGGCTGATGCCGGCAAGGCGTTCGTATACGTGGATTCGCCGAAGTCCTTTTCGCTCTCCGTCGCTGGGAAGACGATGTCCGGCGTCACGCCGAGCAACTGCGTGCTCGCACCGTTGATGCGATAGAACTGCGCGATCGTCATCTTGAGTTCGCCGAGCTTGCCCTCGTGCTCTTCCTGCACGGCGTCGTCCAGGTCGAGAAGATTCTGCACGGTGCCCTTGCCGAAGGTGCGTTGACCGAGGATGACGCCACGGCCGCGATCCTGGATCGCCGCGGCGAAGATCTCGGAGGCCGATGCCGAACCATGGTTCACCAGCACGCCAAGGGCACCGGACCAGGTCGGCGCGGCCTCGGCGGCGCCCTGCACGTCGACCTTGCCGTCCGCGCTGCGCACCTGGACCACCGGGCCAGCGCCGGTGAACAGGCCGACCATGTCCGCCGCCTCGGTCAGCGAGCCGCCGCCGTTGTCGCGAAGGTCGATGACGACGCCGTCCACCTTCTGCTTCTTGAGTTCGCCCAGCATGCGCGAGACGTCGCGCGTCACACTGCGATAGTTCGCATTGCCGGCACGGCGGGCATCGAAGTCTTCGTAGAACGAGGGCACGGTGATGATGCCGAGCTTGTGCGCATGGCCTGGCTCGCCGACCTGGAGGACGGTCTGTTTCGCGGCTTCGTCCTCGATGCTGATGTGGCGGCGGGTGAGAGTGACGACGTGCGGGGCGACATCGCCCTTGCTTTCATCCGGGAGCAGTTCGACACGTACGCTCGTGCCGCTCTTGCCCTTGATCAACGCGATGACGTCGTCCGAGCGCCAGCCGATCACGTCGGTCAGCGGACCGGCGGCGCCCTGGCCGACGCCGGTGATGCGATCGCCGACGTGAATCTTGCCGGACTTTGCGGCGGGACTTCCCGGTATCAGTTCCGTGACCTGCGTGTACTCGTCGTGCTCGCGCAGGTATGCGCCGATGCCTTCGAGCGACAGCGACATTTCCGTATTGAACGCCGTCGCGGCCTTGGGGGCGAAGTAGTCGGTATGTGGGTCGGTCGACTCGGCATAGGCGGTCATGAAGAGCTGGAAGGCGTCGTCGGCGCTGGTTTTCTGGATGCGCGACGCGAGGTTGGCGTATCGATGGGCAAGTGTCTTGCGGATGGCGTCGTCACCCTGGCCGGCGAGCTTCAGTCGCAGCCAGTCTTCCTTGGCGCGCTGGCGCCAGAGTTCATGGAGTTCGTCGGTGGACGCCGGCCACGGCACGTCCTTGCGCTCGGTGGCGATGGATTCGTGGACGCCGAGATCGAAGCCGTCCTTGAGCAGCGACTGTGCATAGCGCGTTTCCTCCACCACCCGGTTGAGATAGAGATTCACCGGTTCGAACGCCGGCGTCAGGTCGCCCTGGTCGATGGCGGTGCCGAGCGTGGGGCGAAGCGGCGCGAAATGCGCGATGTCCGCCGCCGTGAAGTAGCTGCGGTCCGGGTCGAGTGTTTCGATCAGCTTGTCGAAGACGACGGCCGAAAAGTTCGCATCCAGCGGTCGTGGCCGGTAGTGGAACCGGGTCAGGAACAAGCTGGCCACTTTGCCGGCGGTGGCTTCCTGGTCGGCGGGGACCAGCGCGATCGGAGCCGATGCACGAGAGGTCGAGGTGCTGCTGTCGGCCGAGCCGGCGGTACTTGTTACCACCGCCTGGGATGCGCCAACGGCCGTGGTCAGGGCAAAGGTCGCGCAGATCGCCAGGGCGGCGAAGACGACGGAGCGGGGCGAGGTCATGGGGATAGTCGGTAGGGATGCGTTGGAGTCATTCTGGCATGGCGATCATGCCGAGGCTCCCCCATAAGGCGCATCGTGCCGTCAGTTTCCGGCTTTCGACGCCCGCGCTTCGCCTGCCAGCGCCCCCGCCCGACCGGGCGATCCGGTCAGGGTGGCCTTGAAGGCGGCCAGGGCCGGATCGGGCCGGTTCTGCGCCAGCAGCAGGTCGCCGAGCTGTTCGCGTGCGGGCAGGATCGGGCCGGGCGTCACCGGCCGCTTTTCCAGCGCGTCCTCCTTGTCCGCGGCGGCGGTCAGCAAGGTCTCCGCGCTCGCGGCCTCGCCGCTGGCCTGGGCGGACCACGCCATGACTTCGTCCGCGAGCACACTGGTCTGCACCGACCAATAGGTATCGCCGGTGTCGCTCAATCGTTTCGCGATCTGGCCCAGCCGCATCGCTTCCTTCCGTGCTTCCGCGGGGTGCCCCGTACGGGCCAGGCCCAGCCCCCTCGCCCATACGGCGATAGCGACCACGGAGGGCGGCGCGCCCTGGGGGTCCGTGATCGCGCTGGCATCCGCCCAGTGTTCCTGCTCGACCGCGACGCGGATCGGCATGGCGGTGGCGGCGTAGGCGACGCCGAAGTCCTTCATGTCCAGAGGCGGCATGGCGTGCAGTTCGTCGACGACGCCCGTGGCTTCTTTCGCGCGGCCGGTTTGCAGGTACGCGTAAACCAGATAGTCCATCGCGTGAAGCCGTCCCATGGTGTCCCCATGCTCGCGCGCGGACTTCGCCGAGGCGAGGTTGGACTGGATGGAATCGTCCCACAGACCGAGCCGGGTGAAGATGTGCGACGGCATGTGCAAGGCATGCGGCGCCGACGGTGCGATGCCGGCGTACTTCCTGGCCGCGGGAAGGCCCTGCTGTGCCAGCTCCGCGCTGTCGCAGGCGTGGATGAGGTAGTGCGCGATGCCGGGATGATCGGGGTTGATGCGGAACAGCGGCTCGAGGATAGCGATGGCCTGCTTCTGCTTCGCATGGGTCTTGTCGGACGGTGCGGCATTGGACAGCAGCGCCACGGCGTAGAACACCTGCGCTTCGACATCCTTGGCGTTGGCTCGGGCAACCTCGCCCATCGCCGTTTCGTAGGCGAGCGTGCGTTGCGCGGGCTCGAGGCCCGGATCGACCTTGTAGAGCTCGCCGAGCGCACGAATGAACTGTTGCTCGCGTGGTGTCGCCGCACCCAGTCGTGCCGCCTCGAGCATTTCCTTCTGTCCGGCCGCGAAGGTATCGGGCGGAAGGGCCGGAGCCCAGACCGGATGGAAGTACGTCATCGCCACGCCCCAATGCGCCATGGCGCATTTCGGGTCGGTGGCGGCGATCTCCTGGAAGGCCTGCGTGGCCGCCCCGTAGGCGAAGGAATGCAGCAGGGCGACCGCACGGTCGAAGGGCTGTTGCACCTTCGGGTCGCAGGAAATGGGGAAGGTGACCTTCCCCAGTTTCTCGGGTATGCCGTGGTCGTGCATTTCCCGGCCTTGCGCCGTTGCGACGATGAGCACCGCTACACACACGAACCACGACCGACGAAACATGCGCATCTCCGTTCGTTACCGGGAGCCACGTGGTTCGTGGCTCGCAATAATCTACGCCTGTCGCGCGGTCGCTCCCATATCCAAAACGGCTATTCCGCCAGGGCCGGACTCAGACGAGCGTGGTGACGATGTCGATATTGCCGTGCAGGGCCTTCGAGTACGGGCAGGTGCGATGGGCGGCGTCGACCAGGGACTGGGCCACGTCGCGGTCGAGACCGGGCAGGCTGACGTTGAGGCGTGCCTGCAGGAAGTACTCGTCGCCGGAGGTGCCGAGATCCACTTCGGCGTTCACCTCGGTATCCCTCGGCAGGGCGACGTGTCGCGCACGGGCGGCGAGTCCCATGGCACCGATGAAGCAGGCGGACCAGCCGGCGGCGAGCAGTTGCTCGGGGTTGGTACCCTCGCCGGCCGTACCCGGAGGGGACAGCTTGATGGCCAGGCGGCCGTCGGCGCTGCGCGACTCGCCGTCGCGGCCGCCGGTGGTGCGGGTCTTGCCGGTGTAGAGGACATTCTGGATGCGCGACATGGTGGTTCCCGTTCGTTGAAAGTGAGGAACATGAGACACCCGCGGCGTATCCCAGGTGTGTCGTCCCCCCCGCCGAAACGCGTCGTAATGTATAGCGCCGGCCGCCGGATACATTCGGATACACGGGGCGCCGGACGGCATGGGCCAGGCCCCCGGTGGCCGCGCTACGTTCGGTTACAAAACGGCCCTTGCACGACATGCGCGGGATACGTGGCGGGACTTCAATGAGTCATCCTCAGTCAACGGTGACTTGCCATGACCTCGCCCCGCCTTCTCCTGGTTTTCTCCTCCCTGTGCCTCGCCCTCCTTGCCTCGTGGCCGGCTGGTTGGGCCCGTGACCGCGCCGGCGACGCCGTGTCCGGCGCCTCCACCGCCGTGCCTGCGCCGGAGTTCGCCGGCATCGACCGCTGGTTCAATTCAACCCCGCTGACGCTGAAGGATCTGCATGGCAAGGTCACCCTCGTCGAGTTCTGGACCCATGAGTGCATCAACTGCGTGCATGTCGTTCCGCACACCGAGGCGCTCTACCGTCGCTACGCGAAGGATGGGCTTGTCGTCGTCGGCGTCCACACGCCGGAGTACGACGAAGAGCACGATCTGGGTCGCGTCGCCGCGGCCATCCGGGCACAAGGCATCACGTACCCGGTGGCGGTGGACAACGCGTACGCCACCTGGAACGCCTATGGCAACCGCTTCTGGCCTGCGCTGTATCTCATCGATCGGAACGGCAAGATTGTCTACAGCCACTACGGCGAGGGAAACTACGACGAAACCGAAGCGCGCGTCCGCCAGTTGCTCGGCAAGGCGTGAACCTGCGTAGCCTTACCTATCGCCACGGGAGACTGGCATGGACCACGTCGATCACATCCTCGTCGTCGACGACGACCGCGAGATCCGCACCGGGGTCGCGCAATACCTGCAGAAAAATGGGCTGCGAACCAGTGTCGCGGCGGATGGTCGCGAGATGAACGCCTTGCTCGACTCCACCGCCGTGGACCTCATCGTGCTCGACATCATGATGCCGGGCGACGACGGCCTGGTGCTCACCCGCAACCTCCGTGCGAGCAAGCACCGGGCGATCCCGGTGCTCCTGCTCACCGCGCGTGACGACGAGACCGATCGCATCATCGGCCTGGAGATGGGCGCGGACGACTACGTGGTGAAACCGTTCTCGCCACGCGAGCTGCTCGCGCGCATCAACGCGGTGATCCGGCGCACGCGCATGTTGCCGCCGAACCTGCGGGTGACCGAAGCCAGCGGGATGCTCGGCTTCGGCCGCTGGCGCCTGGACACCACGGCGCGTCATCTGCTCGACGAGGAAGGCACCATCGTGTCGCTGAGCGGCGCGGAGTTCCGCCTGCTCCGAGTGTTCCTCGATCATCCGCAGCGGATCCTCTCGCGCGACCAGTTGCTCAACCTCACCCAGGGGCGCGACGCGGAGCTGTTCGATCGCTCGATCGACCTGATGGTCAGCCGCCTTCGTCAGCGCCTCGCCGACGACGCCCGCGAACAGACCTATATCAAGACGGTGCGTAACGAAGGTTACGTCTTCACGATGCCCGTCGTGGTGCTCGGAGAGGCGTCGTGAACGCAAGGCTCCGGCGTTGGATGCCGCGTAGCATCGCATCGCGCCTGTACCTGATCATCTTCGCCGGGTTGCTGCTCGCCCACGGCATGTCGTTCGGGCTGCTGTTCTTCGAACGCTACCAGAGCGCGAAGACGGTCATGCTCAACACCCTCGAGCACGACGTCGGCAGTTCGGTCGCCATCCTCGACCGCCTTCCCGCCGGGGAACGGCCCGCGTGGCTGGGCCGCCTGCAGCGCGACACCTACCGCTACATCCTCGGCCCGGGCCAGGCCGGCACCGAACTGATCTCGGATCGCTCGCGCGTGGTCACCGGACTGATCCAGCGCGAAGTCGGGCCCTCGTTCGCGGTCAAGGCGAACACGGTCTCCGTGGGCCCGGAGCGCTACCAGGTGCATCTCACCTTGCACGATGGGGCGCCGCTCACCATCGAAGTGACGCCACGCGTGATGCCACTCGCCGACTGGCTGCCCTTCGTCTTCATTCTGCAGATGGTCGTGCTCGTGGTGATCACCTGGCTGGCGGTACGCCTGGCGACGCGACCGCTGGTCCGACTGGCACGCGCGGCGGAGAAGATGACGCCGACGAACGAGGGTCCCCGCATGCGCGAGGACGGGCCCACCGAAGTCGCCCGCGCGGCGGTCGCCTTCAATGCCATGCAGGACCGCATCGCCCTCTACGTGAAGGAGCGCTTGCAGATTCTCGCCGCCATCTCGCACGATCTGCAGACCCCGATCACGCGCATGCGCCTGCGCGCCGAAGCGCTCGACGATTCGACCGAGCGTGGCAAGCTGCTGGACGACCTCCACGAGATGGAACATCTGGTACGCGAAGGCGTGGCGTATGCACGCAGCGCACACGGCGCGACAGAGACGCCACGCAAGATCGATCCCTCCGCCTTCGTCGAGAGCCTCGTCTTCGACTATCAGGACACCGGCAAACCGGTAAGCCTGTCGGGCAGCATCGACGGCACCGCGGTCGTCCGGCCACAGGCCTTGCGCCGGGTGCTCGGTAACCTGATCGACAATGCGCTCAAGTACGCAGGCACGGCGGACGTGGGCATCGCACGGACGGCCGCAGGCACGCTGTGCATCGACGTCGCCGATCGCGGGCCCGGTATTCCCGAAGCCGAACTGGTACACGTTCTGGAGCCGTTCTATCGGTTGGAGACCTCGCGTAATCGCGATACCGGTGGAACAGGGTTGGGGCTGGCCATCGCGGCCCAGCTGATGCTGTCGGTAGGCGGGCGACTCACGCTGGCCAATCGGCCGGGCGGAGGCCTGCTCGCGAGAATCGAGCTGCCATGATGTCGACGCCACGGCGCTGTTTTTCCCGCACGAAGCGTCCGTCAGCTCGTGAGGTCGTCGCGGTACGCGTATAGCCCGGGTTGGCCACCCGTCGCGACGAACAACACGTGCTCGCCGTCGCGCACGGCTCCGCTACGCAGATCGTGCAGTAAGCCTGCGAACGCCTTCCCCGAGTACACCGGGTCGAGAAGAATGCCCTCCGCACGGGCCATCAGGCGCACGGCGTCTTTCATGGCCAGGGTGGGTACGCCGTAGCCCTCGCCGCGCTGCGAACCGTCGATGCATACGTCGCCCTCCGCCAGTTCGGCCGGCGACTCCAGCAGGGCCAGCGCATCGCGTGCCAGACCAAGCGTGGTCGTCACCGCCGCATCCCGCTCGCCGAGCACGGAGTACGCCTGCACGCGTTCCGGTTGGCGACCGAGCGCGGCGAAGCCGGCGATCAGCCCGGCATGGGTACCCGAACTGCCGTTCGGTACGACGATGCGGTCGAAGCGCACGCCCAGCGCCTCTTCCTGCTGCGCGATCTCCCGTGCGCAGCGCGCATAGCCAAGTACCCCGCGCGGTGTCGAGCCTCCGGTGGGCAGGACGACCGCGGTGCGGCCCTTCGCCTGGAGGGCTTCGGCGCGCGCGTTGGCATGGGCCAGCGCATTCTCCCCGCGTGGCAGCAAGGTCACTGCCGCGCCGAACAGCTCGTCGAGAAGCACGTTGCCATTCTTCTCGTAGTCGTCGCCGTCTTTCGGGACCATCCGGGCGAGGAACATCTCGCACGCGAAGCCGTGCCGGGCCGCGGCGGCGGCGGTCAACCGCGCATGATTGGACTGTACGCCGCCGACCGTCACGATCGTATCCGCGCCGATCTCGCGTGCGTGACCGAAGTGATACTCCAGCTTGCGCAGTTTGTTGCCACCGCCGCCCAGGGCCATGACATCGTCGCGCTTGATACTCAGGCGAATGCCGCGCGAGGCGAGCCCCAGTTGCTGCTCGATGCGCGGGAGCGAATGGATGGTCGTCGTGCTGTCCAGCAGGGCGATGCGCGGCAGGCGATCGAGTGCGGAGAGGGCATCGGGGGACATGGCGTTTCCGGGGAGGCGGGGAGGGCAGACCCGCAATGATCCGCCGATTCGCCGTCCCCGGCGAGCCCGTGCCGGGTCAGAACGGTGGCAGCGAATCCGCCAGCTTCTCGTGCTCGCGCAACACGGGCAGCGTGTCGTGGGCGAAGGCGCGTATCTCGGTGTCCTCGCCCTTGGTCGCCTCGAGTTCGTAAAGACCCGCGGTCAGCTTGTGTGACTTGACCATGAGATCGGAGTAAGCGCGGTCGAAGGCTGCGCCATCGAGGCCTTTCAACCGGTCGATCTCCTGCTGTTGGGCGGCGTCCGGAGCGGCGGCGATCTGAATGCCCTTGCTCCCGGCCAGTTTGCCGAGTTTCTCGTTCGCGTCCGTGTGGTCCGCCACCATGCGTGCGGCATATTTCTTCACGTCATCCGACGACGCCTGGTCGGCGGCGAGTTTACCCAGTGCGATTTCGCTGAGGTTGCCGCTGCTCGCTTTGCGGACGAAGTCGGTATCGGCGGCGCTGCTGCGTGCGGATTCGGCGGCGCAGGTGCCGGTCAGGCAAGCAGCCAGGAGAAGACAGACAAACATGCGCATGGCCAAATCCCGTGAGTGACATCCGGATAAGACAACGCCCCGGTCTGGGGCCGGGGCGTTGTCCCTCTAACTCGATGTGCGCGTGACTTATATCCTGGGACCGCGACGCAGGCCGCCGAACAGCAGCGACAGGATGAACAGGATAAGGAAGACCACGAACAGAATCTTGGCGATGCTGGCGGCGCCGGCGGCGATGCCGGTGAAGCCGAAGACCGCCGCGATGATGGCGATGATGAAGAAAACTACGGCCCAATGCAGCATGGCGATGACTCCTCTTGGTGACGCGGCAAAAGCGAAATGGGTGGGATGGAGCGGTCCTGCCGCCCGGGCGGCAACACTTGCTGCTCCAGGTCGGGTGTCATTCGACCATCGCTTGCCTGAAGTCCGTGTCGTCAACGGGTGAGCCCCTGTCTCACCGCGCCTATGCATCTCCTACACGTCGTGCGGCAGTTGCGGCGGCGGCGCCAAGGCGCGATGGTGTGCGGACCTTCTCGCCAGGAACGTTCCCCATGAGCGCACAGCGCCTTCGAGACCTCCACCGCGGCAGCGAACTGCTGGTCCTGCCCAATGCCTGGGACCCGGCCAGCGCCGTGGTGATCCAGCATGCCGGTGCCCCCGCCATCGCCACGACGAGCGCCGGCGTGGCGTGGTCGTGCGGCTGGCCGGACGGCGACCAGCTGCCCGCCGGCGAGATGGTCGGCGCGGTTCGCCGCATCCTGCGCGTGGTCGACCTGCCGTTGACCGTGGACATCGAAGAGGGGTGTTCGGACGACCCGGCCGAAGTGGCCGGGTTGGTCGCCACGCTCGTGGACGCCGGCGTGGCGGGCATCAATATCGAGGATGGATCGAAGTCGCCGGACCTTCTCGTCGCGAAGCTGAAGGCGATACGCGCCACGCTGGGCGGCCGCGATCTGTATATCAACGCACGCACCGACGTGTACCTGCGCGGGATGGCTGCGGGGAACGCAGCCGTCGAGGAAGTCACCGGCCGCGCGAAGCGTTACATCGACGCCGGCACGGACGGCATGTTCGTTCCCGGCGTTGCGGCGCTCGACGACATCCGCCGCCTTGCCCAGGCGATTGCGCCGGTGCCGCTGAACGTCATGCTGGTGCCGGGCCTTCCCACGCGAGAGGAACTGTTCGCGGCGGGTGCGCGACGGCTGAGCGCGGGCATCGCGCTGTCGCTGGACGCGTATGCGGCCACCGCACGCGCGGCGGCCGAGTTCATGGGCAGGCCGGAGCCCGGGGTAGTGAGTTATTCGACGCTCAACGGTCTGCTCGGCACGCGCGCGAACCCACCGACGTAGACGAAACCGCGGCCGGACCTCGAACGTTGCGCAGACCGACCGCCCTAGACGAGGGCGGCATCCCAGTAGGTCTGTTTCTTTATGACAAACGTGTCGTTCGAGGGCGCCACCAGGAATTCTTCGAGGAACGTTATCGACCCTTGGCCGAGGGCGACCGACCCGCTTGCGGCAATGACGCAGGTGTCGGTATCCGTGTCGATGTATCCGCAGCGCGATACGGAAACGCTGCCCGGTCGGCCTATCATCGCGAAGCGGATGATCCGCGGTTCCAGGGGTTTCGATTCGCCGTTCTCGAAGTACGGACTGGGGTAGGCGAGAGAGATCCCATACGAAAAAACGGGCGGCTTTCGCCGCCCGTTTCCGGGGCATATCGGCAGGAAGAAGCGAATTACTTCTTCTTGACCTCGAAGGCTTCGTTGCCCACGGCCTGGCCGTTGAGCGAGATGACGACCTTGTACTTGCCTTCCGGCCACTCGTTCGGGTTCTGGATCTTGAACGTGGTAACGGCCGGGCCTTCCGTGCTGATCGACTGGCTGATGTCGCTGACCGTGGTTGCGGTGTCGCCGTCCTGGTAAGTCCACTTCGCATTCAGCGTGGCGCCGGCCGAGTTGCCGTCGGTGGCGACCGAGGCGTAGATGGTCTTGTCGGACGGAGCGAAGGCGTTCTTGGCCTTGGCGACCTTCTTGTCGGCGCCGACGGCATTACCGAGGGTGACCGAACCGACCTTCAGGGTGTCCGCGGCGGCGGGTGCAGCGGCAGGGGCCGGAGCGGCGGCGGGCTGGGCAGCCGGAGCGGCGGCGGCGGTGGTCGCGGCGGCCGGAGCGGCCGGCGCCGTGCTGGCGGCAGCCGGAGCCGTCGTGGACGGTGCCGGCGCGGCGTTCTGCTGATCTTCCTTCTTGCCGCAGGCGGTGAGGACCAGCAGGCCGGCGACGGTGGCCGTGGCGAGGGCGGACGAGCGGAAGGAAAGCTTCATGTCTGGATTCCGATAGTGCTGATCAAAGTCGAATGGGACGAGGCGCAGGGACCAATCCCCTTGGCCGCGGCAGGTTACAGGCTACACAACTAAAGGCAAGACCAATGAAGAACGCATGAACGATGCATTCATCATTGGCGCGCGCCGCGCGGATTGCCGGGGACGGCGGTCGGGTCCGTGCTGCGGAACGGGTTGATATCGAGGCCGCCCCGGCGCGTATAACGCGCATAGACGGCCAGTTCGCGAGGGGCGCATCGCTCGCGGATATCCATGAAGATGCGCTCGACGCACTGCTCGTGGAATTCGGTGTGGCTGCGGAACGAAACCAGGTAACGCAGCAGGCCCGCATGGTCGATCGACTCGCCCTTATAGGCGATCTGCACGCTGCCCCAATCGGGTTGCCCGGTCACCGGGCAATTGGAGCGAAGCAGGTGCGAGACCAGGATTTCGCTGGCATCGCCGCCGTGGGTGCGGAGGAAGTCCGGGCGCGGCGGGCCATAGCTGTCGAAGTCCAGTTCCTGGATATCGAGCAGGTCGCCTTCCGGCTCACCGATGGGCGTGCCGTCGAGCGCGCCGGGTGCGCGCAGGATCACCTCGGTGGCGCCGCCGGCCGCGGCCGAGAGGTCACGGACGAGCAAGGCGCGCACGGCCGCGGCATCCGCCAGGCGTTCCTGGGCGAAACTGTTCAGGTACAGCTTGAAGGACTTGGATTCGACGATGTTCGGCGTGGTCGCCGGAAAACGGAATTCCGCCACCGCCACGACCGGCTTGCCGCGAAGGTCCAGCCAGGACAGCTCATAGCCGTTCCAGACGTCCACGCCATGAAAAGGCAGCGCATCGACGGACACGCCGATCTCGTCGCGTTTGCCCTGGCGGGGAATGGGATAGAGCAGCCCGGCGTCATAGCGGTCGGCGTAGACGGTGGCCTTGCCCAGCGGCGAGTGGTCGGCAGATGACATCCGCCCATTATAGGGATGGAAGCCCGACCCCCGTTAACCGGGGGCAAGGCCTCCGTTCATCGGATCAGGCGTTGATGAAACCCATCATGTTGGCCTGGTAGCGGTCGCCCGCGGCGGCGTCCGGCGGGAAGATGGCGTCGATCTCCGTCACTTCGGCGCTGCTCAGGGCCACCTCGACGGCGCCGGCGTTTTCGTCCAGGTAGGTGCGACGCTTGGTGCCCGGGATCGGAACGATGTCTTCGCCCTTGGCGAGCACCCAGGCCAGGGCCAGCTGGCCCGGCGTGCAGCCCTTATCGGCGGCGAAGGTCTTCACCTTGTCGACGATGGCGACGTTCTTGTGGAAGTTCTCGCCGACGAAACGCGGGTTCAGGCGACGGTAGTCGTCTTCGGCGAAATCTTCCGGCCGGGTGATCGCACCGGTGAGGAAACCACGGCCCAGCGGGCTGTACGCGACCAGGGCGATGCCGTGTTCGCGGCAGGCGGCCAGGGTACCGGTGGTTTCCGGGTCACGCGTCCACAGCGAGTACTCGCTCTGCAGCGCGGCGATGGGATGCACGCCGGCCGCCTTGCGGATGGACTCGGCCGAGGCCTCGGACAAGCCGAGGTGCCGTACCTTGCCTTCTTCCACCAGCCGGGCCATGGCGCCAACGGTTTCCTCGATCGGTACGGCCTGGTCGACACGGTGCTGGTAGTAGAGGTCGATGTGATCGGTCTTCAGCCGGCGCAGGCTACCCTCCACGGACTGGCGGACGTATTCCGGGCGACCGCTGATGCCGCGCCGGGTCGGATCGTTCGGGTCGCGGACGATGCCGAACTTGGTCGCCAGGAACACCTTGTCGCGGCGGCCGGCGAGCGTGCGGCCGAGCAGTTCCTCGTTGGTGTGCGGACCGTAGGCGTCGGAGGTGTCCCAGAAAGTGATGCCAAGTTCGAGCGCGCGCTCCAGGGTGGCGATGGATTCCTTCTCGTCGCCGGCACCGTAGAACTCGCTCATGCCCATGCAGCCAAGGCCGAGCATCGACACCTGGGGGCCGTGCGTTCCGAGTTGGCGGGTCTTCATGCGTTTCTCCTTCGTTTCGAGGGGATGGCGGCCGGGATCGGCGCCGGGGGCGCCGGTACTTCGGCAGGGGAAGGGGCGCCGTCTTCGACGTACATCGAGCGGTACAGGGCGATCTTGTCGTCCAGTCGCGCGATGGTTTCGGTGAGCGTGACCAGCTCGGTGCGCAGGTTGGCGGCATGGCGGGCGAGGAGATCGCCGCGCAGGCGGATGCTTTCGGGCGTTTCGCCCTGGCGTCGCAGCCCGGCATATTCCTGGATCACCCGCATGGGCATGCCGGTGGCGCGCAGCTTGAGCACGAAGTGGATGAAACGCATCTCGGCCTCGCCGTAGACGCGTTGTCCGCTCCGCCGGGGCACGGGATCGATCAGGCCGATCTGCTCGTAGTAGCGCAGCGTATGAGGGGTCAGGCCGGTGGCGAGAGCGGCCTCGGCAATGGTCATCGAAGAAGGCATTCGAAGAGCGTACGCCTTCGAGTGCACTCTAAGTCAACAGGCTGGGCCACGGCTTCTTGTGGGAGCCGATTCATCGGCGAAAGGGTGCTGGCAGCAGCGTCGCAATGGGCCCGCCGCCGCGGAATCGCCGGCGATAGCAGACTCCCACAGGCGGCCGGCTGCCCCGGACATGGCTTTACACCGGAAGCGGCTGCACCGCCGTGGGCTTATGGTCGGCATCGAGCGCAATCATCGTGAACGTGCCACGCGTGCACAGCTCGCGGGCGCCGGTGAGCAGGTCTTCGGTGTACATGGCCACATCGATCTTCATCGAGGTGCGGCCCACCGAAACGACGGTAGCGATCAACTCGACCATCTGGCCCTTGCGTACAGGCACGTGGAAGTCGACCTGCTCCGAACGGGCGGTAACGACGATCTGCCGGGAGTAGCGCGAAGCGGCGAGGAAGGCCGCTTTATCCATCCACGCCAGCGCCTGCCCGCCGAACAGCGTGCCCAGATGGTTGGTGTGGTCGGGGAAGACGATTTCGAGGAGGCGAGCCTCGATGGGACGGGCGATATCGGTCATGGCTGGGTCCTGTTGCAGTGCAGCAATTGTAGATCACTGCACCGAACCCTGCCCGGCCCACGCCAGGCCAGACGTCAGAACGACTGGTCGAAGGCGACCTCGCCTTCCACGCCGACCTGGTACGAGGACACGCGGCGTTCGAAGAAGTTGGTCAGTTCCTGGACGTCCTGCAGGTCCATGAAGTCGAACGGGTTCTTCGAACCGTATTTCTTTGGCATGTCCAGCTGCACGAGACGCTGGTCGGCGCAGTATTCGAGGTACTGGCGCATGTCGGTGACCGAAAGGCCGGCGACGCCGCCGGAGAGCACATCCTGGGCGAACAGGGTCTCGCAAGCGATGGCGTCCTCGAGCATGGCTTCGACCTGCATGCGCATCTCGTCGTCGAAGAGGTCCGGCTCTTGTTCCCGTACGGTGCGGACGACTTCGAAGGCGAACGCCATGTGCCCGGACTCGTCGCGGAACACCCAGTTGGTGCCCGAGGCCAGGCCATGCAGCAGGCCACGCGAACGCAGGTAATACACGTAGGCGAAGGCGGCGAAGAAGAACAGGCCTTCGATGCAGGCGGCGAAGCAGATCAGGTTGAGCAGGAACTGCCGGCGATGTTCGCGGGTTTCCAGGCGGTGGAGATTCTGGATGGAATCGATCCACTTGAAGCAGAACTCGCCCTTGGCCGCGATGGACGGGATGCTTTCGATCGCTGCGAACGCCTTGTTGCGCTCCGACGGTTCCGGAATATAGGTGTCGAGCAGCGTGAGGTAGAACTGCACATGCAGCGCTTCTTCATACAGCTGGCGCGAGAGATACATGCGCGCTTCGGGCGAATTGATGTGCTGGTACAGGTTCAGCACGAGATTGTTCGACACGATCGTGTCGCCGGTGGCGAAGAAGGCCACCAGGCGATGGATCAGGTGCCGATCCGCGTCCGACATCTTCGACTTCAGGTCCGAGGTGTCCAGCGAGAAATCCACTTCTTCCACCGTCCAGGTGTTGCGGATGGCGGAGCGGTACATCTCGTAGAACTGCGGATACTTCATCGGCCGCAACGTCAGTTCGAAGCCGGGGTCGAGAATATTGGAGTCGCGGGTGATCGGTGCAGCGGACATCGGGTACCTCGGGAAAGGATGAGCGTCTTCTGTGGGAGCCGTTTCTTTGCAAGCCGCTTCTGTGGGAGCCGCTTCTGTGGGAGCCGCTTCAGCGGCGATTGGCCTTTCGGCTTAATCGCTCCAGCGGCGATTGGCCTTTCGGCTTAATCGCTCCGTTGGCTTTTCGCCGCTGAAGCGGCTCCCACATTGTTTTGGGTCCCACATTGTCTTGGGTCCCACATTGTCTTGGGCCCCACAGTGTTTTGGCCCCACAGTGTTCTTCTTGTTACTGGCAGGCTTCGCAGTACTCGGGGTTTTCCAGCGAGCAGAACACCGCGGCTTCGGCCTGTTCCTGCGCATCGACGACCGGTGCGGCGGGCGTCGGCAGGGCGGCCGACGACGAGCTGACCGTGGTCTTGGCGATGCGCGTGGCCGGACGCGAGCGCAGGTAGTAGGTCGTCTTGACGCCGGACTTCCACGCGTACATGTACATGGAGGACAGCTGGCCGATGTTCGGATTTTCCATGAACAGGTTCAGCGACTGGCTCTGGTCGATGTACGCACCGCGCGAAGCGGCGAGGTCGATCAGCGCTTTCTGCGGCAGTTCCCACGTGGTCCGGTAAACCTCGCGCAGCGGCGCCGGAATGGCCGTGATGCCCTGCACCGAGCCTTCGGCAAGCTTGATCTGGTCGCGCACCTCGGCGGTCCACAGGCCCAGTGTCTTCAGCTCGTCCACCAGGTAACGGTTGACCACGAGGAAGTCGCCCGACAGCGTCTCGCGCTTGAACAGGTTGGACACCTGCGGCTCGATGCACTCGTAGCAGCCGGCGATGGAAGCGATCGTCGCGGTCGGTGCGATGGCGATGAGCAGCGAGTTGCGCAGGCCCTTGGCCTTGATCTTCTCGCGCAGCTCGGCCCAGCGGCCGTCGAGGTCGGTCGGCGTGGCGGCGGGCCAGTAGTCGAACTGCATTTCGCCGTTGGCCGAACGGGTCTCCTCGAAGCCCGGCAGCGGACCGTCGCGCTCGGCGATCTCGTTGGACATCGACAGCGCGTGGAAATAGATCTCTTCCTGGATGCGCGTGGACAGTTTGCGCGCCTCTTCCGAATCGAACGGCAGGCGCAGCTTGAAGAAGACGTCCTGCAGGCCCATCACACCGAGGCCGACCGGACGCCACTTCATGTTCGCCGTCTTCGCCGTGGCGATCGGGTAGAAGTTGAGGTCGATGACGCGGTTGAGCTGGCGCACGGCGGTACGCACCGTGGTGGCGAGCTTGTCGTAGTCGAACTGGCCGTCCACCACGTGTCGGGCCAGGTTCACCGAGCCGAGGTTGCACACGGCCGTTTCGCCTTCCGAGGTCACTTCGAGGATCTCGGTGCACAGGTTCGACAGGTGGATGACGTTCTGCGGCAGCGCGGTCTGGTTGCTGGTCGCGTTGGAGCGATCCTTGAAGGTCATCCAGCCGTTGCCGGTCTGGGCCAGCGAACGCAGCATGCGGGCGTAGAGTTCGCGCGCCTTGATCGACTTGGCGGCGAGGCCTTCGGCTTCGGCCTTTTCATAGGCGGCCTCGAAGGTCGGGCCCCAGGTGTCGACGAAATGCGGGACGATCTTCGGATCGAACAGCGACCAGTCGCCGTCGGTCTCCACGCGGCGCATGAAGAGGTCGGGCACCCAGTTGGCGAGGTTGAGGTTGTGCGTGCGACGCGCGTCGTCGCCGGTGTTCTCGCGCAGTTCGAGGAACTCCTCGATATCCGCGTGCCAGGACTCCAGGTAGACGCAGGCCGCGCCCTTGCGCTTGCCGCCCTGGTTCACCGCGGCGACCGAGGCATCCAGTGTCTTCAGCCAGGGCACGAGGCCGTTGGAATGGCCGTTGGTGCCCTTGATCAGCGAACCGCGCGAACGGATGCGCGAGTAGGCCAGGCCGATGCCGCCGGCGAACTTGGACAGCTGGGCCACGTCGCCGTACTTGGCGTAGATGGATTCCAGCGCATCCTGCGGCGAGTCGAGCAGGAAGCACGACGACAGCTGCTCATGCGCCGTGCCGGCGTTGAACAGGGTCGGCGAGCTGGCCAGGTACTCCAGCGACGAGAGCATGCGGTACAGCTCGAGCGTCTCGGCCACGTCGTTGCCGCCAAGCGCGCAGGCGATGCGCATGAAGAAGTACTGCGGCGTCTCGATGACGAAGCGCCTGGTCGGGTGGCGCAGCAGGTAGCGGTCGTACACGGTGCGCAGGCCGAAGTACTCGAAACGGCGCGAACCGGTCGTGTCGATCGCATCGTTGAGCTTGCGTGCGTTGATCTGCACGAAGTCGCGCAGGCGCTCGTTGAGGATGCCCAGGTCGAAACCGGTCGAGATCGACTGCGAGAAGGAATGGATGTCCTGGCCGGACACTTCCT
The DNA here is from genome assembly GCF_035539195.1 of Luteibacter sp. GTDB lineage: Bacteria > Pseudomonadota > Gammaproteobacteria > Xanthomonadales > Rhodanobacteraceae > Luteibacter. Next base: position 101,089 of record NZ_DATLIW010000040.1, read on the forward strand.
TGTCGACGAAAGCGGCGAGCAGGCGCGCGGCGAGCTGACCGTACTCCGGCTCTTCGGCGGTGAGCGCCGCGGAGGTGCGGATCGACAGCTGGTCGAGTTCCTGGGTGGTGGCGCCGTCGTACAGGCCGCCGATCGTCTTCAGCGCCACGCGCATGGGATCGACCGCATACAGGCCATCGGCGCTGCGCGTCACCGCGCGCACGATCTTGTTCACGTCGACCACTTCGTGGCCACCGTTGCGCTTGGTCACGCGCATCTGTCCGGGGTTGTGCGGCGGCGTCAGCGCGAAGGCCGGCGGTGCGTCGTTCCTGTAACCGGCGGCAGGCGCCTTGTCGGTTGCTGCGGAGGGGGTGGCGGCCGCATCGGCCGTCTCGGTGCGCTCGCGCGCTGCGGAATCCATCGTCGTCATTGTGTTGGCAGCCCCATGGCCTTGGTCAAACCCCGTTCCCGAGGGCGAGGCTCGAAGCAATGCGGCTGGAAACGGGAAAAGTCGGGGACGGAGCGCCTTCGAGAGGGCTCCGGTCCGCGACGTGCTTCCCCGCGGAAGCCGTCACCACTATCGAGGCCGCTCGGGCACCGATCGCTGGCAGGTCTTCGGACTCGTGGACATGGACCTTGCGGTCCGCCTACCCGTCGCTTCCCAGTCCCCGAAGGACCAGTGCATTGAACGGGATCGTTTCCACTTACCGCTGCGGGGCAGTTCCGGATTCACACCGGATTCCCTATTAAGTCCGACGGGCAGTCGCGCCTCTCCGGACACCAACGAGACACACGATATAGCTGGTGACGGGGTGCGTCAACACAAGATATAGGGTGTCGACGTAGGTTGTTGATCGGCCGGGGAGTCGCCGTTGTCAAGCGCTTTTCATGGCCGTGCGCATGACGGTTCTGTGAAGACCGTCTACACAAAGGGAAGCACGACGAACCGATAAAATCGCCGCCCATCTCAACCCCACCATAGCCTTCACAGATGCCCTCATCGTTCGCATTGCAGGACCAGACTCTCCTTTCCCATGCGCTCGATACCCTGCCGTTCGGGTTCGCGGCCGTGTCGGCGTCGGGGGAGCTGCTCTATGCCAATGCCTGGGTGACCGCCCGCCTGCGCGAGCACGAGCCCTCGGGCTTTCTGGGGTTGTGGAGCCCGGACAGTCGCGATCGCCTGACCGCCGCCTTGCCGCTGGTCGTCCCCGGCAATGGCGTCCGCGAGCTGGCCCTGAGCACGGTCGATGGCACCCAGGTGCGCGTATCGCTGGAAGCCCGGTCGGCACAGCCTGCCGCCGTGGTCGTGACGATCCGTTCGGAAAGCGGCGACCTCGATACGGCCGGCGCGACCGAAGATCGCCGCCTGGCCCTCATCGAGGTGGGCAACCTTCTGCGCGATATCGAAGATCCGGTCGAGATCGCCTATCGGGTCGGCGAAGTCCTCGGTCGGACGCTGAAGGTCAGCCGCGCCGGCTACGGCACGATCGATCCGGTGGCCGAGACGATCACCGTCGAGCGCGACTGGAACGCGCCGGGCATCCAGACCCTTGCCGGCGTGTTGCAGTTCCGCGACTACGGCAGTTATATCGATGAGCTCAAGCGCGGCGTGACCGTCGTGATCAGCGACGCCAGGGAGGATCCACGGACGGCCGCCCGCGCCGACGCGCTGGCCGGGATCACCGCCTTGTCCTTCATCAATATGCCGGTGACGGAGCGGGGTGGGTTTGTCGCCCTCCTGTACCTCAACCACGAGCACCCCCGCGAGTGGAGCGAGGAAGAGATCAGCTTCGTGAGCGAGGTCGCCAGCCGCACGCGCGTGGCCGTGGAACGGCGCCGTGCCGAGCACGAGCTCCGGTTGCTTGCCAAAGACCTCGAGCGCCAGGTGGTCGAGCGCACGTACGAGCGCGATCGCGTCTGGACCCTGTCCAGCGACATCCTGGTGGTCGCCGACACGGATACCCGCCTGATCTCGGTTAATCCCGCATGGACGGCCATTCTCGGCTGGAGCGAGCGCGATACGCTTGGCCGCTCCTACCTGGATTTCGTCCATCCGGAGGACATTCCGCGTACGCAGGACGAAACCGGACACTTGGCCGACGGCGAGACCACGCTTCGTTTCGAGAACCGCTATCGCACGGCCAACGGTGGCCTGCGCACGCTTTCTTGGCGCGCCGTGCCGAGCGAAGGCCTGATCTTCGCCGTGGCCCGCGACGTCTCGGCCGAGCGCGAGCGCGAGGCCGCCCTGGAGGTGGCCCAGGAGCAGCTCCGCCAGGCGCAGAAGATGGATGCGATCGGCAACCTCACCGGCGGCGTCGCTCACGACTTCAACAACCTGCTCCAGGTGATCAGCGGCAACCTGCAGCTGCTCGGCGCCGACGTGGCCGGCAACGAACGTGCGGAGCGTCGCGTCGCCAACGCCATGGCCGGCGTCACGCGCGGATCCAAACTCGCCGCCCAGTTGCTGGCCTTCGGTCGCCGCCAGCCGCTGGCGCCCAAGGTCGTCAACATCGGCCGTTTCGTCCGCGACATGGACGAACTGCTGCGCCGTGCGCTGGGCGAGGCCATCGAGGTGGAAACCGTCATCGCAGGCGGTCTGTGGAATACCCTGGTCGACCCGTCGAATGTCGAGAACGCGTTGCTCAACCTCGCGATCAACGCGCGCGACGCCATGAACGGGCAGGGTCGTCTCACGGTCGAAGCCGGCAACGCCTTGCTCGACGATGCCTACGCCAAAGCCCATGGCGACCTGCGTCCGGGGCAGTATGTGATGCTCGCGGTGACCGACACCGGCGCCGGCATTGCGCCGGACATCCTCGGTCAGGTGTTCGAACCCTTTTTCACGACCAAGCCCGAGGGGCGCGGCACCGGACTGGGCCTGTCCATGGTCTACGGCTTCGTGAAGCAGTCGGGCGGCCACGTCAAGATCTACAGCGAGCCAGGCGAGGGCACGACGGTGAAGATCTATCTTCCACGCTCGACCCAGGGCGAAGATCGTGTCGTCGATCTCGAAGAAGAAGGCGTGCGCGGCGGCGATGAAACGATCCTCGTGGCCGAGGATGACGAGCAGGTGCGCGAGACCGTTGTCGGCTTGCTTGCCGACCTGGGTTACCGCGTGCTCAAGGCACGCGACGCCGAGAGCGCGCTGTCGATCATCGAGAGCGGCATTGCGATCGACCTGCTGTTCACCGATGTCGTCATGCCCGGTCCGTTGCGCAGCCCCGAGCTGGCGCGCAAGGCCGCCGAGCGTCAGCCCGGCATCGCCGTGTTGTTCACCTCGGGCTACACCGAAAACGCGATCGTCCACGGCGGCCGCCTGGACGAAGGCGTGGAGTTGCTGAGCAAGCCGTATTCGCGCGAAGCGCTGGCCCGCAAGATCCGCCACGTGCTCGCCGGCCGCGTGCCGCGCACGCCGGTCGGTCCCACGGCGGCGCCGGCACCGTCGATGCCACCGCCGAACGGCATGCCGGCGCCGCTGCGTGTGCTGGTGGTGGAGGACGATGCGTTGATCCGCATGTCGATCGCCGAAATGCTCGAAAGCCGCGGACATATCGTTTTCGAAGCCGGCGACGGCCACGAGGCGATGCGCTGGCACCGCGCCGAGAACATCGACATCCTGCTCACCGACGTAGGCCTGCCGGGGATGAACGGTGTGGAAGTGGCCGAACGCATGCGCGAGGTGCAGCCGTCCTTGCCGGTGTTGTTCGCCACCGGCGACCAGACGGCCAACGGCGTGCAGCGTGACGCGCGCACGGCGATCATCGTGAAGCCGTATGGCGTGGCCGATCTTATCGACGCGATCGGGCGGATTACCCGGGGCTCGTAGAAGCATCGCCGCTGAAGCGGCTCCCACACAGGGCGTAACGCGCTCCGTGTGGGAGCCGCTTCAGCGGCGAGAGGGTGCTGCCACACAGGGCATAACACGCTCCGTGCGGGAGCCGCTTCAGCGGCGAAAGGGTGCTGCCACACAGGGCATAACGCGCTCCGTGTGGGAGCCGCTTCAGCGGCGAAAGGGTGCTGCCACACAGGGCATAACACGCTCCGTGTGGGAGCCGCTTCAGCGGCGAAGGTGTTCCCACACAGGGCATAACGCGCTCCGTGTGGGAGCCGCTTCAGCGGCGAAAGGGTGCTGCCATCAGGGCAGCATATGCCCGCCCGTCACGCCATACGTCTCGCCGGTGATGAAGCTCGCCTCCTGCGAAGCCAGCAACACATACACCGGTGCACACTCGACCGGCTGTCCCGGTCGCTTCAATGGCACGTTCTTGCCGAACTCGACCAGCTTCTCCTGCGGCTGGCCGCCGCTCGGCTGCAATGGCGTCCACACCGGACCGGGAGCCACGGCGTTCACGCGTATCCCCTTCTCGGCCGCCTGCTTGGCCAGCGCCTTGGTGAAGGCGACGATGGCCGCCTTGGTCGGCGCGTAGTCGAGGAGGATGTCCGACGGCTCATAGGCCTGGATCGAAGCCGTATTCACGATCGCGGCGCCCGGTGGCATATGCGGCAGGGCGGCCTTGCACAGCCAGAACAGGGCGAACACATTGGTCTGGAAGGTCTCCTGGAACGCCGCGCTGTCCAGCTCGTCGATCGACTTGGCGAACTGCTGACGCCCGGCGACGTTGGCCAGGATGTCGAGGCCGCCCAGTTCCTCGACGGCCCTGGCGACGAGCTGCTTGCAGAAGGCTTCGTCTTTCAGGTCGCCGGGTAGACCGATAACGCTGTGGCCTTCGCCGGCCAGCAGTGCGATCACCTCGTCGGCGTCTTTCTGTTCGTCCGGAAGGTAGTTGATCACCACGCTGGCGCCTTCGCGGGCGAAGGCGATCGCCGCCGCGCGACCGATACCGGAGTCGCCGCCGGTGACCAGGGCCTTGCGGCCCTTCAGGCGTCCGTTGCCGCGATAGCTGGTTTCACCATGGTCGGGCTTCGGCACCATGTCCCTGGCCAGTCCGGGCGCAGGCTGGGGCTGCTTGGAGAAATCCGGTTGCGGATACTGCGTGCGCGGATCGCGCATGGCATAGGGGTCGAACGTGGCGTGCTTCGCCATGGGGAGATCCTCGCGGTGGGGAGGTCTTCCGGTTTACGGGGCGGGACGTCCATGTCCCGTCCACGTCATGTCATTTGCCCATGCCGCCGAGCATGCCCTTGCCCTGCTTGAGCACGGCGCTACAGATCTTCTTGGTGATCTTGGCCTTGGCATCGCCCATGGGCGAGCTGTCCGCGCCGGCGGCACCGCCAAGATCGACGGTCTTGCCATCCTTGGACTTGAGCAGGCCCTTGGCGCCGTCGAGATAGCCCGTGTCCTGGGTCGGCGCCGCCTCGGACGACTTGCCGCCGAGCTTGCCCAGCAGCTGGTCCTTCACGCCCGAGGCGCCGCTGTCGCCGCCGAGGTAGTTGTTGGTCACGCAGTACTGCAGGATACCGGCCGCGTTGCCCATGCTGCCGGAGGTGAGCGAGCCGGACGACCCGCCCGCCAGGCCCTTGAGGCTGTCGAACTGTCCGGCGGACGTGACACCCGATGCGAGGGTCAGGGTGAGTGCGATACCGGTGAGGACGGTCTTCATGACATTGGCTCCGGAGGTTCGATGTCCGGCAGGGATAAACCTTCGCGCGTTAGATGGATGTATGCGGCACCCACCGCCACGGCATTCTGCCGGTTATGCTCGGACGTTTCGTCCCGCAAAGGTCCCGGCCTTGCCAATCGTCCGCGCCGCCATGCTCGCCCTCGTGTTCTCCGCGTTGCCCGCGCTGCCTGTGGGAGTCGCTTCGGCGGTGACGGGCGCCAGCGTCGCCGTCCACACGCCCCGCGTCGAACGCGCCGATGCCCCGACCTACGTCGACGCCCCCACGCCGCGCTTCTCCTGGCTGATCGACGCCACCGTCAATGGCACGCGGCAGACCGGCTACCGCATCGTGGTCACCCACGAAGGCAGGCCGGTGTGGGACAGCGGCGAAGTGCGATCGTCGCGATCCTTCGATATCGACTACGCGGGTCCGGCGTTGCAACCGGGCCAGCGTTACGCATGGCGTGCGGCCGTCCATACCTCGCACGGCGATGGCAGCGTGGCGTCGCACTTCGACACGGCGCTCGATGAAGCGGGCTGGCACGGCGCGCGGTGGATCGGCAAAGCGGATGCGGAAAGCCTGCCCGCGCCCCTGCTGCGAAAGGTCTTCCACGTCGACGCGCATGCACGCCGCGCAACGCTTTACGTGGCGGCGGGGGGCTACGCCGACCTCTCCATCGACGGCCAACCGGTGAGCGACGCGGTGCTTTCACCCGGCTTTACCGACTACGACAAGCGCGTGGAGGTGGTCGCCATGGAGGTCGCGCTGGCAGCGGGCGAGCACACCCTTGGCGCCGAACTGGGGCGCGGCTTCTACGGCATGACCAATCCCAATGTCTGGCATTGGGAACGCGCCCCCTGGCACGGGCAGCCACGCGTGCGTGCCCTGCTACGTATCCGCTACGACGACGGACACGTGCAGGACATCGTCAGCGACGACACCTGGCAGCTCGCGGATGGCCCGACACGCCTCGACGATCTTTATGGCGGCGAAACCTACGACGCACGCGACGCCACGCCCGTCACATGGGTGCCGGCCAGCGTGCTGCCGGCACCGCGAGGCAGGCCGGTCGCGCAGACGGAGCAGCCGATCCGCCCGGTCCAGACCCTGCATGCCACGTCGGTCACCGAACCGAAGCCCGGCGTCTTCGTGTTCGCCTTCGCCCGCGTCATCGCGGGCTGGGCCACGTTCGATGCCACCGGGCCGGCGGGTACGACGATCGTCGCCCACTACGGCGAGAAGCTGATGCCGGACGGCACGGTGGACGCGCGCGACGAGCACCATTATTTCAAGGCGGGTTTCCAGACGGATCGACTGACCCTGGCCGGCGGTCGCGAACGCTGGCACCCGCGCTTTTCGTACAAGGGCTTTCGCTACGTGCAGGTCGAAGGCTGGCCGGGTGGCAGGCCGGCACTGGACGCCGTGACCGCACAGGTCGTCCACACCGATGTCGCGGTAACGGGGCGCTTCGACAGCGGCAATCCGCTGCTGGACTGGATTCACCGCGCGGCGGTCGACACGATGCTCAACAACCTCTACGGCATCCCCACCGACACGCCGATGTACGAGAAGAACGGCTGGACCGGCGACGGCATGCTCGGTGCGGATATGTTCCTGCGTAACCTCGATGCCGATCGCCTGCTGGCGAAATGGGTGCGCGACATCGCCGATACCCGCAAGGCGGATGGCGCGCCCTTGCTGATCGCGCCGAATCCGGGTTGGGGCGATGTGCGCGCACCGACCTGGCACGCCGCTTATGTGCTGGTGCCGTGGTCGTTGTGGATGAACGCGGGCGACCGTCGTCCGATCGACGAACACATCGACGGAATCGCGCGCTACGTGGCCATGGAGAACGCCCGTTCTCCCGGCGGCATCGCGGATACCGAACTGGGCGACTGGGTGAGCCCGGAAACCGACCCGGCTGGCGAGAACGCGCCGGAGGACAAGCGTGTCGCTGCCACGGCCTACCTGTACCGGATGCAGCGCGTTACCGCGCAGATGCTTCGGCTGCTGGGCAACGACACGCGCGCCGCCGGCTTCGACACGCAGGCGGACACGGTGCGCGACGCTTTCAATGCGCGCTTCCTGGATCGCGCGGAAGGGCGCTATCGCGGCGAGGGCGACCATGGTTATCGCCAGGCGCACAACCTGCTGGCGCTGGCCTTCGGCCTGGTGCCCGACGACCTGCGCGCACGCGTGGCTGCCGGCGTGGCGGCGGACGCGAAGGCGCGCGACGACCATCTCGATACCGGAGCGCTGGCCACCAAGATCGTCCTGCCGGTGCTCACCGCCACGGGGCATGCCGATGAAGCCTGGCGCATCGCCACCCAGGTCACCTTCCCGAGTTGGGGATTCTGGCGGGAGAACGGCGCGACCAGCCTGTGGGAGCACTGGAAGCTGGCCTCGCGTTCGCGGGGGCATTATTTCCTTGGGACGGTGGACGACTGGCTGTTCGGCGACGTCGCCGGCCTGCGGCCCCTGGCGCCCGGATGGCAGCGGATCGAGGTGCGGCCTGCCGTGACCGACTGGCTGGACCATGCCTCGGCGGCCGTGATGACGCCCTATGGAGAGGCATCGGTGGCCTGGCGCAAGGTGGACGGCCGGGTCGAGCTGGACATGCACGTGCCGGTGGGGGCGGAGGCGGTGGTCGGGCTGCCCGGGAAGGCGGACACGCTGATAGGCCCCGGTGATCATCACCTCACCGCGCCGTAGGACAGGTGGGCGCGCGTCCGTTCACAAAACGGTCGTAAAGCCCTGCGATCCCCAGCCGTTAATGCAGATACGGGGTAGCAAACAGGGTGACGGCAGTGTCCGCATTGAAGAACTGGTTCGGCCGCACGACGCTCAATACGCGCGTGTGGATGGTCATGACCGTCGTGGTGCTCGGCCTCATCGGCCAGACCGTCATGTCGGCCGTCGAAAGCCGTCGCGTACAGATGGCAGGGCTCGCCGATACGCTGGAGCAGCATGTCAGTGCCGCCATCGCCATCGCCGACGCGTACCACGCGCGTGCGGCGAGGGGCGAGACGAGCGATCTGGAGGCGCGCGTCGCCGCGCTCGGTGATATCCAGTCGATGCGCTGGTCGAACGGCACCGGTTACGTGTTCGCCTTCGATTCCGCACTGACCATGCGCATGCATCCGTTGCGTTCGGAGGATGTCGGCAAGAACATCCGTGACGACAAGGACGGCAAAGGCTTCCACCAGTATGTGGCCATGCTCGAGGCCGATACGAAGGACGGTCATGGCATGACGCGCTACACACAGGTCATGCCCAAGACCAACGAACTGAAGGACAAGATCAGCTACTCCAGCTGGTACAAGCCCTGGGACCTCCATTTCATCTCGGGGGCTTATTTCAACGACATCGATGCGGCATTCCGCGCCCAGTTGGAAGCGGACCTGCTTCGCTCCGGTGCCATTGCCGCGCTGGCGTTACTGGTGGTCTGGCTGTCGATGAGCAGCATTCGCGCCACGGTGGGTGGCGAGCCGCGCGATGCGGTGCACATCGCCGGCCGTATCGCCGGCGGCGACCTGCGTAACGACGGTGGCGACTATGCACCGGCCAGCCTGCTCGGCGCACTGGAGCGCATGCGCGGAACGCTCTCGTCCATCGTGTCCGAAGTGCAGCAAGGTGCGCACGTGGTCGCCACCACGTCCGCCGAGATCGCGCGCGGCAACGACGATCTTTCCCAGCGCACGCAGGAGCAGGCGTCCAGCCTCGAAGAGACCGCGGCGTCGATGGAAGAAATGACCGCGACGGTGAAACAGAATGCGGAAAACGCGACCGCCGCCGATCGTCTCTCGCGCCACGCGCGCGGCGAAGCGGAGAAAGGCGGCGCCGTGGTCGGCGAGGCGATGGACGCCATGCGTGAGATCGGCGATTCCAGCCGGCGCATCGGCGATATCGTCGGACTCATCGACGAGATCGCGTTCCAGACCAACCTGCTTGCACTGAATGCGGCCGTCGAAGCGGCACGCGCCGGCGAGCAGGGCAGGGGCTTCGCGGTGGTCGCGGCGGAAGTGCGCCGGCTGGCCCAGTCCAGCGCCGCCGCGTCACGCGAGATCAAGGGCCTGATCGTCGAAAGCAGCGAGCGCGTGGAGATCGGCGCCGCGCTGGTGGAGCAGTCCTCGCAGGCCCTGCGTGACATCGTCGCCAGCGTGAAGAAGGTGACCGACATCGTCGCCGAGATCGCCGCCGCGAGCGCCGAGCAGTCGGCGGGCGTGGATCAGGTGAACCTGGCGATCGCGCAGATCGACCAGGTGACCCAGGAGAACGCGGCGCTCGTCGAAGAGGCGGCCGCCGCGGCGAAGTCGATGCAGGACCAGGCGCACTCGCTGAGCGGGCAGGTCGCCTTCTTCACCGTCGACGGGGAGGGCGAGAGCGCCCCGGCAGCCCGTGTGTCGGCGGCGGAGCGGGCCGCGCATGACCTCACGTTCGGCCAGTCCGCTTTCGCTTGAAGTGACAAAAGGTCACTAAAGACCTGCAAATAAGTCGCTTCAGTCACGAGTTGCACACGCCTATGGTGGTCCTCGTTCCCATCCAGACGAGGAAATCACCATGTATGCCATCACCGGAATCACCGGCCAGGTCGGAACGGCCCTGGCCCGAGCCCTGTTCGACGCAGGCAAGCCGTTTCGGGCCATCGTTCGCGACGCCGCCAAGGCCCACGCCTTCGCCCGGCGTGGCGCCGAGACCGCCGTTGCCGAGATCGACGACACGCCGGCGCTCGCCCGTGCGTTCGGCGGGGCCGAGGCCGTCTTCGTCCTGCTGCCGCCCGTGTTCGATCCCGCGCCGGGCTACCCGGAGTCCCATCGCAGCATCGCATCGATCCGCGACGCCCTGCTTGCCGCCCGGCCGGACCGGGTCGTGGTCCTTTCGACGATCGGCGCCCACGCCGCCGAGGAGAACCTGCTCTCGCAGCTCGGCCGCATGGAGAGCGTACTCGGCAGGCTGCCTATGCCGGTCACCTTTCTCCGTGCCGGCTGGTTCTTCGAGAATGCCCAGTGGGATGTCGCTTCGGCGCGCGATACCGGCGTCATCGACAGTTACCTCTATCCGCTCGATCGCAAGCTGCCCATGGTCGCCACGAAGGACGTTGGCGAGCTGGCCGCGACGCTGCTGGGCGACGTGTCTACCGGTGTCCGCGTGGTGGAACTCGAAGGACCGCGACGGACCAGTCCGAACGACATCGCCCACGCCTTCGCCAAGGCGCTGGGCCGCGACGTCACCGCGCGCATCGTGCCGCGCGAGGCGTGGGCGCCGCGATTCACCGCCCAGGGCATGAGCAACCCCACCCCGCGCATGCGCATGCTGGACGGCTTCAACGAGGGCTGGATCGACTTCGAAGGAAACTCGGTGAAGGGTGTCACCGGGGTCGACGAGGTCATCGCCGGGTTGGTCAGTGGCAGCAGCTGACCTATCCTGCCTTGCAACGCAAAGGCATGAGGAACGTCCGCATGGATCACACCGCGAGTTACGTCCACGGGGCGAGCGCCACGCCACTGCTCGGCGAAACGGTCGGCGCGATGCTCGACCGGATTGTCGCGAACTGGCCCGAACGGCCAGCCCTCGTCGTCCGGCAGCAAGGTATCCGTTGGACGTACCGCGAGTTCCATGCCGAAGTGGAGCGTGTGGCCGCCGGCCTGCTTGCGCTCGGCCTCGAGCCGGGGGACCGCGTCGGCATCTGGGCGCCGAACCGCACCGAGTGGGTCGTCGCCCAGTTCGCGGCGCCCAAGGCCGGCCTGATCCTGGTCAACGTCAATCCGGCGTATCGCTCGCATGAACTGGCTTACTCGCTGAACAAGGTCGCCTGTCGTGCACTGATCCTGCCGCGGGCATTCAAGAGTTCGCATTACCTGGAGATCCTCAGCGGCCTGGCTCCCGAGTTGACCGCCTCGGTGGCCGGCGGCCTGCGTGCCGCCGCGCTCCCCGACCTGCGCCACGTCATCCTGCTCGACGACGAAGCGGCGCCCGGCACCCGTCGCTGGGCCGATATCGCCGCGGATGCCGGGGCGCGCGAGAAGCTCGCCGCGATCGAGGCCGAGTTGTCGTTCGACGACGCGGTGAACATCCAGTTCACTTCCGGCACCACCGGTGCACCGAAGGGCGCCACGCTCACCCACCACAACATCGTCAACAATGGCTTCTTCATCGGCGAGGCGATGCGCCTCACCGAGGAAGACCGGCTCTGCATCCCGGTGCCGTTCTATCACTGCTTCGGCATGGTGCTGGGTAACCTCGCCTGCGTGACACACGGCGCCTGCATGGTGATTCCGGGCGAGGGTTTCGACCCGCTCGCCACGCTGGAGACCGTCGCCGAAGAGCGCTGCACGGGCCTGCATGGCGTGCCGACGATGTTCATCGCCGAGCTGGAGCATCCGCGTTTCCACGAGTTCGACCTCACCTCGTTGCGCACGGGGATCATGGCTGGCTCGCCCTGTCCGATCGAGATCATGCGCCGCGTGGTGCGCGAGATGCACATGGCGGAAGTGACGATCGCCTATGGCATGACGGAAACCAGCCCGGTGAGCTTCCAGACCGTGGCGGAGGATCCGCTCGAGTTGCGCGTTGCCACGGTCGGACGGATCCACCCGCACGTGGAGGTGAAGATCGTCGACGAGGCCGGGCGCGTCGTCCCGCGTGGCACGACCGGCGAACTGCTGACGCGCGGCTATTCGGTGATGCGCGGCTACTGGGGCGACGAGATCGATACGCGCGCCGCGCTCGACGCGGCCCGCTGGATGCACACCGGTGACCTGGCGACGATCGACGCGGCGGGGTACTGCACGATCGTCGGTCGTCTAAAGGACATGATCATCCGCGGTGGCGAGAACATCTATCCACGCGAGATCGAGGAATTCCTCTATGGCCACCCCGATATCCAGGACGTGCAGGTGTTTGGGGTACCTGACGAGCGCCTCGGCGAGCAGGTTTGCGCCTGGGTACGTCTGCGCGACGGCAGTAGCGTATCCGCGGCGGCCATCCAGGATTATTGCCGGCGTCATCTCGCGTACTTCAAGGTGCCGCACTACGTGCGCTTCGTCGATGCGTTCCCGATGACGGTGACCGGAAAGGTGCAGAAATACCTGATGCGCGAAGCGATGGTCGCCGAACTTGCCGAAAAGACCAGTGCGAAAAGCGCATAGCGCAGGGCCTCCACTTCGGATTCACGCCGTGACCACCACCCTGTCGCACGGCGGTGGGGGTATTGCTCATGACGAGGCTAGACGTGAAACGAGTCAGAAGATTCCATCCGGCAACGCTGTTCACCGCGTTCCTATTTACGCTGGCTGGCATAGCGACCCTGTTGGGTGGCATACGCCTTGTCAACCTCGGTGGCTCGATCTACTACGTGGTGGCCGGCGCGATCCTGCTGGTCGTGGCCCTCTTGTTGCTCCTGCGACAACGACTCGCGGTGGGCCTGTACGCATTGATGCTCGTTGGCAGCGCAGCCTGGTCGGTCTGGGAAGTCCATTGGGATTTCTGGCAGTTGCTGCCACGCCTGGACGTCTGGTTCGTGCTCGGCCTGTGGTTGTTGCTTCCCTGGCCCCGACGCGGCCTCGGCCGTGATCGCTACTACGACAGCGCCCGTGGCACTGGTGGTGGCTTTCTCTTCCTCTCGCTGCTCGTCGTCGCCGCCGTCGGTCTCGTCGGCGTGTTCCATGTCGACCACGACATGCCTGGCGAGTTGCCGATGGCCGATGTCTCCGGCCCGCAAGGCGACCGGGCTGCGCGCGCCGACGCCGACTGGACGGATTACGGCAGCTCGCCGTACGGCCAACGGTATTCGCCGCTCACCCAGATCACCCCGGACAACGTCGGTCAGTTGCAGGTGGCCTGGAAGATCGAGACAGGCGACAAGGTAGGACCGGACGATCCGACGGAAACCACCTCCGAGAACACCCCGCTGAAGATCGGCGATACCGTCTATCTGTGCACGCCACACAGTCGCGTCATCGCCGTGGATGCGGCGACCGGGCAGAAGCGCTGGGAATTCGATCCGAAGATCCAGAGCCCGGTCGGTTTCAAGCACTGGGAGCATATGACCTGCCGCGGCGTGTCGTATCACGACGACGCGAAGTACGCCTCGGCCGTGATTCCAGCGCCCGCGACGACGGCGGCTGGCGTTCCCGCCGCCGCGTCCACCGCGCCGTTGCCGCCGACTGTCAACGCCTCGGCGACCTGCCCGCGTCGCTTGTTCCTGCCGACGGCCGATGCGCGACTCATTGCGCTCGATGCCGATTCAGGCCAGCCCTGCGCGGACTTCGGCGACAAGGGCACGATCAACCTGCGCAACAACATCGGCCCGTTCACTCCGGGTGGCTATTACTCCACTTCGCCACCGGCGGTAACGAAAGACCTCGTTATCATCGGCGGCCATGTGACCGATAACGAGTCGACCAACGAACCGTCCGGCGTCATTCGCGCCTATGACGTGCATGACGGTCACCTGGTATGGAACTTCGATCCGGGCAATCCGGACGCGACCGCACCGATCGGACCCGATGGTATCTATACACGCAACTCGCCCAACGTCTGGTCGCTCTTCAGCGTCGACGAGGCGCTGGGTACCGTCTACCTGCCCATGGGCAACCAGACACCGGATCAGTTCGGTGGCGGTCGCACGCCGACATCGGAGAAGTTCGGCGCCGGTCTTGTCGCGCTGGATATCGCCACGGGCAGGCTGAAATGGCACTATCAGTTCACGCACCACGATCTGTGGGACATGGACGTGGGTGGCCAACCGACCCTGGTCGATCTGCAGACCGCCGACGGGGTGAAGCCGGCCGTCGTCGCTTCGACCAAGCAGGGCAGTGTTTATGTGCTCGACCGCCGCGACGGCACGCCGATCGTCCCGATCAACGAAGTGCCGCGTCCGCAGGGCGCCGTGCCGGGCGATCACACGGCGCCGACCCAGCCGCTTTCGGATCTCAACTTCGCCCCGCCGCAGGTGACCGAGCAGGACATGTGGGGCACCACGCCCTTCGACCAACTCTGGTGCCGCGTTCGCTTCCGCTCGCTTCGTTACGAGGGCATGTTCACGCCGCCGTCGGAGCAGGGGTCGCTGGTTTTTCCGGGTAACTTCGGTGTGTTCGACTGGGGCGGCGTCTCGGTCGATCCGACCCGCCAGCTCATGTTGATCAACCCGAGCTACATGGCTTTCCAGTCGAAGCTCATTCCGAAGGAAACACTGGCGAAGATGGAAGTGGGTCCGGCGAAGAGCGAGACCGAAGGCGTCAAGAAGGCCGAAGGTATTCCTTACGGCATCGAGCTTTCCGCGTTTCTCTCGCCACTGGGTATTCCCTGCCAGGCGCCGCCGTGGGGCTACGTGGCGGGCGTGGACCTGCGCAGCGGCAAGATGCTATGGCGGCACAAGAACGGCACCATCGTCGACAGTGCACCGCTGCCGATCCCGATGCCGCTCGGCGTACCGAGCCTCGGTGGCATGGTCACCACCGCCGGCGGCGTCACCTTCCTCAGTGGCACGCTCGACTATTACGTGCGCGGTTACGACGTGCGCACGGGCAAGAAACTGTGGGAGTCGCGTCTGCCGGCAGGCGGGCAGGCCACGCCGATGACCTATGCGGATAGCAGCGGTCGCCAATACCTGCTGGTCACCGCGGGCGGTCACGGTTCCCTGGGTACGAAGCAGGGCGACTGGGTTATCGCCTACGCGCTGCCGAAGCGCTGAACGCATCGCCGCTGAAGCGGCTCCCACATGGGCCTTGCATGTGCAATGCCCACATGTGGGACCCGTGTAGGAGCCGATTCATCGGCGATGCCCTTGTAGGAGCCGATTCATCGGCGATGCTCTTGTAGGAGCCGATTCATCGGCGATGCTCTTGTAGGACCCACCTCAGCGGCGATGCCTGGTATCCGGCAACAACGCCGCCAGCAAGCCGATCAACGGCAGGAATGCGCACACCTGGTAAACCGCCTCGATCCCGATGTGATCGGCGAGCTCGCCCAGGATCGCCGCGCCCAATCCGCCCATGCCGAACGAAAATCCAAAGAACAAGCCGGAGATCATGCCGACCTTCCCCGGCACCAGTTCCTGCGCGAACACCACGATGGCAGGAAACGCCGAGGCCAGGATCAGGCCGATCGCCACGGTGAGCGGCGCGGTCCAGAACAGGCTCGCGTACGGAAGCAGCAGGGTGAAGGGCAGGGTGCCGAGGATCGAGAACCAGATCACCCGCTTGCGCCCGAAGCGATCCCCGACCGGGCCGCCAAGGATCGTGCCCACGGCCACGGCGCCGAGGAAGGCGAACAGATGCAGCTGCGCATTCTCCACCGACACGTTGAAACGGTGAATGAGATAGAAGGTGAAGTAGCTGGTCAGGCTGGCCAGGTACACATACTTGGAAAAGATCAGCGCGAGCAGCACGGCGATGCCGCGCTTGGCTTCCGCGCTGGTGTGCGTCACCGCGGTCTGCTTTGCGGCGCTGGCCTTCAGTCGCGGCAGGCCGTGATGTTTGTACCACTGGCCGACATTCCACAGGACCGCACCCGAGAGCAGGGCGAGCAGGGCGAAGAACGCCAGGCTGGATTGGCCCCAGCGCACAACGACGACAGCGGCGGCGAGCGGGCCCAACGCCTGGCCGACATTGCCGCCAACCTGGAACAGCGACTGCGCCAGGCCGTGGCGTCCACCCGATGCCATGCGTGCCACGCGGGAGGACTCCGGATGGAATACCGACGAGCCCATGCCGAGCAACGACGCGCCGACGAGAAGCATCGGATAGGTGTGCGCGATCGACAACACCAGCAGGCCGGCAAGGGAGAACAGCGTGCCGCCAGGCAAGGCCAGGGGCGTCGGCCGGCGATCCGCATACAGGCCGACCAGCGGCTGCAGGATCGAGGCAGTGATCTGGTAGGTCAGGGTGATCAGGCCGATCTGGCCGAAGTCGAGGTGAAAGCCTTCCTTCAGGCCCGGATAGATTGCTGGAAGCAGCGACTGCATCATGTCGTTGAGCAGATGGCAGAAGCTGATGGCGAAGATCACGCCGAAAACGGTCGGGTCCGCGCGCGGTGTGTCCACCGTCACGCTGGCTGGCGCTTGCATGGGGTCGTCCTGGGGGATCGGGGAAGCCTATGAGACCACGTCCGAGCGCGTCCCGCGCTAGGATATGGGTCACGCACATTCGAGTTCGGGACAATGATCGCGACGTATGACCCTGTGGCGTTCGAGGCCGTGCCCCGGCCGGTGGTATCGCGTGGTCACGAGTACCCTACGTCCTTCGAGCTGGCCACGCATCGGCACCGACGGGGGCAGTTGCTCTATGCGGCATCGGGCACGGTGGCGGTGACGACGCCGGAAGGCGCATGGATCGCCCCGCCCGAGCGCGCCGTGTGGATCCCCGGCGGTACGCCGCATTCGGTCCGCATGGTGGGCAGCGTGAGTACGCGCAGCGTCTATATCGAGCAGGAAGCGAGCCGGGCCCTTGGCGATCGCTGTCGCGTGCTCGCGGTGGCTCCCTTGCTGCGCGCCCTGCTGGTCGCAGCGGTCGACGTGCCCCGGGAGTACGACCAGCACGGGCGCGATGGCCTGCTCATGTCCCTGGTGGTCGAGGAAATCGCTCGTGCGCCGACCATCCCGCTGGCCTTGCCGCTGCCCACGTACGCGCCGCTGGCCGCCCGCTGCGCCGCGTTCCTCGAGCAACCGAGGATGAGCGAGACCATCGACGAATGGGCTGCGGACCTCGGCATGCATCGGCGTCGTTTCACCCGGCTCTTCCGTCGCGAGACCGGCACGAGTTTCGCCCAGTGGCGTCAACAGGCCTGTTTGCTCGTGGCCTTGCCGCGGCTGGCCGCCGGCGAAGCGGTGACCACGGTCGCGCTGGATCTCGGCTACGAAAGCCCGACGAGCTTCTCGACCATGTTCCGGCGTGTCTTGGGTAAGTCGCCCAGTCATTACCGACCCTGATGTTGACATTCGCGGAATACTCCAGCAGCATGCGATCGAAGTAAGACTTTTAGACGTCTATACTGCCGACCCATTCGTAGGCAATCGATCTTGACCACGCAGCGCCCAACCCACACGCACCCGATCGACGCCACGTCGATCCGTGCGTGTTGCTGTTGTCGCGCCTAGTCCCCTGGCGCCCTTCGAGCGCATCCGCCTGATCGGGCGGTTCGAAACACCCCTCTCCGTTTTCAAGCATCCACTTTCCCGCGGACCGGCCGTCGACTTTCCGGTCACATGCACGCGCACCGGCTATTGCGGGTGGCCGCGCGGACCTTGCCCCGCCACGGGGACAACACCACTTCATGAGGCAGCACTGTGCAAACGAAGACCCCGATTCGCCACCATCTCCTGTTCGCCGCGCTCTTGTCGGCGCTAGGCACACAGGCGGTTCTCGCGCAGTCCACTACGGGTGGCATTTCCGGACAGGTAAGCGATGCACAAGGGGCGACCGTCGTCGTCCGCGGTGGTAACGGCCTCACCCGCGAGGTCAACGTGGATGCCAAGGGGCACTACAGCGCAAGCCAGCTTCCGCTGGGCACGTACTCGGTCACGCTGCGGCGCCACGGCGAGGACATCGAGACGCGCAATGACATCGGCCTGCGGGTCGCCGCGTCGACCGATGTCTCCTTCGTGACGGCGACGGCCGAACTGGCCGGCGTCAATGTGAGCGCGTCGCGCCTTGCCGATATCGACGTCACCACGGTCGATTCGCGCGCGGTCATCACGGCTGAGCAGTTGGCCAGGCTCCCATTGGCACGCAACGCCGACGAGATCGCGCGCCTGGCTCCGGGCGTCGTCTCGAACAGTGGCGGCTACACCGGACCCACCGGCGCGTCGCTGAACAGTTTTGGCGGTTCGGCCGCCAGCGAGAACGCTTACTACATCAACGGTTTCAACGTGACCGATCCCCAGCGCGGGTTGGGCGGCATTTCGCTGCCGTACGGCGCCATCGACCAGCAGGAGACCTATACCGGCGGTTACAGCGCGCAGTACGGTCGCTCCGACGGCGGTGTCATCAACCAGGTAGGCAAGCGCGGCAGCAACGAATGGCACATCGGTGGCCAGGTATTGTGGGAGCCTGCGTTCGCGCGCGCCGATGCGTCCAACACCTATTACACCAATGGCCTGCCATCGTCGCCGGTAGCAGGCCAGTTGTACCGACCGAATGCGCAGGACAAGAGTTGGGTGACGACGGTGAGCAGCTATGTCGGTGGTCCGCTCATCAAGGACAAGCTCTTCTTCTTCCTGGCCGGAGAGTTCGAACGGCAGGAGGGCTCCACACACAACGCCGTCGACAGCACGAGTCCGGAGGTCCAGTACCGCTACAACTCGCCACGCTGGTACGGCAAGGTCGACTGGAACATCACCGACAATAATATCCTCGAGCTGACCGGTGCCTCCAACACGCGGAAGACGAGCGGCGGTATCTACGGCTACGACTACGCGAATCTCAGTCGCGGCGAGCGTATCGGCTCGGCGGACGACATCAAGACGGGCGGTCACGTTTTCTCGGGCAAGTACACCGGCTACATCACCGACAACCTGACAGTGTCGGCGCTGTTCGGCAAGATGAAGTTGAGCCAGTACGACCAACCGGGCGCGTACGATCCGAGCCTGACCTACGTCGACGGCCTGATCAACCAGAACCCGGCACTCAACGGCGGCACGCCCGTGGGCAACAAACAGACGGTGCAGTCGCTTTACAACCCCAATCGTAGCCAGCGCACCACCAACACCCGCTTCGACATCACCTATGTTCTCGGTGACCACACACTCAGCGCGGGTATCGACAACGAAGTGACGCGCGCGATCGACCAGGGATCGCAGGCATCCGGCGACGGCTACTACTGGAGCTATGGCCACGCCGATCCGAACACGCCCATTTCCACCGGCCTTGGTGTTCCGGCGACGGGAGGCATCGTCAATGGACAGAATGGCTACTACGCCGTTCGCCATGTCACCAGTTCGCTCGCCAGCGTGCGTTCCAGTCAGAGGGCGCAGTACGTCGAGGACAAGTGGCAGGTGGACGATCGCTGGCTGCTGTCCCTTGGCCTGCGCAACGACCAGTTCGAGAACTACAACCGTGACGGCGATGCCTATGTCACGCAGCATCGACCGCAGTGGGCACCGCGACTCGGCTTCAGCTGGGACGTGAACGGCGATGCGAGCTTCAAGGTCTACGGAAACGCAGGACGTTACTACCTTGGCCTTCCGCTCAATCCGGGGCTGAACGCCGCAGGTGCGGCGCTGAGCACCTCGCAATACTTCACCTACAGCGGTATCGACGGGCAGGGGCTGCCGACCGGGCTCACGTCGTTCTCGCGCCCGGTCTCGTCGAACAACTACTACGGTGTGCTTCCCGACGCGCGGACGGTGACCGCGCAGAACCTGAAATCCGAGTACCAGGACGAGTTCATCCTCGGCTTCACCAAGACGCTCGGTCATGACTGGGTCTATGGTGCCAAGCTCACCCAGCGCATCCTGCGCAGCGCGATCGACGACTATTGCGATACCGATCGGATCATCGCCAAGGCGGCGACGCTCGGCTACGACGTCGCAACCACCAACAGCTGCTACCTGTTCAATCCCGGTCGCGCCGCCACGTTCAACCTGGTCGATACGTCGGGCCAGCTGGTCAGCGTGCCCATGACCAATGAAGAGTTCGGTTTTCCGCATCTCAAGCGCCGGTACTACGCGCTGGAAAGCTTCCTCGAGCATCCGTTCGACGGCCGTTGGTATGGCAAGGTCGACTACGTCTTCTCGCGCAGCTATGGCGATACCGAAGGCCAACTGCGCTCCGACGTGCAGGCGACGGCAGCCTCCACCAGTCCGGACTGGGACAACAGCTATCTGATGGAGAATAACAACGGCCCGACGAACAACGACCACACCCATCAGCTCAAACTGTATGGCTATTACCAGCTGACCCCGGAATGGCTGGTCTCCGCGAACTTGAGCTTCGTCTCCGGCGCGCCGAAGGTCTGCCTGGGCTATTACGGGCCGGACCTCACCGATCCGGGCAAGTACGGCGGCCAGTACCACTATTGCGACGGTGTCGCCTCGACGCCCGGCTCGCACGGCAGGCTTCCGTGGATCCGCCAGCTGGATCTGGGCACGACCTACCGGCCGACGTTCGCCGCCGGAAAGCTCTCCTTCACCGCCAGCGTCTTCAATGCGTTCAACGATCAGCGCGCGCTCAACCGGTATCCGTACTCGCAGACCGACCCGGGCGTGGCCGATCCACAGTACGGCCAGGCCGTGGTTCGCCAGCTACCGAGGTATGTGCGCCTTGGCGTGAGCTACGACATCTGACGCGCCGTATCGCAACCGGCGCGGATGATGTTCTCGATCGTTTCCGCCGGTGCCAGGCCCACCCCGACGCGCAACGCCTCGTCGGGGGAGGGCTCCTCGAGCGTCGCCAACTGGCTGTCGAGCAGATGGGGGTCGAAGAAATGCCCGCTGCGACGCCCGAGCCGTTCGGCAAGCACGTCGCGAGACGCCTGCAGGTACACGAAGCGCACGTCGTCATGGCCGCCCCGCAGGAAATCGCGGTAGCGTCTTTTCAAGGCGGAGCAGGCCAGCACGAGCGACGTGCCGCTCGCACGGTGCCGGTCCATCTCGGCCACGATCGCTTCAAGCCACGGCTGGCGGTCCGCGTCGTCCAGCGGAATGCCGTGCGCCATCTTCTCGCGGTTGGCCGCCGGATGCAGGCTGTCGCCGTCGATGAAGGGTTGGCCCAGCCGGGTTGCCACGCCTTCGCCGATCGTGCTCTTGCCGCTTCCGGAAACGCCCATGACGATGGTGATCATGTCGCCAAGCATGCCGTGGACAGGGCAGACGATTCGTGAACGGCGTGGCGTACTATCCGATGCTGGTTCCCCAACGACATCCCCGCCCCATGGACATGATCGACCTGCGCAGCGACACCGTCACCCGCCCCACCCAGGCCATGCGCGAAGCGATGCTGCGCGCGCCGGTCGGTGACGACGTCTACGGCGAGGACCCGACAGTCAACGCACTGCAGGAACGCCTCGCCGCCGACCTTGGCTTCGCCGCTGGCCTGTTCGTCCCTACCGGTACGCAAAGCAACCTGATCGCCCTGATGAGCCATTGCGAGCGCGGCGACGAATACATCGTCGGCGCGGATGCTCACACCTACCGTTTCGAAGGCGGCGGCGCCGCCGTGCTCGGTTCCATCCAGCCGCAGCCGATTCCGCAGGACGCCGACGGCAGCCTGCCGCTGGACAGGGTGGAAGCAGCGATCAAGCCGGTCGATCCGCACTTCGCCCGCTCGCGCCTGCTTGCGCTGGAAAATACCTGGCATGGCCGCACGCTCGAGTTCGGCTATATGGCCAAGGCCCGCGAACTGGCAACCCGCCGCGGTCTGGGTTTGCATCTGGATGGCGCTCGACTCTACAACGCCGCGATCGCCTACGGTCGTCCGGCGCGCGAGGTGGCGGCGGGTTTCGACAGCGTATCGGTTTGCTTGTCGAAGGGTCTGGGTGCGCCCGTGGGTTCGGTGTTGCTCGGCGGCAGCGCCCTCATCGAGCGCGCCCGTCGCTGGAAAAAGGTCACCGGCGGTGGCTGGCGCCAGGCCGGCATGCTCGCTGCCGCAGCGATGCACGCACTCGATCACCACGTGGAGCGTCTCGCCGACGATCACGCACGTGCCAGTCGTCTCGCCGAGGGCCTGCGTGGTATCGAGGGCCTGAATGTCACCGCCTGCCACACCAATATGGTGTTCCTGGATGTCCCGGCCGCGCGCTTGCAGGACCTCGCCGCGCACATGACGAAGGCGGGCGTGCGTCTGAGCATCGGCTACCTGCCATCGATCCGGCTGGTGACGCATCTGGATATCGACGATGTGGCTGTCGATCGGACGATCGCCGCGTTCGCGTCTTTCGCGTACTGAGGCTTGCGGTGCGTCGCAAGAGCCGGCGGCTGCCACGCTCGGGGCTCCGACCTGGGGCGCTTTTACTGTGGGAGCCGCTTCAGCGGCGATGGGAGCTTGCCGCACCTTGGCCCGCTGCCGCGGGATCGCCGATGAATCGGCTCCCACAACATCGTCCTCGTGACATCGAGGGGCAGCCCCTATCGCGTCGAACGAAGACCCACCCGCCGGCTCTTGCGACGCACAGCGAGCCGAGCAAGTGCGATGCCGCAGGCGAGCCAGCCCACCCACCCAAGGCGCCTGCCTACTACCGCGGCGCCATCAGCTTGCGTTGCAGCGAGTAGAGAATGGCCGCATCGGTGGCGTCGAGCGTATCGGTCTCCGTCGCGCGGTAGTGGCGATGGAAGGCGACGATGGCGTTGCGCGGGTTGCCGACGTCGTAGCCCACCAGGCGCATGGCGGCGAGGCTGTCGAAGTTCGGCGGAGCCGGTATGAGCACCGCGTCGGGCCACAGGCCGAAGCCGTAACGGGCCAGCGTCGCCCAGGGGAACTGCACGCTGGGATCGTTCTTCCGGCCGGGTGCGATATCGCCATGGCCGACGACCGCCTCGCGTGGAATGCCCAGGCGTGAGGTGAGGTCGGCGAGCAGGTCGATCAGGGCCTGGATCTGCGGCTGGGAGAACGGGGACACGCCGTCGTTGTCGATCTCGATGCCGATGGACGACGAGTTGATGTCGGTCATCCCGGCCCAGCGGGAGGCGCCGGCGTGCCAGGCGCGTGCGTTGTCGTCGACGAGCTGGTCGATGCGGCCGTCGGCTTCGACCAGGTAGTGTGCGCTGACCGGGCCTTCGCTGTTACGCGTACGGAGCACGCGCAGCGCCGCCGCGGGATCGCCGATCGACGTATGGTGCAGGACGATCAGTTGCGCCTTGCGCACGTTGAAGTTCGGCGACGGTGTCCAGTGCGCAAGCGCGCTGCGTTGCGGGGCAACGGCGGGTGTCGTGGCGCAGCCGACCAGCTGTAGCAGGAGCAGGGCGACCGCCGCGAGGCGCGGCAGCCTGGCGACGGCGGTAGCCCGATGCGTCATTCGACGTTGAAATCGCAACTGGTGATGACCCACTCGATCTCGTCGCCGACATCGCCAGCGTCTTCCTTCGAGGCGACGACGATTTGCAGATCGACGCAGTCGTGGCCTTCGGACAGCCACTGCGTTTTCTCCAGCGCCATGCCGGCTTTCTTCAGTGCGGCCTTCAGCGTGGGCAGATCGGTGGCGACCAGCTCGATGCCTTCATGGACGAGGTGGCCGCCCAGCACTTCGATATCGCAGAGCTTGTCGTCGAGGAAGCGCAGGCGGAGCCAGTCGTTGCCGTCGGCGGTGCTGTACTCGTCTTCGTCGTCCCACATGTTCTCGCCGCCGGCCTTCCAGCCGAGCGTGTCGCGAAGCTTCTTGCGTGGCATGCCGAAGAAGATATCGGTGGTGTCGCGGCGGATGCCGCGACCGGGAACCAGTTCGCAGTGTTCCATGGCTGTCCTCGTCAGATGGCGCGGGAGACCCGCCCGTAAAGCATGAAGGTGATCGGCTGCGAGCGAACAGGCGTCCGCGTCCGCGCCGAATCAGGGTTTATGGTCACGGCCAAGGTAGTCCTCACTCTGCATCTCGATCAGGCGCGATTCGGTGCGCCCGAACTCGGCGCGCACCTTCCTGCCGTCGTAGAGTTCGGTGATCGGCGCGGCCGCGGAAAGGACCAGCTTGACGTGGCGATCGTAGAACTCGTCCACCAGCAGGACGAAGCGTTTGGCTTCGTTCTCGGAGTAGACGGTGAACTGCGGCACGTTGGAGACGATGACAGCGGGAAACGTCCGCGCGAGTTCGATGTAATCGGCGACCGCGCGCGGTCCTTCGCACAGCGCGGTGAAATCGAACCAGACGATGTTCTCCGCGCGCTTGCGCACGGGAATCTCGCGGTTGTTCAGCACGATCGATCCGCCATCCACCGTCTCGCCCTGGGCCTGGCCGGTGAAGATGCGGGCGAGCGAGCGCTCGGCTTCCGCGCCCGGCGGGACCATGTAGACGGAGGCCTGGCTCAGGGCGCGCAAGCGCCAGTCACGCGGCGAAATCATCTCGTGCACCACGCACTGCGTTTCGATCGCGGCAATGGCCGGCAGGAAACGCGCGCGTTGCAGGCCATCCTTGTACAGGCCCGAAGGCGGCGTGTTCGACGTGGTGACCAGGGTCACGCCGCGCGCGAACAGGCCATCGAGCAAGCCGGCGAGGATCATCGCATCGCCAATGTCGGAAACGAGAAATTCGTCCAGGCATAGCACCCGGCATTTCGCCGCGAGGCGTTCGGCGACTTCGTCGAGGGGGTTCTGTCGCTCACCGAGTTCGCGCAGCGTGGCGTGGACGTCGAGCATGAAACGATGAAAGTGGCGGCGCAGGGCGAGGCCCGGTGCGAGACTGGACACGAACAGATCCATGAGGAATGTCTTGCCGCGGCCCACGCTGCCCCACAGGTACAGGCCAGGCACAGCCTTGCGGGCCTCGCTTCCCAGCATGCTGCGCAGGCGCCCCAACAGGCCCCCGGCGGGTGCCTCGGGGGCGCAGAGCGCGGCGTGCAGGCGGTC
This sequence comes from Luteibacter sp., assembly GCF_035539195.1. Taxonomy (GTDB): domain Bacteria; phylum Pseudomonadota; class Gammaproteobacteria; order Xanthomonadales; family Rhodanobacteraceae; genus Luteibacter. The sequence goes on from NZ_DATLIW010000040.1 coordinate 126,117, forward strand.
GAACTCCGCGATGACCGGCAACTGGGCGGGGTCGGATTCCCAGCGGTGGCCCGCGATGCCGTCCCGGTAGCGCTCGCCCGGCGTCGATTCCGTGCAGTTCATGCGCCGCGCGGTCCCGGCAGCCAGCCCTTGACGGCATGCTTGATCGCGCCGCGCAGGTCCATCAGGCGCCGATGGAAGAAGTGGCTGGTGTCTTCCATGCGGACCAGCTGCGGTCGCCGATCCTCCGGCAGGCTGTCGATCCAGTCGTACACGGCCTGCGGTTCGACGATCTCGTCGGCGTCGCCCATGACGACCAGCCACGGGCAGGTCGGTAGCTCCAGCGGGCCGAAGTCCCAGCCACGGCCTGCCGCGGGCGGAGCGACGCTGATAAGGGCATCGGCGCGCAGGCTCACGGCGTTACGCAGCGTGACGTAGCTGCCAAACGAGAAGCCGGCCAGCCACAGTGCGGCACCCGGACGGGTCTTGCGTGCCCAGGCGACCACGGCGGCGAGGTCGTCGCTTTCCCCGTTGCCGCTGTCGAACTCGCCTTCGGAGCCGCCGACGCTGCGAAAATTGAAAATCACCGTGTCGACACCGGCCTCGCGCAGCGAGCGCTCGATCATCGTCACCACCTTGTTGCGCATGCTGCCGCCGTCGGTCGACAACGGATGGCAGATGACGGCGATGGCGTTGCGGGCGACATCGGCGGTGGCGGCGCGCGCTTCGCATTCCAGCTTGCCCGCGGGGCCCGCGAGCGCGAAGCTGGCGGTATCGTCCGGAAAATGCTCCGGCGCTTCGGATAGATGTTCGCTCATGCCCTTCATGATACCCGCCCCGTGAACGTCCTGGCCCACGCCCTGCTGGCGGGCGACGACGCGGCCCTGCGGCTGGGCGGGGTGATGGGCGACTTCGTTCGCGGCACACCCGACCTCTCCTTGCCGCCGCGGGTGCGCGACGGGATCTACCTGCACCGGGCCATCGATGTGTTCACCGACAGCCACGACGACGTGCGCGCAGCGCGCGAACGCTTGCCGGCACCCTTCCGTCGTTATGCGGGCATCCTGCTGGATATGTGGTTCGACCATTGCCTGGCAAGGGATTTCGCCAAGTGGTCTGCTCGTCCGCTGGGCGAATTCTCGACCCGCCTGCGCGAGGAGATGCACGCGGCGACGCCGGTCCTTCCCGGTTCGCTCCGGCGTTTCCTTGGCTACATGGACGCGAACGACCTGCCGGCCGGTTATGCCGATGCCGACGCGATCGGCAAGGCGCTCGGCGGTATTTCGCAGCGGCTGTCGCGCGCCAACCCCGTCGCGGGGGCGATGCCGCTGCTGCTGTCGGAAGACGCCATGTTGCGTGCCACCTTCGAGCGGTTCTTCCCGCAGCTGAGGGATTTCGCAAGCGACTGGGTTGCGCAGCGCTAGCCCGGGAAACGAAGGCTCCGCGCTTTGCCCCCACAAAGGATGGCGCCGGGTGTGCAGGGGCACGCACTTGCCACCATGAAAAACGCCGCCCAGGGGGCGGCGTTTCGATGCGAAGCAGGCGGGTCCAGGCTTATTTCACCTGGTCGGCCATCCACTTCACCGTGTTGCCGACCTGCTCGTCGGTCAGCGAGGGGTTACCGCCCTTGGCCGGCATGTGGTTGCCGTCCGGGCCGTTGTAGCCCTCGATGGCATGCTTGGTCAGGGTGGCGATGCCCTGGGCGATACGTGCGCCCCACGCGGACTTGTCGCCGAGCTTCGGAGCGCCGGCCACGCCAGCCGTGTGGCAGCTGTGGCAGAGGTTGTCGTAGATGGTCTTGCCATCGGTGCTGCCACCGTAGGCGACCTGCGAGGCGGCGAGCTTGGCCGCGGCTTCCTGGGCGGCGAGCATGGCGGCGCGGCCCGTGTCACCGGCGTAGACGGCCCCTACCGGAGCGATCCGGGCTTCGGTCCGCTTGGCGACGGCGGGATCCTGGTCCTTGGGAATATGGTCGTAGATGGCATAGGCCAACACCATCAACACGATGGCCAGTACGCTGAGGCCGGCGGTCAGCATTGAGAACTGACGCATGAAGTTCTGGTCGGACTTGCTCGGAGAACCGCTCACGCATTGACTCCACTGGATTTGGGTGTGCCGTCCCCCTCCCCGGGATCCGGCGTGCCTGCGGCCGCGATGCGGCGTCGAACCGGGCGAGTATAACGGAACCCTTGCTTGAGTCAGCGGTCTTGAGATCGGCGGAGGAAAGGGGGCATGCGATGGGGGCGAACATGCCGTCAGTCATGGTGTACCCCTGTCAACCGGCATTGTTCAATCCCGTTCCCCAACACCTAACATTGGCGCCGTCGATCCTTAACCTTCAGGGGGTATAACCCCCCTGGGCGCACGGCGCGCCCGCTGGGAGCGGTGCTTTCGAGCGGTTATCCATCTAGGAGTTCTACATGTCGCGTTTCTGGAAAATCGCGCTGGCCGTCGTTGTCGTCGTGCTGGTCGCGGGCTTCTTCATCGCCAGGCACCATGGCAAGGCCGACGGCGACGCCACGGCAGGGGCCCAGGCCAATGGCGAAGGGCAGGGCAAGGACCAGCCGCCGGTGCCGGTCACGGTCGTTCCCGTGGCCAGCCAGGACGTGCCGGTCTATCTGACGGCCCTGGGCACCGTGCAGGCACGCAACACGGTCACCGTGCGCCCGCAGGTGGGCGGCCAGCTGATGAAACTGAACTTCCAGGAAGGCCAGGAAGTGAAGAAGGGCGATGTGATCGCGGAGATCGATCCCCGCACGATCCAGTCCCAGTACGACCAGTCCTTGGCCAAGCTCAAGCAGGACCAGGCACTCGCGGCCACGGCGAAGAACAACCTCGACCGTTCGACCAACCTGGTCAGCAAGGGCGGCCAGCAGTACGTCTCCAAGCAGGACCTGGACAACCTGAAGAACAGCCTCGACCAGGCCGTGGCCACGGCCAATGCCGACCAGGCCGCGATTCGCGCGGCACAGGTGCAGCTGGGCTTCACCAAGGTCGTCGCGCCGATCGACGGCCTCGCCGGCATCCGCTCGGTCGACGCCGGCAACATCGTCGCCACCACGGACGCGATCGTCACGCTCACCGAGCTGCACCCGATCTACGTCATGTTCTACCTGCCCGAGAAGAATCTCGACCTGGTCCGCGGTTCGACGACGGACGGCTCGCTCTCCGCGCTCGAAGTCGCCGCGCTCGATCGCGTCGATGCGCACGCCATCGCCGCGGGGCACCTGGACGTCCTCGACAACACGATCGACACCAGCACCGGCACGTTCCGCCTGCGCGCGCTGTTCGACAACGAGAAGACCCAGCTGTGGCCGGGCCAGTTCGTCAACGTGCAGCTCAAGGTACGCACGGTGAAGGGCGGGCTCGTGGTCCCCGCCCAGGCGGTGCAGCGTGGCCCGGACGGCGACTACGTCTACCTGGTGCAGGGCGACAACACGGTCAAGATGCAGACGGTGGAAACCGCCACCGAGGTCGGCGACAGCCACGTCATGCTGAGCAAGGGCGTGAAGATCGGCGACAAGGTGGTCACCGAAGGCCAGTTCCGCCTCAAGCCGGGTTCCAAGATCCAGCCGCTGGCGCCGGGCCAGGTGCCCGAGGCACCTACCGCCGAAGAGCTGCAGAAGTCGAAGACGGCGGGTAAGCAGGCTCGCCAGGGCGGCGGCAAGCGCGGCGGTTGATGAAGCAGCGCGCGGCGCGTCCATGACGGACGCGTCGCCCACGGACCGCAAGGTCCCGACACCAGGACACAAACGTGGGTTTTTCGACACTCTTCATTCGCCGACCGATCGCGACCTCGCTGCTGATGGTGGCGGTGCTGTTGCTCGGTATCCTCGGCTACCGCCAGTTGCCGGTGTCGGCGTTGCCGGAGATCAGTGCGCCGAGCATGGTCGTCACCACGCAGTACCCGGGTGCCAGCGCGACGACCATGGCCGCCCTGGTCACGACCCCGCTGGAGCGCAACTTCGGCCAGATCTCCGGCCTGACCTCGATGAGCTCGGACTCCTCGGCGGGCCTTTCGACGATCGTCCTGCAGTTCGCCATGGATCGCGACATCGACATCGCCGCGCAGGACGTGCAGGCAGCGATCAACCAGGCACGCGGTACGCTGCCGAACAACCTGCCGTATCCGCCGGTCTATAACCGCGTGAATCCGGCCGACGCGCCGATCATGACGCTGATGCTCACCTCGGACAGCCTGCCGCTGCGCGACGTGAACAACTTCGCCGATTCGATCATCGCGCAGAAGCTGGCGCAGGTGCAGGGCGTGGGCCTGGTCTCGATCGCCGGCAACGTCCGTCCCGCCGTGCGTATCCAGATCAACCCCGCGCAGCTGGCCAACCTCGGCCTGACCATGGAAGACGTGCGCAGCTCGCTCACGCAGGCCAACGTCAACGCACCCAAGGGCACGCTCAACGGCAAGACCCAGTCCTACAGCATCGGCACCAACGACCAGCTGGCCGACGCCGCCGAGTACAAGGGCACGATCATCGCGTACAAGAACGGCGCACCCGTGCGCCTTTCGGATGTCGCCAACGTGGTCGACGGCGTCGAGAACGACCAGCTCGCCGCCTGGGCCAACGGCAAGCCCGCCGTGCTGCTCGACATCCGTCGCCAGCCCGGCGCGAATATCGTGCAGACGGTGCAGCAGATCCGGCAGACCATTCCCGACCTGCAGAAGGTGCTGCCGGCCGACGTCCACCTGAAGGTCTTCTCGGACCGCACCATCACCATCCGCGCCTCGGTCGAGGACGTCCAGTTCACCCTGATCCTGACGATCTTCCTCGTCGTCGCGGTGATCTTCGTCTTCCTGCGCCGCCTGTGGGCGACGGTGATCCCGTCGGTCGCGGTGCCGCTGTCGCTGGTGGGTACATTCGGCGTCATGGCCTTTGCCGGGATGTCGCTGGACAACCTTTCGCTGATGGCGCTGGCGGTGGCCACCGGCTTCGTCGTCGACGATGCGATCGTGATGATCGAGAACATCGTCCGTTATATCGAGCAGGGCCACGACGCGAAGACCGCCGCGGAAATCGGCGCGAAGGAAATCGGCTTCACCGTCCTGTCGCTGACCGTCTCGCTCATCGCGGTGTTCCTGCCCCTGCTGCTGATGCCCGGGGTGACCGGTCGCCTGTTCCACGAGTTCGCCTGGGTGCTGACCATCGCGGTCGCCATCTCGATGCTCGTTTCGCTGACCCTCACCCCGATGATGTGCGCCTACCTGCTCAAGGCCGACGAGCTGCCGGACGCGGAAGACGCGCACGAGCACGCCGCGGCCTCGGGCCAGCACACCACCTGGTCGCGCATCGTCGATGGCTACGGCAGCAGCCTGGACTGGGTGCTCGATCACCGTCCGCTGACCATGATCGTCGCCGCGCTCACCGTGGCCTTGACCGTGGTCCTGTACATCGTGATCCCCAAGGGGCTGCTCCCCGAACAGGACACCGGCCTGATCACCGCCGTGGTCCAGGCCGACCAGAACGTCGCCTTCCCGCAGATGGAACAGCGCACCAAGGCCGTGGCCGATGCGCTGGGTCGGGATCCGGCGGTCGCCGGCGTCGCCGCCTTCATCGGCGCGGGCTCGATCAATCCCACGCTCAACCAGGGCCAGCTGTCGCTGGTGCTGAAGGATCGCGGCGACCGCGCCTCCCTCGAGGACCTCTTGCCGCGCCTGCAGAAGAGCGTGCAGAACATCGCCGGTGTCGCGCTGTACCTGAAGCCCGTGCAGGACGTCACGCTCGACACCCAGGTATCGGCCACCGAGTACCAGTACTCGCTGTCCGACGTGAATTCCACCGAGCTCGCCGGTTACGCCCAGCAGATGACCTCGGCCCTGCGCAAGCGCAAGGAGCTGTCGGACGTCGACAACAACCTGGCCGATCAGGGCACGGCATTGAAGCTCACGATCGATCGTGACAGTGCCAGCCGCCTCGGCGTGCCGGTGCAGACCATCGACGACACCCTGTACGACGCCTTTGGCCAGCGCCAAATTTCCACCATCTTCACCCAGTTGAACCAGTACCGCGTGGTGATGGAAGTCTCGCCGGAGTTCCGCACCAGCTCCGATCTGCTCAACAAGCTGACCGTGCGCGGCAACGGCAACGGTGCGCTGACCGGCTCGAACGCCACCAGCTTCGGTCAGCTGGCATCGAGCAACTCGGCGACGCCGGCCGGCATCGGCAACACCGGTAACGTCGGCTTCCAGGTCGGCGCGGGTGGCACGATTCCCATCGCCGCACTGGCCAGCTCCGTGGTCACCAGCGCACCGCTGGTGGTCACCCATCTGCAGCAGCTGCCGGCGGTGACGATTTCGTTCAACCTGGCCCAGGGCAAGTCGTTGTCCGAGGCGGTCAGCGCGATCCACGAAGTGGAGAAGCAGCTCGATTTCCCGCCCCAGGTGCGTGGCCAGTTCATCGGCAAGGCGGCCGAGTTCTCGTCGTCCGTCGGCGACGAGGTGCTCTTGCTGCTGGCCTCGATCATCGTCATCTACATCGTGTTGGGCGTGCTCTACGAGAGCTACATCCATCCGCTGACGATCATCTCCACGCTGCCGCCCGCGGGCGTCGGCGCGCTGCTGGCGCTGCTAATGTGCGGCATGACCCTCTCGGTGGACGGCATCGTCGGTATCGTCCTGCTGATCGGTATCGTGAAGAAGAACGCGATCATGATGATCGACTTCGCCATCGAGGCGAAACGTACCGGCCTCAATGCACAGGAAGCGATCCGCCGCGCCTGCCTGCTGCGTTTCCGTCCGATCATGATGACGACCGCGGCGGCCCTGCTCGGCGCCTTGCCGCTGGCCCTGGGTACGGGTATCGGCTCGGAGCTGCGCAAGCCGCTCGGCGTTTCCATCGTCGGCGGCCTGTTGCTCTCGCAGCTGGTCACCCTCTACACCACGCCGGTGATCTATCTCTACATGGAGCGGTTCTCCGACTGGCTCGCGGAGCGCAAGGCGCGACGAGAGCTGCTGCTGACCGACGCCCGGCCCGCTTCCTGATGGGAAGCGTCGCCGGGGGAGATCGCACCACCCTCATTCGCCGGACGGTTCGCCGCCCGGCGAAACCTTTTTCCGGGATACGCGTTGAAGCAGGGATGATCCGCGCGATCCAGCACGAGACAAGCCGTCCCATCGCATGAATATCTCCGGCCCGTTCATTCGCCGACCGATCGGCACGTCGCTGTTGGCCATCGGCCTTTTTGTCGTCGGCATGATCTGTTACTCGCTGCTCGGTGTCGCCGCGCTGCCGAACATCCAGTTCCCGGCGATCTTCGTCCAGGCGCAGCAATCCGGCGCCGACGCGAGCACGATGGCCTCCACCGTCGCCGCGCCACTGGAGCGCCACCTGGGCCAGGTGCCGGGCGTGGAATCGATGCGCTCGAACAGTTCCGAAGGCAGTACCTTCGTGCTGTTGTTCTTCCAGAACGGGACCAACATCGACGCTGCCGCGCGCGATGTGCAGTCGGCGATCAACGCGGCGCAGCCGGACCTTCCGGCGGGCCTGCTCAATGCGCCCTCGTACCAGAAGGCGAATCCCAACGACGATCCGGTGATCGTCCTGGCGTTGACCTCGGACACCGTCGCACCGACCGAGTTGTACAACGTCGCCGATTCGATCCTCGCGCAGCGCCTGCGCCAGCAGGAAGGCATTGCCTCGGTCGATATCGCCGGCAGCGCCACCCCGGCCATCCGCGTGGACGTGAACCTGCGCGCGCTCAACGCGATGGGACTCTCGCCCGACCAGCTGCGCAATGCGCTCACCGCGGCAAACGTCACGTCGCCGCAGGGCTTCCTCACCGACGGCTACAGCAATATCGCCGTGACCGCGACGGACTCCCTGCATACGGCGGAAGACTTCGGCAAGCTGGTTATCGCCGTCAAGAACAGTGTGCCGATCCGCCTTTCCGACATCGCGCATGTCTACGATGGCCAGCAGGACGCTTACCAGGCCGCGTGGTTCAACGGCAAGCCCGGCATCCTGATGTACGTGTACCGCAAGTCGGACGCGAACGTCATCGAGACGGTCGACCGGATCAAGGCGCAGATTCCGACGATGCAGTCGTGGTTGCCGGCCGGCGTCACCCTGCATTCGTTCTTCGACGGTACGCCGACCATCCGCGCGTCGTTGCACGAAGTGCAGGCGACCCTGCTGATCAGCCTGGGCATGGTGATCATGACGATGGCGCTGTTCCTGCGACGGCTCGCGCCCACCCTGATCGCCGGCCTCGCCGTGCCGTTGTCGCTGGCCGGCGCGTTCGTGGCCATGTACTGCTTCGGCTACACACTGAACAACCTGACCCTCCTGGCCCTGGTGATCGCCATCGGCTTCGTCGTCGACGACGCCATCGTGGTCATCGAGAACGTCATCCGGCACATGGATGAAGGCATCTCCCGCTTCGACGCGGCGCTGCTGGGCGCGCGCGAGATCGGTTTCACCATCGTCTCGATCACTGCCTCCCTGATCGCGGTGTTCATTCCGCTACTGTTCGCCGGTGGCATCACCGGCATGTTCTTCAAGGAGTTCACGGTCACCCTGGTCGCTGCGATCGTCGTGTCGGCCCTGGTCTCGTTGACGCTCACGCCGTCGCTCTGCGGTCATTTCCTCACCGCGCACAAGAACGACAAGCCCGACTCGAGGCTGGGTCTTGCGCTGGAACGAGGGCAGGAGCGCCTGGTCGGCGTGTACCGCCGCGCGCTGGACTGGTCGCTGCGCCACGCGTTGTTGATGGCGCTCACGCCGCTCGTGCTGGTGGGTATCACCTTCGTGCTTGCAGGCATGGTCAAGGGCGGTTTCTTCCCGCCGCAGGACACCGGCCTGATGGCCGCGCGCGCCACCGCCAGTTCCACCGTCTCGTTCGGCGAGATGAAGTCGCGCCAGGCGCGGCTCACCGAGATGCTGCTCGCCGATCCGGACGTGAAGTCGGTCGGCTCGCGTCTGGGCACCAGTCGTACCGGCTCGACCGGTTCGTTCAACATCGAACTGAAGACGGTGGCGGACGGCCGCCAGGACACCACGTTCGACGCGCTGGACCGCATTTCGGCGAAAGCCAACAAATATCCCGATCTCAACCTGCGCCTGCGCCCGATCCAGGACCTGCCCACCGGCGGTGGCGGCGGTACCTCGCAGGGTGGCCAGTACTCGGTTTCGCTCAAGGGCAATGACGTCGCTGAACTGCAGGAGTGGCTGCCCAAGCTGGTCGACGCATTGAAGAAGAACAAGATGCTCAAGGACGTCGGCAGCGATATCGACGCCGCCGGCCTGCGCCAGAACATCGTGATCGATCGCGACACGGCGGGACGCCTGGGCGTGTCGATCGGCAACATCGACGGCGCGCTGTACAACGCCTTCGGCCAGCGCGCGGTGTCGACGATCTACTCGGACATCAACCAGTACCGCGTTATCGTGAATGCCTTGCCGCAGATGGCGGCGACGCCGGAGTCGCTGAACCAGATCTACGTGAAAGCGGATTCCGGCGCCATGGTCCCGATGTCCGCCGTGACCAAGCAGGTGCCGGGACTCGCACCGACCCAGATCGTGCACGAGGACCAGTACACGAGCATGGGCGTGAGTTTCAACCTGGCGCCCGGTGTCAGCATGGGCGAGGCGATGGAGATCATCCAGAAGACCATCAGCGGCATGCGCATGCCGGGCGACATCCGACTCGACGCCGGCAGCGACTTCAGGCGCTTCCAGCAATCGCAGAGCGACATGCCGTTGCTCATCCTGGCGGCCATCGTCGTCGTCTACCTGCTCATGGGCATGCTCTACGAGAGCCTGATCCATCCGGTGACGATTCTCTCCACGTTGCCGGCCGCCGGTGTCGGCGCGCTGGCGGCGCTTGTCATCACCGATACCGAACTGTCGGTGGTCGCGATGATCGCGCTGGTGCTGCTCATCGGTATCGTGAAGAAGAACGCGATCATGATGATCGACTTCGCCCTGGTCGCCGAGCGCGAGCATCACCTCAGCTCGAAGGAGGCGATCCGCGAAGCCTGCCTGGTCCGTTTCCGGCCGATCATGATGACGACCATGGTCGCGATCCTGGCTGCCCTGCCGCTGGCCATCGGGCTGGGCGAAGGCTCCGAGCTGCGCCGTCCGCTGGGTATCGCGATGATCGGCGGCCTGCTGATCTCGCAGAGCCTGACCCTGCTGTCGACGCCGGCGCTGTACGTGATATTCGCCTGCCTGTCGGAGCGCTGGAAGGCCCGCAAGGCCCGTCGCCGCGAGCGCCGGCTGCTGGCGCGAGCTTCGTAGAAGCTCAATTCAAAGCCATGTAGAAGCTCAAATCAAACCCCTGTGGAAGCTCAGATCAAGACCCTGTGGGAGCTCAGATCAAAACCCCGTGGGAGCTCAGATCAAAGCCATGTGGGAGCCGCTTCAGCGGCGAAAGGCCAACGGAGCGGACTAGCCGAGAGGCCAATCGCCGATAAATCGGCTCCCACACAAAGCCCGCCCCAGCGCGCCTTGTGCTGCCCCGGCATAACTGCCTTGCTGCGGGGCGACTTTCCCGCCCGCGCCCATCCGCGCCACAATGCTCCGGTTTCCCGTTCGCCGGCGCGCCCTTGAGGCTTGCGCCGGCGGGCCCCATGACCTGGCCCACTCAAGCATAAGGCTCGCCGAATCATGTCCAGCTCGCCCAAGATCATCTACACGCTCACCGACGAGGCGCCGTTCCTCGCCACCGCCTCGTTCCTGCCGATCATCGAGGCCTTCGCCGGCACGGCCGGCGTCGCCGTCGAGACGCGCGATATCTCGCTCGCTGGCCGCATCCTCGCGCAGTTTCCGGATTACCTCACCGACGCGCAGAAGATCGGCGACCATCTGGCGGAACTCGGCGCGCTCGCGACCACGCCCGATGCGAACATCATCAAGCTGCCGAACATCAGCGCCTCCGTGCCGCAGATGAAGGCCGCCATCCGTGAACTGCAGTCGCAAGGCTACAAGCTGCCCGACTACGTGGATGTCCCCGTCACCGACGAACAGAAAGACACCAACGCGCGCTATGGCAAGGCCATGGGCAGCGCCGTGAACCCGGTGCTGCGCGAAGGCAATTCCGATCGCCGCGCACCGCTCTCGGTGAAGAACTTTGCCCGCAAGCACCCGCACCGCATGGGCAAGTGGTCGAGCGAATCGAAGTCGCACGTGTCGCATATGGACGGTGGCGACTTCTACGGTAGCGAGAAGTCGGCGACCCTCGCCAACGCCGGCAACCTGCGCATCGAGTTCACCGCCGCCGACGGGAGCGTCAAGGTGCTCAAGGACAAGGTGGCGGTGAAGGCTGGGGAAATCGTCGACGCCGCGGTGATGAGCAAGAAGGCACTCGCCAGCTTCATCGATACGCAGATCGCCGACGCGCAAGCCAAGGGTGTGCTGTTCTCGTTGCACCTGAAGGCCACGATGATGAAGGTCTCCGACCCGATCATGTTCGGCATCGTCGTGCGCGAGTTCTACAAGGACGTGCTGGGCAAGCACGCCGAGACGCTGAAGCAGGTCGGTTTCGATGCCAATAACGGTATCGGCGACCTCTATGCCCGTCTCGGTACGCTCGACGCCACCAAGCGTGCCGAGATCGAGGCCGACCTCAAGGCCGAGTACGCGCGGCGCCCGGCCCTGGCCATGGTCAATTCGGACAAGGGCATCACCAACCTGCACGTTCCCAGCGACGTCATCGTCGACGCCTCCATGCCGGCGATGATTCGCGATTCCGGCGGCATGTGGAATGGCGAAGGCAAGCTGCAGGATGCGAAGGCCGTCATTCCGGATCGTTCGTATGCGGGTGTCTACCAGGCGGTGATCGAGGATTGCATCGCGCACGGCGCGTTCGATCCGGCGACCATGGGCAGCGTGCCTAATGTCGGCCTGATGGCGCAGAAGGCCGAGGAGTATGGCTCACACGACAAGACCTTCCAGATCCCGGCGGACGGCAAGGTTCGCGTGCTCGCCGACGACGGTGGCGTGGTGTTCGAGCATGCCGTGGAAGCCGGCGACATCTGGCGCATGTGCCAGACCAAGGACGCGCCGATCCAGGATTGGGTGAAGCTGGCCGTGCAGCGCGCGCGCCTTTCGTCCACGCCCGCGGTGTTCTGGCTGGACAAGCACCGCGCGCACGATGCGCAGGTGATCGCCAAGGTCGAGCGCTATCTCAAGGACCACGACACCACCGGCCTGGATATCCGTATCCTCGAGCCGGTCGCCGCGACGAAGCTGTCGCTGGATCGCATCCGCAAGGGTGAGGACACCATCTCGGTCACCGGCAACGTCCTGCGCGATTATCTCACCGACCTGTTCCCGATCATGGAGCTGGGTACCTCGGCGAAGATGCTGTCCATCGTGCCGCTGATGGCCGGCGGTGGCCTGTTCGAGACGGGGGCGGGCGGTTCGGCGCCGAAGCACGTCCAGCAGTTCGTCGAAGAGGATTACCTGCGTTGGGATTCGCTCGGCGAATTCCTCGCGCTGGCCGCTTCGCTCGAGCATCTCGGCGAACGTTACGACAATAAGCATGCCCGTGTGCTGGCGAAGACGCTGGACGTGGCCAATGGCCGTTTCCTGGACAGCAACAAGTCGCCCGCGCGCAAAGTCGGCGAGATCGACAACCGCGGCAGTCATTTCTATCTGGCCATGTACTGGGCCGAAGCGCTCGCTGCGCAGAATGACGACGCCGACCTGAAGGCGCGTTTCACGGCGGTGGCGAAGGAGCTGGCCGAGAACGAGGAGAAGATCGTCGGCGAGCTGAACGGTGCGCAGGGCAAGCCGGTCGAGATCAAGGGCTATTACCACCCGGACATGGCCCTCGTAAGCGCGGCCATGCGCCCGAGTGCCACGTTCAACAAGGCGATCGCGACGCTGCTCGCGTCGCGTTGACCTGTTGTGGGAGCCGCTTCAGCGGCGAATGGGTGCTCGCCGCACCTGCTCGCCGCACCCTGGCCCGCTGCCGCGGGATCGCCGATGAATCGGCTCCCACCATGCTCAGGTGGCGCTCGCGTCGCCGAGCTTTCTCAACTCATCCGCGCTCAGCACGAGCGCGGCTGACTTCGCCAGTTCGTCGAGCTGCTCCACGGTGGTCGCGCTGGCGATAGCCGCGCTGATCGCAGGCTGTGCCATGACCCAGGCCAGCGCTACCTGCGCCGGCTTCGCGGCGTGCGCCTGGGCGATCTCGTCGAGTGCGCCGAGCACCCGGTAGCCGCGCGCATCCAGATACTTCTTCACCGTGCCGCCGCGTACCTTGCTCTTGTGCAGGTCCGCTTCGCTACGGTATTTGCCGCTGAGAAATCCGCTGGCCAGCGAGTAGTAGCTGATCACGCCAACCTCTTCTTTCACGCATAGCGGCTGCAGGCCTTCTTCGAAGCCGGTGCGGTCCATCAGGTTGTACTCCGGCTGCAACGAGTCGTAGCGTGCGAGCGACTTCGATGCGCTGGTGGTGAGCGCGTCGGCAAGACGATTGGCGCTGTAGTTGGAGGCACCGATCGCGCGTACCTTGCCGGCCTTCACGAGGTCGTCGAACGCACGCAAGGTTTCCTCCAGTGGCACCTTCGCATCGTCTTCATGCGACTGGTACAGATCGATATGGTCGGCCTTCAGGCGGCGCAGCGAATCGTCCACCGCTTCCTTGATGTTCGTCGGCGCAAGGCCCGGATAGCGTGCCCACTTGCCGACCTTGGTCGCGATGACGACGCGGTCGCGCTTGCCGCTCTTCTTCAGCCAGTTGCCGATGATGGTCTCGGACTCGCCGCCTTCGTTACCCGGCACCCAGGCTTCGTAGACATCCGCCGTGTCGATCAGGTTGAAGCCGTGATCGACGAAGGCATCGAGGAGTTCGAACGAGCGGGACTCGTCCGCGCTCCAGCCGAAGACATTGCCGCCAAAGGCGAGCGGGGCAACCTGCAGGGGTGAACGGCCGAGGGGGCGTAGCTTCATGCGTCTCTCCGATGAGGGCGGAAACCCTCATTTTGGAGCACGCCAGGTTCAGCCGATGTATCCGTCAGCAGGTGGCACAGGCGCGTCGGGCAGGTACCTCGACGGATGCTTTACGCTCCGCCTTGCGGGACGTCGGAACGGCTTGGGGCACGCCCGCGCCGCGATCGGCGACACGTTCCTCGCGGCCGAGACGAAAAACGAGGTCGCGGTCGACGATGTGCCCGTGCATGAAGGCGAGGCCGGTGAAGATCGAAGCCATGACGTACTCCTTTCGGGTGTAGCCGCAACCCCTTGCGACTATCGGTGGAGTTAAGGGTGCCCGTTCCGCAGCCCGCCAAAAAGCGATATGTTTGCAACCTGGACTTGAGGATTTTTCACATGTCTCGCTTGCCGCTCGGTCAGCTTCAGGGGTTCGTCCTGGTCGCCCGCACGGGCAAGCTTTCGCTCGCCGCCGAGCAGCTCAACCTCACCGTGAGCGCCCTCAGCCACCAGATCCGCAACCTCGAGGAACGGCTCGACCGCTCCCTCTTCGAACGCGGTCCCCGCGGCGTCACGCTCACGGCCGACGGCAACAACCTGCTCGATTCGATCGGCCATCATTTCGACGGCATCGAACACGCGCTCAATCGTTACGCGAGCCGTCACCAGGACACCGTCACGCTCAGCGTGCTGCCCTCGGTCGCCTCGAGCTGGCTGGTGCCGCGCCTGCCGCGCCTGGTCGGTGCCCATCCGGAGCTCGAGCTCAGCCTGTCTTCCTCGGTGTCCGTGGTCGACTTCGACCGCGAGCCGACCATCGATGTCGCCTTCCGCTATGGCCTGGGTTCGTGGCCACGGACCAAGGCCGACAAACTGTTCGCCGAGTACATCGTGCCCATCGCCAGCCCTTCGCTGGTGCGCAAGATGGGCGGCCTGCCGACGACCTCGCTGGAAGGCTGGCCCCTGCTCGGCGATCCCTCGGGGCGCTGGAACGACTGGGCCGAGGCCTTCGGCATGCCCTTGCCCTCGCGCTATGTCGCCCGCTTCGACAACACCGAGCACCTGCAGCGCGCCGTGCTGGAGGGCATGGGCGTGGCGCTGGGTCGCCTGGTCATGGCCCGTTCGCTGATCGAGTGCGGCGCGCTTACGGTGCTGTGCAAGGAGCGGCTGCGGGTGGCCGAGGCCTACTATCTCGTCTATCCCAAGCGCTCCGAGTCGCATAGCGGGGTCACCCGTTTCCGCGACTGGCTGATGGAAGAGGCGCGGGTCTACGAGGCCGGAATCACCGATGGGCGGCCCACGGCCGAGATTCGCTCGTGAACGCTTGACCGATCCTCGCTGCGGCGCGACAATTCCCAGGCTACCGCTCGGCACGTCTCGTGCGGTGGCACCCTTCTCAGTTTACCCAGGCTTATGGACGTCTACCCTAGTCGACGCGCCGGCTTCCGCTCGCATCGGAGCCCGGCGCTGGCAAAAATCATCGCCCGCGGCGACCGCACCCGGTCTGTCGGCGCTTTCCTCCGCTAGGGAAAGTCCGGCTCTCCTCGTCGGAAGCTCGCGAGCTTCCGTTATCCGAGGATTGAGCCATGTACATCCAGCTCGAAAAGACCGGTCCGCGCATGTTCGGCCGCCGTCTCGCTTTCGCTCTTGCCCGTCGTCGTGCCAACCAGGCCTCCCCGGCCAAGCGCACGATCACCGTTCCGCGTTCTCTCGACGCTGCTGAAAGCAATTTGAAACGGGCTGACGGCACACTGCCGCAGGCATGAACAGCGACATAGACTCTACGGCGCGGCTTTCGCCGTCCGTCGTCACGATTACCCGGAAACCGAACGTCGGCTCCGCGCCGGCGCGCACGCCTTCAGCTACCAGCTGAGAGCCGCTCGCGCCCCGTCCGGAGAGGTCGTCCGGAAAGGCAGTGGGCCATGAAGAAGCACATCTCGCAGGCGGCCGTCGCCGCCAAAGCCTTCACCAACGCCAGTGCCGACGCCTACCGTCCGGCCGACGAGTTGCTGCGCTCGCTGGACTCGCGGATCGACGGTCTGGACGAGACGGCGATCGCCGAGCGACTGGATCGCGACGGCATCAACGAGGTGGGCCACGAGAAGCCGCCGCACTGGTCGGTCCAGCTGCTGCGCGCCTTCCGCAATCCCTTCATCATCGTGTTGCTGGTGCTCGCGGTGGTCCAGCTGGTCACCGCACCGGACGACCTGACCGGCCCGGTGATCATCGCGGTCATGGTCGGCATCAGCGTCCTGCTCTCGTTCACCCAGGAATTCCGTTCGTCGCGCGCGGCCGAAAAGCTCAAGGCCATGGTCCGCAATACCTCCACGGTGACCCGCCGTGCCGAGGACGGCCACGCCGAGCGCATCGAAGTACCGGTCGAGGAACTGGTGGTGGGCGACATCGTCCATCTGGGCGCCGGCGACATGGTGCCGGCCGACCTGCGCCTGCTCGCCGCCAAGGACCTGTTCATCAGCCAGGCGATCCTGACCGGCGAGTCCCTGCCGGTGGAGAAAGCCGCGCCGAACGCCACCACCGGTCCCGGCTCCGCCGACGGCCCGCTGGACCTGCCGACCGTCTGCTACATGGGCACCAACGTGGTCTCCGGCACGGCGACGGCGGTCGTGCTGGCGACCGGTGCCCGCACCTACCTCGGCTCGCTCGCGCATACGCTGTCGGGCGAGCGCGTGCAGACCAGCTTCGACCGCGGCATCTCCTCGGTGAGTTGGCTGCTCATCCGCTTCATGGCGGTGATGGTGCCGGTGGTCTTCGTGATCAACGGCTTCGACAAGCACGACTGGCTCGAAGCCTTCATGTTCGGCCTGTCGGTCGCGGTCGGCCTGACCCCGGAGATGCTGCCGCTGATCGTGACGGCCAACCTCGGCAAGGGCGCCCTCGCCATGTCGAAGCGCAAGGTGGTGGTGAAGCGCCTCAACGCGATCCAGAACTTCGGCGCGATGGACGTGCTCTGCACGGACAAGACCGGCACGCTCACGCTGGACAAGATCGTGCTGGAGCGCCACGTCGACCTCAACGGCGACGATTCCGATGACGCCCTGGAATACGGTTACCTCAACAGCCGCTTCCAGACCGGCCTGCGCAACCTGATGGATAAGGCGGTGCTCACGCATCGCGATCTCGAGCCCGTCGCGTCGCGCTTCCATGTGGTCGACGAGATCCCGTTCGATTTCCAGCGTCGACGCATGTCGGTGGTGGTGTCCGATGGCCGCGGCGAGCAACTGCTCGTCTGCAAGGGCGCCGTCGAAGAGATGCTGCAGATCTGCACCGAAGCGCGCATCGGCGACGTGGTCGAGCCGATGACCGCCGAGAAGCGGGCCGAGATTCGCGCCATGACGCGCGAGCTCAACGAAGATGGCCTGCGCGTGCTCGTCGTCGCGATCCGCCGCGATCCGGCTGGCGAGCGTGCGTATGGCGTGGCCGATGAAGCCGGCCTCACCGCGGTGGGCTGCCTGGCCTTCCTCGACCCGCCGAAGGACTCGGCGGCGACGGCTATCCGTGCGCTGAACCACCACGGCGTCGCGGTGAAGGTCATCACCGGCGACAACGAGGCGGTCACGCGGAAGATCTGCACCGAAGTCGGCCTCGATGTGACGGCCTCGGCCCTCGGCCGCGATATCGAGCAACTCGACGACGATGCGCTGGACGCGATGGTCGAGAAGACCACGGTGTTCGCGAAGATGTCGCCGGTGCAGAAGGCGCGCGTGGTGAAGGCGCTGCAGCGTCGCGGCCACACCGTCGGCTTCCTCGGTGACGGCATCAACGACGCCCCCGCGCTGCGCGAGGCGGACGTGGGCATCTCGGTCGATACGGCGACGGATATCGCCAAGGAGTCGGCGGACATCATCCTGCTCGAGAAGAACCTGATGGTGCTCGAGGAGGGCGTGATCGAAGGTCGGGTCACCTTCGGCAATATCATGAAGTACATCAAGATGACCGCCAGCTCGAACTTCGGCAACGTGTTCAGCGTGCTGGTGGCGAGCGCGTTCCTGCCGTTCCTGCCGATGTTGCCGCTGCAGATCCTCGTGCAGAACCTGCTGTACGACCTGTCGCAGCTGTCGATTCCCTTCGATCGCATGGACGAGGAATACCTGCGCCATCCGCGCAAGTGGGATGCGGGGGATATCGGTCGCTTCATGGTCTGGATCGGACCGGTCAGTTCGGTGTTCGACATCACCACGTTCTGGCTGATGTGGCATTACTTCGGCGCCCATGACGTCGCGCACCAGTCGCTTTTCCAGTCGGGCTGGTTCATCGAAGGCCTGCTCTCGCAGACCCTCGTGGTCCACATGATTCGTACGCGGCGCGTTCCGTTCCTGCAGAGCGTGGCCTCGGCACCGGTGCTCGCCCTGACCGGCGCGATCATGGTCATCGGCATGCTCATTCCCTACTCGGGTCTGGGTGCGCGTATCGGCATGATGCCGCTGCCGGGCATCTACTTCGCCTGGCTGGCGGTGACGCTGGTCAGCTACTGCGCGTTGACCCAGCTGATGAAGACGATCTACATCCGCCGCTACGGGCGTTGGTTGTAAGACTACGAAACGGCATGGGCGTCGATGGACAGACGCCCATGCGCGTAAGCGGTGTCATGTGTGCTCCCCAACCAAGGAGACACCACGATGCTTCGAAACACCCTCGCCGCGGCCCTGCTTTTCGTCCCCGCCTTCGCCATGGCGCAGACCGACGCGGCTCCCAAGCCGACGACACCTCCGGCGACCGAACGCTACGTCGACGCCGTCCACTGGCCGGCACACGAGGCCGGGATGGAACGGTTCGAGAACCTCACGGCGCACCTTTCGGATGCGTTCAAGAGCATCTGCGGCGATACCTTCTGTGAAGGCGACTACGGCAACCTGCAGCCGATGGAGCTGCGCTGCTCGGTCGATTCCACCAAGGGCACGATGAAGCAGTGCCTGTGGACCTTCGCTGGCAGCTTCACGCAGGTCAACGGCAAATCCGGTGCCGTGCAGGTCAACGCCAAACTGTTCAAGTGCAAGCTGGCGCTCGCCAAGGACACGCCGGTGGAGTCCTTCTACGAGGCGCTCATGTCGTCGAAGGAGCCGCTCGAAGTGAAGCTTCCGATGAACCGGAAGAGCGTCTTCGACGGGCTCAACGCCTGCCTGTAACCGGTTCGGCGCAGTAAGGAAACGCCCTGCCGCGAGCTACCTCGCGGCAGGGCACTCGTGTGGTCCTCGGCCCGATAGAATCGGCGGGGAACAGGGGAGCGATACGCATGCAGGAAGATCGCAACGTCACGGTATCGCCGGGCATGGCCTGGATCGCGGGCCTGCCGATCTTCGTTTGCATGGTGATCATGGGTTTCCCTCGTCGCTCACGGAACAGCTTTGCGCTTCGTGCCTTCGAACTGAACGCCATCGACTACCTCTTGAAGCCCGCGGCGCCTCCGAATCGCCACTTTCCCGCCTCACCCCGCGCTCCGTCGTCGCACACAGTCACGCTGCCCACGCTCACGCTGCCCCACGCAAGGACCGCGCATGAACCGCCTTTCCGGACTCGACACCCTCCGCGCCGTCGCCATCGCCTGGGTGCTCCTTTTCCATAGCTACCTCATCGGTGGGCTGGGTGACGGGTATGGGGTGTTGCAGTGGTCCGGCTGGATGGGTGTCGATCTCTTCTTCGTCCTCAGCGGCTACCTGATCGGTACGCAGGTGTTCAAGGCCCTGCGTGCGACGGGAACCCTCGACTTCACCGCCTTCTACAAGCGCCGTTTCATCCGCATTCTTCCCGCTTTCTTCGTCGTGTTGGCGCTGTACGAATGGTGGCCTGCATGGCCCGAGACGAAGGGTATGCAGCCGCTTTGGCAGTTCCTCACCTTTACCTTCAACCTCCAGTACGACAACGACAACAACTACGCGTTCTCACACGTGTGGTCGCTCTGCGTCGAAGAACACTTCTACCTCGTGTTCCCGCTCCTTGCCTTCGCGCTGACGCGCAGGCCCGCCCTGTGGAAGTTCGCGCTGGTCGCGGCGATCGTGGTCGTCGGAGGCATGCTCTTTCGCGCATGGCTGTGGAGCCATCTGGTCGGCCCGGACGGCGGTTCCGTCGGTGGGCCGGCGGACGAACGGGGCCTGCGATACCTGCGCTATCTCTACTATCCGACCTGGGCGCGGCTTGACGGTCTCGTGGCCGGCGTCGCGCTGGCAGCCTGCGGCGTGTATCGGCCCGCGTGGCTCGCTTGGGTGCATGCCCGCGTCAACCTGCTACTGGCGCTCGGTGTTGCGCTGCTTGCCGGGGCCATCGTGCTTTTCGACGCGGCACGCGCCGACTTCTGGCCTTGCGTCGTCGGCTACCCGCTGGTCGCCCTGGCCATGATGGCCTTCGTCGCTGCCGGCAGTGGCAGGACATGGTTCTCGCGCCTGACGATTCCTGGTGCGGGCTGGCTGGCAGCGGTGTCGTACAGCCTGTACCTCAGCCACAAGGGCGTTTTCATGCTCGTCCAGGCGGCAATGGGCGATCGTCTGGCCGGTCAGGGTCTGCTGCGTTTCGCGATCTACGTGGTCGCGACGCTCGCAGGCGGCGCGCTGCTTCACTACGCCGTGGAACGGCCCTTCCTGCGCTGGCGGGACGCGCAAACGAAGACGGCGCCCGAAGGCGCCGTCTCGTCGAGCTGATTCGATGGCGTGGTTATCGCCGCCCAAGCGGCACCCACCGACGCGGCCGAATCAGTAGCGCGGCACCGTCGGATCCACTTCGCGCGACCACGCGTCCATGCCGCCTTCCACGTTGAACAGCTGCGTGAAGCCGTGCGCGGCGAAGCGCTCGGCGGCGGCGCGGCTGGAGACACCGTGGTGGCAGATGAAGGCGATGGGTGCGTCCTTCGGCAGCTGGGCCAGGGCCTCGTAGCCTTCCTCTTCGAGGATCCGCGCACCGGCCAGCGGTGCGGCGATGGCGCGAGCGTGGGCCGGGCGCACGTCGACCAGGGTGATATCCCCGGCGGCGAGGCGGTCCTTCAGCTGGTGGACGTTGAGCGTGCCGATCTCGACCGCGCCCGGGAACTTCAGGCTGAGGCCTTCGCCCTGCACCGTGGTGACCCAGTCGATGACAACGCCCTTGGCGCGCGCGGCACTGCCCGGATCGAAGTGCACCTCGATACCGCTGGCGACCACGACGATGTCGAAATCGCCGGCGGGGGCGAGCTGGAAGCCCGCGCTGTGATCCGGGCCGATCTCCAGGTGCAGCGCCATACCCTGGGCGTTGGCCATGCCACCCCGAATGGCTTCGGCAGCCTTCTCGGTGATGGTGATTTCCGGCGGCGTGCGGTCCGGCGCGCTGGCACCGAACAAGGTGTAGAGCTCGCCGCTGGTGTACATCTGACGGATGATGTCCGAACCACCGACCAGCTCGCCCTTCACGTAGAGCTGCGGAATGGTCGGCCACTGGCCGTATTCCTTGATGCCCTCGCGGATTTCCGGATCCTCCAGCACGTTGACCGTGTGGTAGGTCGGGATGATGTCGTTGAGCGTATTGGTCGCCGCGGCGGAGAAGCCGCACATCGGCTGCTGGCGCGTGCCCTTCATGAAGAGCACGACGGGGTGCTCGGCAAGGAGGGTTTCGATGCGCTCGCGGGTGGGTGTGTCGAGGGCCATGGGGTCACCGCGGAAAGAGAGGGGGCCATTTTACCGGCATCCGTGGCACATGGGCCCCCCATGAGTCCGTTTCAACCCGCTAGCGACACTTCCGCGGTCAATTCGCCAAGATCGGCGCGGCAATCGGCCAGCGGGGCGAAGCCCAGCACGGCCTCGGGCGAGGGCAGCACGGTCTCACGGCTGGCGCGACCCAGGTGGGTGCAGCGCTCGGTCCAGTGGATCAGTTCCATGGCACCGCTCCTATCCTCGACCAGGGCCGTGCAGTGCTCCACCCAGTCGCCATCGTTCATGTACAGGACGCCGTCCATCGAGCGGATATGGCCGAAATGGATGTGGCCGCAGATATGCCCGTCGAAGCCACGCTCCCGCGCGTCCGATGCCACGCGCTGCTCATAGTCACGGATATAGGCCAGCGCGGCGCCGACATGCGACTTGAGGATGATGGACAGCGGCATGTAGGGCAGCTCGAGGCGTTTGCGCACGGCATGCACGCGGCGGTTCGCCCAGCAGATGAAGCGGTGCAGGTTGTCGCCCAGCCAGGCGATCCAGCTGCGGCCGATATGCTCGGGGTCGTACTCGTCACCGTGGCTGACCCGGTAGCGGCGGCCATCGGCGCCTTCGTGCACGGCATCCAGTTCCACGCGGATGCCCGCAATGGTCGAGCCGGCGAGGCCGCGCATCTGGAAGTCGTGGTTGCCTGGCAGATAGATCACCTCGACACCCTTCGCGGCCATCGCGATGAGTTCGGCGATGACGGCGCTATGGTCCGGATGCCACCAATGGCGCTTGGCGAGCGCTTCCAGGTCGACGATATCGCCGACCAGATACAGCCGCTCGCAGTCCAGGTTCTTGAGGAAGTCGAGGAGATAGGCGGCCTTGCAGTCCGGCGTGCCCAGATGCACATCGGAAATGAAGGCGCTGCGGCAGGAGAGTTTGGCCATGACGTCGGTTTCCCGGATTGTCCCGGGACGTCAGTGTCGGCCTCGCAGGTAACCGGGCCGTGGCGGGGGTGTTTCAGCGATGTTGCGGTGGAGCATCGCCGCTGAAGCGGCTCCCACACAAAGCGGTGGAGCATCGCCGCTGAAGCGGCTCCCACAAAAAGCGAGTGCACCCTGCTCCCTGTGGGAGCCGATTCATCGGCGATCAGCGGTGCAATTCCCGCAACGCCGCCTGCGCCTCCGGCAGAATCACATCGACCCACGCAGCGTACTGCGCGGCAGAGGGATGCAATCCATCCTCCACCAGCATCCCCGGCTTCGCCACCGCCGCGCGCGAGGCCGGCGTCACATCCGCCCATCGCGCATGCGCACGCACGGCTTCGTCGTGTGCGATGGCATTGAACGTATCGATCGCGCTGCCGATCGCCGCGCGGTCGCGGCCCTCCGCGAAAGCGGTCACCCCCCAGTCGGGAATCGACACGACGACGACCCTGCGCGAATCCCCGGCCAGCGCGATGGCGCGATGGAGCAGGGCGAGGAACTCCTCCCGGTACTCGCCGGCGGATCGGCCGCGGTACTGGTTGTTCACGCCGATCAGCAAGGTCACCAGGCCGAAGCTGCCCCGGAGGTGGGCAGCGTCCATCGCGGTGGACAACTCGTCGGTAGTCCAGCCGGTCGTGGCGACGATGCGTGGATCGCCGATGGCGATCCCGCGTTCGCGCAAGCGCGCCACCAGCCGCATGGGCCAGCGTCCCTCGGGCGGAACACCCTCGCCTATCGTGTAGGAGTCGCCGAGGGCGAGGAAGGTTGCTTCGGCCACGGCTCAGGCGACCGCGCTGGCCGCGGGCACCGCGTCGTCGGCCATGCGGGTGAGCACGCGATCCATGCGTACGAACACTTCGGCGAGCTGGGCCGGTTCGGGCAGTAACGTCAGCCGCAGGTGACGGCTCGCCGAGAGGTTGAAGCTGGTGCCTGGCACCACGAGCACGCTTTCCTCCTCGAGCAGGCGCAGCGCGAATGCGGTGTCGTCGAAATGCGGGATCGCCTCCGCGCGGATCTGCGGGAAGGCGTAAATGGCGCCACCGGGCGCGACCACGTCGAGGAACGGACTGGCGGCGACGTGATCGAGTACGGTCTGTCGCGCCCGATGCAGGCGGCCACCGGGCGAGGTCAGGGCGCCGATGGTGGGTTTATCGAGCAGGGCCGGGCGCACGGCCCATTGCGCAGTCACGTTCGCACACAGGCGCAGGGCGGCGAGCAGCTGGAGGGCATCGCGATACTCGGCGGTGCGACGGGGATCGCCCGAGAGGCTCATCCAGCCGACCCGATAACCGCAGGCGCGATGCACTTTGGACAGCCCGCCGAAGCTCACGCAGGGATGATCGCCCGCGATCGCCGCCAATGGCTGGAACGGCGTCTGGTCGTAGAGGATCTCGTCGTAGATCTCGTCGCAGAGCAGCAGCAGGCCATGGCGCCGGGCGACCTCGACAATGCGTTCGAGAAGTGCCCTGGGGTAGACCGCGCCGGTCGGGTTGTTCGGATTGATAAGCACCAGGGCCCGCGTGCGCGAGCCGATGAGCGACTCGATCTCGTCGGGATCGGGTAGATGGCCGTTCTCGGCCAGGCAGCGGTAGTAGCGCGGGCTGCCGTCGTTGAGGATGGTCGCGGCGCTCCACAGTGGGTAGTCCGGACTGGGCAGCAGAACCTCGTCGCCGGGCTGGAGCAGGGCACGCAGCGAGATGTCGATGAGTTCACTGACGCCGTTGCCGATGAACACCCGCTCCATGTCGATGCCGATCGAGCCGCGGCTCCGCTGCTGGGCCACGATGGCCTCGCGGGCCTCCTCCAGGCCCTGCTCGTGGCCGTAGGCCTCGCTATCGGTCAGATGGGCTCCGATCGCCTCGCGAAGGTGCGGCGGGGTGGTGAAGCCATAGCGGCCGGGGTTGCCGATATTGAGCTTGATGATCGGCTGGCCGGCCGCTTCCATATCGCGGGCACGCCGGGTGAGGGCGCCGCGGATTTCGTAGCGCACTTCCGCCAGGTGCGCGCTGGGCTTGATCGAGGACACTTGCAGGACTTCCGGTGCATGCCGCCGGGCGCGTTCCCGGCGGTCGTCGTCCGATCCTAACAGCGTACGAACGGCCTCGCGAGGCGGAAAGCGGCCCGGAAGCGGGCATAATCACGGCCATGACCGACTCATCGGACCTGGCGCGCCTGCGCCATATCGGCTGGCGCGACCCCGCCCTGCCCGACGATCCGCGCCGCCTCGCCCGCGTCGTGGCGCAGCATCGTGCCGGCTACGAGGTGCACGACGGCTCGGTCGCGTTCAACGCGCAGCCGGCCGGCCACTTCCTCAAGCGAGGCCTCGATCCTTCGCTGCGGCCGTCGGTGGGCGATTTCGTTCTCCTGGACCATGCCAACCACCCGGTGATCGAAGAAGTGCTGCCGCGGCGCTCCGTGCTGACGCGTGCCGCGGCGGGCGAGCGCTACGAACGCCAGATCATCGCCACCAACATCGACTACGTGCTGGTGATCACCGGACTCGACGGTGACTTCAACCCGTCGCGCATCGAGCGCTATCTCACCCTCGTCGAGGGCTCGGGCGCGCGGCCCGTCGTGCTGCTGAGCAAGGCCGACACCGATGTCGACGTCGAAGGAGCGGTCAACGCACTACGCGAGCGGCTACCCGACGACGCTGCCGTGCATGCGATCAACGCGAAGGATCCGAGCACCGTGACGCTCCTGGCCGATTATCTGGGGCCAGGATCGAGCGCCGTTCTGGTCGGTTCGTCGGGAGCGGGAAAGTCGACGCTCACCAACACGTTGCTGGGTGAGGACCGCATGGCCACGGCCGCCGTGCGTTCGCACGACAGCCGCGGAAGGCACACCACGACACACCGAGCACTACTCAGCCTGCCGACAGGCGGCTGCCTGATCGATACGCCGGGCATGCGCGAGCTGAAGCTCACCGGTGAAGAGAACCTCGATCTGTTCGCCGACATCGAAACGCTCTCGTCGCAATGCCGTTTCGCCGATTGTGGACACAGCAACGAGCCCGGTTGTGCGATCCAGGCCGCGCTGGCCTCGGGCGAGCTGTCCCCGCAACGCTGGCGCAACTACCTCAAGCTGCACGACGAGCGCGAAGAGCAGGCCGCGACACTCGAAGCGCGACTCAAGCGCAAAGCCGGCCCGAAGCCCGTCGCCAAGCCGAAACGGGGCGAGTGGCGTCGCGGCGACGGCTGACTCACGGCACGACGGCTGCCGACATACGTCACCCGAATCGATAACTAACTTGCCTTCCTCATCGACGAAACGAGGAAGGCATCATGGCCGTGTGTTCTTACGGGCGCAGCGCGCTCGCCCTGGCGTTGTTCGGCACCGCGGTCGCCCCGGTGCGCGGCACCGATTATCCGTTCAGTATCGTCGTCGAGGCCGATGGTGCCTTCTCGCTCGATCGCGGTGACACGATCACGATCGATGGCCCCGGTGTCGGCCGCGGTGTCGAGGTGCGCAGGCGCGGTTCGCTCGATGCATACGATGTGTACATCCACAACCGTAGCTCGGGCAATCGCACGCGCCATGCCTACGGATTGCTCGCCTTCGGCAAGGCGAACGTCTTCATCGGTAACAGTCGCATCGCCGGTAGCGGGGCGCGGTCGATCGGCGTCCATGCCCAGGACCTGTCGACCGTCACCCTGCAGAACGTCACGCTGGGCATGTCGGCCGCCGACAGTGTCGGCATCTCGTCGCGATCGGGTGGAATCATCGGCGTGAACGGCGTCACCTTGCGCATGGAGGGTGATAACGCCATCGGGGTCCTCGCCGCGGGTACCGACAGCCGCATCGTCGGCTCGGGACTCTCCCTCGTCCATGCGGGCAAGCGCAGCGGCGCGGCCGCGCCGTTCGATAGCGCCGAATCCGTCGCCGTCAGTGGCGGCGCACACGTCGCGCTGAGCAAGAGTTCGCTGTTGACCGAACAGCCGGGGGTGAACGCGGTGTCGATCCAGGGTGCCACGTCGACGTTCCACGTCAGCGATACGCGGGTCGTCGCCGAGGGTGCCGGGTCATCGGCGATCACCCTCGCCGGTGGGGTGGCGGCCATCGCCGGCGGTGAGGTACGGGGCGCGGGCTACGCGATCCGCGCCGTGAACGGACAGCCGGGAGATGCCTCGATCCGGGTGACCGACGGCGCGCGAATCAACGGACGCATCGAGAACGCGGCGCAGGCGATGACCTTCACCGCCGAGCATAGCCATGTGCACGGCGACATCGTTGGCGCGGGCGGCGGGCCATTGCGTGTCAGCCTGGACAGCACGACATGGCAAGGCCGAGGCGAGCGCCTGGCCGAACTCAACCTGGCCGACAGCGCCTGGGTGGCTGCGGGCGACAGCTCGGTACATCGCCTGACCCTGCTAGGGCAGGGACGGGTCGCGTTCGATGAAGGTGCGCCGGCCAGCCGTCTCGACGTCGGAACGTTCGCCAACCCGGAGGGACAAGGCAGTGTGGTCCTGCGAACCCGCCTCGATGCCGGTGGAGCGATGGACCGCCAGCTCACCGACCGCCTCCTGGTCGCGGGTGATGTCATCGGTTCCACCAGCCTGCATATCCTCCCCATGGGCGGTGCCGGTGCCGACACCTCGCCGCTGACGCGCGTACCGCAACCCGGCGATGGCATCAGCGTGGTGCAGGTCGGTGGCAATGCGGGAGCGGATTCGTTCCGGCTGGCCGGAGGCTACGTGGCCGCCGGTCCCTGGCAGTACAGGCTCGTCGCCTACGCACCCGGCTCATCCGACGTGGGCCAGCGCCTCCTCGATGCCGCCAGCGCTCACTGGGACTTCCGCCTGCAAAGTCATCGTACCGATGCCTCGGGCAACCCGGTCGACGATGACCGCCGTAGGGACCCGGCAGCGCTGCCGGTGCGCGCCCGCCTGGTTCCCCAGGTGCCTGCGTATCTCGTGCTGGCCCATGCGCTGTTCGGCTATGGCCGGACGGCGATGGACGCATGGCGTCCGGTCGAACCCGCCGCGGCGCGCGATTCCGCCTGGCACGTACGCGCGTTCGGCGGGCATGCGATCTACCGCAGCAGCCTGCCGTTCGCCCGCTACGCGGTCGACTACGCACGCACGGATCGTGGCCTGCATGTTGCCGGCGAGCTGCTTGCATGGTCATCCGCAGAGGCGACGATGCGTGCGGGGCTGGGCCTTTCCACGGGTTCGACGAGCATCGCACCGCGTGCGGTCGATGGCGTGAGTCGGGCCAAAGCCGATGCCCGCGGCATCGCCGCCACCTATGCATTGACCACCGAGAGTGGCTGGCATACGAGCGCGTCGTATGGCTTCACGCATTACCGCGTCGACGTGCATACGCCCTCGCGCGGCGAGGCGCTGGGAAGGCTTCGCGCCAACGCCAACGAAGCCTCGCTGGAGGCTGGCTTCCGCTGGCATCCGGTCGAGCGCGTAACGATCGAGCCCGCGGCGTCGCTGCTGTGGCAGCGCCTGCGTTTCGCCAGGGCGACGGATCGCGATCGTCTCGTGGTCCGACCGGGCACGCCGGAACGAATGACCCTGCGCAGCGGTGCACGTGTGTCGATGCGATTCGAACCACGAGGAAACGTGCTCGATGCATGGTCGCCCTATATCGATGCCCGCTATGTCGTCACCCGCGGCACCGGCGAATCGATCGATATCTCCAGCGTCCGGCTCGCCACGGGCAAGGCGGGGCGGGCCACCGACATCGCCGCTGGTGCGGCGCTGCAGTTCCGCGCCGACCTGACGGCATACGTCGATATCGGCACACGTACGCGGTTGGGTCATGGCGGAGAGTCGGCCATGAGCGCGCGCGCGGGCATGGTCTATACGTTCTGATTGCCTCAATACGTGACGGTCACCGTGATGATGTCGCTGTAGCTACCCGCTCTCACGGCGGCCTGCGCCGGCACCCGGCCGTACACGGTCATGGTTTGTTCGCTGCCGGAACCTGTGCCCGTCGCCGTATCCGTGTTCAATGTGGTACCCCAATGCTGCCCGCGGGAGCTGTCGCGAAATAGATCGTAGGTCACGAATCCCGTACCGGACGACATGCGCCTCGTCCCGCCCGACGCGTTTTGCCCGTTATCCAGCCCGACCTGGTAAGCCGCGCGGTTGGTGCAGGTCATGCGGACCAGCGATGTCTTGTCGGTCGCCGTCTGCAGCAGGCCGGGCACGCTGCCGAAGTCCAGGTCGGTGGCCGTTCCCACCGTGCATTTCGCAGCCACGGACGCACTGATGCCGAGCGAGGGCGCGACGACGGTGATCGGGCCACCTGTCCCGCCGGACTGGCAGGTGGCCGGCGGGGCGCCCAGACTCAGCAGCGCTTCGTTGTAGCTATAGGTCAAGGCATTGCTGGTGAGCGAACTGGCCAGCGTCGCGGCGTAGCTTCCGGGCGAGAGGTTGGATTGCAATGCCGGAACGCGCCCGTAGATCGTCAGTGTGCCGGTGACCGTCACTCCGTTGGAGAGTATCCCGATAGCCTTGTTGAAGCTCAGCGCCGTGTAGGTCGCATTGGCGATCGTGCCCCACACCGTCGAGCGGGTGGAGTCCTTGTAAAGCTGGTATTGCATGCGGTCGCCGCTCGCATCGAGCATCGTACGTGGCGCCAGGTTGCCGAGATCGTCCGCTCCCAGGCTCATGCATGCCGTGACGTAGGTGCCGTAGAGTGCACCGAGCAGGCCGTTGTAAGTACAGCTGTAGTTGACGGTCGCCGTCGTGTCGACAAACGTTCCGGTCGGATCCACGGTGCCGAATGCGACCCCGCTGATACTGGTCACCGTGCACGATGTCGTCGCCCGTGCCGCGTCGCTGCCGAATAGCGCGGCGGCGGCGAGCAGGACAAGCGCGAACCACTTCATGGGCTCGCCACCGGGCAGATCAGCGGCCCGATCTGCGGAAGGTTGCGTGCGCTGGCGGGATACGTGAGCGCTGTCTCGCAGCGATGACCGTTCGGCAGCGTCACGCGCAAGGCCGTGCTCCCATGCAGGTTGTCGAGATACACCATGCCGTCATAACCGACATAGGCGGCGGCGCCATCGACGGTGTCGACCCGGGATCCCACGGGCAGCGGTAGCCCGCTTGCATCGACCAGGATCACCGACGCCGCCTGGATGCGCTTCACCGGGAAACGCACGACGACACCGGCGCGATCCGAGGGCGCGACGATGCTCTCCACGCGTTGCACACGATCGTCGGCGGGCAGGTCGAGCGGATCGATCGCGAGGCGGTTGTCCTGATAGGCATTGAGGCGAGAGACCAGGAGCAGTCCGTCGCTGTCGGTCACGCCGGTGCGCCGGTTCTCAAGGAGGACGGGGATATCCGGCATTCCTTCCGTACTCACCAGGGCAAAGGCGTCGTCGATGCGTCGCGCGGCGAACGCATGACCGCCCATCAGCACGAAGGCGCCGTTCGCATCGGCGTAGCCGTATGACGAGGGGCCCATCGTGCTCGCGCCGAGGGTCAGTTGGCCGCGATTGCCGAGCCAGCCAAGCTCGGCGAGGCCGCCACCGTCAACGCCGCTGCGTCCCTGCACGTGCCAGCCGAAACCGCCATCGCCGTCGATGGGGCGGCTCGCGTCGGCCGTGGCGAAGGTGCGATCGCCGTCGCGTTGCGCGGACGCGCTCCAGGTCGTGCGCTGGTCGAGCGCCACCGTGGCGCCGAGAAAGATGCTCCGGTCGCTCGACAGGTCGAGGTTCTGGTTGACGCTGGCGTTGAGCGATATGCCGTGGCCGAGGTTGCGCAGCACGAACAGACCCGCGTAGCGCGAGGCCGACTGTCCGGCGTATCGCAGGCGAACGAAGTTCGCTCCAAAGCTCGACTCGCGTATGTTGAATCCGATGAATGCGCGGTCGCTCGCGCGGGGAGGTGGTGAGCCGTAGTTGGATGCCACGTCTCGATAGCCGGCGTCGCTACGCAAGGTGTCGACGGATGCGTTGACGTAGCGTCCGCTCCACGAGTACCCCGCACCGACCTGCGAGCCGCCGCCGCGAGCGCCCGCGATCGACGCGTTGAGTATGTGCGCGCCCACCGGATTCCATACGGCACCGATGCCGGCCGTGCCCCGTCCGTCACCGGCCTCGGCGTGCGTTTCCAGGGTCAGGGTGTCGCTGACGCCGCGACGCCATGTGGCGCTGGCGATCGGTGCGTTGCCGTACGCGAAGGAATCGATGCCGTACGCTTCGCGTACCGTGCCCAGTTGCACCGACCAGTCGTCGAGGCCGCCGCGCAGCAACTGGCGTGCGGAATAGAACGGGAAGCTCACGGTGCTACTGCGTCCCAGGGCATCGGTGAGCACCACCTGCGCCTGTCCCGACTGGTCGACGCCCGGCACGGCCGTGAGCTGGAACGGTCCCGCCGGCACGCGGCCGCTGTACTGGCGTATGCCGTCGACGTACAGCTCGACCGCCGAGGGCGCGGTGGCCTGGCCGAAGAACTGCGGTAATGGCGTGGTGATGCGATACGGCTGCAGGGCGAAATCGGTGCCGAAGCCGATGCCGCCAATGCGCGTCGCCCGGGTCCAGGAGAGATAGCCGGTGAACGTATCGCCGACCGTGAGTGCCAGCGACTGCGCCGGAAACGCGAGTCGCCACTGCGTGTCGAGGCGTACGGTGTCGCCCTGCCAGCCCTGGCCGGGTGTCTGGTAGCGTCGTGTGAGCCCGGTACTGCTCAGTACGCCGAGCCCATCGCTGAAAGCGCGCAGTTCGGTCAGCGCGCTGACGTTGTCCAGGCCGCCACCCTCAGCGGCGTAGATATCGTAGTTGAGCAGCACGCCGGAACCGCTGGTCGGAGGCGTGGCGCTGCGTTCGGCCTTGTTGAGGATCTGCCGCGGCAGGTCGAGCCGGTCCAGCGGAGCCTCCACGGTGACGCGTTGCTGGCCCACGTCGTAGGTGTAGTGAAGTCCCGGCATGTCGGGAAGGCAGCGCTCGTCGTCGCCCGGCGGCAGCGCGAAGCCGAGTCCACGCAGATCGGTCGCCGTCGCGCACAGGGCCTCGCCACGACGCGTGAAATGCACCAGGCGCTCGGTCGCCGTGCCATTGAGGATCACCTCGAGATACAGGTCTTCGCCAACAAGACGCTCTCGTGGCTGCACGGTCGCCGGTGGCGGCACGGGGTCGGCTTCCCTGGCCAGGGCGTGCATGGCGGCGGCGTCCAGCGCGAGCAGGCTAGCGGCCGTCCGTGTCCACGACCAGCGTCGACTCGGACGTTTCACCATTGATCCTTGCCTTGATCGAGCCACCCGCATGGGTCGCGCCCTGCGGCAGATGCCAGCTCATGGTGCTGCCCGGCAAGGCATAACCCAGCAGTCCGCCGAGAAGGATCGTGTGTTGACCGTTGGCGCCGCGCCAGACGAGATCGGCGATCTGTGCGTGTCCGTTGCCCGCGTTGCCCACGCGCAAGATCGGGCCGTCGGGCGAATGCTCCCAGCTCGCCTGCAGGGCCGCTTTCACCGCTGGGTCGCCCGCCGGTGCCAGGAAGACCGGTACCGAATAGCGCAGGACGAACGTCAACCCGGGGCGGTCGCCCGCATCGATCGGCAATTCGTCGACGATGACACGGTAAGACGCCTCCGTCCTTGCCGGAGCAGGAACCTGACGAATCACACGGACCATCTGTCGGTCGCCCGGAGCGATCGTGACCATCGGTGGACTCACGACGAGATCGCGCGAGGGCTCGAGTACGTCCTTGCCATCGGCCTGCGACCAGCGGAAGACGCGCACCTGGGCATGTACCGGCTCGCTGCCGGTGTTGGTCAGCCACAGTGCGTCGGCCTGGGCGGTACTCGCCAGGCTCAGTCCGATCGGCGACACCTGCAGCCCGCTCGCCGATGCCAGCGGCGCGAGAGAAACGGCTGCGGCCAGCGCGCAGGCCCGTGCCATGCGTCGCGGCCACCCGCACACCGTCAGTACGTGATCGTGGCGGTGATGACGTCGGCGTAGCTGCCGGCGGCGAAGTTCGTGCTCGGCACGCGGCCGTAGACCGGCAGGGTCTGCACCGTACCGGTCCCGCTGCCGGCCAGCACATTGCCACCGGCCCCCGTCGTGCTGCCCCAGACGTCGGCGGCCGTGCGCGTGGCATTGCGATAGAGCTGGTAGGGAACGAGTGCGCTGCCGCTGCTCATCTTCCGTGAATTCGCGTCGGTACCGTTCTGCCCGTTGTCCAGGGCGATCGTGTAGGGCGCGCTGGGCGTGCAGTTGACGTTGAGCGCGCCCTGGTTGTCGACATTGGTCGCGGTCGACGGTTGCGTGCCGAAATTCACGTCGGTCGGTGCGGTGGTGCTGATGTCGCACGCGGCGGTGATGGTGATGCGGACATTGAAGGTCGTGGTGGCGGTGGCGGCCCGGACACCGCCCGAGCCAAGGGCGACAGCGATCAGGGCGAAGGTGGCGAGCAGACGGACTTTCATGGTGGATCTCCCGTGACGTGTACCCGTCGGCTGCAAGGATCGGGGAAGACAAGCCGCCCCGTGCGTGATTTCCCACGCGCGTTGCCGTAACGACTTAGCGATGCCGAATTGGCACAGTGGGTGTGTCAAGGGTGCTTGACATGGCGTCGAGCAGGACGCAGGATGGTGTCAAGCGTGCTTTACACGCTGCGATCCGCTGACGGACTCCAACCAGGTGCAATGATTCGGGGAATGGCGATGCGTGCCGTACACAAGCGATATCTGCGCGAGTTCATCCCGGCCATGTTCGGCTACGTGGTCCTGCTCTTCGTCTCCGTCGGGTGGCTCAGGACCCTCGAAGGGATGGCCGCCCGGGCCGTGGTAACCCTTCTGCCGGTGTTACCGGTCGCCTTCGTCATCCGCGCCATGGTTCGCGTGATCCGCGACCAGGACGAATTCGAACGGCGGATCGACCTCGAGTCGGTCGCCATGGCCGGTGCCATCGGCGGTTTCGGCTTCTTCACTTACGGCATGCTGCTTGGCGCGAAGGTCATCGCGGCGCCGCCGGCGGAGGCCGTCGCGGTCTGGGTGCTCCCCGTGCTGATGGGCTGCTTCGGCGTGTGCAAATGCGCCGTCCGGTTTCGCTACCGTAGCCGATGAAAAACAGCCTCCGCGAACTCCGTACCGCTCGAGGCTGGTCGCAAGCCGACCTCGGCGAGAAGCTCGACGTGTCCCGTCAGACGGTGAACGCGATCGAGACGGGCAAGTACGATCCCAGCTTGCCGCTCGCCTTCAGGATCGCCGGCCTCTTCGGGCTGTCCATCGAATCCATCTTCACGCCCGAGGCCTGATGGCATGAAACGCGCTCAACGTATCGCCATCCTCCTGGTCATTGTCGCCGGCGCTTTCGCCACCCGACAGCTGATGCGCAAACCGCCCGCCGATGCCGACGCCGTGGAAAAGCCGGTCGCCGCCGTGCCCGCCGCCACGCGACCGGCACCGCCGCGCGTGTGGAAGCTCGGTTCGCTCGAGCTTCGCCCGTGCGAGCTGGCGCAGCCCCATTCGGGCACGTCGGTCGCGGCATGGTGTGCGCCGTTCGTCGTGCCCGAAGACCGCGAGCATCCCGAAGGGCGCAAGCTGACGATGCGCCTGGCCATCATCCGCAGTAGCGCCCAGGTCCCCGCGGACGACATGGTCGCCTTCATCGCGGGTGGTCCCGGGCAGTCCGCGGCGGAGAGCTATCCGGCGATCGCGCCGGCGATGGCCCCGTTGCTGGCCCACCGCAACCTCCTGCTGCTCGACCAGCGCGGCACGGGCGGCTCGCACCCATTGAGTTGCCGTGACGACGCCGAACCCGGCGTGCCCGGCGGGGAAGCCGCATCGCACGGCTCCGACGCCGACGCGGTGCGCAAGGAAACCCGCCGCTGCCTCGATCAGCTCTCGGCCGACGCCGATGTCCGCTTCTACACCACCACCGACGCCGTCGCCGACCTCGAAGACGCTCGCATCGCCCTGGGCTCGCCGAAGTTCGACCTGCTCGGCGTCTCCTATGGCACGCGGGTGGCCCAGCAATACGCCATGCGTCATCCCGATGGCCTGCGCACGCTGATCCTCGACGGTGTCGCGCCGAATACCCTGGTGCTCGGCGAGGACTTCGCGGTGAACCTGGACGCCGCCCTGAAGGCCCAGTTCGCGCGCTGCGATGCGGACAGCGCCTGCCATGCGCGGTTCAGCGATCCCTACCAGACGCTCTTCCAGCTGCGCGATGCCTTACGGGCGAATCCGCACAAGGTCAGCTTTCGCGATCCGCAGAACTACGCCTCCGTGCAGCGCGTGCTGAGCGAACACGCCCTGGCCACCGTCGTGCGCATGTTCGCCTATTCGCCCGAAACCGCCGCGCTGCTGCCGTTATCGATCGACGCGGCAGCCCACGGCGACGTCGGTCCCCTCCTGGGCCAGGCCAAGCTGCTCACCGGCGACCTGGGCGACACCATGGATGGCGGCATGCAGTACTCGGTCATCTGTTCCGAAGACGCCGACCTGCTCACTTCGCGCCCGCAGGACAAGGACACCATCCTCGGGGACGGCATGATCGAAGCCTTTCGTGCGGCGTGTTCGGTATGGCCGCATGGAAGGCGCCCGGCGGATTTTCATCGGCCCCTGAAGAGCGCCGTGCCCGCATTGCTGATGTCGGGCGAGTTCGATCCGGTCACGCCGCCGCGTTATGGCGAACAGGTGCTCGAAGGCCTGCCCAACGGTCGTCACCTGGTACTGAAGGGGCAGGGTCACAACGTCGTCGCCCGCGGATGCATGCCGCGCCTGCTCGACCAGTTCATCGATACCGCCGACGCCAGGTCGCTCGACGCGCGGTGCCTCGACCGCCTCGCGCCCCTGCCGGTATTCGTCGGATTCAACGGAGCCACGCCATGATCGAAGTCAGGGACCTCTACAAGGCCTTCGGCGAAGTGCGAGCCGTCAACGGCGTGAGCTTCACCGCGCGCGACGGCGAGATCACCGGCCTGCTCGGCCCGAACGGTGCCGGCAAGACGACCACGCTGCGCATGCTCTACACCTTGATGAAGCCGGATGCGGGTCAGGTACTCGTCGACGGTGTCGATGCCTACACGGACGCTCTCGCGGTCCGCCGCCGCCTAGGCGTGCTGCCGGATGCGCGCGGTCTCTACAAGCGACTGACCGCGGCCGAGAACATCGACTACTTCGGCCGGCTGCACGGCATGGAGCCCGCGCTGTTGGCGCGCCGTCGCGAGGCGTTGATCGACGGCCTGGAGATGCGCGATATCGCGACGCGCCGCACCGAAGGCTTCTCGCAGGGACAACGCGTGAAGACGGCGATCGCCCGCGCCCTCGTGCACGATCCCCGCAACGTGTTGCTCGACGAGCCGACGAACGGCCTGGACGTCATGGCGACGCGTGCGATGCGCCGCTTCATGCGCCAGCTGAAGGACGAAGGCCGCTGCGTGCTTTTCTCCAGTCACATCATGCAGGAGGTCGCCGCGCTGTGCGACCGCATCGTGGTGATCGCGCACGGTCGCGTCGTCGCCGACGAGACCCCCGCGGCCCTGCTGGCGCAGACCGGCCAGAGCACACTCGAGGACGCCTTCGTGAAGATCATCGGCACCGACGAGGGCCTGGCCGCATGAGCGCCTTCACCGCCGTCTACTGGAAGGAAGTGCGAGAGAACCTGCGCGACCGGCGTACCCTCATCAATGCGCTGGTGACCGGGCCGCTGCTGGGCCCGGTAATGTTCATCATGCTGATGAATGTGACGATCAACCGCGAGATCGCCAAAGCCGACCGTCCTATCGCGGTGCCGGTGATCGGCGCCGATCTGGCACCCAACCTCGTTGCCGCGTTGAGAACCGCCGGTATCGATGCGCAACCGGCACTGCCCGATCCCGAGAACGCCGTGCGCGAGCAGCGCGCCGACATCGTCGTGCGGATATCGCCCGATTACGCCAAGGCCTGGAACAAGGGCCAGACCGTGCAGGTCGAACTGATCTACGACTCCTCGCGACGCGACGCATCGACACCGGTGATGCGTGTGCGCAGCGTCGTCGAAAGCTACGGTCGTCGGGAGGGCGCCATGCGCCTGATCGCGCGCGGGCTGTCGCCGACCACGGCATGGCCGGTGCAGGTCGCCGAGCGCGATCAGGCCACGTCGCAATCGCGTTCGGGGCTGATGTTCTCCTTCCTGCCGTACTTCTTCGTGCTCACTGTGTTCCTCGGTGGCATGTACCTGGCGATCGACCTGACCGCGGGCGAGCGCGAACGACAATCGCTCGAACCCCTGTTCGTCAATCCGGTCGCGCGCTGGAAAATCCTCGCCGGCAAGCTCGCCGCCATCTGCACGTTCTCACTCGTCAGCCTGCTGCTGACGGTCGGTGCGTTCATGACGGCGCCGCGATTCATCCCGACGGAGAAGCTCGGCATCGCGCTCGACCTCGGCTGGCGCTTCAGCGGACAGGTGATCGTGCTGATGCTGCCGCTGATCCTGTTGCTGGCGGCGTTGCAGTCGCTGGTCTCGGCATTCGCCAAGAGCTATCGCGAAGCACAGACCTACCTGTCGATCCTGATGGTCGTGCCGATCCTGCCAAGTGTCCTGCTCTCGGTCATTCCGGTGCGGGCCGAGCCCTGGATGTACGCGGTGCCGCTGCTCGCGCAGAACCTCGGCATCGTGCAGCTGCTGCGTGGCGATGGCATGCCGGGCTGGCAGCTGGCGACCTGCCTTGGCGGGGGCTTCGTCGCCGCCGTGCTGGCGGTATGGGCCACCGCCATGCTCTATCGCTCGGAGCGTCTGGCCATCTCCGGTTGAGCGTGGCTCAACGCCAGGTCAGGTCCACGCCGACCAGGAGGCTTCGGCCGGGCGCCGGCTCGTAGTAGCGCCCATTGCCGTCGTTGACGATCACCGAACCGATCACATGCCGGTCGGCGAGGTTGTCCACCCGGGCGAAGGTGTTCACGCGCCACGGGCCCCGGTCGAGCACATAGCCGCCGGCGAGGCCGAACAGGGCATAGCCCGGTGCGGATTCGGTGCCCAGGTCGTTGACCGATGTCGCGCCCATGGTCTGCACGTCGACGCTGCCCTGCCAGCCACGGTCGCCGCCGTACTTCAGTGCCGCGTAGCCGGTGGAGCGCGGTGCGCCAGGGATGCGTGTGCCCGCCTGCACGGGCGTAGTGGGCGTGGCGCAGCCGGTCGAGGCGCAGGTGAGGAAGGGCGTGCGGAAACTCGCCTGGAGGTGCGTATACGCGGCAAGGAAGTGCAGGTGACGGGCGAGTTCGGTAGTGAACGACGCCTCGATGCCCTGCCGGCGCGAGCGCGCGATGTTCTGGTACGTGGTGCGCCCGCCCACATTGGTCGCCACCGCCAGTTCGTTGTCGCTGTCCGCACGGAACAAGGCGATACCCGCCTGCGTGCGATCGGAGGGCTGCAGCTTGATCCCGACCTCTTCGTTGTGCGAGCGCGAGGGCTGCAGGTCGAAGGCGAGGCCCGGGCCATTGTCCGCGCGGTAACCGATCTCGGAGAACGTCGGCGTCTCGAAGCCACGGCCCCAGTTCGCATAGACGTGTGCCCACGTGGCCGCGCGCCACAACACCCCGAAGACAGGCGTGGTGGCGCTGTACGATTGCGTGCCACTGTCGTCGGGGTTTCCCGCGGCGATGTAGCGGTCCGTCGAGCTGAAGTGCACGTCGCTATGCCGCAGGCCGCCCATGAAGGTCCAGTCCTCGGCCACGCGCCAGGTCGCCTGCGCGTATTGGTCGACATCGAACACGCGGTCGATTTCGTCGCGGCGCAGGTCGCCACGCACGCCCAGCGTAGCGCCCTCGAAGTTGTTGTAGCCCAGGCGATGCTGGTGCTGGTTGTCGTAGGCGATGCCGGTGGCGATCTCGAATGGCCGGCCGGCGAGGGTGTCGTGCCAGGTCCAGCGCGCATCGCCGCCGCCGTACTGGCTGGCGAGGTCCACCACGCCGCCGGAGTTGCCCGGCTGCGACACCTGCGTGGCCTTGGGGATGGAAAGGTACTGGGTGATGTCGCGCTGGCCGGCATAGGTCATCACGCGCAGGCTGTTCGCATCGTCGATACGCTGGTCGTAGACCAGGCCCGCCTGTTGCTGGTTGGCCGACTTGCGCGTGTCGAAGGTGTCGGCCACCGGGGCGACCTGCCGCGGGTTGGCCTGGTACTGAGCCCGGGTCAGGCCGAGCGGATCCTGCGCACCGGGCACGTCCACCGTGTTCAGCACCAGCGTGAGCTTGCGGTCGTCGTCGATCTTCCAGCCGAGCTTGGCGTTGCCGGATTCGC
Source organism: Luteibacter sp. (assembly GCF_035539195.1). Taxonomy (GTDB): domain Bacteria; phylum Pseudomonadota; class Gammaproteobacteria; order Xanthomonadales; family Rhodanobacteraceae; genus Luteibacter. The sequence continues at coordinate 164,773 of NZ_DATLIW010000040.1, forward strand.
GCCGGGCCGCACTGTGGTCGCGATAACCGCTGGTGCGGAAGTGGCTCACGTCGACGTTGTAGTCGACCGGGCCCTCGACGCCGCGCGCGTTGACGGAACTGCGGAAGTTGCCGTTGCTGCCGCCGGCGATGCCGAAGCGCAGCTCGGGCGGCTCGGTGCCGTCGGCGGTGAACAACTGCACCACGCCACCGGAAGCATTGCCGTACAGCGCGGAGAAGGGCCCTCGCAGCACCTCGACGCGATCGGCGGAGTCGAGGTTGAAGTGGGATACCTGTCCCTGGCCGTCCGGCATCGTGGCCGGAATGCCATCGGTGTAGAGACGGATGCCGCGGATGCCGAAGGTCGAGCGCGCGCCGAATCCGCGGATCGAGATCTGTTCGTCCTGCGCATAGTTCTGCCGGTCGCGCGCGACGATGCCCGGAATGGTCTGCAAGCGCTCCGACAGGTTGACGTCGAGGCTGCCATCGGGCGGCGTGGCGACGACGTCGATCGCCGCGGGGATGTCGTACGGGGTCTGCTCCGTGCGCGTCGCGGTCACCACGACCGGCGCGAGCTTCGGTGCGTCCTGCGCGGCGGCAACGCCGCCCAGCGCAAGGAGAACGGCGCCGGCGACGGGGCGTAGAGCGGGGAATGTCATGCGGGGAGCCTGCGGGAGATACGCCAATGATGCTCAAGAGAGTGTATGCGTTATCTCAACACCGGGAGGACCATGTCTTCGCCCATGGCCCATGCTAGCCTTCCCGCCCACATCCCCCACACCCCGGTGACGCCATGAAGAAGCTCGCTTTCGCCTGCGCTGGATTGCTCGGTCTGACCGCCTCCTTCGCGTCCCTGGCCGCCGCCCAGGTGGATCAGCCCGCCCAGGCCACGCCACCGGCCAGCGCCGGGCAGCTCACGGCTTCGCAGCTGGACAAGGCCATCGCCGGCAGCTGGCGCTCGCCGGAGAACAAGGCGCGCGATCCGTATCGTCACCCGAAGGAGATGCTCACCTTCTTCGGCATCCGCCCGAACATGACCGTGATCGAGATCTGGCCTTCGGGTGGCTGGTTCACCGAGATCCTCGCGCCATTCCTGCACGACAACGGCCATTACATCGGTGCGGTCGAAGCCGGCTCGAAGGGCACGGCCGCGCTGACGAAGAAGTTTTCCTTCGCGCCGGCCCAGTACGACAACGCCAAGCTTGTCGAGTTCAACCACAAGGCGCCGGTGCTCGGTGCCCCGGGTTCGGCCGACATGGTCCTGACCTTCCGCAACGTGCATAACTGGGCAGCCGACGGCACCGCCGAGGCGATGTTCAAATCGTTCTTCACCGTGCTCAAACCGGGTGGCGTACTTGGCGTGGAAGACCACCGGGCGGAGGCGGGCAAGAAGCTCGACGACGTGGTCAACTCCGGCTACCTGCCGACCGACTACGTGATCAAGCTCGCCACCGATGCCGGGTTCAAGCTGGAGGCGCAGAGCGAGATCAACGCCAACCCGAAGGACGACCACAACCACCCGAAGGGCGTGTGGACACTGCCGCCGACCTACGACATGGGCCAGACGGACAGGGCGAAGTGGCAGGCCATCGGCGAGTCGGACCGCATGACGCTCCGCTTCGTGAAGCCCGCTTCCGCGAAGTAAGGTGCTGGTCGCGCTGAACAAGCCCTTTGGTGTGCTTTGCCAGTTCACCGACGAAGCCGGCCGGCGCACGCTGGCCGACTTCGTGCCGCAGAAGGGGGTCTACGCGGCGGGCCGTCTGGACCACGACAGCGAAGGCCTGCTCTTGCTGACGGACGACGGCAAGTTGCAGCACCGCCTTGCGGATCCGAGGCACAAGCAACCGAAGACGTATGTGGTGCAGGTCGAGGGCCTGCCCTCGGAAGAGGCCCTCGAGCGTCTTCGTCGTGGCGTGACACTTAACGACGGACCCACCTTGCCGGCCGGTGTGGAGGCGATCGACGAGCCCGAGTGGCTATGGCCGCGCGATCCGCCGGTGCGTTTCCGCAAGACCGTGCCTGAGCGCTGGCTGCGCATCGTGCTGCGCGAGGGCCGCAACCGCCAGGTGCGGCGGATGACAGCGGCTGTTGGATTGCCGACGCTGCGGCTGATCCGCGAGGCCGTCGGTGGCTATGGCCTGGATGGCCTCGGGCCTGGTGACGTGCGAATCATCGACCCTGAGCCTTCCCGTTGACTGGCTATCGCCGCTGAAGCGGCTCCCACACACACCTTCCGTGGGAGAAGATGTATGTGGGAGCCGCTTCAGCGGCGATGCCCCTTAGCTCATGTGGGAGCCGCTTCAGCGGCGATGCCCTTAGCTCATGTGGGAGCCGCTTCAGCGGCGATGCTCTTACCACTCGGCGACAGAACCATCCATATGCCGCCACAGCGGATTGCGCCAGTCGGCCACTTCGCGGCTGCGCTCGATCACCAGCGCCTCGTTCACCTCGATACCGAGGCCCGGTCCGGTGAACGGCTGCGCATAACCGCCGTCGTCGAGCTTGAGCGCCTCCTTGTTGAGCACGTAGTCGAGGACTTCGCCGCCCTTGTTGTAATGGATGCCCATGCTCTGTTCCTGCAGTGTGGCGTTCCAGCTGACGAAGTCCACGTGCAGGCAGGCGGCCAGGGCGATCGGACCCAGTGGGCAATGCGGCGCCAGGGCGACGTCATACGCTTCGGCCATCGCGGCGATCTTCACGCATTCGGTGATACCGCCCGCGTGCGAGAGATCCGGTTGCAGGATGGAAATGCCACCGCGCTCGAGCACATGCTTGAACTCGTAGCGCGAATACATGCGCTCGCCCGCGGCGAGGGGAATCGAGGTCTGTTCGGCGATACGCGGGTAGTGCTCGGCCTGCTCGGCGAGCACCGGTTCTTCGATGAAGAGCGGACGGAAGGGTTCCAGTTCCTTCACGAGCACCTTGGCCATCGGCGCGGAGACGCGGCCATGGAAGTCCAGGCCGAACTCGATCGTATTGCCGAAGGCTTCGCGAATTTCCGCGACACGAGCGACAGCGGCATCGACGGCCTTGCTCGAGGCGATGATGCTCATTTCCTCGCAGCCGTTCATCTTGAAGGTGTCGAAGCCGTGTGCCATGCGCGCGCGGATTTGCGCGATCACGTCGGCCGGGCGATCGCCGCCGACCCAGCAATAGGTCTTCATGCGATCACGTACGCGGCCGCCGAGCAGTTCGAACACGGGGGCGTTCAGCACCTTGCCCTTGATGTCCCACAGTGCCTGGTCGATTCCCGCGATGGCGCTCATGAACACCGCACCGCCGCGGTAGAAGCCACCGCGGTACATGGCCTGCCAGAGATCGTTGATGCGCGACGGGTCCTTGCCGATGACGAACTCCGAGAGCTCCGACACGGCGGCTTCCACCGTCCGCGCACGGCCTTCGATCACCGGCTCGCCCCAGCCGACGACGCCCTCGTCGGTTTCGAGCTTGAGGAACATCCAGCGTGGCGGGACGCGGTAAGTGGTGAGCTTGGTGATCTTCATGGTCAGTTCGAGCGATAGGCTTTGACGAAGGCGGCGGCGCGTTCGCGGGTCCGCGACACGGGCTGACCGGGCTTGTAGAGGTCGCCGCCGAGCCCGGCACCGATGCAGCCGGCATCCAGGAACTGGCCGAGATTCTCCGGCGTCACCCCGCCCACGGCCAGCAGTGGCACGTCGGGCGGCAACACCGCCCGGATGGCCTTGATGTACGACGGACCGAGGTTGGACGCCGGAAACAGTTTCAGCGATTGCGCGCCAGCGGCCAAGGCGGCGAAGGCCTCGCTCGGGGTCATGAAGCCGATGGCGGTATAGAGGCCGCGGCGGCGGGCATGGCGAATGACCTCGGGATCGGTGTTCGGGGTGACCATGAGATGGCCGCCGAGATCGGCGACCTGGCCCGCGAGATCCACGCTGAGCACGGTGCCCGCGCCGACGAGCGCGCGGTCCCCCGCCTGACGCACCGCCAGCGGGATGCTCGTCTGCCAGTCCGGGGAATTGAGCGGGATCTCGATCGCGTCGAAACCGGCTTCCAGCAGTGCCTCGACATGCTCGACGACATCCTCGGGCGTGATGCCCCGAAGGATGGCGATGAGCGGTAGCGCGGTGGGCCAGGCCATATCAGTTCTCGTGGTAAAGCTGTGAGCGGCCGCCGTCGATACGGATATCGGCGGCGTTGATGTAGCGCGCCTCGTCGGAGGCGAGGAACAACGCAGTGTAAGCCACCTCCTGCGGTTCGCCGATCCGCTTGTTCGGCAGGATATCCGTCTGGCGTTTCCGTTCCGCGGCCGGATCGGCGGCGGCGGCGAACCCGGCCTCGGCGATGGCGGTCAGGATAAGTCCCGGCGAAATCGAGTTCACGCGGATGCCGTGTGCCGCGTACTCGATGCCCAGGGCCTTGGTCAGGCCGATCAGGCCGTGTTTGGCCACCGGGTAGGGGAAGCAGTGGGGGATGATCTTGTGCCCGTGCACGGAGGCGATGTTGACGATGCTGCCGCGGCCGATGTCGAGCATGCCGGGCAGCACCGCTTTGGCGCAGTTCCAGGCGCCCTTGAGGTCCACCTCGAAGCAGCGCGTCCATTCGTCGTCGGAGAGCGCCAGCGGGTCGTTGAAGACGTTGATGCCGGCGTTGTTCACCAGCACGTCGGGTGGCCCGAAGCGCTCGGTCGCCGCGACGACCATGCGCTGGATGGCCGCCGGGTCGGTCACATCGGCTTCGAACAGCATGGCGTCGTCGGTGTGCAGGTCGGCCAGGGTGGCGCGGGCCTGGGCATTGTCCTCGAGCACGTTGAGGACGACTTTCGCGCCGTGGGCGGCGAACAGCTTCGCCGTGGCCGCGCCGATGCCCTGCGTCGCGCCGGTGACGATGGCGATCTTGCCGGCCAGGCGCGGCAGGGGAGTGGTACGCGGATCGGCGTATGTCGCAGGGGTCATGCCTTGGCTCCTTGCCCGTAGCGGGCCTCGGGCAGCCCGCGTCCTCGCGCCGGCGTGCCGATGAAGATGGCGCCGTTCAGCGGCTCGGCGCCGACGACGGCGTCGTCGAGGCCCTTGCTGGCCGACGTGATGACGAGGCGGTCGAGCGTGGGACCGATAAACGCGACGCAGCTGGGCTGGCGCGCGGGAAGTGCCACCACCAGGTCGACGCGACCGTCCGGTGCGTAGCGGCGCACGCGGGATGCGCCCCACTCGGCATTCCAGAGAAAGCCATCGGCGTCGACCGTCGATCCGTCCGGCTCGTGGCCTTTGTCGAGCTGGGCGAATTCGCGGATGTGCTCCACCTCGCCGCTGGCGGCGTCGTATCGGCAGGCCATGATCTTCGCCGTCGGCGAATCGGTGAAATACATCGTTTCGCCGTCCGGACTGAAGCAGATGCTGTTGGTGATCGCCGCCTTGGGCAGCGCGAGCCGGGACAGCTTGCCCTCGCGCGAGTAACGCCAGAACGAAGCGAGTTGCTCGGGACCGCGCTCGTTGAGCGTGCCGAAGATCAGGTTGCCGCCGCGATCGCAGCGGCCGTCGTTGGCGCGCGTACCAGGCAACTCCGGCTCGATGTCCTCGAGCACCACGAGGTCGCCGGGGTTGCGCGTGTCGAAGCGGGCCAGCTGCTTCTCCAGGGCGAGCAGCAGCACGCCAGGCTCGTTCGTCAGCGCGAAGCAGCACAGGCGTGCGGGCAACGCGGTCTCGGTCGTCGCCCCGGTCGTCGGGTCGTACGCGTAAAGGCGGGAGGCGCCGATGTCGGTCCAGCGGACCAGGCCGGTCAGGTCGTCCCAGATCACGCCCTCGGCGTGCTCCTGGCGATGCGGGGATAGGGGAATGAAAGCGTTGGTCATCAGCGGGATTGCCTGCGGTTCTTGAGCTGGTCCACCAGCACCGCGATCAGCAGGATCGTGCCGCGAACCAGGTACTGGTAGAAAGCGTCGATGTTCATGAGACTCATCGCATTCTGCACGGTGCCCATGATGAGAACGCCAACGAGCACGCCGCTGATGCTCGCACGGCCGCCCATGAGCGACACGCCACCCAGCACGCAGGCCGAGATCACGTTGAGCTCGAACCCCTGGCCCGCGTTCGGCTGGCCGCTGGTCATGCGCGAGGCCAGGATGATGCCGGCCAGTGCCGCGACCACGCCCTGGATCAGGAAAATGGCGATGCGCACGCGGTCGACCGAGACACCGGCGAGGCGTGCCGCGTCCGGATTGCCGCCGATCGCCAGCGTGTTGCGGCCGTAGATCGTCTTGTTGAGCAGGACACCGAAGACCACGAAGCACGCCAGCGTGACCCACACCGGCACCGGCAGCCCGAACAGCTCGGCGCTACCCAGGGTGAAGAAGGCTTCGCTGGTCACGCCGACCGCCTGGCCCTGCGAGGTGATGAAGGCCAGGCCGCGGACGATCTCCATGGTGGCCAGCGTGGTGATCAGCGCGTTGATGTTCAGCTTGGCGATGACCACGCCATTGACGAAGCCGATCAACGCACCGGCGACCAGGCTCGCGGCGATGCCCAGGGCGACGCTGCCGGTGGCGTTGGAGACGATGGCGCAGCACACGCCGGCGAAGGCCACTGTGGAGCCGACCGAGAGATCGAAATCACGCGAGGCCAGGCAGAACATCATGGTGCAGGCGACCATGCCGATCTGCGAGACCGACAGCGCAAGGCCGACGATGTTGTCCCACGAGAAGAAGTACTGCACCGTGGCGCTGAGTACCGCGAACAGCACGATGAAGATGCCGATCAGGCTGTAGTCGTCGACGATCCGCCAGAACATGGCACGACGACGCGCGTCGGGCGTTTCGGCTGGTTTCGCACCGATGGCGGCGGCGTTGGTCTCGGTCATGGCTCAGGTGTTCCTCGTCGGGGTGGCGCTGGCGCCTTCGGGAAGCGCGGCGGCGAGTACGTCCGCCTCGTTCGCCTGGGTGCGGTTGAATTGTGCGGTGATCCGGCCGCGGCACATGGTGATCACGCGGTCGGACACACCGAGCACTTCGGGCAGTTCGCTGGAAATCATCACGACGGCCACGCCACGGTCGGCCAGTTCGTAGAGCACGTTGTAGATCTCGTTCTTCGCGCCCACGTCGATGCCGCGCGTGGGCTCGTCGACGATCAGCACGCGCAGGTCTTTCTCGGCCAGCCAGCGCGACAGCACGGCCTTCTGCTGGTTGCCGCCCGAGAGCAGGCGGATCTCCTGGCGACGATTCGGCGTGCGAATGCGCAAGCGATCGATATAGGTATCGGCGGTCTTCGCCTCGTGGCGGTCGTTGACGAACAAGCCGGCGACGAGATGGTTGCGACGCGCGCTGATGTTGATGTTCTCGGAGACCGAGCGCACGCCGATGATGCCGTCTTCCTTGCGGTCTTCGGGACAGAACACCAGGCCGTGCCGGATCGCATCGCGGATATGCGAGCCCTTGATCGTCTCGCCATCCACCTGCACGGTGCCCGCGGTGCGGCGATCCGCGCCGTAGACCACGCGCATGACTTCGCTGCGTCCCGCGCCGACGAGGCCGAAGAAACCGACGATCTCGCCGGCCTTCACCTCGAAGCTCACCGGTGCCGGCACGGCACGTCCGGTCACGCCCTGCACGGCGAGACGCACCTTGCCGTGCTCACGCGGGCGGTAACCGAAGATGTCGCTGATCTCGCGGCCGACCATGCGCTGCACGAGCTGGTCGCGGGTCACCCCTTCGAGCGTATCGAAGTCGGCGACCTTGCGGCCGTCGCGGAAGATCGTCGCCGCATCGCAGAGTTCGAAGATCTCGTCGAGGCGATGCGAGATGTAGATCATCGCCTTGCCCTGCGCACGCAGGTCGCGCACGAGGCGGAACAAGACGTCGGTTTCGCGATGGGACAGCGAGCTGGTCGGCTCGTCGAGGGCGAGGATCTTCGCATCGCGAAGGATCGCCTTGACGATTTCCACCATCTGGCGCTGGCCGATCGAGAGCTGCTTGAGTTTCGCGCGCGGATCGAGATCCACGCCGAGCGCATCGAGGCGCTCGCGAGTCCAGGCCAGCGCCTTGCGACGGTCGACCAGGCCAAATCGCGTCGGCAGGCGACCGATCAGCAGGTTCTCCATCACCGAAAGCTCCGGTACGTACTGGAGTTCCTGATGGATCACCGCTACGCCCGAGGCGATCGCGTCGGCCGCCTTGCGGAAATGCCGCACCTGGCCGTCGATGGCCAGTTCGCCCTCGTCGGGGATGTACTCCCCGCCGAGGATCTTCATCATCGTGGACTTGCCTGCCCCGTTCTCACCGAGCAGGCCATGCACGCTACCGGCGCGCACGGCGAAGCCGACATCACCGAGCGCACGCACGCCCGGAAAGGTTTTCCCGATATGCCGGAATTCCAGGCGTGGTGCGTCGGTCATCGTCAAAGACCCATTTCCTTGCGGACATCGGCGGCATTGGCGCGCGTGATCAGGCGGCCGGTGGTCAGGGTCAGCGGCGGCGGTGCCTTGCCGTCCTTGATCCAGGCGTACATGTTGAGCGAGGTCTCATAGCCATGACGCTTCGGGCTGATCAGCACGCTGCCGAAGAAGCCGGTGGGCTGGCCCTTGGCGAACTCGTTGAGTGCCGACTTGCTGCCGCCGATGCCCACGCCGATGACGTTGTCCGCGCGGAAATTGCGACCCTCCGCGGCGCGCACGGCGCCCAGCACGGCTTCGTCGTTGAGGCCGAACGCCACCCAGTGCTTGAACTTCGGGTTCTGCGTGATCGCGATGTTCGCCGCGTTGAAGGCGTTCTCGGTATCGGTCTTGGCTTCCGGCGCGTTGATCACGTTGGCCTTCGGGAAACCCGCCGCGGTAAGTGCGGCGACGGCGCCGTCGGTACGATCCTTCGCGGTCGGCAGCTGGTCGTAGGAGATGCGCAGGGCGCCGGTCTCTTCCGGTTTCCAGCCGCGCTTCTTCATCTCGTCGGCGATGGCCTGGCCGACCTGTTCGCCGATCTTGCTCGCCGAGATACCCATGTGTGGCACGGCTTCGATCGGCTTGCCCGAGCCGTCGATGAGGCGGTCGTCGACGGTCATCAGCTTGAGGTTGTCGATCTTGGCCTTGGCCACGATCGAGGGCCCGAGCTTCACGTCCGGCGTGCAGATGATGAAGCCCTGCGCGTGCTGCGACTTCAGGTTGTCGATCGCGGTGAGTACGGTGCCGCCATCCGGCGCGGCGATCTTCACCAGGGTGAAGCCCTTTTCCTTCGCGGCCTGCTCGGCATACTTCCACTCGTCCTGGAACCAGGGTTCCTCGGCCTGCTTGACCACGAAACCGATCTTGATCGGTTCGTCGGCGGCGAACGTCGGTGCGGAGGCCATGGCCAGCGCCACGGCAAGGGCACGTAGGCCCAGGGCAATCTTCGTCTTCATGCGGTCCCTCCTCGAATGACTCGTTGTTTTCAGTCGACCAGGCCGCGCCGACGGGCCACGGCGATGGCGCCGTATCCCGCGAGGTCGCGCTGTTCGTCATCGCCCAGCACCGTGATGGTGCCGGAGAAGAAATCGTCGCCTTCGACCAGCCGTGCGATCGCTTCTCGCAGGATCGGCTTGCCGCTGACAACGAAGCGCGTACCCGGACTCATCCGGATCGCGCTGGAATTCTTGAGCGTGAGCAGGTCGGAGCCGAGTACGGCGCCGAGCAGGAAGTTCGCCCGCGCATTGGCGTCGTAGACGGCGAACTGGTCGAGGATCCGCACGCTGAAGCAGGCGCGACCCAGGCCGATCTTCTTCGCCGACGCGGCGCCGGCCAGCAGCATCTCCGGATCGATCCGTTTGGCGAAACCTTCCTTCAGCGAACCGGCGAGGATGGTGTCGTGCGAGATCACGTGCAGCAGTTCGCCGGCCAGCGTCGTCACGCAGCCGTCGATGCGGCGATCCTTGCCGATGCTGACGAACTTGGAATGCGAGCCGGGAAGCACCACGACGGTGGGTTCGTTGAGGTCGAGGCGTTCGATGAGCGCGAAAGACTCGACCTCTTCGCCGCGCATCATGTCCATCGCCTCGCAGTTGTGCAGACCGATATGCTCCACGGCATTGCGTACGCCGGGCACGAACCAGATCGGCGCGTGCCAGACATTCTCGACGCGGTGCTCGCGCATGGCCCTGGCCATGTCGTCGATACCGGCCGGCGCCGGTACGTGCGGGATTTCGCAGAGCCCGACATTCGACGTGATCATGCCGGAGGCTACCGCCAGGCCGATATCGCCACGCTCGATCCGCGCCGATGTGAGGGCTTCGGCGATCGTCTCGCGCACGCCGTCCTCAAGTTTCTTCGTGCTGCCGGTGATCGCGGTATCGCGCACACCGACCTGTCGCGCGGCCTGCGCGACCACCTCGCCGTCGGTCCAGACGGTGACGCGGGTATTGGTAGTGCCGGTGTCGATGGTGAGGATGTTCATCGCGGGTCCGTTCGAAAGCGCCACGGATGATTGGCGTCACCTGTCGAGACAGGCAAACTAGAATTTCTCCGGGGCTTCCCCAAGTTTTTTTGAATGAGTCCGCAATGAAGCGCTCGTTACCCCTCAACGCCGTGCGAGTCTTCGAACTTGCAGCGCAACATCTGAGCTTCACCAAGGCCGGTGAAGAGCTCTCGTTGACGGCGGCGGCGGTCAGTGCGCAAGTCAAACTTCTCGAGTCGTACCTGGGGGTCGCGCTCTTTGTGCGAAGCAACAATCGCCTCACCCTGACGCCTGCCGGAGAGAACTATTTCCCGCGCGTTCGCGACGTGTTTCGTGCGCTGCAACACGCCACGGACCAGGTCATGGGCGAGCGCAACGCCTCGTTGAGGGTCTCCGTGCCGCCGACCTTCGGTACGAAATGGCTGGTGCCGCGGCTATTCCGCTTCTTTTCGAAGCATCCCGACATCGCCGTCGAGGTGGTGACCGATGGCGGCGACGAAGGAGGATGGGACCTCGCCATCGATGACCGGCTCAGCGACGGCAGCGAGCAGTCGATCCTGGCCACCAGTGCTTACACGCCTGTTTGCGCACCGTCCCTAGCCGATCGCATCCACGGCCCGGCGGATCTCGCCGACCACCTGTTGCTGCACGAGCGGCCCGGTCGGCGCGCGGCCTCGGCGGTCAGTTGGGAGCAGTGGTTCGAGCGTGCGGGGATCGAGAGTGCCGTGGTTTCGCGCGACATGGGCTTCGGCGATGGCACGATGATGCTGCAGGCGGCGATCGAAGGGCAGGGCGTGGCGCTGGCGCAGGACCTGCTCGTTGCCTACGACCTGGCCGCGGGCCGCCTCGCCGAGCCGTTCCGCGTCGACGTACCCCTGCGGCATACCTATTACCTCGCGATCGCCCGTGACGCCGCGTCACGCGAAGAGACCATGGTGTTCCGCGAGTGGCTGTTCGCCGAGGTAGGCCAAGGCTCTTTGTAGGAGCCGATTCATCGGCGATAGCCAGATTGCCGCAGCGCCATCGCCGGCACAGCCGGCTCCCACACAGAGCACACAGGGCACACAGGGCACACAGGGCACACAGCGCACACAGGGCACACTGGGCACACTGGGCACACGGGGCCGTCGTCAAGGCCGGCTCAGCAGTCCCGCGCGGCCTTCTTCCGTCGCCACCACAACGCGGCCAGCGCGATCAGCGCACCGGCGATCGCCAGCCAGATGCCGGCTTGCCCGCGGTGGATCCACATGGCCAGCCATTCGTGGTTATGCGCGCCGAAGTAACCCAGGTACACCCATAGCGGCACGCTGATGGCCGCGGCAAGGCCGTCGAGCAGCAGGAAGCGGAAGAAGCCCACGCGGTGGGTGGCGCCGGCGGTGATGAAGACCGCGGTGCGCATGCCCGGCAGGAAGCGGGCGACGAACATCATGCGATTGCCGTAGCGCTCGAACTTCTCCTGCACTTTGGCATAGCGCTCGGGCGTGAGCAGGCGGGCGACGAAGCGCCAGCGCAGGATGCGCGCACCGAAGTGGCGGCCGAGCAGGAACATCGTGGAGTCGCCGACCAGGACACCGGCCATGCCCACGCCTACCATGGTGTGGACGTCGCCATAGCCGAGGCCGGTGATGATGCCCCCGGCAACCAGGGTGATGTCTTCCGGCAGGGGTGCGCCTGCTCCGCAGAGCATCAGGGCGAGGAAAACGGCCGCATAGCCGTTTTGCCCGAAGAGATCGACGAGGTGATTCAATAAATCCATCAGCGACGCGCAAGTCCGGCCCCGGCCGGTCCCTTCATGGAACGAAGCCGGGATGATCCCACGGATCGCGTTAATCTCGCGGTGCGGCGCATCATTCGCCAGCCACCGGGCTGGGCGCGGCCCGCGCAGCCAGCAGGACCCGCAGCTCGGCCTTTTCCGTATCGTCCAGCACGCCCTCGCGGCTGCGCCCGATCAGGTACTCGCGACGTTGTGTCGTGGCCTGGCGCTGCATCTGGGCCAGCGAATCCAGGAACTCCACGCGTTGCATGGCGGCGTCACCGACGGCCTCGGCCTGCATGAGCTTTTGCAGGGAGGCGTATTCCGGCCGGTCAAGAAAATACTCAACCAGCACGGCGGGATTGATCCCCGGGCGGGACCGCGCCACATCGATCAGCTCGGCCAACAGGTGCACGCCGGGACGGTCCAGACGCAGGAAGGCATAAGGCGGCTCGACCTCGTCGGCCAGCGCGGGCTGAGCCAGGAGGAGGGTGATCGCGCTGCGCACGAGGCTGCGCTGGACGTTGGCCGGGCGCGCCTGGCTCGGCCGGTGGGACGGCGGCTCGGGCTCGAGCACGGCCTTGGCGCCTGTCCGGCGCTCCAGTTCCTGGCCCATGAGGTCGCGGAAGGCACCGTCAGGCAACTTGGCGATCAGCGGCCGGGCGCGTTCGGCCAGGCGGGCGCGGCCGTCGAGCCGGCTGACGTCGACATCCCTCGCCAGTTCCTCGAAGAAGTACTCGGACATCGGCATCGACTCCTTCATGCGCTTCTCGAAGCCGTCCTTGCCCTCCTTGCGCACCAGGGTGTCCGGATCCTCGCCGTCGGGCAGGAACAGGAAGTGGGCCTGGCGGCCGTCGCGCATGCGCGGGAGCACCGATTCCAGGGCGCGCCACGCGGCGGCCTTGCCGGCACGGTCGCCGTCGAAGCAGAAATAGACGTCGGGCGCCGTACGGAACAGCACCTCGGCGTGTTCGGGCGTAGTCGCGGTGCCCAGCGTGGCGACCGCGATGGGCAGTCCCGCCTGGTGCAGGGCGATGACGTCCATGTAACCCTCGACCACCATGATCCGGGTGACGGTCTGGTTCGCCTGCTTCACCTGCCACAAGGCGAACAGCTCCTTGCCCTTGTGGAAGAGCGGGGTCTCGGGCGAGTTGAGATACTTCGGGCTCTGCTCCGAGGACAGTACGCGCCCGCCGAAGGCGATGACGCGGCCGCGTCGATCCAGGATCGGAAACATCACCCGCTCGCGGAAGCGGTCGTATTTGTTGCCGCGCTCGTTGCTGGCGACCATGCCGGCTTCGTTGAGCAACTGGCGCCGGCGATCGTTCGTGCCCAGGGCCTTCATCACGCCATCGAAGCCTGCCGGCGCCCAGCCGATGCGAAAGCGTTTGACGATCTCATCGTCAAGGCCGCGGCGATCCACGTACGAGGTCGCCTCCGGGCTGTTGCCCAGTTCGCGCTGGTAGAAGGCGGCGGCTTCGTCGAGCAGGGTGTAGAGGTCGCTGCGATCCTCGCGGGGCTTATCGTCACGGTTGCCCTCGTAGGGCACCTTCAGGCCTGCGGACTGGGCAAGTTCCTCGATCGCGTCCGGGAACTCCAGGCGGTCGTAGTCCATGAGGAACTTGATCGCGCTGCCGTGCGCGCCGCAGCCGAAGCAGTGAAAGAACTGCTTTTGCGGGCTCACATAGAACGAGGGCGAGCGCTCGTTGTGGAACGGACAGCACGCGGTCCATTCGCGTCCCGCCTTTTTCAGCGGGACGCGGCGCTCGATCACGTCGACGATGTCGACGCGGGTCAGCAGTTCGTCGATGAAATTGTCGGGAATTCGGCCACGCATCAGTCGCCTAGGATGCCACGCATCCGCGTCCGAATGGAGCCCGAATGTCCGTCAGAATGCCAGGTGGAAGACACCGATCACGGCCAGGATCACGAACAGGATCAGGAAGATGGCGAAGCAGACCTTGGCGATCGTCGCGGCAATACCCGAGACACGGCTGAAGCCCAGCGCGCCGGTAACCAGCGCGATGAGACCGAAGATAATGGCGTACTTGAGCATGGGTTTCCTCCGTCTGCGCCGGAGGAACGTCCGCCAGCCGCGCGGCGGAGAATGATGACAAGCGTGTGGCGCCGCTGTGAAAGCCGGTACCCATGCCAATAGCGAGGACGTGTGGGAGCCGCTCCAGCGGCCCTTGTGGGAGCCGATTCATCGGCGATTGTGGGAGCCGATTCATCGGCGATCCCGCGGCAGCGGGACAGGATGAGGTAAGCGCCCCATCGCCGCTGAAGCGGCTCCCACAAGAAGCGGCTCCCACAAGAAGCGGCTTTCACCGTAAGCGGCTTTCAAAGTAGTCGGCTTTCACGGTAGTCGGCTTTCACAGGAAGCCGGCACTCCGAGTCCGCTTAAGCCAGCCTGGCTTTGACCTTACCCGCCACGGCAGCCATGTCCGCGCGACCGGCGGCCTTTTCCTTGATCAGGGCGACCACCTTGCCCATGTCGCGTGCCGTGGTGGCACCCGATTCGGCGATGGCGGCGGCGATGATCGCGTCCAGCTCGGCCTCGTCCAGCTTGGTCGGCAGGTAGCCGTCGATCACGCCCATCTCGTAGCGCTCGATCGTGGACAGGTCGGTACGGCCTGCCTTGTCGAACTGCTCGATGGAGTCGCGGCGCTGCTTCTGCATCTTTTCCAGGACGGCCAGGATCTGGGTGTCGTCCAGCTCGATCCGCTCGTCGACTTCACGCTGCTTGATCTGCGCCTGGACCAGGCGGATCACGGCGAGGCGCTCCTTCTCTCCGCCCTTCATGGCGGCCTTCATGTCTTCGGTGATCTTTGCCTTAAGGCTCATGCGCTTTCTCCGGGACGACGAAAAGCCGGCTTTACCTTTCGGCAAAGCCGGCTCGGGATTTCCGCTCTGAATACACCGGGCAGCGCGCAAGGCGCCTGCCGAGGTACCATACCCGGTCGCGAAGGACCGGGATGGGCATCAGTACATGCGGGTCCGGCGCGTCGTGTCGCGGGACAGACGGCGCAGGTGACGCTTCACAGCAGCGGCGCGCTTGCGCTTACGCTCCTGGGTCGGCTTTTCATAAAATTCGCGCTTACGCGTTTCGGCCAGCACGCCAGCCTTCTCGCACGTACGCTTGAAGCGGCGGAGGGCAAGCTCGAAAGGCTCGTTCTCGCGGACTTTAACGCTCGGCATGGAAACTCCACTTGATTAAACTGACCCGGAGTACCCGGGCGAGCCGTGGATTATAACGTGATCGATTCGAAAAATTCAAAGCCTGTTTTGGGCGTGGAAACCTCCTGCGACGAGACGGGGGTGGCCCTGCTGCGCTGGGATCCCGAGAAACCGGGCCGCGGCCTGCTTTCCCACGCCCTTTTCAGCCAGATCGCCCTGCACGCCCAGTACGGCGGCGTGGTGCCCGAGCTGGCCAGTCGCGACCACGTCCGCAAGCTGGTCCCGCTGGTGCGCGAGGCCCTGAAGGAGGCCGGCCTGACCCCGGCGGACCTCGGTGGGGTGGCTTATACGGCGGGGCCCGGCCTTGTCGGCGCCTTGCTCGTGGGCGCCTCGGCGGCCCGCGCCATGGCCTGGGCCCTCGGGGTGCCGGCCATCGGTGTCCATCATATGGAAGGTCACCTGCTGGCGCCGCTGCTCGAAGACGATCCGCCGGCAACCCCGTTCGTCGCCCTGCTGGTCTCCGGTGGCCACTCGATGCTGGTCGAGGTGAAGGCGATCGGCGAGTACCGGATCCTCGGCGACACCCTCGACGACGCCGCGGGCGAAGCGTTCGACAAGACGGCCAAGATGATGGGCCTGCCGTATCCCGGTGGCCCGGCACTGGCCAAGCTGGCCGAGCAGGGCACGCCCGGTAAATTCCGTTTCTCGCGCCCCATGGTCGACCGCCCCGGGCTGGACTTCAGCTTCTCCGGTCTGAAGACCCAGGTGCTGCTGGCCTGGAACGCGAGCGACAAGACCGATCAGACCCGCGCGGACATCGCGCGGGGTTTCGAAGAAGCCATCGTCGATACCCTGGCGATCAAGTGCCGCCGTGCCCTGGAGGCCTCGGGTGCGAAGCGGCTGGTGATCGCCGGCGGCGTCGGCGCGAACAAGCGGCTGCGCGAGCAGTTGGCCGAGGCCGGGGCCAAGGACGGTTTCCGCGTCTATTTCCCGCGCCTGGCCTTCTGCACCGACAACGGGGCGATGATCGCCCTCGCCGGGGCGATCCGCCTCGCCTCCGGTCAGCATCAGGACGCCACGATCGAAGTGCATCCGCGCTGGAGCCTGGAAAGCCTGCCTGCGGCCTGAGTTTCACGGGTGGCCGTACTGACGCGGCCTTACCGCTTGCGCCGACCTACTCGCGCCGCCCCGCTTGCACCGCCTTACTTGCGTATTTCAGGGCGGTCGCGGACTCTGTAAGGCCCTCTTTGTGCCCCACGCCCCCTCCATGGATATCGTCTTCATCGAAGACCTGCGCATCGACGCGGTCATCGGCATCTACGACTGGGAACGCCGTATCCGGCAGACCCTGTCGTTCGACCTGGAAATGGCTTTCGACAATCGCCGGCCGGCCGCCAGCGACGACATCGCCGACACGCTCAACTACAAGTCGATCTCCAAGCGGCTGCAGTCCTTCGTCGAAGCATCCAGCTACGGGCTGGTCGAGACCCTGGCCGAACGTTGCGCCGACATCGTTCGCGAGGAGTTCGGCGTCAGCTGGGTGCGTTTGAAACTGTCCAAGCCCGGCGCCGTCCGCGGTGCCAGGGCGGTGGGCGTCCGCATCGAACGCGGTATCCGACCGGAATGACCGGCACCGGCCGTGCCTACCTGAGCCTCGGCTCCAATATCGACGCGGACCGCTGGCTCGCCGCCGCGGTGGCGGAGCTGCATGCCCGTTTCGGCCAGCTCGAGGTCTCGCCGGTCTATCGCAGTGCCGCGGTCGGCTTCGACGGTCCCGACTTCCTCAACCTGGCCGTGGCGATCGACAGCGACCTCGCGCCCGAGGCGCTGAACGATTGGCTGCACGCGCTGGAAGACCGGCACGGTCGCATTCGTGGCGGTGCCCGCTATGGGTCCCGAACGCTGGACGTGGACATCGTGCTTTACGACGACCTCGTCCTGAGCGGCAAAGGGCACCTGAAACTGCCGCGTGGCGAATTGCGCCACGCGTTCGTGCTCAAGCCGATGGCCGACATCGCGCCCGCCGTTCGCCATCCTGTCGACGGACGGACCATGGCCGAGCTGTGGGCCGCGTTTCCCAAGGCAAGCGAGCCGCTGACGCTCGACGACGCCGTGACCCGGGCCGTCGACGCCGCTCACTAGCGCCGCCGGCCGAGGTGCCGCCATCGAGTGGCTCTGGCGACCGCCTCGCCAAGGTGCTACAACGCGTTCCACCAAGGGGCCAACAGGGAATATGGAAATGGGTAAGTTCGCACGCAGTTGGGCGCTGATGAAGTCGAGTGCCAACATCCTCCGCCAGGACAAGGAGTTGATGCTTTTCCCGCTCTTCGCCGGACTGGCTTCGCTCGTCGTGATCGCCACCTTCGCGTGGCCGGTATTCACCCTCGTCGCGCACCATCGCGCCGGTTTCGACGGCGAGCGTGGCCATGCCTCGCCGATGTTCATGCTGGTGAGCTTCCTGTTCTACTTCGTGCAGTACACGGTGGTGATTTTCTTCAACACCGCGCTGGCTTCGGCCGCGATGATCCGGCTCGATGGCGGCAATCCGACGGTGGGTGACGGGGTCCGTCTGGCCATGAGCAAGCTGCCGAACATCATCGGCTACGCGCTCATCGCCGCCACGGTGGGCATGATCCTGCGCGCGCTGCAGGAACGCTTCGGCATCATCGGTCGCATCGTCGTCGGTATGCTCGGCTTCGGCTGGACCGTCGCCACCTTCCTCGTCGTGCCTGTCCTCGCGGCGCAGGATGTCGGTCCCATCGACGCCGTCAAGCGCAGCGCGTCGCTTCTGCGCACCACCTGGGGCGAGAACCTGATCGGCAACGCGGGCATCGGCGTCGCCGGCGGCCTGCTGACATTCGGCCTGATCGTGATCAGCGGGATGCTCTTCGTCGGCGCCGTCGCCACGCATTCCGTCGCCTTGATGTTCGTCGTCGGCGCCGCCGCCGTGATCGGCCTGGTCGCCCTCAGCCTGTTCCAGACCGCGATGCACGGCGTCTACTCCGCCGCGCTCTATCGCTACGCCGAAGATGGCGACCCGGGCCAGGGTTTCGATCGCGCCCTGATCGAATCGGCGTTCCGCCCGAAGAACTGAATCGCAACGACTCTGCCAAAGATTCGGCACGGCTGAAAATGTAGAAGGCCTCGACTCACGTCGGGGCCTTCTTTCTTGACAGACCTGGCAAGAGCGACTTCAAACTGTGGGAGCCGCTTCAGCGGCGATTCGCGCCAAAGGCGCGAAGCTTCAAATATTCAACGCCCGGCCACCATCCACGCGAATCACCTGTCCCGTCGTGTAGCTCGCATCCAGCAGCAACCAACGCACCGCTTCGGCGACGTCGGCTGGCTCGCCATCCTGCCGAACCTGTGCGGCGACTCGGCGGCAGCCATAGCGGCCCCAGTGACGATCGTCGATGGTAAGAAGCATCTGCGAAAGTGGCGGCGTGCTTTCCTCCGTCCAACTGGACGCCGAAGAGTGCGCATATTCACGAGTGGCTTCATGGCTGAAATCGTTGTGGCGTGGGCAGGCCGCACACAAGGTGATCGAGGGTGACTTGCTGGCTTCCGGCGTACTCAATGGGTACGAAGTGAAGATCGAGCATTCGTTCGAAACAGCGGATGGAGGGCGTCTTCGTATCGACGTCATGATAGGAAGGAATTCAAGCGAGGCGTGGAGCATTTTCGAGATGAAGCCGGCCAACGAAAGGGCGGCCGCTGCCGGGTATCAACAAGTCTCGCGGTACGATGGCGAGATGACTCGATCAGGCGAGATGTCCGGATGAAAATTGGCGCGGTGTAATTACCTACCAAACGGCGGATCCCGCTCCTATCCACTAGAAATCTGAAGTGCATGACCTCTCTGGAAAAGAATGCGTCAATACCCGAGGCCCAGCTCGCACGATTCGGTGAGCTGTCCAAGTGTCTCACTTATGCCCCGGGCGTCCTGTTGGAACAAGGATTCGAACTGTTCGACATCCGTCTCGGTGGAGTCGGCCTCCCAGCAGGAAGTGAGATTCCGGAGTGGCTCCGATTCATGGCTGAAGTCTGTCGATGGCGGCTCGGTTCCGCCGTGGTCGCGACGGGTGATGTACGGCGGAAGTACGGGATATCGGACGTGTCCATCACGAACCGGCTAGCCTCGGTCGGCGTGACATACGACCAGATCCAACCTGGCGTGCGGGAACCGCGCGTCGAAGAGGTGATCAACACGGTGCCCTGGCTATGGGGATACAGTCGAGAGCGAGAACGCCTGACGCCTTCCCCGGACGTTATGAACATGATGATGCAGCGACATGCCACGAATCTCGGCATCGCCGAGGGTATCGTCGCAGCTGTCGACACCCAGGCGATCGCGCGGCGTATCCATGCCGTTGCCGCTCCGTTCGGATTTCAATCGCGGAAGAGTGCGTTCGGCATGGACTTTCTTTTCCATCGATCCAGTGAAACAGGCATGGGCTCGTACATAGGGATCGATATCTTTACCGACAAGCGAATACCGTTTCCGACTGTCACCAAAGTGCTGGTGATGCCTGACGTCGATTTTGTCAGCATTGACGCTGGTTTGAAGCGAAATTTTGAATCGGGATCCCTGTTTACACCGTTGGCGCAACTTGGACTCGCTTCCTTTTACATGCGGGCGTACACACCGCAACTGCTCGAGCTATCGCTACGAGAGGCCGAGATTTCCCTGGCCACTGTGCTTCCAGCCCTCGTTGCGATTTGCGACGAGGCTCCTCATGGAGAATGACTCATGTCGATGATCGGCATCTTTTGCCGGGTATCCCCAGTAACCGCACACCATGCGATGACCGATGCGGCGTCGGCCGAACGTCTATTCCATTCTTCTGGCCTGGACGCCGATCATGTGTTGAATGTCGAAAAGACCTGGCATGCGATCCATTTCGTATTGAATGGCCAGCCATGGCCCAACGACGGAATTCTCTCGCAGGTCGTCTTCGGCGGAGAACCCTTCGGCGATGACCTCGGGTATGGCCCCGCGCGATGCGTCGATCCCACGACAGTAAACGCTATCGCGGAGGAGCTGCGTTCCATCGACTCCGATGCGATCGTCGCTGCCATGGATCTATCGCGCCTGGATGAAGCAGATATCTATCCGGGTGGGTGGCTCGACGAGGGCGACAACGGCCGTCGCTACATCGCGGACCATCTTCGCGCGCTTTGCGCTTTCTACGCTATCGCTGCCAGGAACGAAGAGGCAGTAATCGCTTGGCTCAGTTGACGTGTCTCCGACAATCACGAACTGGCCGACCCAGCCGTCGGTCCACACAACATCATCGAGTCGATCCAGCCACCAGAGGTAGGTATATGCATCGAAGGGTGGCATGTCGGGTATGACTTGGTGCCCGTTCCAGGCTCCGCCGTTCGCGTAGAGCATGCCGAATCTCGCCAGATCCACGCAGGCGCGAAGCTTCAAATATTCAACGCCCGGCCACCATCCACGCGAATCACCTGTCCCGTCGTGTAATGCGCATCCAGCATCAGCCAGCGTACCGCTTCGGCGACGTCGGCTGGCTCGCCCTTGCGAGCTAGCGGCGTCTTCGCGATCAGCGCCTCGGCGGCTTCTTCCGGCTTGCCGGAGGCGGGCCAGAGGATCGCGCCGGGTGCCACGGCGTTGACGCGCACATCCGGAGCGAGATCCTTGGCCAGCGCCTGGGTCAACATGACGAGCGCTGCCTTCGCCATCGAATACACCACGTGTCCGGCAAGCGGGCGTTCGGCGTAGATATCGACGATGTTGACGATCGCACCCTGAGCCTCGCGTAGCGCCGGTGCCGCTGCCTGGGCGAGGAAGAAAGGCGCGCGCGCGTTCGCGGCGAAGAGGTCGTTCCAATGCGCGGAAGTGGTTTCGCCGATCGGTGTGGGGTAGAACGCGGACGCGTTGTTGACGAGGCCGTCGAGCCGCCCGAAATGCGCGAGGACCGCGTCGACGAGTGCGCCGGGCGTGGCATCGTCTTCGAGCGATCCGGCGAACGTGGCGGCACTGTTCGCACGCGCGACGTTGAGTTCCCGCGCGAGGGACTCGGCTTCGTCGGCCGAGCTTCGATAGTGGATCGCGACGCTAGAGCCTGCCGCATGCAAGTGCCTCACGATGGCGGCACCGACACGGCGTGCGCCACCGGTGACCAGAACGACCGGCTGCTTGTTCATCGCGACTCCCTGTTCAATCCGACGGGAGCTTGCCGCAAATAGGCGCGCGCGTCACGTCGCGGCTTTCGGCTTGCGGGCCGCCGGCTTCCTGGTGGGTATCCGGCGGGCGGTCGTCGTTTTCGTGGCTTTCTTGGCTGCCGGGCGGGACGCTGTCGTGACCTTGGTGGTGGCGGACTTTCGGGCCACTGGTTTCTTTGTGGTGGCGCGTTTTCGAGTGGCGGCGGGGGTGGTCTTGCGGGTTGCCGTCTTCGGGGTGGCTTTATCGCCGGCGGAGCCGGCTCCCACAGGGGGAGTGCGTGGCTTGCGGGCTGCGGTACCGGGTTTGCGGGCAGCTGTAGCCTTGCCCCTGCCTGTTTCTGGGGCGGTGCTATCGCCGGCGGGGCGCGTTCCTGCCGAGCGCGTCCTCGAGCGTGCCTGGTTGCCTCTGGCGGGCGATCCTCTCTCGGCCCCAGCTCCGGTTCTGGTTCTGGCTCCGGTTCCGGTTTCGGTTCCAGCTCCACCTCCAGCCCCAGCAGTGGCTGTCGTCGAAGTCGTGTCCGTCGCCGCACGTGCGCGGGTTTTCTTGCCGGGCTCGCTGCCATCGGGATCGTCGTCGATGTTGACTTCGCCGCTGAAAAGATCGATGGCGGTTTTGGCGACCTGGCCGGTGTCGTAGTAGGCGTACGCGCCGACGCCGAGGGCGCCGACGACCGGTAGCCAGCGTGAGATGCCCTTGCCGACAGCGCGCTTGGACACGCTCACGCCGATACGCCCGGCCAGGCGCTGCAACACGCTGGTGGCCGTGGTACGGAAGACGAGACGATCGCCGACGCGAATGGCCACATCGCGGAAGGCCTGTGCGGCGGTGTGGCGAAACAGGCACCAGAGCATCTGTTCGCGACCCAGCTTCGGCGTCTTGCCGTAGGCCGCGGCGATGTCGCTGACCAGTTGGCCCTGGATACGCCAGATGGCGACGAGCTCGGGCAGCACCGTCAGCCAGCCGAGCGGACCCGGGGGCAGGGCGAGGGAGCCCGCCGTGATCGCGGCCTTTTGCGCGGCGGATGCGGCCAGCCGGCGGCATTCCTCAGCGGCATCACCCTTGACCCGTGGCACGTCGCTCTCGGGAATACGACTGACGAACTCGAGGATCGCCTTGGCCACCGGGCTCTCGCCACGGTCGGCCGAGATGGGAACGATTTCCTTCGAGGTGGAAGTAGAAGCGTCCTTTTTGGCCATCGGTCTCTCCGCGCATGCGATGAGAGCCATCGTCGCGTGGCCCACGTGAGTCCGCCATGAAGCGAAAGGACCGTGAAACCGCTCGGGCAGATAGTGACTTCCGGCGGATTTCCCCCATCCTCCGACTTCGTTATGATACGTTATAACATCTCCACCCGAAGAAGAGTCCCCCGATGACCCCCGCACGCCTCGCGCTCTGCATCGCCCTTGCCCTGTCCGCCGCTCCCGCGTTCGCCGACGACACCGACACCACCAACCCGCAGAAGGCGACGAACCTGGGTGAGGTCGATGTCACCGCCCGGCTCGACGAGGCACGCAACAGCCTTTCGCCGGACACCGGCAGCAGCCAGTACGTCATGGACAGGCAGACGATCCAGGCCCTGCCGCTGGGCGATTCCACCCCCCTCAACCAGGTCGTCCTGCAGGCGCCCGGCGTCGTCCAGGATTCCTATGGCCAGCTGCACGTGCGCGGCGACCATGCCAACCTGCAGTACCGCATCAACGGCGTGCTCATCCCGGAAAGCATCGGCGGCTTCGGCCAGACGCTCGACGCTCGCATGATCGACAACGTGAAGCTGCTCACCGGCGCGCTCCCCGCGCAGTACGGCGAGCGCACCGCGGCCATCGTCGACATCACCACGCGCACGCCGAAAGACGGCGAGGGCGGAAGCGTCGGCATCACCGGCGGCCAGTTCGGCACGGTGAATCCGAACGCCACGCTGTTCGGCAAGTCCGGCGACTGGAGCTGGTTCCTCACGGCCAACTATCTCGAGAACGACGTCGGTATCGAAAACCCGACGGCCAGCCGCAAGCCGATCCACGACCACACCAACCAGGTGAAGGCGTTCGGCGATGTGTCGTACCTGATCAACAACGACACCCGCCTGAGCTTCATGTTCGGCGTGACCAACAACCGCTTCCAGATTCCGAACAACCCGGGCCAGACGCCAGCCTTCGGTTACCTCGACGTGACCAACTTCGACTCGGCGCAGCTCAACGAACGCCAGCAGGAGAAGACGCGCTTCGGCATCCTGAGCTTGCAGGGAAAGATGGGTTCGACCGCGTACCAGGTGTCGGCGGGGCAGCGTTACAGCGGCCTCGACTTCAGCCCGGACGATATCGGCGACCTGATGTTCAACGGCGTCGCCTCGGACGTGCGTCGCGCCAACCGCGCCTCCACGCTGCAGGCCGATTTCTCCACGCCGCTGGGCGACAACCACACGCTGCGGTACGGCTTCTACGGCTCGTTCGAACGTGCCTCGGCCAGCAACGACGCCCTGGTGTTCCCGGCCGATGACGCCGGCAACCAGACCTCGACCACGCCGCTCAACATCGTCGACTCCAGCCGCATTCTCGCCCGCACCTACGCGGTGTACCTGCAGGACGAGTGGAGCATCGGCGACAAGTGGACGGTGAACTACGGTGTACGTGGCGACCGCTACGAGGCGTTCCGCACCGAGAGCCAGCTCAGCCCGCGCGTCGGCCTGGTCTACCAGCCTACCGACAGCACGACGATCCACGCCGGCTACTCGCGCTACTTCACCCCGCCGGCGAGCGAGCAGATCAGCCCGACCTCGATCGCGAAGTTCGCCGGCACGACCAACGCCCTGCCGGACAACGGCGACGATACGCCGCTGGCCGAGCGCTCCAGCTACTACGATGTCGGCATCTCGCAGAAGATCGGCGACAAGTGGACCGTGGGCCTGGACAGCTACTACCGCCGCGTCTCGCGCATCCAGGACGAAGGGCAGTTCGGCACGGCGCTGGTGTATTCGACCTTCAACTACAACCAGGGCCGGATCAAGGGTGACGAGCTGACGGTGAACTACACCGACGGCGCGCTCACGGCGTACTTCAACTTCGCGTACAACCGTTCGGTGGGCAAGCGGATCATCACGGGCCAGTACAACTTCAAGCCGGACGACCTGGCCTACATCTACGACAACTACATCCACCTCGATCACGACCAGAAGTACACCTCGTCAGGCGGCATCAGCTATGCCTTCTCCGAGGGTACGCGCGTCGGTGCGGACTACCTGTTCGGGTCGGGCCTGCGTCGCGACGGCGCGGTGCCCAACGGCGATACCCTGCCGAACTACTTCCAGCTCAACCTCAGTGTGGCGCACGACTTCGACCTGACCAGCATGGGCAAGACCCACGCCCAGCTGGCCCTGGTCAATGCGCTGGACCGCACTTACGAGATCCGCGACGGTTCCGGTATCGGCGTCGGCGCGCCGCAGTTCGGTCCGCGCCGTGGCGTCTTCCTGTCGTTGCAGCAGGATTTCTGATCGACCCCGATGCCGCGCCCCTGAACGGGGGCGCGGCATCCGTTATCCTGATGGCATGAACGCCAAGCTTCCCGAACCCGGCGCCGACGAGCGCGCCCACTCCGAACATCTCTGCGCCCTGCTGCGCGAAGAGATCGCTTCCCACGGTCCCATGCCCTTTTCGCGCTTCATGGAGCGCTGCCTGTATACGCCGGGCCTCGGCTATTACAGCGCGGGCAAGGCCAAGTTCGGTGCGGAGGGCGATTTCGTCACCGCGCCGGAGATCGGTACGCTGTTCGCCCGGTGCGTGGTGCGCGCCTTCGAACCGGTGCTTGCCTCGCTGGGTGCCGACGCCGATTTCCTCGAGCTGGGCGGCGGTAGCGGCGCCTTCGCCGAAGCCGCCCTGCTGGCCCTCGACGCGGCGGGACGCCTGCCGCGCCGCTTCATGATCCTCGAACCCAGTGCGGACCTGCGCGAGCGTCAGCGCGAGCGGCTGCACGCGGCCTTGCCGGCGGCGCTGTTCGCCCGCGCGGTATGGCTCGATGGTCCGCCCGAAGAAGAGTGGGACGGCGTGCTCTTCGCCAACGAAGTGATCGACGCCTTGCCGACCACCCGCTTCACGGTGCGCGATGGCGAGGTCTACGAGGAATACGTGGTCCTCGACGGCGATCGCCGCTTCCACCGCACGGATCGCCCGGCCGATGCCCTGGTCAGTGGCGCCGTACGCCATGTCGAGCGCGATCTCGGTCGTGATTTCCCCAACGGCTATCGCACGGAGATCCTGCCGCAGTTGCCGTACTGGATGCAGGCGGTCGCCGGCTCGCTCCGTCGCGGTGCGATGCTGTTCGCCGACTACGGCTACACGCGTGGCGAGTTCTACCTGCCGGAGCGGACGGACGGCACCCTGCGTGCGTTCTATCGGCATCGCATGCACGACGATATGTTCCACTTGCCTGGCTTGCAGGACCTCACGGCGTCGGTCGATTTCACCGGCCTTGCCGAAGCGGGCAACAACGCGGGCTTTGGCGTCGCCGCCTACATGCCGCAGGCGCCGTTCCTCATTGCCGCAGGCATGCAGGAGTTTTTCGAGAACGACTACCTGATGCTGACCGACGAAGCAGCGCGATACCGGCTGGCCCAGGAAGTGAAGAAGCTCACCTTGCCCGAGCAGATGGGCGAGCGCTTCCAGCTGATGTTGTTCGCCAAGGGGATCGAGGCCTCGGCCTTGCCCGAGGGCATCCTCGCCGCCGACCAGGGCTCGCGGTTGTAATGGATGGTTGTGGGGGCCGCTGTCGCTGCCGCGGCATCGCCGATGAATCGGCTCCCACAGAAAGCGTCACCGCCGTTGCGGAATCAGGCGCCGTGTTTCGGCACCGACGCAATGGCTTGCGCCTGCGCTTTCTTCATCGCCTCGCCGATCGCCGGGCCATGCAGCCCTTGTTCGACGAACCGCTGCGCGGTGATCGCTGCGGCCGCGTCGCGGCAGGCACGGAGAAAATCGGCCTGCGGATAGGGCGCGTCTTCGCTGCCCAGGCGCCCTTGCTTGTCCGCCATGCAGGCGAGCAGGAAGGTTTCGAGTCGCTCGGGCCGACGTAGCGATCCCAGCGCGTCGAGCAGGCGCAGGATCGTCGTCGGCTTCAGTTCGAAGGCCATGTGCGCGTTGAGGTGGTGCTTGCAGACCAACTCGGCCATCGCGGCGTATTCCACCGGCACCTTGAGTCGTGCGGAGATCGCGCGCACGGGTTCGATACCGCGTTGCTCATGCATGATGTGCCGCGGCAGGACGTCGGCGGGTGTGAGCGCCTTGCCCAGGTCGTGGGTGAGCGCACACCAGCCCACCAGCGCGTTGCCCGGAGCCAGTCTCGCGGCGGCATCGAGCACCAGCTCGACGTGGATCCCGGTATCGATCTCCGGATGGAATTCGGGTCGCTGTGGCACGCCATACAGCGCGTCCACTTCGGGAAAGAGCACGCGCAGTGCGCCGCTTTCGCGAAGCACGCGCAGGAACACGGCCGGCGCCGGCTCAGCCAGGGCCTTACGCGTTTCCGCCCAAACCCGTTCGGGAACGAGATGGTCGATCTCGCCGTCGTCGACCATGCGGCGCATCAGCGCCATCGTTTCATCGGCCACGCGAAATCCCATCGGCGCGTAGCGGGCGGCGAAACGCGCGACGCGTAGCAGGCGCACGGGATCTTCGACGAAGGCGTGCGATACATGGCGAAGCGTGCGCGAGGCGATATCGGCGACGCCGCCGAAGGGATCGACCAGGGTGCCGTCCTCGCGCTGGGCGATCGCGTTGATCGTCAGGTCGCGGCGCTCCAGATCCTGCTCGACCGTCACGCCCGGATCGGCATGAAACGCGAAGCCATGATAGCCACGGCCGGTCTTGCGTTCGGTCCGGGCGAGCGCGTATTCCTCCTTGGTGTCGCCGTGGAGAAAGACGGGGAAATCCTTGCCTACGGCCTTGTAGCCGGCCGCAAGCATGTCTTCCGGTGTCGCGCCGACGACCACCCAGTCGCGATCGACCACGGGACGGCCCAACAGCTGGTCGCGGACAGCGCCGCCAACGAGATAGATGTGCATGCGTGGGGTCAGGGGCGGCGTCGCGCGCGGGCTTCGTCGAGCCGACGCTGGCGGACGGGCTTGCCGAGCAGTCTTGGCAGCCAGGCGGAAAACGATTGCGGCACGATGCCGAGTTGGGCGAGCCCGTCGACCTTGCCGACCGAGTCGGTGCGGAGTGTGCGGAAGTTGTCCGGCGTGAACGGCTTTCCCGGAACGAACTGCGCGACGTGCGCTTGCAGGCGGCCGAGTGCATCGGGCATGGGGAGGATCCAGCGCCGACGACCGCGCGCGTCGCGAATGGCGCGTACGACGTCGATGAGCGACCAGGTTTCGCGGCCGTAGAGCTCGAATGTGCGCAGGACGGAGATCGTCGGGTCGGCCACCGCGCGGGCGATCGCCTCGACCACATCGCCGACATAGACCGGTGCGATCTTCGCGTTGGGTCGCGGCAGGGGCATCGCCGGTGCGAAGGCCAGCAGGCTGTCGAAGCGCGAGACCAGGCCGTCGTTCGGCCCGAAGATCGTGCTTGGCTGGTAGATGGTCCAGTCCAGCGTCGACGCCTTGACCAGGGCCTCGGCCTCGCCGCGCGTGCGCAGGTAGGACGACAGGCCTTGTCCGGCCTTCAGCGAGCTCATCTGGTGGAAGCGATGCACGCCCGTGTCGCGGCAGGCTTCGATCAGCAGGCGCGTCAATCCGACGTGCGCGCGCTCGAACGTGTTGCGCCCGCTTTCGTTGAGAATACCGACGAGGTTGATGACCGCGTCGGCGCCGGTGATGAGGCGGCGCAGCGTGGCCGGGTCGTAGACATCCGCGGTGACGACGGTGACGTTCCGACCGACGACGCTGTGCCGGCGGCCCTGGCGATTGCGCGAGAGCAGGATCAGTTCATGCCCGTCCGCGGCCAGTCGCGGAATGAGCGTGCCGCCGACAAAGCCGGTGCCACCGAGAATCACGATCCGTTGGGTTTTCATGGCGCCAGCCTAGGCCCACGAGCGCCCGGCGCCAAGCGGATCATGGCTGCGCGTCCTGTGAGGCGGGGGCCGAGGACGCTGCGGCGGGCGCCGGCTGCATGGCGGCCGGGGTCGCGGGGGCGGTGTCGCGTGCGGTGCGGGCGACGGCCGCGGCGGGTGCCGGGCACGACACCGGCTTGCGCACGGCGCCCGGCGACGGCAGCGAGTACGCGCTGCCGATACGGGTCATGCGCGAGGTGATCGGCAGGGCATTGCCGGTCAGCCGCCAGTCGTAGATCACGGCGAAGGCCATGACCCGTGCGACGTATTCGCGGGTTTCCTTATAGGGAATGCTGACGACGAACAGGTCGGGATCGAGCGTGCCGCGAGCGGTCAGCCACTGGTCCACCTTGTTCGGTCCGGCGTTGTAAGCCGCACTGGCGAGCCACGGCGCGCCGTTGTAGCGCGCCGCCATCTGGGCCAGATAGCGCGTGCCGAGCACGATGTTCGTGCTCGGGTCGTACAGGCTGTCGCCACCGGCCCAGGCGAGGCCGTTGCGTTTTGCCACGAGCGAGGCGGTGCCGGGAAGCAGCTGCATCAGTCCGCGTGCGTCGGCACCGGAGCGCGCGTCGGTCATCCAGGCGCTTTCGGCGCGCACGATCGCGTAAGCCCAGGGCGCTTCGATACCCGCCTGGCTGGCCTGCTCGACGATGCCGTCCTGACGGGCGAGTGGGAAACGCTGTTCGTACAGGCGCAGCGCGTCACCGGAGGACAGGCCGAAGACGGCACGGTCGTACCAGCCCTTGCGGAAGGCGAGGTCGGCGGCGAGACGCTGGGTGTCGGCGTCGCGGCCGGCGAGCGCGGCTGTCCATTCGCGCCGTCCCTGCTTCTGCAGGCCAACGGCATAGAGTTCGAAGGCACGATCGAGGCCAGGTTCGGCGAGCAGCGCGGCTTCCCGGCGCTCGTCGGTCGCCATGGTCGCGGGGCAGATGGCGTAGGCCGTGTCGATGCGATCCGCGGCGAGGAAGCCGAAGTACGTCGCTTCCTGGGAAACCGACTGGTACAGCGCCTTCGCTTCGGCCTGCCTGCCGAGCTTGCCGAGCACCAGGGCGCGGAAGTAACGCCATTCGCCGTCGTCCTTCTGGGATTCCCCAAGTGCCTCCAGCGCCGCCAGTGCCGCCGTCCAGTCCTGGCGGGCGAGTGCCACGCGGACGCGCCACTCGCGGGTCGCATCGGTCTGCGCGCTGGACGGCAGGGCGGCAAGGCGGTCGAGTGCGGATTCGTCGAAATCCGTCGCATGGAACAGCGCCAGCGCATTCTCGATGGCGCCGCGCTGCTGCTCGCTGAGCGTGAACCGCGAAGACAAGGCGTTCCAGGCGCTGTCGGCGACTGTCGACTGTTTGCGCGCCATGCGCTGCAGCGCCAGGGTCACGGCCTGGCGGTGACGTGGCGTGTCGGGCCAGTTCGCGGCATCGCGCAGGGCGCCGGTTGGATCGTTGAGGGCCTGGGCGATGCGCTGGGCGGCCACCGCGTCGTCGGCGGGCAACCAGGGCGCCAACGAGGCGACCGTGCCGCCCTTGCCGGCATCCGCGGCGACCTGGATACGCGCCCACAAACGTTCGGGAGTCAGCAGTCCCTGATCGTGGGCCGCGGACACGACCGGGTCGCAGGCATTCGGCAGGCTGGCCTTCTTCCACAGTTCCGCGATGTCGCGTTCAAAGACCAGCGGCTCGCCGCGCGATAGTTTCGCCTGAAGGTCGAAGCAGGCCAGTGCGTCGCCAAGGCCGGGCTGGTACATCGCGCTGAACGTGGTCCAGTCCTTGCGCCGCGCCAGCTCGCCGAGATAATCCTTGCGCAGGTCGGCGGCGGGAATCATGCCGGGGTATCGCGCCAGATAGGCGTCTACCGGCGCGCGGTCCAGCGTGCGCAGGTCGTGTTCCAGCGCCGCCGCTTCGAGGTAAGGAAACAGCACGTAGCCCTCGAGGCCGGTGGCCTGCGCCCGCCATGCATCGCCGCCCTGCTGCGCCACGGCGTAGGCCTGCCGGAATCGGGCACGCTGGGCATCGGTGCCACTGGCCGAGGCCGACAGCGCGAGGCCCAGGCCACAGACGGCGAGGACGATTCCACCTAGCAGGCGGAGGGTGCGATCGACGCGTCGTGCTACCGGGGCGGATGCCATCGGGTCTTCCTTTACGGGGACATATCGACCGATTGTAAGGGAAGGTGGCGCGCAGGTCGGATGAACGGAGAGCGACGCCGGGCAATCGCCCTGACGCGTCCGGCCCGCTAAGCTAATGGGATGCCGTCCTTCACGCCCTCCGCGCGCTTCGCGCGACCCCTCGCATGGATCGTCCTCGTTGCCGCCGCGCTCTTCGGCGCCGGCTACTGGTGGGTACTCGGCCGCCCGGTACCGCTTCCCGACTCGCCCACCGCGCGAATCGCCTGCGTGTCCTACGCACCCTTCCGGTTGAAGGGCGAGAACCCGATGGACCCTCACGCCTTCGTGTCGCGCGAACGTGTTGAGGAGGATCTCAAGGCCCTCTCCACGCGCTTCGACTGCGTGCGCACCTACGCGATGAACCAGGGCCTCGAGGCGGTGCCGGACATCGCCGGGCGCTACGGCATGAAGGTGCTGATGGGGGTGTGGCTGGGCCGCGATCCGGTGGCCAACGAACAGCAGATCAAGCTCGCGCTGGACGCCGCCCGTCGCGACCACGATACCCTGCGCGGCATCGTAGTCGGCAATGAAGTGCTGTTGCGTGGCGAGCTCTCGTCGAAGGCCCTCGGGGCCTATATCGCGAGGGTGAACGCGGCCACCGATGTGCCGGTGACCTATGCCGATGTCTGGGAGTTCTGGAAGAAGCATCCCGAACTGGCGAAGGACACCGACTACATCACCATCCACATCCTGCCGTACTGGGAAGACGAACCGGTCGCGCCTGCCGATGCCGTGCGTCACGTCGCCGATGTCTACCAGGCGATGAAGCGGGAGTTCCCGGGCAAGTCGATCATGATCGGCGAAACGGGTTGGCCGAGTCAGGGACGTACGCGCCGCGACGCGAGCGCGAGCCTGGTCAACGAAGCGCGCTACATGCGCGAGTTCCTCAACTACGCCGCCACGGTCGACATGCCTTACAACGTCATCGAGGCATTCGACCAGCCGTGGAAACGCGACCTCGAA
This sequence comes from Luteibacter sp., assembly GCF_035539195.1. Taxonomy (GTDB): domain Bacteria; phylum Pseudomonadota; class Gammaproteobacteria; order Xanthomonadales; family Rhodanobacteraceae; genus Luteibacter. The sequence goes on from NZ_DATLIW010000040.1 coordinate 196,405, forward strand.
GGCACCGTCGGCGGTTACTGGGGCATCTTCGATGTCGACGCCAAGCCCAAGTTCGCCATGCAGGGGCCGGTCGTCGAAGAGCCCCGCTGGGCCTGGGCGCTGGGCGTCGGTGGTATCGGCGTCCTGGTGTTTCTCGTGGCCGGCGCGATGCGTCGTCGCTGGCATGGCGCCTCCGGCTGGCTTGCCCTGGCCCTGGCCGGCTTCGCCACCGGGACGGCGCTGGCCGCCCATGCACGCCTGCTCCTTTTCTCCGCCCGCAACGACGTCGAATGGGCCACGGGTGCGATCATCGGTCTGCTGGCGCTGTCGACGGCGCTATCGCTCGCTCGCGCGATCGCTTCGCGTCTGGCCTCGCCGGTGAATCCCGCGGCGATCGCGCCGCGCCCGATCGAGCGCCGTCGCCTCGGCATCGCCTGGTCGGATGCGTTCACGCCGCAACGGTTCTTCTGGATGTTCGTGCTGGCCCTCTACGGCATCCTGATGGTGTTCAACGGCCGCTATCGCGACTTCCCGATCGGCCTGTTCGCGCTGCCATGCGTGGGCTTCCTGCTGCTGGCGATTCTGCGTACGCGTGAGGACATCCTCATGCCGCTGGTCGAGGAGCGCCTGCTGGCCCTCTGGATCGCCGGGCTGGGTATCGCGGTGGTGGTGCAGGAGCTGGGTGCGAACGCCGTGTCCTGGGGCTGGATGCTGCTCAACCTCGCCCTGGCCTTGCCCGTGCTGGCGGCCTGGTGGCGCGCCAGGGGCGACTAAGCCGGTCAGGCCTCGGCGGCGGCGAACTGCTGGCGGTCGTACTGCACGCGCACCAGCCTCAGCGCGCCGATCAGCAGCGCCAGGGCGCCACCTTCATAGCAGTAGAGCTGCAGGGCGATGACGCCAAGACTGGCGGCGAGCACGGCCGAGGCCGTGTTTCTCCAGAACAGTGCGACCAGTGCCATCAGCACGGCCGCGTAGCCGTAGCCGTAGCTGAGGAAGCCCTGCACGACGAGCGTGCGCGTAGCGCACCACCAGGGTCCGCCGCTGCCATCGCAGGCATGCGCCATGTCGGAGGGCTCGATGAAGCCATAGCGAAGCCATGCCGCGGCAAGGGCCACGAGGACGATGATGGCCCAGGGCAGGGCGGCGCGCAGGCTCGGTTTCATGAAACGGGTTACCTCGGTCGGGACGCGCCCGCGGCCTCGGCAAGGGCGAGAGGCAGGCGTATTTCGGCGGCAAGCGGCAGATGATCGGAGAACGCGCGGGGTAATGTCCACGTGCGATCGAGCTTGATATCCGCCGAGGTCAGGATGTGGTCGAGCGCGCGCCGCGGTTTCCAGCTCGGGAAGGTGAGCGTGTTGACGGTCGGCATCTGTAGCGCCGTCTTGTCGAACAGCACGCGCATTTCCGGACTGTTCGGCTCGGTGTTGAGGTCGCCCATCAACACGGCGTGCGGATACGGCGCCAGCAGTTCGGCGATGAAGGCGAGCTGGCCCATGCGTGCCGCCGCACCGAGCGAGAGGTGCGCGACGACCATGACCAGCGCGTCGGAGCCCTCGCCAAATCTTACGAACAAGGCGCCGCGGCCCTTGATCCGGCCGGGGAGCGGGTAATCGATGACTTCGCTGGGCTCGATCCGGCTCAGCAGGCCATTGGCCGAGTGGGCCACACGGGCCATCGGCCGGTTCGGCTGGTGGCTCCAGAACGGCATGCCCGCCGCTTCGGCGATGTAGCGCGTCTGGTTGAGAAAGCCGGAACGAAGACTCCCGGCATCGGCTTCCTGCAGGCCCACCACGTCGAACTCATGGAGCAGCTCGGCCAGCGAATCGAGATTGGCCAGCTTGGAGCGCCCCGGCAGCACGGCGTTGACGCTGCGTGTGACGTAGTCGCTGTAGCGCTGGACGCTGGCGCCGGCGAGGATGTTGCAGCTCAGCAGACGCAGGGTGCGTTCGGGAGCGGGGGACGGGTTCGGCGGGGAGCGGGTCATGGGGTTTCGCGATGGTTACCACGTCGGGCCGTGACTGCCGAGGATGCCCCCCGTCGTGTGAACGGAGGGCATCGGTGTCGGCCCAGGGGCTTACTTGCCGCCCTTGAGTTCCTTGTCCACGAGGGACAGCGTCATGGCGTTGAGTTCGTCGAAGTCCTTGAAGTCCTTCGGACGGTACTTGCCGTCGACGACGATCGCGGGCGTGCCGTCGACGCCCCACTGCTGGATCAGCTTGGTATCGGCAAGGATCCGGTCGTGGATCGCCTTGTCCTTGGTCGCCGCTTCGAGGAACTTCGCCTTGTCCAGGTGATAGTTCGTCGCATACCAGTCGGCCAGTTCCTCGATCGAACGGAGCGGGTAGTGATCCGTATGGATGGCCTTGAACAGGGCCGCATGGGCCGCCGGATCCACCTTGAGCTTCTGCGCCGCGTAGTAGGCCTGCGCATACGGCAGCCAGTTGTCGTTGAAGGCGGCCGGAACGACATGGAATGCCACGCCCTTCGGCAGCTTCTTCTGCAGTTCTTCGACCGTCGGCTCGAAGTGTGCGCAATGGATGCAGCCGTAGGAGAACACCTCGACCACTTCGACCTTGCCGTCCTTGGGATCGAGACGCTGCGGCGTGGCGATGGTGTCGTATTTGCCGGCGTACGGGTCCGTGGCCGGATCGGCCGGACCCGCGGAGCAGGCGGTGGCCAGGGTCAGGCCGACGAACAGGAGCGAGAGACGCTTGAACATGAAAATCTCCGTGAGAGGTCGAGGACGCGGTTACTTACCCGCGGCTTCCTTGCTGACGAGCCACTGGGTGAGCTCGACGGCCTGCGGATAGCCACCGGCGCTGGCAGGGGACAGGCGATACTTGCCGTTGACGATGATCGCCGGCGTGCCATCGACCTCGTAAGCGCGTACGAGTTCATCCGCGCGCTTCATCTTCGTGGTGATGGTGAAGGAATTGGCCGTGGCGACGAACTCTTCCGGCTTCACGCCGTACTTCGCGTAGAACTTCGCGACGTCGTCGATGGTCGGCCAGGCGGACTCCGGCTTGCGACGGTTGGAGCTGCTGTCGAGGATGCCCAGCTCGCCACTCTTGTTCACCGCGTCGAACATGGCGTCGTGACTCTGTTTCTCGATGCCCAGCGCCTGCGCGGTGAGGAAGGCGCGCTGCAGGAGCGGCCAGTTCTCGTCCGGACGGAAGGCGGCAGGCGTGTAGGTCATGACCACACCACGGGGCAGGTCCTTGGCCATCTGTTCGACCAGACCGTTGAACTGATAGCAGAACGGGCAGCCATAGGAGAACACTTCGGTGACTTCGATCTTGCCCGGCGTGCTGGTCGGCTGGACGGGATCGATGCGGAAGTAGTTCTTGCCCTCGACCCATTTGCCTTCATCGACGAAGGGCTTCGGGGCAGGGCGGCTCGTGTCGTCGGCGTCCGCTGCCGCTGCCGGTGCGGCAGCGCCGGTAGCACCGGCCGAGCTGGCCGCCGGCGCAGGCGCGGTCGCCGCGGCGGTGGAAGCCGCCGCGGGCGCAGGCGCGGCCGGTGCCGTGGCGGCGGGAGCGGGAGGCGTGGTGGATGTCGCGGTATCGTTGTTACCGGAGCCGCAGGCCGCCAGACCGATCAGGGCGGCGCAGAGCAGGGGAAGGCGCAGTCGCATCAGGGATTCCTTTTCTAACCTTCTAAACGAGAACGGGCCCGAAGGGGCCCGTTCGATCTTCCAACTTTAACGCCATCAGCGCGTCGCGGGGGTGTCCGCGTCGTTCGTATGCAGGCCTTCGATGTAGCTGGCCAGCGCGGCGATGTCCTTCTCGTCGAGCTTCTGCGCGATCGACGGCATGATCTTCGCGTGCGCGTCGTCGCCCCAGGCGGTGCCGTCGTGCCAGGATTTCAGCGTGGCTTCGATGTACTTGGCGTGCTGGCTGGTGAGCTGCGGGTACATGGCCCCCGGGTTACCGCGACCATCCGGCCCATGGCAAGCCATGCAGGCGGGAATGCCGCGTGCGGTATCGCCTTCGCGGTACAGCGTCTGGCCCTGATCGACGAGCGCCTTGTCGGCGACGCCGGGCAGCGGCTTCTGCTTGGCGAAGTACGCGCCGATGTCGTGCATGTCCTGCGGGGTGAGCGGCGCGGCCATGCCCATCATGATCGGATTCTGGCGCTTGCCTGCCTTGAAGTCGGTGAGCTGGCGGACGATGTACTGCTCGCTCTGCCCCGCCAGGCGCGGGTACTGGGGGTCGGTCGAGTTGCCGTCCAGCCCATGACAGGCGCCGCAAGCGGCGGCCTTGCCCTGGCCGGTGGCGGCGTCGCCCGGCTTCGTCGCCACGGTGGCGTCGGCGCCGGGCGCGGCGGGCGCCACGGTGGCGGTGTCGGCTTTCGGCATGCCCGGTGTGGCCGGATCGGTCGCCGGATTCGCCCCTGGCTTCGCTGCGGTGGTCGCCGGTGCCGGTGCGGAGGCCGGTTTGGCGGGTGCCGCGGTCTGGGCCGCGGCCAGGTTCATGACGAGCATCGCGGTGATGGCAGCGGCGGCGTGCCGAAACTTCATAAGTCTCTCCAAGGGGGATGCTTCCGGATCGGGCGCGCTTCCCCACGCGCCGCAACCAAAAGATTATGAGGGGCCCGGGAGAGCCGGGTCAAACCGCATCAGCGCGCGACGGGCCACGGTATCGCATACACTGCCCGACCATTGTTTTTCCCGCCCGGCGGGCTATCCCCCCATGTCTTCGAATCCGCTGAACGGCGCCACCTTCGTCCTGGCCGCCCACGAAATTGTCCAGCTGCCCTACGACCAGGGCGCCGAGGTGGCCTTTGCCGGCCGTTCCAACGCCGGCAAGTCGAGCGCGTTGAATGCGCTGACCGGCCACAACGCGCTGGCTCGCACGTCCAAGACGCCCGGGCGTACCCAGTTGATGGTCGTGTTCGATCTGCCGCGGCTGAAAGTCGAAGGCACCGAGCCGCTCGACTGCCGGCTGGTCGACCTTCCCGGCTACGGATACGCGAAAGTGCCCGAGGCCATGCGCAAGCATTGGCGCGGCGAGATCGACGCGTACCTGAAGATGCGCCGCAGCCTGCGCGGCATCGTACTCATCGTGGATATCCGCCATGAACTCAAGGAGTTCGACGCCACGATGCTGCAGTTCTGCGCGGACACCCAGCTGCCCTGCCATGTGCTGCTGACCAAGGCCGACAAGATCTCGCGCAGCCAGGCACAGAAGGCGCTGGACGCCATGCGCAAGCATTTCCGCGACAACAACGTGCCCGGTACGGCGCAGGTCTTTTCGTCCAGCGCCAAGACCGGCGTGGACGAGGCACGCGCACGCGTCATGGAGCTATTGGCGACACCGCGTCCGCACGAACTCTGACGGTACCGCCCGAATCAGGCCAGGTTGGCCATGAACACCCGGCACAGCGCTTCCATGCCCTTGCGGTCTTCCTCGTCGAAGCGCGCGACAGAAGGGCTATCCACGTCCCACACGCCGAGCAGGCTGCCGTCGGCCTTGACCAGGGGGACGACGATCTCCGAGTTGGACGCCGCGTCGCAGGCGATGTGGCCGGCGAATTCGTGCACGTCCCTGATCAGCTGGGTTTCGCGCGTCTGCGCCGCCGTGCCGCAGACACCCCGGCCGATCGCGATGCGGATGCAGGCCGGCTTGCCCTGGAAGGGGCCGACCACCAGCTCCTTGCCGTCGAACAGGTAGAAGCCCGCCCAGTTGATGTCCGGCACGGCATCGAACACCAGCGCGGCGAAATTGGCGGCGTTGGCGATCATGTCCGGTTCGCCGGCGAGCAGGCCCTGGGCCTGCTGGACCAGTTCCGCGTACAGCGTGGCTTTGTCGTCGGTGGCGATCGCCTTGGCTTCGAACATGACGGTATCCGGTGAATTCGGTATCTGGGACCGTGTATGGTGCCACGTCCCCGCTCCCGCAAGGCTCCAGGCCCCATGTCACGACACTTCTTCGTGGCCGGCACCGACACCGGCATCGGCAAGACCCACGGCGCGCAGACCCTGGTCTACGCGTTTCGCGAAAGGGGCGAACGCGTCGCCGGAATGAAACCGGTCGCCAGCGGATCCGCCCGGCATGCGGACGGCCTCCGCAACCAGGACGCGCTCGATCTCCAGGCGGCCAGCTGGCCCACGCCGCCCTACGACGAGGTCAATCCTGTCGCACTCGAAGAAGCGGTCGCGCCGCACCTGGCCGCGGCACGCGAGCGCCGGCCCATCGCATGGCCGCCGCTCGACAGGGCCTTCGCCGGGCTCGTGCGTGATTACGATCGCGTGATCGTCGAAGGCGTGGGTGGCTGGATGGTGCCGTTGGGCGAGGACATGTCGACCGAAGACATCCCGCGCCGCTGGCATCTGCCGGTGATCCTCGTGGTCGGCATCCGTCTGGGCTGCATCAGTCATGCGCGCCTCACCGCTCGCGCCATCGAGGCGGACGGCTGCGTGTTGGCGGGCTGGATCGCCAACATCGTCGAGTCGGACATGCCGCTGCGCGAGGAGAACATCGACACGCTGCGCACCCTCTTGCCGACACCCTGCCTCGGTGTGTTGCCGCATCGCGTCTCGCCGCGCGACGCCGCCCTGCTACTCGACCTCGACCTGCTCGGCTGACGGCAAATTCACAGCCTTCGGCTTAACTAAGACACCATGACGACCTACTTTCTCTCCGTTAAAGACATGAGCAAGGCCAAAGGGCCCGATCCCGATCTTTCGTTCGAAGGGATCGGCCCGGACAAGCTGGCCGCCGACATCGCCGATGCCATGCGCAGCGATAGCCTGTTCCAGCGCTGGCGCGCCAAGCAGCCCGAGCCGGACGAGGTCGACCCGAGTCTCGGCGTCACCGACGGCGGTGCCTCGGCGAAGGGCGAGCTCTCCAACGACCGTACGGACGTGCAGCTCAGCACGAGCCTGCCCATGCGCATCGTCAAGCATCGGCTGAACCTGCTGATCGGTTCGAGCTGGGAATTGCGCGACACCCGTTGACCCAGGCCATTCCCTGACCGATGGCGGTTGTCCTCGGTGGCCTCGCGCCGCTAGAGTCGCGGCTTTGCCCACCGTCAGGGATTCGTTGCCCATGCTGAAGGTACGTAGCCTCGTGATCGCCACCTCGATCGCCCTCACCGCCGCCTGCTCGTCGTCGAACGACGCCGACAAGGCCGCCGCACCCGCACCGGCGCCCGCAGGCTCCGCGCCCGCCGCGGCCGCGACCACGGCATCGGCTCCGGCCGCGCACGTGAATCCGTTGCTGACCCAGAGCGAGCTGCCGTTCCAGGCGCCGCCGTTCGACAAGATCGTGGATGCCGACTTCCAGCCGGCCCTCGAGGAAGGCATGAAACAGCAGCTGGCCGAGGTCGAGGCCATCGCGAATTCGGCGGACGAACCGACGTTCGACAACACCATCGTCGCCCTCGAGAAGTCGGGCGTGTTGCTCAAGCGTGCGCAGAACGTGTTCAGCGCACTCACCGGCGCCAACACGAACGACACCCTGCAGAAGGTCGACGAAGACGAATCGCCGAAGCTCGCCGCCCATAGCGATGCGATTTATCTCAATGACAAGCTGTTCAAGCGCGTGGAAGCGCTCCATGAAAAGCGCGATTCGCTCAACCTCGATCCCGAATCCGCGCGCCTGCTCCAGGTGACGTACGACGACTTCGTACATGCCGGCGCCAAGCTGTCCGAGGCCGACAAGACCAAGTTGAAGGACCTCAACAAGGAAGAGTCGACCCTCAGCACCAAGTTCACCAACGTGCTGCTCGCCGCCACCAAGGCCGGCGCACTCGTGGTCGACGACAAGAAGGCGCTCGACGGCATGTCCGACGGCGACATCGAAGCCGCCACCGCGGCCGCGAAGGATCGCAAGCTCGACGGCAAGTACGTCGTCACGCTGCAGAACACGACACAGCAGCCGGCGCTGCAGGGCATGAACGACCGCGACACCCGCGAGAAACTGTTCAAGGCCTCGTGGGACCGTGCCGAACACGGCGACGCGAACGATACGCGTGAGATCATCACGCGCATCGCCGAACTCCGCGCCGATCGCGCGAAGCTGCTCGGCTTCCCGAACTACGCCGCGTGGAAGCTCGACGACCAGATGGCCAAGACGCCGGCAGCCGCCGAGAAGTTCATGGAGCGCCTCGTGCCCGCCGCGGTCGCTCGCGCGACCGCGGAGTCGAAGGATATCCAGCAGGTGATCGACCAGGAGAAGGGCGGTTTCCAGGTCCAGGCCTGGGACTGGGATCACTACGCCGAGAAGGTCCGCAAGGCCAAGTACGACCTGGACGAAGCGCAGATCAAGCCGCACTTCGAGCTCGACAACGTGCTGCAGAACGGCGTGTTCTACGCGGCCAACCAGCTCTACGGTCTGACGTTCAAGGAGCGCAAGGACATCCCGGTGTACCAGCCGGATGTGCGCGTGTTCGAAGTGTTCGACAAGGACGGCACCTCCATGGCGCTGTTCTACTGCGACTACTTCAAGCGTGACAACAAGAACGGCGGCGCGTGGATGAGCAACTTCGTCGACCAGTCGAAGCTGTTCGGCACCAAGCCGGTGGTCTACAACGTCGCCAACTTCACCAAGCCGGCGGCCGGCCAGCCCGCGTTGCTTTCGTTCGACGACGTGACGACGATGTTCCACGAGTTCGGCCACGCCCTGCATGGCATGTTCGCCGCGGCACAGTATCCGTCGCTGTCCGGTGCGAACACGGCGCGCGATTTCGTCGAATTCCCGTCGCAGTTCAATGAACAGTGGGCCTCCGATCCCAAGGTCTTCGCCAACTACGCCAAGCATTACCAGACCGGCGCGGCGATGCCCGACGAACTCGTCGCCAAGATCAAGAAGGCGAAGAGCTTCAACCAGGGCTATGCCATGAGCGAACTCATCTCGGCCGCCTTGCTCGACATGCAATGGCACATGATCGCCCCGGGTACGCCGAAGCAGGACGTCGATGCCTTCGAAACGAAGGCCCTGAAGAAAGCCGGCTTCACCCTTGCCCAGGTGCCGCCGCGCTACCGCTCGAGCTACTTCCAGCATATCTGGGGCAACGGTTACGCCGCCGGCTACTATGCGTACCTGTGGACCCAGATGCTGGATTCCGACGCTTTCGAATGGTTCAAGGAGCACGGTGGACTGACCCGTGAAAACGGTCAGATCTTCCGCGACAAGATTCTCTCGCGCGGCAACACCGAGGAGCTCGGCAAGCTCTACCGCGACTTCCGCGGCAAGGAGCCGAGCATCGAGCCGATGCTGAAGGATCGCGGGCTGAAGTAAGTCCGGCTCAGCGCAAGCGACGACGAAAAGGGCGGCCGGGAGGTCGCCCTTTTCGTTCCCTCATGGGGTGAGGCTGACCCGCGATATCTGCAACAGGCCGCCGCGCCAGAGGATGCCTTGCACTTCATTGAGCGGGTCGGCGTCGTAGTCGATGGTCATCGAAAATCCCCCGGCGCCATTCGCTTGCCGCAGATGAGGCGGGCAGATATTGAACGACTGCAGCTCCACCAGGGCAGGCGACTTCTGGCTGGGCGATCGCAGGAACGTGATGCGCGCTTCCGCGGCGCCGTTGGGAACGCGCAGATGGCAACTGACGCGACGATAGGCGTGACGGAAGATCAGCCGGCACTCGTTGTTCCTGCCGCGTGTGCCCGTCACCACGCAGCCCTCCTCGGTCGGCTCGATGACCACATCGGCGTTGACCGCGACGATCATCGTTTCCGGCAGTTGCAGCATCTCGCCGGCTTTCAGTGTGCCGGAAATCGCCTCGCGAAAATCCTCGTCCATGGGCTGCGATGCGAGCGCGCCGAGTTCCGGCACGCCGTCTCGCTCGGGGCTCATGAACGCCTGCAAGCGTGCGTTGTGCCATGCCGGCCTGGGGCACGACGATTTTCCCGAAACCGCGTGGAGAGGCGGTTCGGAGCGCATATCGGATGAAACGGGTGTAGCGGACATCTGCAACATCATGTCGCGGCCCTCCAGGATGGATGGGCGCCGGGTTCCGGCCGGCGCGATGTCCCTCAAGCAGGCAACGAAACCGCCCCGCTTCGCAATATGACTTTCGTTGTAGGCGCTGCCTGCAGGGCTTGCAGGGCCTGCAGGGTTTACAAGGCCTGCAGGGCTTTCAGGGCTTTCAGGGCTTTCAGGGCTTTCAGGGCCTTCAGGGCTTGCGGGGTCTTGTGGGAGCCGCTTCAGCGGCGAAAAGACTTACGGCGTTACCGCTTCGTTGGCTTTTCGCCGCTGAAGCGGCTCCCACAGTTCCCGGTTCCCACAGTTCCCGGCTCCCACAGTTCCCGGTTCCCACAGTTCGCGGCTCCCGCGTCGTTACTCGCCGATCGTCAGCAGGGACGCATTGCCGCCGGCCGCCGTGGTGTTGATCGTGAGCGTGCGCTCGCCGGCGAAGCGGAGCAGGTAGTGCGGGCCGCCGGCCTTGGGGCCGGTGCCGGAGAGGCCTTCGCCGCCGAACGGCTGCACACCGACCACGGCGCCGATCTGGTTACGGTTGACATAGCAGTTGCCGACGCGTGCCCGGCTCTGGATGTAGTCGATGGTGTCGTCGATGCGGCTGTGGATGCCGAGCGTCAGGCCGAAGCCGGTGGCGTTGATCTGTTCGACCACCTTGTCCAGCTCCGAACCCTTCCAGCGGATCACGTGAAGCACCGGGCCGAACACTTCGCGGGTGAGCACGTCGAGCGACGGGATCTCGTACGCGCGCGGGCCGAAGAACGTGCCGTTCGCGGTCGTGTCGTTGAGAGGTACTTCGCCGATCTTCTTCGCTTCCTTGTCCATGCGGGCGGCATGGTTGACGAGGATCTGCAGCGCGTCGTTGTCGATCACCGGACCGACATCGGTCGAGAGCAGACCCGGATCGCCGATCTTCAGCTCGGCCATGGCGCCGGCGAGCATCGCGGTGACCTTGTCGGCGATGTCTTCCTGCACGAACAGCACGCGTGCGGCCGAGCAGCGCTGGCCGGCGGACTGGAAGGCCGAGGCGATCACGTCCTTGACGATCTGTTCCGGCAGCGCGGAGGAGTCGGCGATCATCGCGTTCTGGCCGCCGGTCTCGGCGATCAGCGCGGCGATCGGCGCATTGCGCGCGGCGAGCGCGCGGTTGATCGCCCAGGCGGTGTCGGTCGAGCCGGTGAAGGCGACGCCGGCGACGCGCGGGTCGCGGGTGAGCGCGGCACCGACCGTGGCGCCGTCGCCGGGCATGTACTGCAGGACGTCGGTCGGGACGCCGGCGGCGTGCAGCAGCTTCACCGCGGCATAGCCGATCAGCGCGGTCTGCTCGGCGGGCTTGGCGATGACGGCGTTACCGGCGGCGAGCGCCGCGGCCACCTGGCCGAGGAAGATCGCCAGCGGGAAGTTCCATGGGCTGATGCAGACGAACACGCCGCGGCCGTTGAGGAACAGCTGGTTGCTCTCGCCGGTCGGGCCGGGCAGCTGTTCCGGCTGGCCGAACAGGCGACGCGCCATCGTGGCGTAGTAGCGCAGGAAGTCGGCGGCTTCGCGGATTTCGGCGATGGCGTCCGGCAGGCTCTTGCCCGCTTCGCGCACGCACAGGGCGATGAACTCGGCACGGTTGTGCTCGAGCTGCTCGGCGGCATGCTCGAGGATCGCGGCGCGGCTGGCGGCCGGCAGGCGGTCCCACGCAGGCTGGGCCTTCACCGCGGCGGTGAGGGCGCGATCGACGAGCGCCGGATCGGTGTTCTCGACGGTGCCGACGATACGACGGCGATCCGACGGATCGGTGACCTCGACCTTCGTGCCACCCGTGGCGCCACCGGCGACCAGCGGGGCGGCGGTCCACGGACCACTGTGCCGGTTGACGGCGTCGGCGAGCTCGTGGAGCTCGTTGTCGTTAGCGAAGTTCATGCCCATGGAATTCTTCCGAAGTTCACCGTACAGATTGACCGGCAGGGGGATGCGGGGATGGGGAATGGAGGCGAAGGCGCGTACCGTTTCGCACGGGTCGGCGACGAGGTCGCGCACCGGCACGCTCTCGTCGACCACGCGATTGACGAAGCTGGTGTTGGCGCCGTTCTCGAGCAGGCGACGGACCAGGTAGGGCAGCAGGTCCTCGTGGGTACCGACCGGCGCGTAGACGCGGCAGGGCACGTTGAGCTTGTCCTTGCCGATCACTTCGGCGTAGAGGTCCGCGCCCATGCCGTGCAGGCGCTGGTTCTCGTACGGACGGCCCTGCGCCAGATGGTGGATCGCGGCGATCGTGTGCGCGTTATGCGTGGCGAACTGCGGATACACCGCATCGCCGCCGGCCGCGAACAGGCGGCGGGCGCAGGCGAGATAGGAAACGTCGGTGTTCGGCTTGCGCGTATAGACCGGGTAGCCGGTGAGGCCGTTTTCCTGCGAACGCTTGATCTCGGCATCCCAGTAGGCGCCCTTGACCAGGCGCACGAACCAGCGACGGCCGGTGGCCCGGGCCTTCTCGGTCACCCAGTCGATGACGAAGGGGGCGCGCTTCTGGTACGCCTGGATGACGATGCCCAGGCCGTTCCAGCCTTCCAGCGAGGGATGCTCGAAGACGTCGCCGATGATGTCGAGGGACAGCTCGAGGCGATCGGTCTCTTCGGCGTCCACCGACAGCGCGATGCCGTTCTTGAAGGCCAGCTGCGAGAGTTCGAGCAGCTTGGCGCCGAGTTCGACGCGCGCGCGGGCGCGGTTGGCTACTTCGTAGCGCGGATGCAGCGCCGAGAGCTTGACCGAGATCGACGGAGCTTCGAGATTGTTCTTGAACGGACCGCGGGCACCGAGCGCGTTGATCGCGTCGCGGTAGTCCTGCTGGTAACGCTCGGCCGTTTCCTGGGTGAGTGCCGACTCGCCCAGCATGTCGTAGGAATAGCGGTAGACCGCGTGTTCCTTCTCGGCGGAACGGTCCAGCGCTTCCTTGATGGTCCGACCCATGACGAACTGGTGGCCCATGATGCGCATCGCCTGGCGCACGGCCAGGCGGACCACCGGCTCGCCGGCGCGGCCGACCAGGCGGCGCAGCGCGGAACTGAAGTCGTGGCGGGTCTCCTCGGCGAGGTTCACCAGGTGGCCGGTGAGCATCAGGCCCCAGGTCGAGGCGTTGACGAACAGCGACTCGCTCTGGCCCAGGTGCTTCTTCCAGTCGGCTTCGCCCAGCTTGTCGCGGATGAGCTTGTCCGCCGTCGCCTTGTCGGGGATGCGCAGGAGTGCCTCGGCCACGCACATGAGCAACACGCCTTCCTCGGAGGAGAGGTCGTACTGGCGCATGAAGGACTCGACCGCGCTCTGGTCCTTGGCCCGCGCGCGGACACGCGTGACCAGGCCGGCGGCGACGTCGATGACGTGTTCGCGCTCCGTCGGCGGCAGGGTGGCCTGGGCCAGCAGGTCGTTGACGGCTTCGGTTTCGTCGCGCAGCCAGGCGGCCGTGATGCGCGCGCGTGCCGGCTCGGCGCCAGTCGGGAGTTCGGGACGAAGGATGGATGGGTTCACGGGGGGAGTGGGGTACATGGGGAGACCGCCCATTGTAGGGGAGCGGGGCCCCCGGTGTGTGTTGCATAGCGGAAGCGTCCCCTGGGCCGCACCGCCTGCGACAACACGTCCCTTCCCAACCTTGCCGCTTCTTGACCAGCGCCCTATCATCCCTCGGGTTCCAGGCACGCTGGACTTTCCATGAACGTGCTTCGACCGACCGTCGCGGGTCAGCCGCGTGTGTTGTGGCTCAAGCCCAACCGCGCGCTGGACAAGCTCGGTCTGCGTCGACTGATCATGGGTCTGGCGGCGATAGCCCTGGCGACGGCGTCGTTCGGCGCGTGGCAGGGGAATGTCTTCGCTCCCGTGTTCGCCCTGATCGAAACCTTCGTCGTGGGGTTCGCGCTTGGAGCGGCCTGGAAGGCCGGCGACAGGGGTGAACGTATCGCCATCGGGCCGGATACGCTGGAGGTGAGGGTGGTACCCGGGCGTCGGGTACGGCGCTTCCAGACGTATTGGGTCAGGGTGGGTCTGGCTCCGGGGGACGGACGCCAGCGTCTGTTGCTCAAGTCACACGGCAACGAGCTCGAAATCGGCGCCTTTCTCGGGGAAGAGGAACGGGTCGAGGTGTCAAGGAAACTCATGGTGCTGCTGGCCGAGGTATCGAGCCAGACGCGCAGGTAGGTTCATTAAAGGTGCAAGACATGACATCTGGCGGCATCGGACGATCGGTTTCGGCGTGGACGGCAGGCGCATTGGCGCTGTTCGGCGGGGAGGCGTGGGGCAATCCCGTCGCCAACCAGATGAACATGACCCAGGGCGTGAGCGAGTGGTCGCCTTATGCGATGCACATGGTGGCCCTGTGGGTCTGCGTGGTCATCGGCATCGTCGTCTTCGGCGCCATGTTCGTCGCGATGTTCCGCTTCCGTAAGTCGCGCGGCGCCGTCGCCGAGAAGTGGGCGCACAGCACCAAGCTGGAAATCATCTGGACGGTCGTCCCGGTCATCATCCTGATCTTCCTGGCCAACCTCGCCACGGGTGGCCTGACCACCTTCGCCGACACCACCGGCGCGGACATGACGATCAAGATCACCGGCTACCAGTGGAAGTGGCGCTACGACTACGTCGACTACAGGGGCAAGGGGGTCGACAAGGTCGGCTTCGTGTCCAAGTTGGAAGAGTCCTCGGACCGCACCCGCCAGCTCAAGTCCAACCTCGACCCGGAGAAGATCCAGGTCGACGGCTACAACACCTACCTGCTCGACGTCGACAAGCCCCTGGTGGTGCCGGTCGGCGTCAAGATCCGCTTCGTCATCGTCGGTGGCGACGTCATCCACTCCTGGTGGGTGCCGGCGCTGGGCTGGAAGATGGACGCGATCCCGGGCATCGCCAACGCGGCCTGGACCAAGATCAAGGAGCCCGGTGTCTACCGTGGCCAGTGCGCCGAATTGTGCGGTCAGGACCACGGCTTCATGCCGATCGTCGTGAAGGCCGTGCCCAAGGCCGAGTTCGAACAATGGCTGGCGACCCAGGAAGACGAGGCCAAGCTCCAGAAGGCCGCGCAGACCGCCCAGAACGCTCCCGCCCCGGCTCCCCAGGGTTAACCGAACAGTTATTGCAGGTAGAGGTGCAAGGCCATGGCGCACGCAGCCACCCACGATCACCACGATCACCATGGAGCCCCGAAGGGGTTCTTCCAGCGATGGGTGATGTCCACGAACCACAAGGACATCGGCACGCTGTACCTGATCTTCTCGCTGACGATGTTCTTCATCGGCGGTGCCTTCGCGATGGTCATCCGCGCGGAGTTGTTCAAGCCGGGCATGCAGCTCGTGCAGCCGTATTTCTTCAATGAAATGACGACCATGCACGCGCTGGTGATGATCTTCGGCGCGATCATGCCGGCCTTCGTCGGCCTGGCCAACTGGATGGTCCCGCTCATGGTCGGCGCGCCGGACATGGCCCTGCCGCGCATGAACAACCTGTCGTTCTGGATCCTTCCGTTCGCCTTCTTCATGCTGCTGTCCACCCTGTTCATGCCGGGCGGCGGTCCTGCCGGTGGCTGGACCATGTATCCGCCGCTGTCGCTGCAGGGCGAGTCGATCGCTTACGTGATCTTCGCGGTCCACCTGATGGGTATCAGCTCGATCATGGGCGCGATCAACATCATCGCGACCATCCTCAACATGCGTGCGCCGGGCATGGACCTGCTGAAGATGCCGGTCTTCGTCTGGAGCTGGCTGATCACGGCGTTCCTGCTCATCGCGGTGATGCCCGTGCTGGCCGGCGCGGTCACCATGCTGTTGACCGACAAGTACTTCCACACCAACTTCTTCAACGCCGCCGGCGGCGGTGACCCGGTCCTGTTCCAGCATATCTTCTGGTTCTTCGGGCACCCCGAGGTCTACATCATGATCCTGCCGGCGTTCGGGATCATCTCGGAAATCATCCCGACCTTCGCCCGCAAGCCGATCTTCGGCTACCGCGCGATGGTGTTCGCGATCGCTTCCATCGCCTTCCTCTCCTTCATCGTCTGGGCGCACCACATGTTCGCCGTGGGCCTGCCGATGGGTGCGGAGATCTTCTTCATGTACGCGACGATGCTGATCGCGGTGCCCACGGGCGTGAAGGTCTTCAACTGGGTGTCGACGATGTGGGGCGGCTCGATGACCTTCGAGACGCCGATGCTGTTCTCGATCGCCTTCGTGATCCTGTTCACCATCGGTGGCTTCTCGGGCCTGATGCTCGCCCTGGCCCCGGCCGACTTCCAGTACCACGACACCTACTTCGTGGTCGCGCACTTCCACTACGTGCTGGTCACCGGTGCCGCGTTCTCGATCATGGCCGCCGCGTATTACTGGATCCCGAAGTGGTCGGGCCACATGTACAGCGAGACCTGGGGCAAGATCCATTTCTGGTCCAGCGTGATCTCGGTGAACGTGCTGTTCTTCCCGCAGCACTTTCTCGGACTGGCCGGCATGCCGCGACGCATCCCCGACTACAACGTGGCCTTCGCCAACTTCAACATGATCAGCTCCATCGGCGGCTTCTGGTTCGGCGCCTCGCAGCTGATCTTCCTCGGCGTGATCATCCACTGCGTGTTCTTCTCGAAGAAGAAAGCGGCGGACCGCTCGTGGGAAGGTGCCAAGGGCCTGGAGTGGACCGTGCCGTCGCCGGCTCCGTTCCACACGTTCGACGTGCCGCCGGTCATCCATGACGACGAGCTCGCCCACGGCAACACGGACCACTGATCGATGCAGGACATGACGGACATCGAGATGGCGGCACGCCGCAAGCGCGCCAACCGGACCGCGATGATCGCGGGCGGTTTCGCGATCGCGGTCTTCCTCCTCTCGATCGTGCAGATGCTGAAGGTCTGACCGGCTAAACCAAGCGACATCCACGGGAAACCACCATGGGTCACCAGCAACAAGACGTCTACTTCGTACCGACCAAGAGCTACTGGCCCATCGTGGCGGCGATCTCCATGTTCGTCACCGTGTACGGTGCCGCGCATTGGCTGAACTCGCAGCCGGGCGACAGCAGCACCTTCGGCAAGCCGCTGTTCTGGATCGGCTTCGTCATGATCCTGGGCATGTTCTTCGGCTGGTTCCGTTCGGTGATCCGCGAATCGCTGTCGGGCAGCTACAACGGCCAGGTGGATCGCTCGTTCCGCATGGGCATGATGTGGTTCATCTTCTCCGAAGTGATGTTCTTCGGTGCCTTCTTCGGCGCGCTCTTCTATGCCCGTATCTTCTCCGTGCCCTGGCTGGGCGGCGAAGGCCACGGCGTCCTCACCCACCAGTTCGTCTGGCAGGGTTACGAGGCATCGTGGGGCGCGAACGGTGGCGGCGGGCCGCAGAAGATCGGCGGCTCGTTCCAGACCATCGCCGCGTGGGGCCTGCCCCTGCTCAATACGCTGATCCTGCTGTCGTCCGGCGTGACCATCACCATCGCGCATCACGCGCTGAAAGCCGGTCATCGCAAGGCGCTGCTGATCGGCCTCGGTGCCACCGTGCTGCTCGGTTGCTGCTTCCTGTGGTTCCAGGCGCACGAATACGCCGAAGCGTACGAGCACTTCAATCTCACGCTGGGCAGCGGCGTCTACGGCGCCACGTTCTTCATGCTCACCGGCTTCCACGGCATGCACGTGACGCTGGGCACGATCATGCTGGCGATCATCTGGATCCGCTGCGCGAAAGGCCACTTCACCAAGGACGACCACTTCGGTTTCGAAGCCGTCGCCTGGTACTGGCATTTCGTCGACGTGGTGTGGCTGGCGCTGTTCCTGTTCGTTTACGTGCTTTGATCTGACGTAAGCGCCGCCATGTGAATCGAAAAACCCGCCGTGAGGCGGGTTTTTTGCTGGCTGGCACCCCGGCGAGCTTTTTGTGGGAGCTTTTTGTGGGAGCCGGCTATGCCGGCGATGGGGTCGCAGCAACCTGGTTATCGCCGCTGAAGCGGCTCCCACATTGGCGCCGCCGCTCCCCCACCCACGGCACCAAATGCCGCACCGCGCCTTGGCCCCCCGGCCATGCGCGTTAGAATTGGCCGACCCCATGGGGATGCAGCCAGCCCATGAAGATGCCCAGCGCCACCATGGCGATGAGCAGCAACGACAGGCCGATGCGACGGGTAAGCGCCCACACCGTGCGTTTGCTCTGGCCTTTGTCGGTCATCATGAAGAACAGGGCCTGGCCGAGGTTGAACAACACCACCAGCAGCAGGATCACCAGCGCGTACTTATAGATGGTTTCCACGTGACCGTTCCGCCTGATATCGACAATCCGAGTATAGCGGTGGCCGTGGGGCGTCTGGCATGAGCTTCTTGCGTCGTCCGACGTGGTTCGCTGTCGCACTCACCGTGGTGGGCGTGCTTGCTTTCGTGCGCCTGGGCATCTGGCAGCTGGACCGCGCCGACGAGAAGGACGTGTTGCTGCGGCGCTACGCCGCATCCGCCGCCGCGGCGGTGGAGGACTTCGGCATGATCGCCGACACGCCGCCGCCGGACCGGTATCCGCGCGTGGCCCTGCATGGCCATTTCGTCCCCGGACACACCTATATCCTCGACGACCAGACCCATGCGGGACAGGTCGGCATTCACGTCTACGTGCCGTTCTCGCCTCGCGGGCAGTCGCCTTACGTGTTGGTGGACCTCGGTTTCCTGGCCAAGGAAGCGGGCGCCAATCCGCGCCTGCCGCCGCTACCCAGCGGGGAGACGACCATCCGCGGGCTGTACGTGCCGTCGCCCGGTGTCGGTGTCCGGCTGGGTGGCGATCGCCTGCCCGAGCAGAAGGGAGCCGAAAAGAGCATGGTCTACGTCGACCTCAAGGAGATCGGCGCCGACGTCGGCCGTGCGCTGTATCCTCGCGTGCTGCTGCTGGATGCCGATCCGGCCAGCATTTATGTGCGCGACTGGACGCCCGGCTTCATGCCGCCGGCGCGGCATCGCGCCTACGCTTTCCAGTGGTTCACCTTTGCGCTCGCCGCGGTGGTGATCTTCGTTCTCCTGCATCGCCAGCGACGCCCGAAGCGGCCCGAGAAACCATGACCGATCCGAACGTCTCCGCCAAGAATATTCGCAGCAGCCGCATCAAGCTGATCCTCATCATGTTGGTGTTCCTTGCGCCGATCGTCGCTGCGGGGCTGCTCACGCTCAGCGGCTGGCAGCCCGAAGGCAAGGGTAACGGCCGGCCGATCGTGCCCCAGCGCAGTGTCGCCGACGTGCGCGTGGACGTGGATGGCAAGCCCTGGGTGTGGCGCGCGAGCGAGCCGCGCCTGACGCTCGTTGCGTTGCCGGGTCCCGGCTGCGCCGATCGCTGCCTGCAGACCCTGGCACTGATGCGTAACGCGCGCATCACGCTCAACCAGAATGCCGACCGCCTGCGCCTGCTCTTTCTGGGCACGCCGGCGACGGCGGCGGGTGCGGATGGCGTCATGCCCGACTGGAAGGTCGGCAACGATGGCGCCAATGCGTTCGGCGAGTTCCGCCCGACCGAGCCGGACAGCGTTGCTGCCGTACTCGTCGAGTCCAACGGCACGGCGCTGTCGTTCTATCCCGCCGGTTTCGATCCCAGCGGCCTGCGCAAGGACATGCAGAAGGTGATCCGCTGATGTCGCCGCGTGCCGTGAAAATCCTGCGTACCCTTGCGCTGCTCGCCGCCCTGTTCGCCTTCTGCATCGTGATGTTCGGTGCCTTCGTACGCCTGTCCAATGCCGGTCTTTCCTGTCCGGACTGGCCGACCTGCTACGGCAAGGCCACATGGCCCGGCCATGCGCAGGACATCGCGCAGGCCAATGAAGCCTTTCCCGACCGGCCCTACGAGACGCACAAGGCATGGCGCGAGCAGGTGCATCGCTTCCTTGCCGGCGGCCTCGGCTTCATGGTCCTGGCGATCGCACTGATCTCGGCCTGGCGCCGGCGCACGGCGGTGATCGCCGTGCTGCTCGCCGCCGCGTTCGCCGTGGTCGGCGTGGTGATGTACATGCGCGGCGAACATGTCGTGTCCTCGTCCCTGTCCGCGCTGGCGATCGCCTTGCCACTGATCGCGGCAGCGACACTGGACCGACCGGGCGCGTGGAAGGTAGGTGTCGCCGCCTTGGCAGTGATCATCTTCCAGGCCATGCTCGGCATGTGGACGGTGACCCTGCTGCTGAAGCCGGTCGTGGTGATGGGGCATCTGCTTGGTGGCCTGGCCACCTTCGCCCTGCTTGCATGGGCCGCGCTACGCTGGTGGCGGGTGGGTACGCTGGACGATCGCTTCGCGGCGCTGCGGACACCCGTGGGCATCGGCATCGTGGTGCTGGTCTGCCAGATCGCCCTGGGCGGATGGACGAGTTCCAACTACGCGGCGCTCGCCTGCGGCACGGACTTCCCCAAGTGCCTCGGCCAGTGGTGGCCGGAGACCGACTTTCCGCAGGCCTTCGTGCTCTGGCGCGGTATTGGCGTGAACTACGAAGGCGGTGTGCTCGATATGGCCGCGCGCAGTTCGATCCAGCTCGCCCATCGCATCGGCGCACTGGTGACGTTCTGCTATCTCGCCTGGCTCTCGCACAGGCTCGCGCGCTCCGGTCTGCGCAGGGTAGGTATCGCGGTCGGCGTCGTCCTGATCGCGCAAGTGCTGCTTGGCATCGGCAACGTGCACCTCGGCCTGCCGCTGCCCGTGGCGACGGCGCACAATGGTGTGGCGGCGTTGCTTCTATTCACCCTGCTCGCGGCCCTGGCGAGCACGCAGCGCCTGCCTGCGACGACGGAGTCCCTGTGAGCATCCTCGGCCAATATTACGAACTGACCAAGCCGCGCGTCGTCGCCCTGCTGGTCTTCTGTGCCGTCATCGGCATGTTCCTCGCCGTGGATGCCACGGGCCAGCGTGTCTTGCCGACGTGGCACGCGGCAGTGTTCGGCACGCTGGGAATCTGGCTTGCGTCCGCTTCCGCGGCGGCGTTCAACCATCTGATCGACCAGCGCATCGACAAGATCATGGCGCGCACCTCGCATCGTCCCCTCGCCACGGGGCAGCTCACGCCGATGCAGGTCTTCGTCTTCGCGATGGCGCTCGGCATCGTCTCGATGCTGGTGCTGGTCTTCCTGGTGAACATGCTCACCGCCGTGCTGACGTTCTTCTCGCTGATCGGCTACGCGGTGATCTACACGGCCTACCTGAAGCGCGCGACGCCGCAGAACATCGTGATTGGCGGCCTTGCCGGTGCGGCGCCTCCCATGCTGGGCTGGACGGCGGTCACCGGTTCGCTGCATCCGTACGCGTTGCAACTGCTGTTGATCATCTTTGTGTGGACGCCCCCCCACTTCTGGGCGCTGGCGATCTTCCGCGTCGACGACTATTCGCGTGCGCAGGTGCCGATGCTGCCGGTGACCCATGGCGTGGTCTACACGCGCTGGCACATCCTGTTCTATACGATCCTGCTCTGTGTGGTGACCCTGCTGCCGTTCTTCACCGGGATGAGCGGACTCATCTACCTTTTTGGCGCGGTGATCCTTGGGCTGGGCTTTCTCTGGTACGCCATTCGCATGCTGAATCCGCCGGACGAGTTGTTCGCGATGAAGATGTTCAACTATTCCATCGTGTACCTGATGGTGTTGTTCGCCTTCCTGCTGGCCGACCACTGGCTGGTCGATCCGATGATCCAGCCGGCGTTCCGGCTGGAGCCGGTGGTCTGACCGAAGAGCATCGCCGCTGAAGCGGCTCCCACAGAAGCCCGGCAGCCCTGTGGACAAAAGCAAGGCAGCCTATGGGCAGAAGCCCGGCAGCCCTATGGACAGAAGCCGGCAGCCCTATGGACAGAAGCCCGGCAGCCCTGTGGGAGCCGCTTCAGCGGCGATTCCTCACAACGCGTCCCGCAACCAGGCCGCCACCGCTTCCGGCCGCTCCAGATGCAGGTGATGGCCGCCGTCCATCTGCGTCACGGCGATCTGGTCCACGCAATCGATTCGTACCTGCAGCGCTTCCGGCTCCAGGTAGGGCGGATGCGGCCGCGCCAGGAGCAGCGATGTCGGCGCCGCCAGACCCAATAGCAGCGACATCACCTGGGTCTCGGCAAGGCGAATGGCCGTCGGTTTCGACAGGCGCGGATCGCTGCGCCAGCTATAGCCGCCTTCCACCTCGCGCAGCCCGCGTTCGACGATAGGCCGGGCGAGCGACGCATCCAGTCCGCTGGCCAGCGCACGCGCACGAGCGGCATCGTCGATCGACGGAAACACACGCAGTGGACGGTTACCGTCGTCCTTGATCGCCAAGGCATCGCGGAAGCGCTCGAGCGTGCGCGATCCGTCGTCGCCGAGTGGGCCGAGGCCCTCGATCAGGGCCAGGGCGCGAATGCGCTCCGGCGCAGCGATCGCCACCATGGTCGCCACGCCCGCGCCGAGCGAATGCCCGAGCAGATGAAAGCGGGGCAGGGCGAGCGCATCCACGGCCGCCAGGACAGCACGGGTGTAGTCGACGTGCTGGTAGATCGTGCCGGCCGGCAGATGATCCGAGTGCCCATGACCCGGCAGGTCGAGAGCGATGACATGGAAACGCTCGGCCAGCAGGGGCGCGAGCAAGGCGAAGCTGGCTGCGTTGTCGAGCCAGCCGTGGACGAGTACCAGCGGCGGCGCGTCAGGCTCGCCCCAGGTCAGGCCGGACAGTTCCAGTCCGGGAATGGACGTACGCAGTTCACGCATCGTCGCGCACCTGTCGCGCGCGCTCGCGGCTGGCCGCAAGGCGGCGGGCCGCATCGGCCGCGTCGTAGTCCGCGGCGGACTCCGGCCAGCCCTGGGTATGCCGCAGCACGAGATCGGCGATGGTCGCGACATGCGCGGGAGCGGCATTGAGGCAGGCGATGTAGTTCAGGGTCTCACCGCCGGCTTCCTTGAAAAAGTCGGCATTCTGCATGGCGATTTCCTCGAGCGTTTCCAGGCAGTCCACGGCGAAGCCGGGGCTGATCACGTCGATCCGCTTGATCCCGTTGGCGCCGAACACCTTGACTGTCTCGTCGGTATACGGATGCAGCCAGCGTTCGCGACCGACACGCGACTGGAAGCTGAGCGGCGCCTCTTGCTCCGAGAGCCCGAGGGCTTCGCGCAGCAGGCGTGCGGTGGCGTGACACTGGCAGAAGTACGGATCGCCGTTGCGCACGTAGCGCTCGGGAATGCCGTGGAAGCTCATGAGCAGTTTTTCGCCGCGCCCGTTCCGTTCCCAGTGGGCGCGTACGCTGTCGGCGAGCGCCGCTATGTAGCCCGGTTCCGCGTGGTAGTCGTTGATCTGGCGGAGCTCGGGTGGCCAGCGCAGCCCCTTGACCGCGTCCGCCACCGCGTCGAAGACGCTACCGGTCGAGGTGGCCGAGTACTGGGGATACAGCGGCAGGACGAGCAGGCGGCGCACGCCTTCGCGCTGTAGCTGGGCGATGGTCTCGGCCACCGCCGGCTTGCCGTAGCGCATGGCGAGCGCCACCCGGATCGGGCCGGTGCGTCGACGGCCGAGTTCGGCCTGCAGGGCGGCGGCAAGGGCCTCGCTGCCGACCCGCAGTGGCGAGCCCTGTTCCGTCCAGATGCGCGCATACGCATGGGCCGAACGCTTCGGGCGCACGCGCAGGATCACCCCGTGCAGGATCGCCAGCCAGAGCAGGCGCGGGTACTCGATCACCCGCGGATCGCCGAGGAACTCGGCCAGGTAAGGCCTCACCGCAGCGGCGGTGGGCGCTTCAGGTGTACCGAGATTAACCAGCAGCACACCCACCTGGGGCACGGTGTCATGGGAATACCCGGCAAGGCCGGTATAGTTTGGCGTACCTGGCATCGGCGTCGGGCACTCGCGGGAATTCCCGCAGTCTGCCATAGCACGGTGTAACGCCGAAGCCGTCATGTATGAAAGGAGCCACGCGATGACCCCACGTCTTTCCCGCCTGCTTGTTCTCGGACTTCTTGCCTTGCTGCCCATATCGGCGGTGCAGGCCGCGGACCCGCCCAAGGAGCAGGCCGAGAACGCGGTGCGCGTGCTCAAGGAAATCATGGACGACGCGCCGGACAAGCAGCTCCCGGCCGATCTGCTCAAGAACGCGAGGGCGATCGCCATCCTTCCCGACATGGTCAAGGGCGGGTTCGTCTTCTCGGGAGCCAAGGGCGAAGGCCTGATTTCGATCAAGAGCCCCGACGGCACCTGGTCCAACCCCAACTTCATCTCCATGGCCGGGGCCGGCGTCGGCTTCCAGATCGGCATCCAGTCGGCCGACGTCATCCTGGTTTTCCGCACCGATCGCGGCGTGCAGGGCATCATCGATGGCAAGTTCACCCTTGGCGCCAACGCTTCGGCGGCGGCCGGACCGGTGGGGCGCTCGGCCACCGCGGCCACGGACGGCCAGCTCAAGGCGGAGATCTACACCTACTCGCGCGCCAGGGGCCTGTTTGCCGGCGTGGCGCTCGACGGCACCCATTTCAGCATCGACGACGACACCAACAAGGAGGTTTACGGCCCCGGCATCACGCCGCGCCGCATTTTCGAAGGCGGGGTCACCAACGCCCCAGCATATGTAGTCAATTTTCGTGACGCGCTGGAGGAGTACACTCAGCGCTGAATCTGAACCATCCGGCGTCACGCAAGGGCGCCGGTCCGTCCCATCGGTGCCCTGGCGGGCGCCTGCGAGGTTTTCATGAGCATTACCCATATCGTCCTCCTGCTGCTCGTCGTCGTACTGATCTTCGGTACGAAGAAGCTGCGCAACATCGGCTCGGACCTGGGCGGTGCGATGCGCGACTTCAAGAAGGGGATGGAAGGCGACGAGGAGGCCAAGGCCGCCCGTGAGCGTGAAGAGAAGCTGCGCGCCGATCCCCCGCTGACGGGCCAGGTCCCGCCGACCCACACCGAATCCACCGAGCCGCGCGACCGCGCTCCGTGATCCTGGCGGCGCCATGATCGAGATCAGCTTCGGTAAATTGCTGCTGCTCGCGGTAGTGGCGCTCATCGTCCTCGGCCCCGAGAAGCTTCCGCACGCCGCCCGTACCGCCGGCGCGCTGATCCGGCGCATGCGTAACGGCTGGGACAACGTGAAGGCCGAGGTCGAGCGCGAGATCCAGGCCGAGGAAATCAAGCGCACCCTGCGCGAGACCGCCGAAAGCGCCCGTTCGGCGCATGACAGCGTTCGCGCCGAGATTCGCGGCGCCGGACAGGATATCCGCGACACCGGCGATCGCGTCCGCGATACCTTCACCGACACTCAGACGGCACGTATCGACGGCCGTGAGCCCGAGGGCCGTGAGCCCGACCCGGCACGCGACATGCTGCCGCTGGCCCACGGCGCGACCACGCCGCCCAGGGACGAACCGCATGACCGCAGCTGACCCCGATCCGTCCGCCGAAGACGCGATCGAAGAGGGCCTGTTTTCCCACCTTATCGAACTGCGTTCCAGGCTCCTTCGCGCCGTGGTCGTCCTGCTGGTGGTGCTGCTGGCCCTGGTGCCGGTCGCGAACCACCTCTACGCCGAACTGGCCAAGCCGCTGGTGGAGCGCATGCCCCAGGGCGCGCACCTGATCGCGACCGAAGTGGCCAGCCCCTTCGTGACGCCATTGAAGCTGGCCTTCTTCGTCGCGCTGTTCATCAGCATGCCGATGATCCTCTACCAGCTCTGGGCCTTCGTCAGCCCTGGCCTGTACCGGCACGAGAAACGCCTCGCCCGACCGCTGCTGGTCGCCTCGCTGGTGCTGTTCTATGCCGGCTGCGCGTTCGCCTATTTCGTGGTGATGCCGGCCGCCTTCAAGTTCCTCAACGCCGTGACGCCCGAAGGCGTGGCGATGATGACGGACATCACGCATTACCTCGATTTCGTGATGCTGATGTTCTTCGCTTTCGGCCTCTGCTTCGAAGTGCCGGTGGCCGTGGTGATTCTGGCTGCCGTGGGTATCGTCGACGCGGAAAAACTCAGCAAGGGCCGCGGATACGCGATCGTCGGCGCCTTCGCGATCTCAGCGTTCATCACCCCGCCGGATTTGCTCTCCATGGTGATGCTGGCCGTGCCAATGTGCCTGCTCTACGAAGTGGGCCTGCTGTCGGTGCGCTTCCTGCTGAAACCACCCGAAAGGGAGTAGTTCCATGGGCGTGTCGATCGGCTGGCTGGCGGTGAAAGGCAAGGATGCGGACGCGGTACTGGGCGCGCTGGATCTCGTGCGCAATGGACAGACCGAATCGCATCCACGCCGCGGCTACGCGATCACGCTGCCCTCGGGCTGGTTTGTCGTTGTCACACGTTTCGCTTCGCCGTTGATCGTCGAGGAATCGCTACGTCCTTTGTCGCGGAACTGCACGGTCGTCACGTGCGAGCAGGACGACCAGCAACTCGTCAGTGCGGCGACCTGCTACGTGGACGGCCTGCGCAGCTGGAGCGTCGAGCACGATGGCCAGCAAGACGATACCCGCCATCTCGCATCCAACGGCAACCTGCCGCGCGCCTTCGACGCCATCCACGCCCGCATCGAAGCCTTGCAGGATGCCGCCGACACCGAAGGCGACGACGTCGATCACTTCTATTTTCTGCCGCCCGAGCTCGCGCATAGCGTGACTACGTTCGACGAGGCGCTTCCTGCCAGCGCCTATGGCGTCGTCGCCTTCGAGGGGTGGACACAGGCCGAGGCGCTCAAGCCCGGGCGCAAGCCGGACCTGCCGTGGAGCGTCCGGCGGGCCATAGTG
This sequence comes from Luteibacter sp., assembly GCF_035539195.1. GTDB lineage: Bacteria > Pseudomonadota > Gammaproteobacteria > Xanthomonadales > Rhodanobacteraceae > Luteibacter. The sequence continues at coordinate 222,978 of NZ_DATLIW010000040.1, forward strand.
AAAGCCCGCGCGGATCGACCGTGGTGGAAGTTCTGGTGACGATTACTTCTGGTTGTCGAACGCGTAGTCGACGGCGGCGTCGAGGCTGGCGAGGTCCGACAGTTTGGCAGGTACCGAAACGCCGTACTCGGCGGCAATGCGTTTGGCGACGTCGGCAGACTTGCAGCCGTCGATGACCTTGGTCCAATTGTCCGCCTTCGGCGTGAGGGGCGCCTGCTTGTGCTCCTTGAGATGCGCGTTCACGGTCGCGACGATGTACTCCCGGATCTGTTCCTTGCTGCTGCTCATGGCATGTTCCTTATGCGGTGGTGGGTGTGGAACTCAAGCATGTCGAATTCCACACCCATCGTGCGACGCGCCAGCGGCTTCAGCCATAGCCCCTTGGTCGTAGGCGCTCCCGGGAAAAGCTAACGGGTTTCGCTACCTGCCGACCGGCTGCCGATTCAGCGCCATCCCCTTCAGCACATTCAACGCCTGCGACAGCGCGTAATCCTCGATCGCCAGCTTGCCGCCGTCATCGGTGCCGCTCTTGTCGTCGCCGGAGGCTTTTTCGTTGGCCAGGTGATTGGGCAGGTCCGCTTCCGAGCCGATCAGCTGGGGCGGCGTGTCGCTCTTGTTGACCGCCAGATCGGCCAGGGCGATATCCGGCTTGATGCCTTCGGCCTGGATCGAGGTGCCGTTGGGCGTGTAGTAGCGCGCGGTGGTGATCTTGACGGCGTGATCCTGGTCCAGCGGCAGCACGGTCTGCACGACGCCCTTGCCGAAGGTGCGACGACCCATGATCAGTGCGCGATGGTTGTCCTTGAGTGCGCCGGAGACGATCTCGGCGGCCGAGGCCGTGCCGTTGTCGGTGAGGATCACCATCGGCGCACCCTTGAGCAGGTCGCCGGGATGCGCTTCGAAGTTGAGGTTGGCATCCTGCAGGCGGCCCTTCGTCGTGACGATAGTGCCGGAGTCGAGGAAGGCGTCGGCGACCGCGACCGCGGTGGTGAGCAGGCCGCCGGGATTCGAGCGAAGGTCGAGTACGGCACCCTTCGGTGCACCGTTCTTCTTGATGTAATCGTCGAGCTTCTTGTCCATGTCCGTGGCCGTGTCTTCCTGGAACTGGCTGAGGCGGATATAGACATAGCCCGGGTCGAGCTGACGCAGTTTCACGCTGGTCACGGCGATGCGCTCGCGGACCAGCGGCATGTCGATCGGCTTATCGGATTTTTCGTGAAGAATGGTGAGGGTGATCTTGCTGCCGGGATCGCCGCGGAGCTTCTTGAACGCCTCGTCGATGTTCTGGCTGTCGACGACCATGCCGTCGATCTTCAGGATGGTGTCGCCCGGCTTGATACCTGCGCGCGAGGCCGGCGTGTCGTCGATCGGCGAGACGATCTTCAGGTTGCCGTCCACCTGCAGCACCTCGATGCCCAGGCCGCCGTACTGGCCGGTGGTGTCCTCGTCGAGTTCGTCGAGACCTTCCTTGTCGAGGTACTCGCTGTGCGGATCGAGGTTTTGCAGCATGCCGCTGATCGCGGCCTTCATGATGGTCTTGTTGTCGAGCTTCTCGACGTAGGCCTGGCGCACGATCTGATAGACCCGCGTGAAGTTGCGGATGTCGTCGAGGTCGACGGTGTCGTCCGCCCTGGCGGCGACGGCTGCCGCGCTGGTCGACGAAGCGGCTGGGGCATCGGGTTGTTTCAGCGGCTTCTGCTGGGCCTGGGCGGGAATCGTCACCACCGCGCCGAGGGCCAGCGCGAGGGCGAAACGAAGGGGGTGTTGGCGCATGCCTGTCTCCGGGGTCAATGCCGTTTACCGAGCCAGCCGCGCGCATCGATGGGTTTGCCACCCTGGCGCAGCTCGAAATAGGCGCCGTTGTCGCCGGCGGGCGCCGCGGCCGTGCCGACGGTTTCGCCGGCCTCGACCATGTCGCCCACGCCGTGCAGCAGCGTTTCGTTGTTGCCGTACATGCTCATGAATCCGTTGCCGTGGTTCACGATGATCATCATGCCGTAGCCGCGCAGGAAGTTCGCGAAGACGACGCGGCCACGTGCGACAGCCTTCACTTCGCTGCCTCGCGGCGCGACGATGATCACCCCGCTGCCGTACGCGTGGACCGGGCCATTGGTCGGCCAGGGCAGGTTGCCTCGCAGGTTGCCCATGGGTGCCGCGGGCGGCGTGCCCTTCGGTGCCGGCGCGGGCTCGGCGGCCTTGGCCGCCTCGTCGATCACCTTCTGCAGCCTGGCGACCAGCGCGTTCATGTCCTGCTCGTTCTGCTTCAGCGCAGCGATACGCTGGGCCTGGTCCTTGTATTTCGAGTCGGCCTCGGCCACCAGTTTCTGCTGCTCGCTGCGCTGCCTTTCCAGTTCGCCCGTACGCTTTTCGCGCTCGGCCCGCGTCGCCTCGAGCTTGTCCTGCTCGGCGGTGATCGCGGTTTCGACCTCCTGCAGGCGGGAAAGATCCGCGAGCAGGCCACGGATGCGCTCGACCCGGTTCTCCTGGAAGTAACGCGAGTAGGCCAGGGCCCGGGAGATCCGGTTGACGTCCTCGTCGCCGAGCAGGAGCTGGAGGTCGGAGCCGCGACCCAGCGTGTAGGTCGCCCGGAGCAGGTCGCTCAGGGCGCCTTTCTGCTTGTCGAGTCCAGCCTGCATCGCCGCCCGTTGCTCGTTCAGCTGCGCGAGATCGCGCTTTCGCGCTTCCAGCTCGGTATCCGTCTCGCGGACGGCCTTGGCGGCCGCCGAGACCTGCTCGGCCTGCCGGGCCAGGGCCGCGTTCGCGCTGTCGCGGGCATTGACCGTATCCCGCTGCTCTTTCGTCAGCCCTTCGATCTCCTTCCTCACCCCGTCGAGCTTCTGCCGGGCCGCGTCCTGCTCGGAGCGCGCCTTGACGTCCTGCGCCGCGAAGGCGGGCGGGAAAGGGGCGGCGGCAAGGAGGGCGAGGGTCGGCAGGAGAAGGAGGCGGGGAATTGGGCGCATCGTCCGATTATTACCCATCCGGTGGTTGGGTGACCTATCGGGCCAGCCTCGCTTTGGCTTGGCAGGAGCCGATGCATCGGCGATCGAGGCAAGACGGAGGCCGCCCCGGCTGGTATGGCCCTCACCCCGCCCCGCAGCCCATTTCCGCGAAGTGGTCTCGCGCCGACCGCGTGAGAATTCCGTTCGCTTTCCGTTTGGACGTCCGAACGCTTTGACGCAGCGCGACAAATATGACTAAAGTGGGTCGCTCGCCCTTCGCGGGCACGTGATGGTCGACCGTTCCAGGTCGCGGGGCCACGTGCTCGCCAGATTCCCAGCACAACCTTATGCCCCAGGAGGCGGATGGTGAAGCAAGGCACTCCGCGCCTCTACGACGAGGCGTTCGAACACGACAGCTGCGGCTTCGGCATCGTTGCGCAGATAGACGGCCATGCCAGTTCGGCCCTGGTCGATACCGCTTTTTCGGCACTCGCCAAACTTTCCCATCGTGGTGGCGTGAACGCCGACGGCATCAGCGGCGACGGCTGTGGCGTGCTGATTCGTCGGCCGGTCGAGTGGCTGCGCGCGCTCGCGCGCGAATCCGGCATTTCGCTGGCCACGCATTTCGCCGCCGGCGTCGTCTTCCTCGATCCGGCAGGCGACGATAGCGCCGTTGGGGTTCTCGAGAGCGAACTGGCCAAGGCCGGTCTCAGCGTGGCAGGCTGGCGCGATGTCGCCGTGGACGCCGCCGCCTGCGGACCGCTGGCGGCATCGTCCATGCCGCGTGTCCGGCAGATCTTCGTCGATGCGCCAGGCGATCTGACACCGGCGCAGTTCGAGGCCAGGCTGTTCCATGCCCGTCGTCGCACGGAGCTGTCCCTCGCCGACGACAAACAGTTCTACGTGGTCTCGCTTTCCGGCGAAGTGGTCGGCTACAAGGCGATGGCCGCGCCTGGTCATCTGCGCGACGTCTACCCGGATCTGAAGCATCCGGCGCTCGTCGCCGACGCCGTGGTGTTCCACCAGCGCTTTTCGACCAATACGTCGCCACAGTGGCGGCTCGCGCAGCCGTTCCGCCTCCTTGCCCACAACGGCGAGATCAACACCATCCGCGCGAACCGCCGCTGGATGCAGGCGCGCACGTCGGTGATGCGCTCGGATCGGGTCGATCTTTCCGACATCGGCCCGCTGGTTCGCCAGAACGGCTCGGATTCGGAAAGCCTCGACAATGCCCTCGAGGTGCTCTTGATGGGCGGCATGGACTTGCTCACCGCCATGCGCGTGCTGGTGCCGCCGGCGTATTCGGCACGCGAGGATATCGACGAAGACCTCGCCGCCTTTTACGAGTATTACGCGTTGCACAGCGAACCGTGGGACGGTCCTGCCGGCCTGGTGATGTGCGACGGTCGCTATGCCGCTTGCACGCTGGACCGCAACGGTCTTCGTCCGGCGCGGTGGGCGCTGTCCGACGATAACCACCTGATCGTGGCCTCCGAAGCGGGTCTGTGGGACGTGCCCTCGTCGCGCATCGTGGCCAAGGGCCGCCTCGCCCCGGGCGAGATGATCGCCGTCGATTTTCGCGAACACCGCCTGCTGCGCGACACCGATATCGACGCGATCAACCGCCGGCGCGCGCCTTTCCGCGACTGGCTGCGCGACGGCGTCACCTATCTCGAGTCCGATCTGATCGACCCGAGTCTCGCCGCCGAGCCCTTGCCCGCCGACGAACTGCGTCGTTATCAGAAGCTGTTCGGCCTCTCGCGCGAAGAATCCGAGTCGGTGCTGAAAGTGCTCGCGGAGACCGAAGCCGAAGCCACCGGCTCGATGGGCGACGACACCCCGATGGCCGTGTTGTCACGGCAGATCCGTCCGCTGTTCGATCGCTTTCGCCAGGGCTTTGCCCAGGTCACCAATCCGCCGATCGATCCACTGCGCGAGCGTCTGGTGATGTCGCTGGTCACGCAGATCGGGCAGGAGCGGAACATCTTCGACCTCGGTCCGGAGAACGCGAAGCAGATCCTGCTCAATTCGCCGATCCTTTCGCAGCGCAAGTTGCGTCAGATCCTCGCCAATGCGGAGTATGCGGACACGCCGCGTTTCGACCTCATGTACGGCGCCGACGAAACGCTGGAGCAGGCACTGCTGCGCATCTGCGACCGTGTCGAGGCGGCCGTGCGCGGCGGCGTCAGAATCGTCTTCCTGAGCGATCGCTATCCCCGCCGCGACCTCCTGCCGATCCATTCGCTGCTGGCCACCGGCGCGGTGCATGCGCGCCTGGTCGATCGTGGCCTCCGGTGTCAGTGCAACATCATGGTCGAGACGGCGACACCGCGCGATCCGCACCATTTCGCCTGCCTGCTCGGTTTCGGCGCCACCGCCATCTATCCGTGGCTCGCCTATCAGAGCCTGTTCGACATGGGTCGCAGCGGACACATCCGCAACGGCGAAGGCGCGCCGCGCGAGATCGGTCGCAATTACCGTCGCGGCATCCGCAAGGGGCTTCTGAAGATCCTGTCGAAGATGGGTATCTCCACGGTGGCCGGTTACCGCGGTGCGCAGCTGTTCGAAATCGTCGGCCTGTCGCCTGACGTGGTGGATATCTGTTTCCCGGGTACACCTTCGCGTATCGGCGGTTCGACTTTCGACGATCTCGAAAAAGAACAGCGCATGCTCGCCGCCGAGGCCTGGGACGAAGCCCACGCGCTGCGTGCGGGTGGCCTGTTCAAGTACGTGCACGGCGGCGAGTTCCACATGTACAACCCCGACGTGATCGCCAGCCTGCAGGTGGCCGTGCGCACCGGCGACTGGAACGATTACGCGAAGTACGCCCATTACGTGGACGCCCGCCCGCCATCGGCGCTACGCGATCTGCTCGTGCCCAGGGAAGGCACACCCATCCCGCTCGACGAGGTCGAGCCGGTGGAGAGCATCCTCAAGCGTTTCGACTCGGCCGGCATGTCGCTCGGCGCGTTGTCGCCGGAGGCGCACGAAGCCCTGGCGATCGCCATGAACCGCCTGGGCGCGCGGAGCAATTCGGGCGAGGGCGGTGAGGATCCCGCGCGCTACGGCACCGACCGGGCTTCGAAGATCAAGCAGGTCGCCTCGGGTCGTTTCGGTGTCACGCCGACGTACCTGGTCAACGCCGAGGTATTGCAGATCAAGATCGCCCAGGGCGCCAAGCCGGGCGAGGGCGGCCAGCTGCCCGGCCACAAGGTGGATGCGACGATCGCCCGCCTGCGCTACGCCAAGCCGGGCATCGGCCTGATCTCCCCGCCGCCACATCACGACATCTATTCGATCGAAGATCTCGCCCAGCTGATTCACGACCTCAAGGAAGTGAACCCCAAGGCGCTCATCTCGGTGAAGCTCGTCTCGCACGCCGGCGTCGGCACCGTCGCGGCCGGTGTCGTCAAGGCGGGCGCGGACCTGATCACCGTCTCCGGACACGATGGGGGCACGGGCGCCAGTCCGCTCACCTCGATCAAGTACGCCGGTACGCCGTGGGAACTCGGTCTGGCCGAAACACAGCAGACCCTGCGCCTCAACGACCTGCGCGGCCGCGTTCGCCTACAGACCGATGGTGGCCTGAAGACCGGCCTGGACGTGATCAAGGCGGCGATGCTCGGCGCGGAGAGCTTCGGCTTCGGTACCGGCCCGATGGTCGCGCTGGGTTGCAAGTACCTGCGCATCTGCCATCTCAACAACTGTGCCACCGGTGTCGCCACCCAGCACCCCGTGCTGCGCCAGAAGCATTTCCTCGGCCTGCCGGACATGGTGATGAACTATTTCCGCTTCGTCGCGGAAGATGTCCGTCGCCATCTGGCGCGGCTCGGCGTGCGTTCGCTGGAAGAACTCGTCGGCCAGAGCGGTCGTCTCGAGCAACGCGACGGTGTCACGGCCGTGCAGGACCGCCTCGACCTCAGCCCGCTCATCGGCGAAGACGGCATGGGCGAGAAAGTCGATTTCGCCTGTACGTTCGCGCGCAATCCCATGCGCGATCCGGGCACCCTGGCCAGTCGGATCTCGGCGGACACGCGTGCCGCGGTCGCCGATGCGCTCGGCGGTACCTTCCGCTACGACATCGCGAACACCGACCGCGCCATCGGCGCACGGTTGTCCGGCGACGTCGCGCGTCGCTGGGGCGATGTCGGCATGGTCGAGAAACCGGTACACCTGCACCTGACCGGGTCGGCCGGGCAGAGTCTCGGTGCGTGGAACGCCTCGGGCGTACACATCGACCTGATCGGCGAAGCGAACGATGGCGTCGGCAAGGGCATGGCTGGGGGGCGGCTCATCATCCGGCCGCCCGCGGATTCGCCGTTCGCCAGCCAGGATGCCTCGATCATCGGCAATACCTGCCTGTATGGCGCGACCGGCGGCGAACTGTTCGCTGCCGGCCAGGCCGGCGAGCGCTTCGCGGTGCGCAACTCCGGCGCGCTCGCCGTCGTCGAAGGCGCGGGCGACCATTGCTGCGAATACATGACCGGTGGTGTCGTCGCCGTCCTCGGGCGCACCGGTCTCAACTTCGGCGCCGGCATGACGGGCGGCTTCGCCTATGTGCTCGACATCGATCGCAACTTCGTCGATTGCTACAACCACGAACTCGTCGACATCGTGCGTATCTCGCACGAAGGCATGGAACACTACATGCAGCACCTGCGCCAGCTCATCGCACGTCACGCCGAACTGACCGACTCCGCCTGGGGTCGCAAGGTACTCGGCGACTTCCGTGGCCTGCTGCAGCGCTTCTGGCTGGTGAAGCCGAAGGCCGCCAGCCTGGACGCCCTGGCCGAAGAACTGCGGAGTGCGGCATGAGCGCAAAGGACTTTCGTTTCCTCGAGGTGCCCCGGCAGACCCCACGCACGGTGCCCGTGGCGGTGCGTGTGCTCGGCTATGGCGAGATCTCCGGCGAGTTCGCGCCGTCGGAAGCCGCCGCGCAATCGGAGCGCTGCATCGACTGCGGCAACCCGTACTGCGAGCACGCCTGCCCGGTGCACAACTACATTCCGAACTGGCTGAAGCTGGTCCAGGACGGCCGGCTGTTCGAAGCCGCCACGCTGATGCACGAGACCAATCCACTGCCCGAGATCTGCGGCCGCGTATGTCCCCAGGACCGTCTGTGTGAAGGCGCATGCACGCTGGAGCAGGGCGATTTCGGCGCGGTGACGATCGGCAGCGTCGAACGCTGGGTGACGGACGAAGCGATTCGCCAGGGTTGGCGCCCCGACCTCTCGCGCGTTCGCGAGACCGGCCAGCGTGTCGCCATCGTCGGTGCGGGTCCGGCCGGGTTGTCCTGCGCCGACCGCCTGCGCCGTGCGGGCATCGCTGCCGATGTCTACGACAGCCAGCATGAAATCGGTGGTCTGCTCACCTTCGGCATCCCGCCGTTCAAGCTCGACAAGTCCGTCGTGCGCACGCGGCGCATGGTGCTCGAAGGCATGGGCGTGCGCTTCCATCTGGGCGTGGAGATCGGTCGCGACATCGCCTTCGAGGAACTGCTCGCCGACTACGATGCCGTCTTCGTCGGCACCGGCGCGTACACCTATGTCGATGGCCAGCTCAAGGGTCGCGACCTCGACGGTGTGCACGATGCGCTGCCCTTCCTGATCGCCAACGTCGAGCGCCTCCTGCGCGATGAAGAACCGGCAGCGGCCTACGACCTCGCCGGCAAGCACGTCGTCGTGCTCGGCGGCGGCGATACCGGCATGGATTGCAACCGCACCGCGATCCGCCTCGGCGCCGCGTCGGTCACCTGCGTTTATCGTCGCGACGAGGCGAGCATGCCCGGCTCCCGTCGCGAAGTCGGCTACAGCCGCGAGGAAGGCGTGCGCTTCCTCTTCCAGCAGCAGCCCATCGCCCTGGTCGGCGAAGGCGGCAAGGTCACCGCGGTGCGCGTCGTCGAAACCCAGCTCGTCGACGACGGTGACGGACGTCCCCGTCCGCAGAACGTCGCCGGCAGCGAGGTCGACCTGCGCGCCGACGTCGTCATCCAGGCCTTCGGCTTCCAGCCGAGCCCGCCGGACTGGTGCGACGCCTTCGGTGTGGCACGCGACCGGAGTGGGCGCATCGTGGCCGGCGGTGAAGGGCGGCTCCCGTTGCAGACGAGCAACCCGCGGATTTTCGCCGGTGGAGACAATGTCCGTGGGGCGGACCTCGTCGTGCGTGCGGTCTACGACGGCCGCGAAGCCGCCGGTTCCATCGCACTCATGCTGGCCAACGCGAAGCTGGCCCTGAAGGTGGCGGTTTAACCCGTCCTTTCGGGGCAGCGCCGTTTCTGCAAAACCTTGCGACGGCGGGTAGGGCACAATACGCCCATGCTCCTTCGAGCCATTTCCCGCCCATGTGCCTGATCGCCTTCGCCTGGCATGTCCATCCGCGCTGGCGGCTGGTGCTCGTCGGCAACCGCGACGAATTCCATGCGCGCCCGACGGCGCCGCTTGCGCCCTGGGACGAGGCGCCCGACATCGTTGCCGGACGCGATCTCGAGGCGGGCGGGACCTGGGCCGGCGTGGCGCCGCATGGCCGGGTCAGCGTGATCACCAACGTGCGTGACATGACCGCCGACCATAGCGGCCTGTCGCGTGGGCTGCTGGTCGCTGACTATCTCGGCTCCAACGTGCCCGCGCGCTCGCATGCCATCGAGCTGATGTCGAGCGCGAAGGGCTACCGCCCCTTCAACCTGCTGACCTTCGACCACGACGACGCCTATTACCTCGGCAATCATCCGCACGCGCGGGCCCAGCGCGTCGAGCCGGGCGTCCATGGCCTGAGCAACGCGGACTTCAACGCGCCGTGGCCGAAGACCCGGGCACTCGTCGACCATCTGGGCGCCTGGGTGGCCAAGGATACGGACAGCAACGTGGACAGCCTGTTCGCCCTGCTCGCCGACAAGGGCGAATGGCCCGACGACGTACTCCCCGATACGGGCATCGGTATCGAGCGCGAGCGTTTCCTCTCCAGCGCCTTCATCGCCGGCGAAACCTACGGGACCCGCGCCAGCACGGTCATCCTGGTCGACCACGCGGATCGCGCGTTCATCGCCGAGCGGCGCTTCGGTCCGCATGGGCTGGCGCAGGGCGAAAGCCGGTTCGAGATCGCCGGCACCTGATCGCTGTCGTTCTTGGCGTGGCGGCGAGAGTCTTTTGCCTGAACAGCGATTGATCCCGCGGTGGCCAGCCCCGACGATGAGTGGGTCGCATAACGATCCCTCTTCCCACGGAGCACCCTCATGAATATCGATCTCAGCAAGCGCAGCGCCATCGTCAGTGGCTCGACCGCCGGCATCGGCCTGGCCATCGCCACCGGTCTCGCCGCCGCCGGCGCCGAGGTGGTCGTCACCGGCCGTACCCAGGCCCGCGTCGACGAAGCCCTGGCCGCCATCCGCAAGATCCTCCCGGACGCCAGGCTCAAGGGCGTCGCCGCCGACCTGGGTACCGCCGCAGGCGCCGCGACCCTGATCGAGGCCGTGCCGGAGACCGACATCCTGGTCAACAACCTCGGCATCTTCGAGCCGAAGGGCTTTTTCGACATCGACGACGCGGAGTGGACGCGCTTCTTCGAAGTGAACGTGAATTCCGGGGTGCGCCTCTCCCGGCATTACGCCAAGGGCATGGCCCAGCGCGGCTGGGGTCGCGTGCAGTTCATCTCGAGCGAGTCGGCGGTGCAGGTACCGGCCGAGATGGTCCATTACGGCGTCACCAAGACGGCGCAGCTCGGCGTTTCGCGCGGCCTGGCCGAAGTGATGTCGGGCACCGGCGTCACCGTGAACGCGATCCTGCCGGGTCCCACCCTGTCCGAAGGCGTCAGCGAGTTCTTCGGCAAGATCGCCAAGGACCAGGGCAAGTCGCTGGAAGAGGTCGAGCGCGACTTCATCCAGACCCACCGCCCGACGTCGCTGATCAAGCGCCTGCTGAGCGTCGAGGAAGTGGCGAACGTCTCGGTCTACCTGGCCTCGGAGCAGGCGTCGGGTACGACCGGCGCGGCGATCCGCGTCGATGGTGGCGTGACCCGCTCGATCATCTGAGTTCGCCGTCGAGGTAATACCAGCGCCCGTCCGCATGCACGAACCGGCTGGTCTCGTGCATGCGCTCCGCACTGTTGCCACCCATGCGCAACCGCGCCACGAACTCCACGATCGCCGTCTCCGGTGTCGGGTTTTCGTGGCGCTTTACGCTGAGGCCGAGCCAGGTCGGGCGGGGCGACTGCGTCGCCAGGCCGAGCGCTTCGGGCCGCGAGCTCTCGTGCCAGGTTGCCAGCAGGTAGTCCTCGAGGCCGAGCACATAGGCGCTGTAGCGGGAGCGCATCAGCGCCTCGGCCGTCGGCGCCGGCTCGCCGGCATGCCAGCGGCCGCAGCACGTCGTCAGGCCGGCACCGGATCCGCAGGGGCATGGGGAAGGGGCGGCCATCACTCGACCTTGCCCGAGACGATAAGCGGCGTCAGGTCGTAGCCCATGGCCGTGGCCTGTCTCTTCAACGCTTCGAAGGTGGCGCGGTCCATGCTCGGTTCGCGCGAGAGAATCCAAAGATATTTCCGGCCGGGCTGGCCGACGAGGGCCCACCGGTAGTCGTCGTCCAGGGCCAGTACCCAGTAGTCGGCCCAGACGAGCGGCAGCCAGGACAGCCAGGCCGGTGCGAAGCGGACCTCCAGCTTGCCGCGCGCGAAGGCGTCGGGGCGGCGCGCCACGCCGTCGCTGGCGATGGTCCTGCCCTCGGCGGTCACGCACGCGTTGTGGACGGCGACGGTGCCGTCGGGCCTGGGTTCGTAGTGCGCGGTCACGTCGCGCTCGCACTTGCGCTGGAACCACATGGGCAGCCGGGCGATCTCGTGCCAGGTGCCGGCGTAGCGGGCCAGATCCAGATCGGGCACCGGCGCGAGCGGCACCGTGGCGGCATGGGAGGCCGCGGCCATGGCCATGGAAAGGGCGGCAATCAGTTCGCGCATGGCGAAGCATCCTGTGTAGCGGACCCCCTACGATGCCCACTGGCGGTGAACTAGGAATAAATCCTGCTAAATCCTGCAGACTGGCGGCCGATAAAGGGGGCGACTGATCGGAGACATCGCCACCATGGGCCCCAAGTCAACGCCCCGCCCCCTATGGACCCGCTTGCGTGAACAACTCACCTGGCGGCCGAAGGTCCATTTCGACCGGGAGTCGGGCGTCGTCGTGGTTCATCTGGGCCCGTTCCGGACCCGGGAGGTGCCGATGGAGCGCATCCGGCGCATCGAGGCGGGCAATCGCGACAACCTTGCGGCCGACACGGTCTTCCTGTTCTTCCATGTCGATGGCGAAGCGGTGCTTGCGGTATCCGAGCTGGACTCCGGCTTCGCCGCGATGGTCACGGTGATGCGGGAGTACTTCCCCGGGATCGAAGGATGGGAGGGAGCCGTGCCGCCGGTGCGCTTCCAGCTGACCTCGGTGGAGCTTTGGAAACGGCCCGGGATCGACGAGCCGCTCAGCGCGCCGCTGGCGTAACGCGGGCCAGCAGCGCCGTCGCCCCTTCCGCCAGGACGACGTGGGCGGCACCGATGACGCTGTCACCGGCATGCACCGGCACGCCGTCGCTCAGCGCCTCGCCCTGGGCGAGGTAGACCAACGCGGTATCCGCGTCGATATCCAGGGTGGCCGGGCCCTGCACGACCTTGACCGCACCGCGCGCGGCGTCACGACGGACCATCAGGTTGAAATCGCGCGTTGCGCCACCGGCAAGCCTGACCTCGACGGTCGCCTCGCCGGCGAAGGCGAAGGGCGCGTGCGGCGTGGTCAACGCATGCGCGCCACCGCCATCCAGCCGCATCGTGAAGCCATCGCCTTCGAGCAGGACGATGACGCGATCGATCCCTGGAAAACGCGAGAACGGCGACGCCGTGTCGACGTCGGCGATACTCACCCGCCAGACGAAGCTGTCCATCGGCGCACCGGGCGGTGCCACCGCGATCTCGCGAGTGATGCCCAGGCCGTTCTTCCACGGCACGGCTTTCAGTTCGGCGAAGGGAACGATGGTCATGCGACGCGCTCGATATTCCGGGCAAAGGGCGGCAAGGCGCGGAGCATGCCCGTGCCGTAGCGTTTGGTGATCACCCGACGATCGAGCAGCACGATACGGCCGGTGTCGGTTTCGGTACGAATGAGTCGGCCGCAGTACTGCGTGAGGATGCGCGTGGCATCGGGCACGCTCACTTCGATGAAGGGATTGCGCCCGCGCGACTCCAGCCACTCGGCGTAGGTGGCGCCGACCGGATCGGTCGGCACGGCGAAGGGCAGCTGCGTGACCACCACGGTTTCGCAGAGCTTCCCCGGCAGGTCGAGACCTTCGCCGAACGAGGCCAGGCCGAACAGGGTGCTGCCCTTGCCGGCCTCGATGTCTTCGCGATGTTCGGCGATCAACTGGGCCTTCGACAGCGAGCCCTGCGCGCGCACCTTGCGCACGAACTCGATCGGCAGGATCTGCAAGACGCGGTCGAGCTTGGCCCGCGAGGTGAACAACACGAGGTTGCCCGCGTTCCAGTCGAGGTTGCTTGCCAGCCAGCCCGACACCTCGCGTGCATGGCCTTCGCGATCGTCCGGCATCGTCGTCAAGGCGGGCACGGTGAGCGTGGCCTGTCGTTCCAGGTCGAACGGCGAGGGCAGGCTGAGCGTCACCGCGTCATTGGGCAGGCCGACCGAATCGGCGAAGCCACGGAAATTGCCACCGGCGCTCAGCGTGGCCGAGGTCATCACCACGGCCGAAGCGTTGTCCCAGAGCACGGTACGCAGCAGGCCGCCGGCGGACACCGAGGACGCATGACAGACCAGTTGCTGCTCGGGTGTCATGGTGACCCAGCGTGCGAGCGGCGGCGCGTTCTCACGATCGTCGGACGACCACGCGTACCAGGTGCGCACCTGTCGATCCAGGCGCTCCAGCGCCACGCCGAGTTCGCGCGAGAGCGCCTCCTGCGTGGGGCCGCCGGCTTCCATTTCCACCACGGTACGGCGCACGGTGCGCAGCCAGCGCTGGATATCCTTGGTGACCAGGTGCAGATGCTCCGCGTGCATCTTCCAGTTTTCCGGAAGTTGCCCCAACGAGGCGCGGAACACGGGCTCGGTCTCACTGGATGATGGCGTCCACGACAGGCGGATCTCGCGCTCGATCTCTTCGAGCGATCCCGACATCAACGCGAGTTTCTCGTCGCCCGCTTCGAGCGAGAGGTTGCCGATGCTTTCCTTGTCGGTCAGCGAGTACGCGGCATGGATCTGGTTCTGCAGGCGACCGATGCGTCGCACGGCGGTGGCGAGGTGCACGTCGGCGGCGCCACGATCGATCGCCTTGGCCGGCACGTGATGTGCCTCGTCGAAGATGTAGAGGGTGTCTTCCGGCTTGGGCAGGATCACGCCACCGAAGGTGTCTTCGTCACGGGGCATGGTCAGGTCGGCGAGCACGAGGTCCTGGTTGGCGACGACGATATCGGCCTCGCCGATGAGTCGCCGCGCGACGAAGAACGGGCAGGCGGCGAACGCGCCGCACTTGCGCCCCGTGCAACCGCCGGCGCTCGTCGTCACCATGCCGCGCACCAGATCGGACAGCGGCTCGGGGCTGGTATCGATGTCGCCATTCCACTCGCGCGATTCGAACGCCTCGCTGAGTTTCGTGATCGCCTTGGTGTCGCGTTCGGCGGGCGGGCGCGCCCATAGCGCCACGTCGGCATCGAACTCGAAGCCGCCCTGGGCGGTCGGCTCGGCGCCGGCCATGCGCAGGTTGCGCGGGCAAAGATAACGGGCGCGGCCCTTGGCCAGGGCCACCTTGGCCTCGACGCCGCAGAGGGTGAGGTACTGGGGGATATCGCGCTGGACCAGCTGTTCCTGCAAGGCGACGGTCGCGGTGGCGATCACCAGCTTTTTCTTCTGTGTGCGGGCGACTTCTAGCCCCGCGATCAGATAGGCCATGGACTTACCCGTGCCGGTCGGCGCCTCGATGACGGCGGCGCCGCCGGGCTCGGCCAGGGCCTTGGCCACCTCGGCGATCATCTTCAGCTGCGAGGCACGCCCACGAAACCCCGCAAGGCCGTCCTTCAGCCGCGCATAGGCGGCGCGGATCGCGGCTTTGGTGTCGTCGGTGAGCATCGATGAGGGCGCAGATCGGGGAGGGCAACCGACCAAGGTTACCTCATACCCGTCTCACTCCAGGACGCTCAGGCGTGGCGGTTCATTCCGACCGGTGGGACCGGATTGGCGGCAACGAGACCGGCGACGACGTAGGTATGCTCTTCCCACGTGCCATCGGCCTGCTGGACATGGATCTCCACCGGGCGGCCGAGGCTGTCGGACAGCCCGGGTGCCAGTGCTTCGGCGGCGGCGATGGCCATGGACTGCGACGCGTAGCGGCCAAGCGGCATGGAGGCACGGCGTACGATCCACGGTCCCTGTGTCGATTCGCTGTACGGAACAAACAGTTGGGCGGAGCTCGAAGCCATGGAAACCCTCGCTATCGGTGCGTAGACCCGAGATGGGTAGACCGGATGGGACGTCCGCCGGCGGGCGGTGAGTCCACGCTACGCCGGCCCGGCTAAAAAACCCGTTAATCCTTGTCGCGCAAGGTCTTGCGGGTGACTTCCCGGCGCCGGAAGCAATCCGGGGCATGCGAGTTGATCAGGCCCGTGGCCTCCAGCCAGGCGAAGACGATGGTCGGCCCGACGAAAGTGAAGCCGCGCTGGCGCAGGGAGGTCGAGATCTGCCCGGAGAGCGGGCTGTTCGGCGGCACCGGACCTTCCCAGGGAATCGGCTGGCCGCCGACGGCGTCCCAGCAGAAGCGGGCAAAGTCCTCGCCGGCATCACGCATGGCGAGGTAAGCCTGCGCATTGTTGATGGTCGCGGCGATCTTGCTGCGCGAGCGGATGATGCCCGGGTCGCCGAGCAGGCGGGTGACATCGTCGGGGCCATAGGCCGCCACACGCTCGGGGTCGAAGCCGTCGAAGGCGCGCCGGAAGCCATCGCGGCGGGCCAGGATCGTCCGCCATGAAAGCCCCGCCTGGAAGCCGTCCAGGATCAGCTTTTCCCAGAGCTTGCGGCCGTCGCGCTCAGGCACGCCCCATTCGGTGTCGTGGTAGGCGCGCATGAGCTCGTCGGACTCGCCCCAGGCGCAGCGGGTCTTGCCATCGGTCACGCGTTGAAACCGAGGTAATCCAGTTTGCCAATGGCCACGCCGTTGTGGCGGAGGATGTCGTACGCCGTCGTCACATGGAAAAAGAAGTTCGGGATGGCGAAGGTCAGCAGGTACGAGGCGGCGGTGAAGTGGTGCTCGGTGTCCTTGAACTTGCGCGACAGGGGGCGCGCCTCGCCCGCTTCGATGCGTGCCCGGTCCACCGATTCGATCCAGGCTACCGTGCCGTCGATGCGCTTGCGCAGGTCCGCGAACGTCGTCTCGTTATCGTCGAACGACGGCGGCTGCACCTCGGCGATCCGGGCGATGGCGAACTTGGCCGTGTCGCTGGCGCGCTGTACCTGTCCGGCGAGGTTCAGCATGTCGGGGGCGAGGCGGGCCTCGATGAGGTTGGCGCCGTCGGCCTGGGCCTCGGCCTTGTCCAGCAGTTCGGTCAGCACGCGGAAGCCGCGGACGAAGACGGGTACGGAAGCGTCGTACGTGGAAAGGGACATGGTCGTCGAGGCCTTTGGGTGGGGTAACCGGTTCGATCTGGGGGTGGCGAAGCCTGCGGACAAGGCAGGCAGTCTTCGTCCAATCGGTCTACCATCGGCCGCCTTACCCATCGATCCGCGGGTCCCCATGTCGCCACTCGACGCCCCCACTTCCTCGCCCGACGCCATCGTTTCGGTGCGCGGGCTATCCAAACACTACAAGAGCGGATTGCGAGCGCTCAACAACGTCGACCTGGAGATCCGTCGTGGCGAGATCTTCGCCCTGCTCGGTCCCAACGGTGCCGGCAAGACCACGTTGATCAGCATCATCTGCGGCATCGTCAATGGCAGCGAAGGCAGCGTGCATGTGGACGGCCACGACATCGTGCGCGACTACCGCGCAGCCCGCGGCCTGATCGGCCTGGTGCCGCAGGAACTGTCCACCGACGCCTTCGAAACGGTATGGGCCACGGTGAAGTTCAGTCGCGGCCTGTTCGGCAAGGCACCGAACCCGGTGCACCTGGAACGCATCCTGCGCGACCTGTCGCTGTGGGAGAAGAAGGATTCGAAGATCATGGCGCTCTCCGGCGGCATGAAGCGCCGGGTGCTGATCGCCAAGGCGCTGGCACACGAGCCGCGCGTGCTCTTCCTCGACGAGCCGACCGCCGGCGTCGACGTGGAACTGCGCCACGACATGTGGGAAATGGTGCGTCGCCTGCGCGAGTCGGGCGTCACGATCATCCTCACCACGCATTACATCGAGGAAGCCGAGCAGATGGCGGACCGCATCGGCGTGATCAATCGCGGCGAGATCGTGTTGGTCGAAGAGAAGCACACCCTGATGCAGAAGCTTGGCAAGAAGCAACTCACGCTGTCGCTGCAGAGTCCGCTCGCATCGGTGCCCGAAGGCCTGCGTGAATGGCCGCTGGAGTTGTCCGGCGACGGCCAGTGCCTGACCTATACCTTCGACACCCAGGGCAACGACACCGGCATCGCCATGCTGCTGCGCAAGCTCGGCGAACTCGGCATCGACTTCAAGGACCTGCACTCCAGCGAGAGTTCGCTCGAGGATATTTTCGTCAGCCTGGTAAGGGGTGGCGTATGAACATCCATGCGATCCGCGCCATCTATCGCTTCGAAATGGCCCGTACCTTCCGCACGTTGATGCAGAGCATCGCCTCGCCGGTGCTGTCGACCTCGCTTTACTTCGTGGTCTTCGGTGCGGCGATCGGCTCGCGCATGGGCGCGATCGGTGGCGTGAGCTACGGCGCCTTCATCATTCCCGGCCTGATCATGCTGTCCTTGCTCAACGAGAGCATCTCCAATGCCTCGTTCGGCATCTACATGCCGAAGTGGGCGGGGACGATCTACGAGCTGCTGTCGGCACCGGTGTCGTACGTGGAAGTGGTGATCGGTTATGTCGGTGCGGCGGCCACCAAGTCGGTGATCCTCGGCCTGCTGATCCTGTTGACGGCGCGCTTCTTCGTCGCCTACGAGATCCAGCATCCTTTCTGGATGCTCGCCTTCCTCATTCTCACCGCGGTGACCTTCAGCCTGTTCGGTTTCATCATCGGTTTGTGGGCCGACGACTTCCAGAAACTGCAGGTGGTGCCCCTGATGGTGATCACCCCGCTGACCTTCCTCGGTGGCAGCTTCTATTCCATCTCCATGCTGCCCCCGGTATGGCAGAAGATCACCCTGTTCAATCCGGTGGTGTACCTGGTGAACGGGTTCCGCTGGAGCTTCTACGGACAGGCGGACGTGAACGTGCTGGTGAGCGCGGGGGCGACGGTCGGCTTCCTGCTGGTCTGCCTCGGCGTGGTCTGGTGGATCTTCCGCACCGGCTGGAAACTGAAGTCCTGAAGTCCCGAAGTCCTGAAGTCCCGACGTCCCGACGTCCCGACGTGGGACTGATGGAGCCGCTGCTCCTGTGGGAGCCGCTTCAGCGGCGATAGCCAGCACGACGCAGGCCCCATCGCCGCTGAAGCGGCTCCCACAGTGGGCCGGCTTATGCAGGCCCCATCGCCGCTGAAGCGGCTCCCACAGTGAGCCGGCTTACGCAGGCCCCATCGCCGCTGAAGCGGCTCCCACAGTGAGCAGGCTTACGGCTTGCCGATGAAGTCGGCCTTGCCCAGCACGACGCCCACGCCGCGCAGGATCGCGTAGGCCGTGGTGCTGTGGAAGTAGACGTTCGGCAGCACGAAGCCGAGCAGGTAATCCTGGCCGCGGAAGGTCTGCTCGCCGCCACGGGTCTTCAGCACCACCTGGCGGTCTTCGCTGCCGTCGATCTGCGCCGGCGTATACGCCTGCAGCTGCTTGATCACGGTGGCGATGCGCGCCTGCAGTTCGTCGAAGGTGGTCTCGTTGTCTTCCATCTTCGGCGGCTCGACACCGGCCAGGCGGGCACCCGCACCCTTGGCCATGTCCGTCGCGATCTGCACTTGGCGGATCAGCGGGAACATGTCGGGGGTGATGCGCGTGTGCAGCAGGACCTCCGGGGCGATGTTGCGCTCGGCGGCATGGGCGGCGCCCTTGGCGAGCACGCCGGAGAGATTGTTGAGCGCGCGCACGAGGACGGGCACGCAGGTCTGGTACATCGAGATGGACATGATGGGGCTCTTGTCGTGGATGTGGGCGGAGGGCGGCCGGATGGCCGCGGCGGCGTAGTTTGCGGCTTCGTTGGCGACACGTCGACGGGGTCTGCGGGTACGATGTCCCCACGAGTTCTCCAGGAAGCGCCCGATGGCCAGGCCCAAGCACCGCGAACACCACAAGCTGGATCGCATCGGCTGGCTCCGTGCGGCGGTACTGGGGGCCAACGACGGCATCCTCTCGACGGCCAGCCTGCTGGTAGGCGTCGCGTCCGCCCAGGCGACATCGGCAAGCATCTTACTGGCCGGCGTCGCCGGGCTGGCTGCCGGGGCGATGTCGATGGCCGCCGGCGAATATGTCTCCGTGCGCTCGCAGGCCGATAGCGAGCAAGCCGAGCTGGACATGGAGTCGCGTGAGCTGCGCGACGACCCGACCGGCGAGCACAAGGAGCTTACCGAGATCTACGTGCGACGCGGCCTGGACCGGGCCCTGGCCCACGACGTGGCCGAGCAGCTCATGAAGCACGATGCCCTGGAAGCCCACGCGCGTGACGAACTCGGTCTGTCCGTCACGATGTCGGCAAAGCCACTCCAGGCGGCGGGCGCGTCGGCGGTGAGTTTCGCCTCCGGCGCGGTCCTGCCGATCCTCGCCGCGGTGTGGTCGCCCAGAGCACAGGTGGCGCCGATCACGATAGGCGCCTCGCTGCTGGCGCTTGCGGTTCTCGGCGCGATCTCGGCGCGACTCGGCGGCGCGGGCGTGGCACGCAGCGTCGCCCGCGTCGTGTTCTGGGGTGCGCTGGCGATGGCGGTGTCGGCGGCGGTCGGTCGGATCTTCAGCGTCGCCGTCTGAACGGTGGTGCCGGCCGGATCCTAACCCGCGACGCAGCGGTTACGTCCGCCGTTCTTCGCTGTGTAAAGGGCGAGGTCCGCGCGATCGAAAACGGTCTGTGGCGTGTCGCCCGGCTGGAATTGCGCAAGGCCGATGGACGCGGTGACACGCACTGGCTGACGACTCGCATGAAACGCCAGGTGCTGGATCTTGCCGCGCAGGCGTTCGCACACCTGCATGGATTCGGCTTCGTCCGCCCCGTCGAACAGCACGATGAACTCTTCGCCACCGTAACGGGCGACGAAATCGCAGGGTCGCACATGCTTGACCAGGGCCTGGCCGATGATCCGTAACACCGCGTCGCCCGCGGTGTGGCCGTAGGTGTCGTTGATGCTCTTGAAGTGATCGATGTCGATCGCGGCGATGCTCAGCGGGCGGGTCGTGGTCTGCCAGCTCTCGAAGGCCGCTTCGATGCGCTTCTCGTAGGCGAGGCGGTTGGGCATGCCGATCATGGTGTCGGTCTGCGCCAGCTCGTGTTCGCGCTCCAGCGATCGCTGCAAGGTGTTGCGTTCGGTTTCCAACTGCTCGATGCGCTGGCGCATCTTCTCGGCGCGTTCGCGGTAGGCGGTCAGGCGCGAGCCTTCGCGCTCACGGAATTCGCTGAAGCACTGCGCGATGGTCTCCAGGCAGCTGTTCACCCGCTCGCGCAGGTCGTGCACGTCGTCGTACTCGAGCGCGGCCTCGCTGAGCAGACGCATCTCGTGGGCGACCGAGGCATCCAGCGCCTGGCCGTTGGCTTCGCCGGTGGACTGGTCGGCCAGCTCGCGTGACATGTACTGGCTCAGTTCGTCGAGCCGGCTGGTCACGTGGCGAAGCACGGCCTGCAAGGCGTCGATCTCGCGCTGCAGGCCAAGGCGTTGTTCGTTGATGAGATCGGCCAGGCGATCGCCGCAGGAGGCGAGGGCGACAAGATCGCCGGCGTCGGCCACGGCGTGGCGCAGGTCGTTAGCCCGGTCCGCCAGACGCGGAAGGACGATGATGCGATCGACCAGGCGGCTCAACGCCGACTGTACGGACGAACCGTGCTCGGTACGCGTCGGCCGGGTGATCGCGATCGAGCGCTCGGCATGCGTGCCGCGCGGGCGTGCTCCCAGGTTGTTCATCGCTTCGGTCAGCCCGTTGACCAGGGGCTCGAGCGTCATCGCATCCATCGGACCCTGCAGGGCACCGGAAAGGCGTTCGATATGCGGATCGACCTGATCGTGGGCGCCGTGGGCGGCGCGACCCAGGCAACCGACGAGCTGTCGCAGCAGGGACTCGGCGGTCCGCCACTGGGCTTCCTCACGACTCAACCGTTCGACGGCCTCGTGATATTTGCTTTCCCAGACATGGTTGTCCAAACGCACGCCCCACCGGTCGTCGACTGCCGAATACGTGCGCCATACTACGAGAAATCTCGGGGGTTAGCTCGGCAATTCGGTGGCAGGCAAGGGCTGCGGCTCGTTCCGTGTCGCCCGCGCGGCAACCACCAGTCCGGCGAGCAAGAGGACCCCGGCGAGCAGGAACGGAACGCCCGGCAGATGCAAGCCGCGTTCGGGTGCGATCGCAAACGCGAAGATCTGCGCGAACAGGTAAGGCCCGAAAATCCCCGCGAAGCTGCCCAGGCTGGTCACCGCGCCCTGCAGGCGACCCTGCTCGTCCGGCGCGACGTGGCGGGTCATGATCGACTGGATCGGCGGTCCCGCCAGCCCCCACAACGACATCAGCGGAATGCCGATCAGGAAGGCCCAGCCCACCGGAGCCAGCCCCATCACCACGAAGGCAGCCGCGCCGAAGGCCAGGCCGGCGAGCAGGACGCGCCGCTCGCCGAAGCGGGTCGACAGCCGTCCGGTGAGGAAGGCCTGCACGATGCCGTCGCAGGCGCCGACCAGGGCGAGCACGTAGCCCACTTGTTGCGGACCCCATGCATACCGGTAGTCGGCGTATAGGACGAAGACGGTCTGCAGGACGTAGTGCGCCAGGTAGAACATGAACATCACCACGGAAAGGCCGAGCACTTCGCGGTGACGCCGCAGCATCTTCAGGGCGCCGAGCGGGTGCGCGGAGCGTGGCTCGAAGCGCGCCGCGCGTTTTTCCGGCGGCAGCGATTCGGGCAGGATGAAAAAGCCGTAGGTGAAGTTGGCCAGCGCCAGGCCCGCGGCGACCCAGAACGGCAGGCGCAGGTCGATGCCGCCGAGAAAGCCGCCAAGTGCCGGCCCGATGATGAAGCCGATGCCGAACGCGCCGCCGAGCATGCCGAACGCGCCTGCGCGTTTCTCCGGCGGCGTCACATCGGCGATATAGGCATTGGCTGTGGTGAAGCTCGCCGCCGTGATGCCGGAAATGATTCGTCCGACGAAAAGCAGCCACAGCGAAGGCGCCACCGCCATCAGCACGAAATCCAGGCCGAGGCCCAGGTTCGACAGCAGGACGACGGGACGGCGACCGAAGCGATCCGACAACGCGCCCTGGATCGGCGAACAGACGAACTGCACGATGGCGAACACGGTGCCGAAGATGCCCACCCACCATGCCGCGTTCGATACCGTGCCACCGGTCATCGTTTCGATCAGGTGCGGGAGCACCGGGATGATGATGCCGAAGGCGAGGATGTCGATCAGTACCGTGACGAAGATAAAGATCACGGCGGCGCGGCGGACAGGAATAGGCGGGGTCATGTCGTCAGGCGTTTGAGTCGGGGGGCCACGATGGGTGTCGTCAGCATGGTGCTCGCCACCGCCATGAGCAGCAGCGCGGTAAAGGTTTCGCTGGTGATGATGTGGCGGTCGAGAAGGACGTTGACGAAGATGATCATGATCAAGGCCTTCGTCTGCAGCAGCCAGCCCACCGTCCACGCATCGCCCCGCTTCCAGCCGAGCAGCTTGCCCGCCACGCCGACGCCGGCAAGCTTGCCGACGACCGAGGCGACGAGCAACAGGGCGGCGGCGATGAAGACGGCGGCGCCACCGATCTGCCAGTTCGTGCGCAGTCCGGTGGAAAGGAAGTAGACCGGCATGACGACGAGCAGCACGTTATGACGCAGACCGTCGAGCCGTTCCAGGTGGAACCAGTCCCGCTCCATGACGGCGCCGGCGAGGAACGCGCCGACCATGAAATGCAGGCCGCACCAGTCGGCGCCATAGCCGCAGGCGGCAAGCCAGACCATGCCGATGAAGTAACGGTCCATCTCCGGCACGCGCGCCATGAGACGACGGAACAGCCATGCCGCCACAGCGAAGATGGCGAGAAAGGCGAGCTGGTGGCCGACGCGTTGCCAGTCCAGCAGGATGATCGCGAGCACGGCCCAGATGGCAAGGTCGTCGAGGCTGGCATACCGCAGTACACGTTGACCGAGTGGCTCGCGCAGGATGCCCATCTTTTCCATCAGCAGGATCAGGATGGGTAACGCGGTCACCGCGCAGGCCATGCCGATGCCGAGGACGAACTGCCAGGTGCTTGCCGCCTCGCCCATCCAGCCCGCTCGCCACGCCAGCATGCCGACGGCGGCGAGGCATCCGGTAAGCAGCGGCGCGCCGAGGGCGAACGCAGCCGTGGTCCCGCATTCACGGCGCTGTTTCCACACCTCGCGCAAGTCCAGCTCGATGCCGGCGATCCAGACGAACACCATCACCGCCCACCAGGCGATGCCGTTCAGGGCCGCGATCACCGGCGGCGCGAACACCGTCGCGTAATAGTCGGGGAAGACCTTGCCGAGCACACCGGGCCCGAGCAGGATGCCGGTGAGGATCTGCACCACCACCAGGGGCGCCCAGTAGTCGGTTCGAAAGACCCGCCAGATCAGGTACGGCACACCAAGGATGATCGTCATCGCGATCAGGAACAGTTCTGTCGTACTCATCCGCTCTCCCCCAAACCCCGGCAGAGCGTACAGGACCGCACACGTTCACGAACACCGGCCAAGGCTTCAGCGGCGAATGGCGCTCGCCACTTCGTCCAACGACAGCCGCAACGCCCGCCCCATCGGCGCGGCATCCCCCTCGACCACCGTCCACACCGTCGCCCCCTCCAGCCGCGCGATCGCATCCCCGGCCAGCTCGCGCGCCCGCACGCGACCCACCGACCCTTCGATCAGCGTGGCCAGCCGGTCCCGCTGCCCGGTGAAGAATCCACGCACCGCCGCCGCCGCATCGGGTGTATCCGGTCCCGACGCGCCATATGCCAGATGCAGTCCCACGCAGCGGGTCTGCTCCGACAAGGCGTGCGCGATCCGTTCCAGCGCCATCCGATAGGCCGCGAGGCCATCGCCCTGCGGCAGTTCGGCGAACACTTCCTCGTTGGTGAGGGTCAGCACCTCGGGTACCAGCGATTCCTTGGTCGGGAAGCGGGTATAGAGGCTGGCCTTCTTCAGGCCCACCTTCGTGGCCAGGTCCTGCATGGAGGCGCCGTCGTAGCCGTGATGACGGAACAGCTCCCGCGCCTCACGCACGATGGAACCCAGGCTTGCTTTCATCGAACACTCTCCATAAACTACCGACCGGTCGGATCTATTTTAACAGATCGGCTCCTGAAGTTCATTCCCCCGGAGACCCGCCATGAACGCTCCCGCTCCCGTCCTCCCTACCGTCCAATACCGCCGTCAGAGGGTCGGCGATGTCGACGTCTTCTATCGCGAGGCCGGTCCAGCCGATGCGCCGGTCATCCTGCTGCTGCATGGTTTCCCGACCTCCAGCCACATGTTCCGCGACCTGATCCCGTTGCTCGCCGACCGTTATCGTGTGATCGCACCCGACCTGCCGGGCTACGGCCAGACCAAGGCGCCGAAGCGGGGCGATTTCGACTACACCTTCGACAATCTGGCCAGGGTGGTCGAGGGCTTCGTCGACGCCATCGGCCTGACCAGGTACGCGCTCTATATCTTCGACTACGGCGCGCCCACCGGCCTGCGCCTGGCGCTCGCCCATCCGGAGCGGGTGACCGCGATCGTCACGCAGAACGGTAACGCCTATCTCGATGGCTTCAGCGCGGGCTGGGAATCCTGGCAGCGCTACTGGCGCGAGCCCACGCCGGCGCATCGGGAAGCCACCCGCGACGCCCTGGCGCCGGAAACCATCCGTGACATCCAGTACGGCACGGGCACCGACCTGAGCCGGTTATCGCCGGATGGCTATACGTTGGACATCGCCTACATGGGCCGACCGGGTGCCGACGAGATCCAGCTCGACCTCATCCTCGACTACCGCAGCAACGTGGCGCTCTACCCGGCGTTCCAGGCGTATTTCCGCGAGCACCAGCCACCGCTGCTGGCGGTCTGGGGCAAACACGATCCGTTCTTCCTTCCGCCGGGCGCCGAGGCCTACAAGCGCGACCTTCCGGAGGCCGAAGTGCATTTTCTGGACACGGGGCACTTTGCGCTGGAGACGCATGCGAACGAGATCGCCGGTTACATCCGCGACTTCCTCGGCCGCAAGCTGAAAGCCTGAGCAGCGGCTGGCGCCGGCGACGTCACATCGGTGGCTGCGCCAGCTCCTTCGCATCGAGGTAGCCGTCCTTGTTCCGGTCCAGCTTGTGGAACTGGTGGATCAGGTTGCGCTGGAACTCGTCGAGATGGATGGGGCGCCCGCCGGGCCGGGTCGGTCCGTCGTTGGCGTCGATGACGCCATCCCCATTCACATCCATGCGCAGGAAGCCCTGGCTCATGTAGCGGACGTACTCGGCTTCGTCGATCCGGCCGTCCCCGTTCGTGTCCATCCGCCGCAGGTACTCCGCTGGCGTGCGCGGGTAGTCCTGGGCCAGTGCGCCACCGGCGAGGAAGGCGAAGACCGCGATGGCGTATGGACGTCGATTCATGGGGCGGCAGTCTGCGCGATCGGCCCGTGTTTGTCGCCCCATGCATCGTGGGAGTACCTTTGAGGCCTTACCCTCGCCACAAGGGAAACGCCGATGATCTACGACAGCATCCTCGACACGATCGGCCGCACGCCCATCGTCCGCCTCCACCGCCTGGCGCCGTCCCACGTCACCCTTTACGCCAAGGTCGAGTCGTTCAATCCCGGCGGCTCGGTGAAGGATCGCCTCGCCATCGCGGTCATCCTCGATGCCGAGCAGAAGGGCCTGCTGAAGCCCGGCGACACCGTCGTCGAGGCCACGTCGGGAAACACCGGCGTCGCGCTGGCGATGGTCTGCGCGGCGAAGGGCTACAAGTTCGTCGCGACCATGGCGGACAGCTTCTCCATCGAGCGCCGCAAGCTGATGCGCGCCTATGGCGCGAAGGTCATTCTCACCCCCGCCGCCGAACGCGGCAGCGGCATGGTCCGCCGTGCCGAGGAGCTGGCCGCCCGGCACGGCTGGTTCCTGCCGCGCCAGTTCGCCAACCCGGCCAACCCGGCGTATCACCGCAGCACCACCGCCGCGGAGATTCTCCAGGACTTCGCCGGCCGCCGACTGGATGCTTTCGTCACCGGTTGGGGCACCGGCGGCACGCTGACGGGCGTGGGCGAGATGCTCAAACTGGCCCGCCCCGACGTGAAGATCGTCGTCTCCGAACCCACGGCCGCCCCCCTGCTCGCGGAAAAGCCGTGGTCGCCGCACAAGATCCAGGGCTGGACACCGGACTTCGTGCCCGAGGTGCTCAACCGGACGATCTTCGACCTCAATCTCCCAGTCGACGAGGTGCTCGCCCGCGACACCGCGCGACGGCTGGCCAAGGAGGAAGGGTTGTTCGTCGGCGTATCGGCCGGCGCGACGGTGGCCGCGGCCCTGGCCTTCGCCGAGGGCGCCGCCAAGGACAGCGTGATCCTCGCCATGCTTCCCGATACCGGCGAGCGCTATCTGTCGACCTTCCTGTTCGAAGGTGTCGAGGAAGGCTCGGACACCGAGTGGCTGGAAAGCCTCGGCTGATTGCCGGGTGGCGGCGGTCCCGTTAACCGGTCAGAACGGGATCGCTGCGTTCTCATCACATCGTGGACGTCACGGTGGTGGCCTGCACTTGAGAGGAGACCACCGATGACCTTCCTGCGCCACAAGACCATCAGCGAGGAGCTCCTCGCGCATGCCCGGCAACTTGTCCAGGACTACCCACCGCGCGAGGCGTACGAGCTGGCGCGTGGCTATGCCGGGCGTGCCGGCACGCTGGCCAGTCAGGCCCTGGCCTCGACCAAGGCGCTGACACGCAACGGCCGATCGGGGCGAGGCCGCAAGGGTCTGGGCATCGCGATCGGCGTCGGTCTCGGCGTCGGCGCGTTAGCCACGGCGTGGCTGCTCGCTCGTCGCAAGGCGCTCACACAGGACGAGTACGACGAGCACGATCCGACACGTTACCGTCCGACCCACGCGAACGACGATGCGCTCGATAGCGCCGGCGAAGACTATCCGGTGCCGGGTGAGACGGGGCTCTACTGACTTCAAGTCCGCTATGGCTCACAGTCAAAATGGCAGAGAGCGGGCCGCGGCGGTTAGTCTGCCCCGGCACTCCGATAATTTGCGTCAGATAGAATTGGGGGATGACCAAAGCTCGCAATTCAATCCCGCTCGTAGGTATCGGACTCTATTCCTTTGCCGAAGCCGCAACGTACATTGGCGCACCGTCTCATCAGCTGCGTCGGTGGATGAACGGGAGGCTTTGGAGGTCACAACTGGCTGGATCGGGTGTCGACGGCATCGGGTTCAAAGACCTGATCGAACTCCGGTTTGTCCGGGCACTTCGGGCGGAGGGCGTTTCGCTCGCCGTTGTAAGAAGGATGTTCGAAATCGCACGGCAGCAGCGGTCTTCTCCCTATCCGTTTACGTCCCCGCACTTTCGAACGGACGGAAAAGAGATTTTTCTCAGGACTGTCGATGAGATCGGCGAACGTTCGCTCGCCGATCCCGCTCGGCAACGCGTAGTCATTCAGAAGATCATCGGATCCTCGATTCGCGAGGGCGTCGAGCTGGATTCACGCGGTGAAGCGACTCGATGGTACCCGCTGAGGAGATCGAAGGCCGTCGTCCTGGATCCGTCGAGGGGGTTTGGTAAGCCGATCTTGAGCGCCTCCGGCGTGCCGACGATAGCTCTCGCGACTGCCGTGGTCGCCGAAGGCGGCGACGAGAGGCGCGTCGCTCGCTATTTCGAGGTGTCACTATCTTGCGTCAGAAGAGCAGTGCAGTTCGAGGCCGAGCGTTTCAGGTGAGAGCCCAGCTCGACGAGAACCTGCCTCCCGCTCTGGCTCGTGCTCTGCATTGTCTCGCCGAAGACGATGGGCACTCAGTTACTCACGTCACGGCTGTCGTTCCCCGCGGGACGCCGGACGTCGAACTCCTGCTGGAAACATCAAAGTTGGGCGTTCACGTTCATATTACGCAGGACCATCACCACCGACGTCCCAACGAGCGCGATACCATCGCGACTCTCAGCATGGCCGTCTTCGTCCTCGCCAAGGGTTGGCAAGGCCAGCCGTTCTTCGATAAGGCCGCTCGACTTGTTCAGTGGTGGCCGCGAATCGTCGAGCAAGCAGAGGCAACGAAGCCCCCTGCCATATTCTTGGTTCCCTGGTCGGTTGGAGCCAAGGGGCGTTTCGAGCGGATCAAGGTATCGAGCGTCAAAACCAGGCGATGAGGTCAAGTGCCTCCTGCTCGCTCCATCCGCCCTTTGGTCCGCTTGCTGTCGAAACACGCACGGATGCCGCGGGCGTCGGGGCTACCCCAGGGCGAAAGCTGTCCACTCCGGGTCACGCTGCCGCCGTCCGCCTGCGTAAGACCGCCAGCGGCTGCGCCCAGGTCGCCCCGGGCCGCCGCTTGCTGGTGACCAGGGTGAGCTCCGAAGGCTGGAACACATTGACGTTATGGGTGGCCGGCGTCGTCAGGATGTACTGGGCGCGGGTCGACTTGAGGAAGGCGCCCACCTTGTCGATGTTGAAGATGTCCAGGTGCGCGAAGGGCTCGTCGATGAAGACGAAACCGCCGGGACGATCCTCGTCGCGCATCAGGGCGACCAGGAGCAGCAGCGACTTCATCACCTGCTGGCCACCCGATGCCTCGCCATCGTCCATGCCGATCCAGCCCTTCTTGTCGAACTCGAAACGCACGTGGAGCGCCGCCGACGCCAGCGCGAGATCGTCGTTGCTTAGCTCGGGCAGGTCGACGTCCACACCGATACCGGCCAGTTCGGCCAGCACCTTGAGATTCTTGGCATAGCGACGAACGGTGTTGCGCAGGACCTGGATGTACGCGCCGCGCGCCTCGTGGGTGATCCGCGATGCCCGCTCGAGGTGGATACGACGCTTGTCGAGATCCAGTTTCAGGCCGTCGTGGTCGGTCCAGAGCTTCTCGCGCAGGGCGACCACGCTGGCGTCCTGTTCCCAGTGACCTTCTTCGAGGCGGCGCTCGATACGCTCGATTTCACGACGCACGGCCGCAGGCGACTCGTAGCGTTCGCGTAACGCCGCCATCGCGGCGCGACTGCGCTGGGCAAGGCCGACATGCGCACGTTTCGCACGGAAGGCCTTCAGTCGTTCGATCTGGTCGTTGCGCAACTGGTGGTGCTGGCGCACGGCGTCGGCAAGCTGGTTCTGCACGGCGCGCTGTTCGCGCGCGGCGTTGTCACGCGCGTTGGATGTCTTCAGGCGCTTCTCGCGCACCGCCTCGTAGTGGGTCTCCGCCGCCACGTGACTGTCCGCGGTGCGCTGGACGTCTTCGCGCAGCCGTGCCTGTTGTTCGCGCGCTTCGTTGAACTCGTCCGCGCGGTCGGCCAACTGGCTGCTGGCGCTGGCGCCACGCAGTACGGCCTCGGCGTCGGTCGCCCGGGCAAGGACTTGCTTGCGTTCGTCGGCGATATCGCGAAGGCGGCCTTCGATATCGCGTAGCTTCGCCTCGCCGTCGCGCAATTGTCGATCGCGCGCGGCGGCACCGAAGTACATGTCGTCGACGCCGAGGTGGCGGCCGCCGCGGCGCTCGCGAAAGTAGCCCTGTGGCGTGATCCAGTCCTGTTCGCGGCCGAACGTCGAACCGTCGGAAATATCCTCGACGCGACGGATACGGTCCAGGTTGCGCAGCAACCAATCCGGTGCTGCGGCGGAAAACTCGACCACCTCGAGCAAGGAGCCGCGCGTGGCGGTTTCCGCCGGCGCGCGATCGGCGACGACGAAGTGCTTGTAGCGATGCTGTTCGCCCAGCTTCCAGGCCTTCTCGCGGTCGCGGGGATCGTCGAGCAGGACGACATGGCGATAACCGGCCAGCACCGCTTCCACGGCGGGTTGCCAGCGCGGCTCGACGATCTCGACGATCTCGCTGAGCATGCTGTGACGGATACCCGCGGCTTCGAGAGCGCGGCGGAAGTCGGCTTCGAAGTCGGGCGTATAACGGCGGCCACTGCGCCACGCCGATAGCTGGCTGGTGAGGGTGGCCAGTTGCTGGCGCAGGGTGGTTTCTTCGCCCTGCAGCGCGTTCACCCGCGCGCGCGCGTCGCGGGCCACGTCGGCCAGACGCTCATGGTCGGCCCCGCCCTGCGCGGCAACCATCTCGCGCAGGCGCGACTCCTGCTTGATCAGCAGGTCGTTCTGGGCGAGCTCGGCGCGTGCGGCGTCGAGGCTCTTCTGCGTCTGCTGACGGGCGAGGTCCGCTTCGTGCTGTTCGCCGCGCAAGGTGTCGCCATTGGCGTCGAACTCGCCCAGCTGACGCGTCAGCTCGCCATCGCGTGCCTCCAGCTCGCCGACACGACGCTTCACCCCGGTCAGCGGCGGACGCGCGCCGCGGATGCCCGCAACGAGCTCGGCCAGTTCGGTGCGCGGCAGGATGTCGGCGACCAGATCCACGCGCTCGCTCTTGAGCGCGTTCCATTCCTGGAACGAGCGTGCACGGGCCTCGGCCTCCTGCAGGCTGACGCCGATGAGGGAAAGCTGATGCTCCAGGCCATGCTGTTCGCGATCGGCTTCGTTTTGTTCGTTGCGCGCGCGCTGGTAATCGTCGAGCACGGCCTTGTCGCCGAACACATCGAAGACCAGGTCGAGCAGCGCCTTCGGCGGCATCTGGCAGAGTTTGTCGGTGGCGCCCTGCTCGAGCGTCAGAACGCGGCGGATCGCCTGCGACAGGCCGGCGCCTTCCAGGCGCACACGGTATTCGCGCAGGCCGAGGAAGTCGTTGCGCGCCTCGATCTCTTCGACGCTCACATCACCGCCGACGACGGCGTATTGCCGCGTCCACTCGCCGCCTTTCTTCTGGATGCGGCAGGCGAGGGTGACCTCGCGGTCCATCAGCGGGAAGAACGGACGCTCGCCGCTGGGTCCCGGTGTATTGCCCACACGGGCGCGCAACCACGCGAAGGGCTTGCCGTTGTGACGCAGGTAGCTCTTGTAGTCGCGGTTGCCGGCACAGTCGATCGTGAGCAGGGTGCGCAAGGCGTCGAGCAGTGTGGTCTTGCCCGAGCCGTTCGGGCCCACGACGGTGACGATGTTGGTGTCCAGCGGCAGGATGAAGCGTTGCCAGTAATCCCAGTGGACGACTTCGAGGCTGCGGAAATCAAACATCGGCGTTCTCCTCGGTCTCGTCCATCGGTTCGTCGTCGATGTCGTTGTCGTCCGCCGGAGCCGCAGGCGGACGTGCGGCGGCTTCGGCGAGCAGGTCGCCGAGGGCGCCATCGAGGATGCGCCGTGCGGTGCGTTCGTAATCGAAAGCGAGGTCGAGCAGCGGGCCCTCGGCGACGTCGCCCTTGCGGCGGACGATGAAGCCGAGCCGGTTCAGCGTGCCCAGATTGAAGCCGACGCGCGTCTTGCCGCCGAGCTTCTCGCCGAAGTCGGCAAGCAGGGTGCGCTCGGCGATCACCGGCGACATCGTCGGGTCGCGTGGAATGGGTTTCTGCTCGGCGAACATCTGGCTCTGAGAGGCGGCCGCTTCGACGTCCTGGCGCTCGACCTGGCGCTGCCGCTTCGGCAACACGATCAGCGCCCAGATGACGACGAGCAGCGCGACCCCGTCGCGGTCCAGCTGCAAGGTGTTCGAGATCCAGCTGTCGCTGCCGCCGAAGACGGCGCGCTCGCTCTTTCGCGCCACCGCCAGGCCGATATACGCGGCGTAGGGGTGTTCGCGCAGCTCCAGGCCGACCGCTTCGAGACGGCGGTCGAGTTCTTCGCGGAAGGCTTCGTCGAGCAGGGCCTTGCGCGCCTGGACATCGTCGCGCGGCAGCCAGCGCTGGGCGAGCAGCCGGGTGACCAGGGTGGCGGTTTCATCATGCATCGGGAGTGTCCTTCGCGGCGGTTCGCGGACGCAGTCGTCCGGAACTCACCAGGGCGATCTGGGGCAGGTCGGTCTCGATCAGGATCGGCTCGATTTCCAGCGTGAGCGGCAGCCGCGCGAGCTCGGCCGTGCCGCCTTCCAGCGCGGCCGATTCGGGGTCGCCGAGCAGGCCGAGCAGGGAGAGCCGGTAGGCGGACAGCGCATAGTCGTCGCCGATCAGGGTGTCGGCGAGTTCGCGCGGCGTCGCGATCGCGGCGAGTTCGCTGTGCCAGTGCTCGAGGAAGCGCAAGTCTTCCTCGTCCATCGGCAGGTCGGCGGTGTCCGGTGGCTCTTCGGCGCCCGGAAGCGCGGTGCTTTCGGCAGCGAGACGCTCGCGTTCGAGCAGTTCGAACTCGGCGACATCGAGGGCGATCTGGTCGTGGATGAAGGGCGCCGGCAGCGGCATGAGCAGTTGGCCGTCCTCGAACGCGGCCAGGGCGTCGACATCGAGCGCGCGCAACCAGCCGACCAGATCGGATGACGACAGGCCGGTACGGCCCAGATGCACGCGATGCTGGTCGATCTTGTTGAGCTCGCGCTGGAAGATGCCGGCCTGGCGCAGCAGGGCGCTTTGCGCACGGCCGACCGCCTGGGCGAGGCGGTGTGCCGCCGGTTCGAGCTCTTCCTTTTCCGTGATGCCGGCGACGACCTCGGTGCCTTTTTCCACCCAGGTCCATACCGAATCCAGACGCTCGGCGGCGCGACGGATGCGATGTTCGGAACCGGAGAGGACGGCGCGATCGAAGTCTTCCTTCAGCTCGCTCAGGCGCGAGAGCAGGTGACCGAGTTCGTCCACCGACACCCGGCCGACGGCCTGGCCGGCGGCCAGCTGCGCGGTGAGATAGCCGAGGCCGTCGTCATCGTCGTTCTCGAACTCCAGCATCACGGCGAGCGCGCCAAGTGCCTTGCGGCCAAGCGGGCCGACACGATAACGCTGCGTTTCGTTGTCGTAGACGAGGAGTTCGTGGTCCTTCAGGCGCTGCACCACGGTTTCCAGCTTCACCGTGTCGACGAAGGCCAGGTGATCGCGGATCTCCTGCGGTGTCCACTCCGGGGCATGCGCGCGTGCGCCCAGCGTGCGCAGCACCAGCAGGCGCAGCAGGACCTGGGCTTCGCCGCCATGGAAGAGCGCCGAGAACGCACGCAGCAACCCACGCCCGCGCAGCAGCGGGAAGACGGCGGGGAGGTCCTCGGCGACGAAGCCGTCGCGGAAGAGATCCTGCAGGCGTTCGTCGTGGAGGGTGGTGTCGGTCGGTCCGCTCAACGTCAGCGACGGTCGACGCCGACGAAGCGAAGGAACTCGCTGCGCGTGCGGGGATCTTCGCGGAAGCTGCCGAGCATCTGGCTGGTGACCATGGACACGCCGCGCTTGTGCACGCCGCGGGTGGTCATGCATTCGTGGCTGGCATCGATCACGACGCCGACGCCGCGGGGACGCAAGGTGTCTTCGATGCAGTGGGCGATCTGCGCGGTGAGCTTTTCCTGCACCTGGAAGCGACGCGCGAAGCCGTCGACCACGCGGGCCAGCTTGCTGATGCCGACGACGCGGTCGGTCGGCACGTAGCCGACATGCGCGCGGCCGATGATCGGCGCCATGTGGTGTTCGCAATGGCTTTCGAATTCGATGTCGCGCAGGACGATCATTTCGTCGTAGCCGTCGACTTCCTTGAAGGTACGGCGCAGGTATTCGGCCGGATCTTCGTCGTAACCCTTGAACCAGTCCGAGTACGCCTTGACCACGCGCTTGGGCGTATCCAGCAGACCCTCGCGTTTGGGATCCTCACCCGCCCACATCAGGAGCGTGCGTACCGCTTCTTCCGCCTGTTCGCGGGTGACCGGGCGGGACTTGGCGTCGTCGCTCATCGGGGGATTCCTCGGGGATCAAACGCCTATTGTATAAGGAATGTGGGAGCCGCTTCAGCGGCGAAAAGCCCACAAAGCGGTTTGGCCGCCGACCCCACCGCCGACACACGCCCACACAAAGCCGGCCCCGGTGTTAGTCCTCGGACTGATCCGGCGAGGCCTCGGCTTCCGTCTCGTCGAGGTCCGCCGGCAGCTCCAGCAGGGCCTGGGACTGGTCGCCGGTCAGTGACTCCACCCCCCGCAGCTTGCGCTCGATGGCCCGGGTACGGGTGCCGGCGCTGTCGATGCTGTTGCGCACCGTGTCCAGTTGCTTGCGCGTCCGTTCCAGCACCGTGCCGAACTTGCTGAACTCGTTCTTGACCGCGCCGAGCACCTGCCACACCTCGGAAGAGCGCTTCTCGATGGCCAGGGTGCGAAAACCCATCTGCAGGCTGTTGAGCAGGGCGGTGAGCGTGGTCGGGCCGGCGATGGTGACGCGGTACTCGCGCTGCAGCTGGTCGGACAGGCCCGGCCGGCGAATCACCTCGGCGTAGAGGCCTTCGGTGGGCAGGAACAGGATGGCGAAGTCGGTGGTGTGCGGCGGGGCCACGTACTTGCTGTGGATCCGCTTGGCCTCCTCGCGGACGCGCAGTTCCAGGGCTTTACCGGCGACGAGGACGCCATCGGCATCGGCGGCGTCCTGGAAGTCGAGCAGGCGCTGGTAGTCCTCGATCGGGTATTTGGCGTCGATCGGCAGCCACACCGGGGTG
This sequence comes from Luteibacter sp., assembly GCF_035539195.1. Classification (GTDB taxonomy): domain Bacteria; phylum Pseudomonadota; class Gammaproteobacteria; order Xanthomonadales; family Rhodanobacteraceae; genus Luteibacter. The sequence continues at coordinate 257,796 of NZ_DATLIW010000040.1, forward strand.
CCGTCCTCGGTGCCGGGCAGGCGGATCGCATACTCCACGCGGTCGGCCGAGCCGGGTACGGTAGCGACGTTGGCCGCGTACTGTTCGGCCACGAGGATCTGTTCCAGCAGGGCGCCAAGCTGAACCTCGCCGAAGGTGCCGCGGGTCTTCACGTTGGTCAGCACGCGCTTGAGGTCGCCCACGCCGGCGGCAAGGGCCTGCATTTCGCCGAGCCCACGCTGGACAGCCTCCAGGCGCTCGGACACCAGCTGGAACGACTGGCCCAGGCGGGTTTCGAGGGTGGACTGGAGCTTCTCGTCCACCGTGGCGCGCATCTGCTCGAGCTTGGCCGCGTTGTCCTGCTGGATTGCCGCCAGCCGGGTTTCCAGCGTGGCGCGGATCTCGCCGAGGCGTTTCTCGTTATCGGTCGTCAGTGCGGCGAAGCGCTGGTCGAGCAGTTCGCCGAAGTGCTTGAGGGTGAGCGCGGATTCCTCGCGGGTCTTGCGCGCATCGTCGGCCAGGCCCTGGCGCAGGGTCTGCAGGCCGATGTCGGTGCGTTCGGTGAGCTGGTCGAGGCGGCGCCCGAAGCCTTCGATGCGCTCGTGCTGCCGTTCGGCGGCAAGCTGCATCTGTTCCTGCACGTGGCCGCGAAACTGGCTGAAGCTGTCGCCCAGCTCGCCACGGCCGGCACGTTGTTCGTCGCGGAGCACGCCTTCCAGGCGGCGGCTGTCTTCGCGCAGGGCGTCGAGGCGACCGGCGTTGCCGTCGTCCTGCTTGCCGCGGGAAAGCAGGAGCACCAACAGGCCCAGACAAGCCAGTGCGAGCACCAGCAGGACAATGAGGAGAATGGATTCGAACGTCATGGGGCGAGAGGGTACACCGGCTTGTGTGGGAGCCGGCTATGCCGGCGATGGGGGCCGTTCGCTAAACCGCCCTGCTGGCTTTTCGCCGCTGAAGCGGCTCCCCCATGGCTTTTCAGATCTCGCGATTGCCCACGATCACGACATCGGCCGGGCGCTTCGCGAACAGGCCGACGGCCACCACGCCGACGATCTGGTTGAGCGTGGCCTCGAGCTCCACTGGCTGGGTGATGCGCCAGTTGTGCACGTCGAGGATCCAGTTGCCGTTGTCGGTGACGACGCCGTCGCGCCACACGGGCTGGCCACCGAGGGCGACGATTTCGCGGGCGACGAGGCTGCGCGCCATCGGGATCACTTCGATCGGCAGGGGAAACTTGCCCAGGACGTCCACCATCTTGGTGGAGTCGACGATGCAGACGAACTTGTCCGATGCGGCAGCAACGATCTTTTCGCGCGTGAGCGCCGCACCACCGCCCTTGATCAGGCGTTTCTGCGGGTCGCACTCGTCGGCGCCATCCACGTAGAGATCCAGGCGGCCAGCGGCGTTGAGGTCGAGTACGTCGATGCCGAGCTTGCGCAGCCGATCGCTCGAGGCTTCCGAACTGGACACCGCGGCCTTGATCTTGTCGCGGAAGGGGGCGAGCGCATCGATGAAGAAATTCACCGTGGAACCCGTGCCCACGCCGATGATGCCGCCCTTGAACGTACCGTTCTCGACGTAACGATGCGCCGCGGTCTCGGCGGCGAGACGCTTCTCGTTGTCCTGGCTCATGGCTTTTCCAGCGTGAGGATGAAATCCCAGTCGCTCTTGGCGACCGGCATGACCGACAGGCGGTTTCCTTTGCGCACCAACGGCATGTCGACGAGTTCGTCGCGGTTCTTCAGTTCTTCGAGCGAAATGGTACGCGCGAGCTTGCGCTCGAACTTCACGTCGATCAGCACCCAGCGCGGTTCCTCGCGGGTCGCTTTCTCGTCGTAGTACTTGGATTTCTTGTTGAACTGGCTCTCGTCCGGGTAAGCCGGCGAGGCAACGGTAGCGATGCCGACGATGCCCGGAATCTCGGTGTTCGAATGGTAGAAGAAGATCTTGTCGCCGACCTTCATGCCGTCGCGCATGAAGTTGCGCGCCTGGTAGTTGCGCACGCCATCCCAGGGTTCGGTGCCTTTGCGCTTGAGGTCATCGATGGAGAAAGCATCCGGCTCGGATTTCATGAGCCAATACTTCATACGGCGCCACCGGTGCAGTCGATCAGTTCTTTGTCCGTCGCGATGTAGTCGAGCGAGATGTCCCATTCGGCCGTCGTGATCGCGTCGAGTTCCTGGAAGTGATAACCCACGCCGACCAGCAGGGGCTGCGCCGGACGCGCCTGGCCATGCAGGAACTCGAAGCTGCGGTCGTAATAGCCGCCACCGAAACCGAGGCGATTGCCCTTGCGGTCGAAGCCGAGCAGGGGGACCAGTACGAGGTCGAGCTTGCTGGCCTCGACGGTACGCTCCGAGGCCCTGGGCTCGGGGATGCCCATGTCGTTGGATTCGACGTCCTCGCCCGTGGTCCACGGGGCGAAGGTCAGCCGGCGCTTGCCGCCCGACTTGGTCACGATAGGCAGGTAGAAGGTCTGGCCGCGCTCGGCGAGCGGCGCGATGGCCAGGTTGAGCGGCAGCTCGCCGCCCGTGGCCCAGTAGCCGGCCACGTGTTTATCGGTGAGGAACTCGGGCAGTTGTTCGAGCGAACGGCGCAGGCCCTGGGCCGCCGCAACGCGCTCGGCCGGCTTCAGCTGGCGTCGGCGCTGGACGAGGTCGGCTCGAAGTTCGCGTCTCTCGGGAAGCTTTGACATGGGGAGCCCAGCTGAACGGCACGGTCGAAGGTTGCCGTCGAGCCGCCCCAGCCGGTGCCGCGACAGGGGCGCTGACCGGCCTGGGGGCCGATCGGCTGATTAAGGAGAGGCGTTCTCCGCGATGCCGCTGCGCACCAAACGACCTTGATCCAAAGGATCAGGTGGGAGAGCTACGCGGCATCCAGGCTTTCCGCACGAAGGCGGACATGCACAACAGCCACGAAAAGCCGACCCGGGGTCGTATGTAGGAACAAGGCAAATGTAAAGTGCGCTGGCGAACACCGCAGGGAACGCCTGCGGCTATTTTACCGGTGCGTCGAGCAGACCATCAAGCTTCTTGCGAAGGGAAGCCAGTCCGTCGGTCAGCACCCGTTCCTGCGACTCGTGCTCCTTTCTCAGCGAAAGCAGCTCGTGGGCGATGCTGACGGCCGTCAGGACGGCGATCCGGTCGAAACCGGGCACCTTGGCATTGGATTTGAGTTCGCGCATCTTGCCGTCGAGGAACTGGGCGGCGGCGATCAGGCCGGCCCGTTCCTCCGGTGCGCACGCGATATGGAATTCGCGGTCGAGAAGGCGGAGGGATACCGGTTCGCTGGCGGTGGCATTCATGTGACAGATCAGCCCGTGTTCTCGAGCGCCTTGAGGCGCTGGATCATCGCTTCGACACGGCCGCGCGCCTGTTCGTTGCGCGCCATGAGTCCCGCACGTTCGTTCGCCAGCTGTTCCTGGCTGTGCCGCAGGCTGCGGTTTTCCTCGTTGAGACGGCGAACGGTATCGACGAGCCGGTCGAGCGTCGCGCTCAGGGCATCCACTTCGGCTTTGAAGGCATCCGGGTTCGTCATGCGCGGACTATAACAGGACGTTCGCGCTTGTCGGCAGGGGGTGACGATCGAGGCCAAGGACGGCGTGAAGGCACCTGCATTAGACTGCGGGGCAACGTTCTCGAGGAGTACCCCCATGTCGGCCAATCAGACCGTCGATCCCGAAGAGGTCGCCGAACTCATCGGGCGGTGCAAGCTGGCCATGTCGGTAAGCGAATTCCATGGCGCCCTGGTGGGTTACATCAGTGCCGGGGGCCGTTTCCCGCACGGGTCGGTGCTGGCGGCGCTCGAACTCGAGCCGGACCAGGCGCCGACGGCGGACGAGCAGGGCATGCTCAACCGCCTCCGTCACCAGACCGAGGAATGGCTGGCCGATCCCGAGCTGACCTTCTCGCCGTGGTTGCCGGACGACGACGCCCCGATTCGCGAGCGTGCGGAGGGCCTGAGCGAGTGGGCCGAGGGTTTCCTCGGTGGTTTCGGCCTGGGCGGTTCGGCGGAAGCCAACAAGACCATGAGCGAGGAAGCGCGCGAAGTGCTTACCGACATGGCCGGCATCGCCACGACGGAGTTCGAGTTCGACAAGGACGACGACGTCAACGACGAGAACCTGACCGAGATCGAAGAGTACGTCCGCACCGGCGCGTTGCTGCTGCACGCCGAATTCAGTCGCGTATCACGACCGGCCAGCGACACCCTGCATTGATCGCCGCTGCCGAGTACGCCCGGCGCCGCCGGGAGCTGATGCGCATGGCTGGCGAGGAGTCGGTCCTGATCCTCGCGGCGGCTCCCGAGCGCATGCGCAATGCCGACGCCCCGTGGCCCTACCGGCAGGATTCCGATTTCCATTACCTTACGGGCTTCGGCGAGCCCGAGGCCGTGCTCGCCCTGCTGCCCGGTCGGGCCCATGGCGAAACCGTGCTCTTCTGCCGGGAACGCGACGCCGAGCGGGAGCGTTGGGATGGCGAGCGCATGGGCACCGACCGCGCCGCGCGCGAGTTGCGCCTCGACGACGCCTTTCCCATCGACGATATCGACGACATCCTGCCCGGCATGATCGAGGGCAGGGCGCGGGTCTACTGCCACTTCGGCCAGGAGCCGGACTTCGATGCGCGGCTGCTGGGCTGGATGCGCCGCCTGCGCACGGCGCGCGGCGGTGGTGTCGTGCCGAAGGACCTGGTCGCCCTCGGCCACCTGCTGCACGACCTGCGCCTGTTCAAGTCGCGCGACGAACTCGCGCTGATGCGTCGGGCGGGCGAGGTGGCCGGCGCGGCGCATCTGGCCGCCATGGCGCTGGCTCGCCCCGGCGTGGCCGAATACGAGATCGAAGGCGAGATCCTGCGCAGCATCCGCAGTCAGGGTGCGGTACCGGCGTTCCCGCCAACCATCGCCGGCGGTGCCAACGCCTGCATCATGCACTACCAGGCGAACCGCGCCACGCTGAAAGACGGCGACCTGCTCCTGATCGACGCCGGTGCCGAGGTCGAATGCTACGCCTCGGACATTACCCGCACCTTCCCGGTGGGTGGTCGTTTCAGTACCGCCCAGCGCGCGCTCTACGACATCGTTCACGACGCGCAACTGGCCGCGATCGACGCGGTGCGTCCCGGCCGCTCCTTTGGCGACGCGCATGACGCCGCCGTCCGCGTGATTGCCGAGGGTCTCTGCGCCGTCGGCATCCTCAAGGGTGGCGCCGGGCGTGCGATCGCCGAGGGCAGCTACAAGGCCTACTTCCCCAGCAAGACCGGCCACTGGCTGGGTCTGGATGTGCACGATGTCGGCGACTATCGCATCGACGGCGAGCCCCGCGTGCTCGAGGAAGGTATGGTCGTCACCGTCGAACCCGGTATCTACGTGCCGCCGGGCGACAAGACCGTCGACGAACGCTGGCGTGGCATCGGCATCCGCATCGAAGACGATGTCGCCGTCACCAAGGGCGCGCCGGATGTGCTGACGGCGATGGTGCCGAAGTCCCCCGAGGCGCTCGAGCGCTGACGAAAGCGGGGTGGCCCCCGCCCCCCACAGCCGCTCGCAAGTCCATCTCGTCAGACTTTGAGGTAGATCCCGCGTTTGTCCATCCAGCGGACGATGAGCAACCAGATCGCGACGAAGACCACGCCCCACGCGGCCGAAGGCACATAGGGCCCGAACAGCGGCGTCATCCATGAAGCGAAGGCCAACTGGTAAAGCGGTGCGGCGATGCCGAGCCAGATCAACAGGTAGACCATCAGGCCGGACCCCGCATACGCCGCGACGGCGTTGACGCCGAAAGCGCGACCTGGAAGCTTCCAGCCACGTTTGTCGATCAGCACATGGAAGAGTGCCAACAGGGCGAAAGACCAGCCGCCGCTCCACAGTACATAACTCGGCGTCCACAGATTCTTGTTGAACGGCCAAAGGGGCTGGAGCAGCCAACCGGCCACAGCGCAGACGACGGCTGCGACGAGCAGGCGGCGCGTGTCGCCGGCACGGAGCCATGTCCCGGCGCGCATGCCGAGCAGAGTGGTCGCCAACGCGGGCAGCGTGGCGAGCAGGCCCTCGGGGTCGTGGCCCCTTCCGGTCGCGGGGTCCGTGGTGTAGACGACGTTGCCGAGCACCGCGGTATCCACGCGACTGACGATGTTGACCCAGGGATCGAGCGAGCCACCGGCGAGAAGCAGTGCGCCGTAGCCGGTCAGGAGCAGCACGCCGATGACATCACGCGTACGCGGCCGCGTATCGATGGCAAGTAACGCCGCCGCGGCGAAACAGATACCGATTCTCTGCAGGACGCCGGGAAGGCGCAGGTGTGCTTCGGGTATCGCGATCCAGGCCATCAGGTTCAACAACAGGCCCAACCCGGCGATACGGGCGGCGCGGCGCAACGCCGCATGCCGAATAGGCGCATGTTCTGCGCCGGCCTCGATACGTGGCACGATGGCCAACGACACCGACACGCCCACGACGAAGAGGAACAGGGGAAAAATCAGGTCGGTAGGCGTGCAGCCATTCCATTGGGCATGCTCAAGAGGCCACCACACATGGCCCCAATCGCCTGGATTGTTGACCTGGATCATGGCCGCCACCGCCAATCCGCGTATGACATCGACTGAGGCGTAGCGCACTTTATTCAGGGTCATCCCGGAGGTAGGCTTGGGCGAGAAGGGGAAACCGAAGGATACGCGGTCAGCCGGTTGCGACAATCGGCCATGGATCGCGGTTGGCTCGCCCGGCATACGATGCCCGGCAGATGTTCAGGGAATCGAGGGAGTCGCACCCATGGTTGTCGACGTTCTACCCGGGCGCCGTCGCTGGCGCGACAAGAAACCCCTGCCGAGGCTGGTCCTCGAGCTGTCGGTCATCGTCGTCGCCAAGCTCGCCCTGCTCATGCTCATCTGGTACGTGGCCATCCGGCCCTTGCCCCGCGCGGACGTGTCGCCCGCCGGTGTCGGACGGATGCTCGCGCCCGCTTCCGCCTCTACCCAGGGATCCAAGCCATGATCGTCGACCCCGATGTCGTCGGCCTGTCGCGCCTGCAGTTCGCATTGACGGCGCTGTATCACTTCCTCTTCGTGCCGCTCACCCTCGGTCTCGCCTTCATGCTCGCCATCATGGAAAGCGTGTACGTGATGACACGTCGCGAGGTATGGAAACGCATGACCCAGTTCTGGGGCGTGCTGTTCGGCATCAACTTCGCCATGGGCGTGGCCACCGGCGTGACCATGGAGTTCCAGTTCGGTACGAACTGGGCTTACTACTCGCACTACGTCGGCGATATCTTCGGTGCGCCGCTGGCGATCGAAGGGATGATGGCCTTCTTCCTCGAAGGCACCCTGGTCGGCTTGTTCTTCTTCGGCTGGGATCGCATCTCGCCGCTCAAGCACATGCTGGTGACCTGGTTCCTCGCCCTGGCGACCAGCCTTTCCGCCTTGTGGATCCTCATCGCCAACGCATGGATGCAGAATCCGGTCGGCGCCGCCTTCAACCCGCAGACGATGCGCATGGAGGTCACCTCGTTCAAGGAGGTCATCTTCAACCCGGTCGCGCAATCCAAGTTCGTGCACACGGTGAGCGCCGGCTACACGATGGGCGCGATGTTCGTGCTTTCGATCAGCGCCTGGTATCTGCTGCGTGGTCGTAACGTGGACTTCGCCAAGCGCTCGATCACCGTCGCTGCCAGCTTCGGTCTCGCCGCGTCGTTGTCGGTCGTGGTCCTGGGCGACGAGTCCGGTTACACCGTGTCCGAAAACCAGAAAATGAAGATGGCGGCGATCGAGGCCATGTGGGAGACCGAGCCTGCGCCCGCGTCGTTCACGCTGTTCGGTCTGCCCGATACCAAGGCGCGTGAAACGCACGCGGCCATCCGCGTGCCCTGGGTGATGGGCCTGATCGGCACCCGCTCCATCGATCAGCCGATCCCCGGTATCGCCGCGCTCGTCGACGATGCCAAGCTGCGCATCGCCGACGGCATCAAGGCCTATGACGCCATGCTCGTGTTGCGCGAGAACAAGGGCGACGAGCAGGCCAAGGCGATCCTCGCCGCGCATGACAAGGACATGGGTTACGCGCTGTTGTTGAAGCGGTTCATGGACGATCCGCGCAAGGCGACGCCAGCGGACATCCAGCGTGCGGCGGACAGCACCATCCCGAACGTCCCCGTGCTGTTCTGGTCGTTCCGCATCATGGTCGCCTGCGGCATGTACTTCATTTTCCTCTTCGCCTATGCGTTCTGGCGTTCGAGCAAACGGCAACTGGATGGTCGCGGCTTCCTCAAGGTGGCGCTGTGGAGCCTGCCGCTGCCGTGGGTCGCAGCGGAACTGGGCTGGATCGTCGCCGAGTACGGGCGCCAGCCCTGGGCGATCGAAGGCGTGTTGCCAACGGCCCTGGGCGCTTCGTCGCTCACGGCGGGGCAGATCTGGATATCGCTTAGCGGCTTCGTGTTGTTCTACACGGCCCTGGCGTTTGTCGACGGCTTCCTGATGCTCAAATTCGCACGCAAGGGGCCGGATGGCCTGGGCATGTGGCCGAAGCGGCCCGACGCCATTCCCGTCACCGCGCAGACGGTCTGAGGAGAACGCCATGTTCGATTACGAAACACTGCGGGTGATCTGGTGGGCCCTCATCGGCATCCTGCTGATCGGCTTTGCGATCATGGACGGCTTCGATTTCGGGGTCGCGGCGCTGCTGCGCATCCTCGGTCGCGACGAGCACGAACGCATCGTGCTGCTGGAAACGATCGAGCCGACCTGGGAAGGCAACCAGGTGTGGTTCATCCTCGGCGGCGGTGCCGTGTTCGCCGCGTGGCCGCTGCTGTACGCCGCTTCGTTCTCCGGCCTCTACGTGGCGATGTTCGTGCTGCTCGTCGCTTTCATCATCCGCCCGGTCGGCTTCAACTTTCGTGAGAAGGTCGACGACCCACGCTGGCGTGCGGTCTGGGATACCTGCCTGATCGCCTCCGGTGTCATCGTCATGCTGGTCTGCGGTGTCGCTTTCGGCAACCTCTTCCTCGGCCTGCCGTTCCATTACGACGGCGACTTGCGGATGACCTGGGATGGCAGCTTCTTCCAGCTGTTCCGCCCGTTCGCGCTGCTCTCCGGGTTGATCAGCCTGAGCATGCTGCTGGCGCACGGGGCGAGTTGGGCGGCGATGAAGGCCGATCACCTGATCGCAGAACGTGCGGCCAAGGTGTCGCGCATCGCCTCGGCGGTGTACATCGTATTGTTCGTGCTGGCGGGTATCTGGCTGGCCTATGGCATTCCCGGTTATGCGGTGTCGGGCCCGGTCGTGACGGACGCCTTGTCCAATCCGATGAGCAAGCAGGTGGCTGTCGGCGGGTCGTGGTTCGCCAGCTATCTCACGCATCCCTACTTCTGGGCGGGTCCGGTGGTGGCTTTTCTGGGAGCGCTCGGTCTGCAGCTGTTCGTCGGCAAGCGCGGCTTCATGGGTTTCTTCTGCAGCTGCCTGGCGGTGGCCGGCACCATTCTCTCCGCAGGCTTCGCGCTGTTCCCGTTCCTCATGCCGTCAGCGGCCGACCCGACCTCGAGCCTCACCGTGTGGGACGCGTCGTCCAGCCGCGGCACGTTGCTGATCATGCTTGGCGTGACCGTCGTCTTCATCCCATTGATCCTGCTCTACACCGGCTGGGTCTACCGGGTGATGCGCGGCCGGGTCACCCTCGAACACGTGCGCAAATCGCACAACATGTACTGAAGGAGCAACAGCCATGTGGTATTTCGCCTGGATCCTCGGCCTCGGCCTCGCCGCCGCCTTCGGCATCCTCAATGCGATGTGGTACGAGGTGCACTCGGACGACGAAGCGACACTGAAGCGGGACCCGATGCCGAAGCACGAAGGGCCCTGAACGGAGTCACAGAGTGATGTTCGTGTGGGAGCCGCTTCAGCGGCGATTGGGTGCTTGCCCCAACCTGGCCCGCTACCGCGGGATCGCCGATGAATCGGCTCCCACAACACAGGATCGGCTCAGATAAGCGCAAACGCATCGCGCGTGAGGTTTTCCGGTTCGCCCGTGGTGCAGACCACATCGTCTTCGATGCGGATGCCGCCGTACTTGCGGAACGCATCGACCTTGGCCCAGTCGATGTCGTTGGAGAACGGCTTGTTCTTCAACTCCGCCAGCAGCATGTCGATGAAGTAGATGCCTGGCTCGATCGTCACCACCATGCCGGCTTCGAGGTTGCGTGTGAGACGCAGGTACGGATGGCCTTCCGGCTTGGCGATGGTGCCGCCGGTTTCACCGGCGGCAAAGCCGGCGACGTCGTGCACCTGCAGGCCGATGCCGTGGCCGAGGCCGTGCGGGAAGAAGGCCGAGGACACACCGGACTCCACGGCGCTCTCGGCACTCATGCGAATAAAGCCGTGCTCGCGCAGCACGCCCGCCAGTACGTGATGGGCATGCACGTGCAGCTCGGGATAGCTCTGGCCAGCGCGCACCTTCGCGACGAACGACTGCTCGGCCGCATCGACGGAATCGATCAGCGCCTGGAATTCACCGACGTTCTTGCCGGCATAGGTACGCGTGATATCGCTCGCGTAGCCGGATGCGCTCGCACCCGCGTCGATCAGGAAGGAGCGGCTCTCGGCCGGCGCCTTGCGATCGAAGTTCGTGTAATGCAGCACGGCGCCGTGCTCGTTCAGGCCGACGATGCTGGCGTACGGCAGTTCGGCATCGATCTGGCCGACGGCCTTGAGGTAGGCGAAGTGGATGCCGAGCTCGCTCTCACCGTGGCGGAAAGCCTGTTCGGCTGCGCGGTGACCCCGCGTGCCACGACGGCTCGCCTCGCGCATCAGCTCGATCTCGTATGGCGTCTTGAAGGCGCGGTGGTAATGCAGGTGATCGACCACGGCTGGCGGATTGTTCGCGCAGACCTCGTCCAGCGCGCAGTACTGGTCGCCGATGATCGCCGAGCGGGCCAGCGACTGCGGCAGTTCCGCGATCGCATCGGCGGGCTTGCGCACGATGACGATGTCGAAGTGGTCGACCCAGTAGCCCGACGGCGCTTCCGGCACCACGTGCCAGTAGTCGCGCGGCTGCAGGAAGACCAGCTTGGGCTTCTCGCCGGGCGTGTAGACCAGCCAGCTGCCCGGGGCGTCGACCAGCGGCAGCCAGTGCTTGAAATGAGGATTGGCGATGAACGGATAGTCCTGGTCGTCCAGGAACTTGGTGATCGGTCGGCCGGCCGGGACGACGAGGTGTTCGAAACCGCCGCGCGCCAGCGCGGTGTCGGTGCGCTCGCGCAAGGTGGCAAGGTGCTGAGGGTAGAGCGCGGCCAGCGCATCGTTCATCGTCGATCTCCGGGGATGGGGGGAGTAAGGCAAACGCCAATGGTGCGCCTCCGAGGCCGGAGAACCAAGCCTTGAGGATCCGAGTGGAAACCAGGTCGTGAGGATTCTAGCGGGAGCCGCTTCAGCGGCGATCCCGCGGCAGCGGGCCGGGTTCTCGCAAGCACCCATTCGCCGCTGAAGCGGCTCCCACGGGGGCGCAGCGCTGCCGGAGGCGAGTCAGGCCCTGGCGTAGACCACCGCGAAATCGCCTGCGACGTCGCCCAGGCGATGGCGGAGCAGGGTGGCGGCATGATCGTGGTCGTTGTCGGTCAGGCTGCGCAGATGCGTGCCGTAGAGGGTGATGGCGAAGTGGCCGACCGCGAAGTCGTGAGCCGGCGAGCGCCATAGCGTCAGCGGCGTCCAGGCCGCGCAGCCGGGGCAGGCCACGTAGGCGGAGTTGGGCGCGTCGCACCAGACCGCGAGGGCTTCTTCCAGCGCCTCGCTGCCTTCGTCGCCCGGGGCCAGCGGTTGCCGGCACTCCGGGCAGCGGATGGTGAAACTACCGTCGTAGCGACAGAAAATGCCGTTTTCGGGGCCACCCTCGACCAGTCGCGAGCCGCCTTGTTCGTCGTCGCGCCAGCGGTGGCTGCTGGCGTGCAGGCCGATCGCGTACACGCCGGTTTCCTGGGTGAGGCGCGCGTCGAGCACGCGGAAGCGTGGTTCGCTCTCCACGTCGTAGGCCGGCGAGATGGTGCCGTCGCCGACCAGTCGCAGATACAGGCCGGTGGCGGCGGCCGCGGCGTCGTCGCGTTCCAGGTCGGTGTCGACGAGAATGGTGGTGGCATCGCTCATGGTGGGGGATGGTGAGCCCCAGTGTGGTGCGTCGTAAAGCATGGGCGCGACCTTCCGTTCAGTCCGGCGGCGGACCGATCCACTCGTCGATGGCGCGGACATCCTCGTCGCTGGCGGCGACGATGCGGTAGCCCGCCCAGAACTGCCCGGCGGACGCGGCGGGTTCGTGCCACTGCTCCTGAATGCCGATCTCGACACGATGCTCGCGGTGCTGGGCATCCGGCAGCATGAAGCTGACCTGGTGCACGGCGCCGCTGCGCGGTGCATGTGTGGCCAGCACCATCATGCCGGTGGCGGAAAGATTGCCGAGCTGGCCTATGACGCGCTCGGTCATGGCGTCGACGATGGGCATGGGCGAGGTGACCCGCTTGCGCGGGGCGCGGCGTTGTTCGAATTCGCGGCTCATGCGTGGCCCGCCATGCGCGTATCGCCCAGGCTGTCGCGACGCAGGCTGCGCGCCACGGCTTGCCAGGCACGGTCGATGAAGGACAGGCGCTGGTCGCGCCACTCCCGGGCTTCGCCGGTGGCGATGAGCCGGGCCAGGCGCGTGAGGTCGATGTCGTCGGTACGGGCGCCCCGCTGGTTGACGAACAGGCAGCGTCCCGTCGTCGGCGAGAACCAGGCCAGTTTGCGTCGGCTGAGGTTGCCGTCGTCGTGGACGAACTCGAACCAGGTGCCGAAACGCAGCGTGGCGAAGCCTTCGTAGACGGCGCGCGCGGCGGAATCGAGTGGTGTCGGCTCGACGGGCGCGACCGTTTCCCCGTGTGCGGTGCCTTCGCCCAACCGGGGGCGCTGCTTCAGGCGCAGGGCCACATCGGTCGGCGTCAGCGCCTGGTCGGTCTGCACGGCCGGCGTTTCGAACAGGCCGGCGGCGACCTGGGCCGCTTCGGACGGATGCATGCCCAGATGTTCGAGGCCGCGCTCGACTTCCACGCGCAGCTTCTGCACGTCGTTGATCGGGCGGCGGCCGAGGAGCTGGTCGGTGACGCCGAGGCAGTGCAGGAAGGCTTCGCCCGTTTCGCCGCCACGCAGAATATGCAGGGCCAGGACATCCGCCCATGTCCGTTCCAGCAGGATGCGCAGCACCCCACGCGGCGCGGCGGCCTTGCCGAGGCGCTCGCCCATGATCTCGGTGGCGCGCTGGCGTGCGCGCTCGAGGCGGTCGCGACCTTCCATCGCTTCGATCTGGCGGCGCTCGGCCACGTGGGCTTTACGCGACAGCTGGGCGATCTGTTGTTCGATTTCCGAACGCCAGGCGGGATCGATCACCTGCGCGTGGCTGGCCTCGACGACGAGTCGTTCCAGGCGGTCGATCAGGGCGGCATCCGGCTCGCCTTCCGCCGGATCGAGCCAGTGGTGCGCGGCTTCGCTCACGGTATCGAGCAGCTGGCGCGCCGGATGCTCCGGACGGTCGAAGAAGCCGCGATCGTTCACGGCCGCGCGCAGCATCGGCCATTGCAGGCCGCCGAGCACGGCGCGGCCGGGACTGGTGGCGCCCAGTTGCTGGCCGAGGTTCTGGAACAGCATGGCCGTGAGTTCCACCGTGTCGCCCTGTTCCAGGGTGAGTTCGGCAGGCGGCGAGCCGACCGGGCGGCCGCGGTTGAGCTGGCTGAGCAGTTCGTCGCGCAACGCCTGCGCGCTGCGGATTTCCCGCTGCGCGGCATCGGCGACTTCGGAGACATGGCCTTGCAGGGCGAACAGGGCGGTCTGCAGCTCGTCCTCGGAAACCAGGCGGTCGGGCGCGAAGCCGGCACCGCGGCCCTGGGTCGCGACGCGACTGGCCAGGAGGTCGCGCAGGCTTTCGAGCACGCCGATGTGGCCTTCGCTGGCCGTCCCGACCGGGGTAGCTTCATGACCCGCGCCGGCGCCGCCGGCCGTGACCCCTGTTGAAGCTGCGTCGCCGGGGCGGCCACGGCGCTCGGCGGCGGCGGGCGTGGAGAGCCGCACATGGGGATAGACGCGGAAGCCGGGGAGGATCCCGCGCGTACGGTAATGCTCGTTGAGCGCGCCGTAGAAGGCTTCGCTATGACCGAGCACGTGGGTATCGACGGCGTGGAAAAGCAACAGGCGATGCGCACTGGTCAGCGGCAGCGGCGTGACCGCCGCCTCGAGTGCGGCGGTGAGCGCGCGCGGCCCGGCGGGCAACGCGTCCCCCTCCAGGGGGGGCGTACCGGCGAGCACCGCCATGCGGTAGCCGAGCTCGAACAGGCTGCTGGCGCTGCGTGCTTCGCCGCGAGCAGCCATGCTGCTCAGGGCACCGGTCTGTTCCTGTTCCTCGGGGTCCACCAGGGCCAGGTTCATGCCCAGGGTGGGCGATTCGCCCGCCGCGGATTTGCCGTCCGCGCACTCACCGAGGTGACGGAAGCGCTCCGACAGGTGCGCGGCGAAGCGCTGGCGGAAGGCCGGGCCTTCGCGCTCGATGATGTTCCGGCTTTCGAAGCATTCCTGCTGTTCGAGGTGGTTGCGGGTGCTTTCGGCCGTTGCGAACAGGCGCTGGCTGAAATCGCGCAGCGATTCGCGCAAAGGCATGTCGAGCCAGGTCAGGCACAACGACAGGCCCTGCTGCGCCTCGCGCTCCGCGCGCGGCGACAAGACAACGGGGACCTGTTCCATCCTGCCGTGTGGAGGCTGCATACCTGCGCTCATGTGACTCGGATCTCCCCTGCCTGAGACCGAGTTTAGGCGTCCGTACCCTACGGGCGCCAGCGGCTGAGCGGCAGGCTTACGGCTTAGGGCTTATGGACTAGGAGCGGTATTGGCAGGAATCAGGCCATGAAGGCTTCGATCACATCGTTGAGGAAGCGCTGGCCCAGCGCCGTGGTGCGCAGGACGGCCGGATCGTCCACCAGCCAGCCGCGCGCGATGCAGCTCGCCCGGGCCGGAGCGATCGTCTGTGCGGGCAGGCCGGTCCGTTCGGCGAAGTCGGCCGCGGGTACGCCATCGATCAGGCGCAGGGCATTGAGCATGTATTCGAAGGGCAGGTCGTCCGCGCCAACCAGATGGTCGCCGCCGATCCGGGCCGGTTGCCCGGAGGAGGCGAGGTAAGCGGCGGGGAGCCGGGTCTTCCAGCGGCGGCGCACACCGGTTGCGCCGGTGATCTTGCCGTGGGCACCGGCGCCGATGCCCAGGTAATCGCCGAAGCGCCAGTAGTTCAGGTTGTGCGCACAGCGGCGCCCCGGTGCCGCATACGCCGACACCTCGTACTGTCCGTATCCGCCGGCGGCAAGACTCTCCTCGCAGGCTTCCTGGATGGCCCACGCCGCGTCGTCGTCGGGCAGCGGCGGTGGGTTGGCGGCAAAGGCCGTGTTCGGCTCCAGCGTGAGCTGGTAGTGCGAGATATGCGTCGGTGCCAGGGCCATGGCCCGGCGCACGTCATCCAGCGCGCCTTCGAGTGTCTGCTCGGGCAAGGCGTACATCAGGTCGATATTGATGTTGTCGATGCCCGCGTCGCGCGCCTGGCGAACGGCGTCTTCCGCCTCGTGGGCGGAGTGGATGCGGCCAAGGCGATGCAGCTTGTCGTTGTCGAAGCTCTGCACGCCGAACGAGATGCGATTCACGCCCGCGGCGAGATAGCCGTCGAAACGCCCGTGCTCGACCGTGCCGGGGTTCGTCTCCAGGGTGATTTCCGCGCCGGGGGCGAAGGCCAGCCGCTCACGGGCACCTGCCAGGAAGCGGCCGACCAGCTCGGGGGCGAACAGGCTCGGTGTGCCGCCGCCGAAGAACACGGTCTCCACCGGACGGTTGCCGATGGCCTCGCCGACATCGCGCAGGTCGGCGTCCAGATCGGCCAGCAGGACATCCACGTACTCCGCATACGCCGGTGTGCCACGTACGCCGTGCGAGTTGAAATCGCAGTACGGGCATTTGCGCACGCACCACGGCATGTGGACGTAGAGCGACAGCGGTGGCGGGACCAGGATCATGAGAGTTCGGCGAAGCGCGCCTTGAGCACGTCGAGCGCCTGGCCGCGGTGGCTGAGGCGGTTCTTCAGGGCCGGATCCATCTCGGCGGCACCGAGTTCGTGGCCGGCGGGAAGGAAGAGCGGGTCGTAACCGAATCCACCCTCGCCGCGTGGCGTGTCGAGAATGCGTCCGTGCCAGCGGCCCTCCGCGATCAGCGGTGCGGGATCGTCCGCATGGCGCAGCACGACCAGCACGGCGATGAAGTACGCACTGCGTTTTTCAGCCGGCACGCCGGCGAGTTCGTGCAGCAGCTTGGCGTTGTTCGCCGCGCTGTCGCCGTGCTTGCCGGCGTAACGCGCCGCATACAAGCCGGGCGCGCCGCCGAGGGCGTCGACGCAGATGCCCGAATCGTCGGCGAGAGCGGGCAAGCCGGTGAGGCGCGCCGCATGGCGCGCCTTGAGCAGTGCGTTCTCGACGAAAGTCAGGCCGGTTTCCTCGGCATCGCTGACGCCAAGCGTCGTCTGCGGCACCAGTTGCACGCCGGTGCCGGCAAGCAGCTGCTCCAGCTCGACGACCTTGCCCGCGTTACCCGAAGCCAGTACCACACGCATCGGTCAGACCCCCTTCCCGGCAAATTCGGGCGCGTAGTCGACGCGGCCGCCGTACCCGGCCAGGCCCTCGATGGTGAGCGCGAGTACCTGGAAGGCGTTGCCGCCTTCGTAGGCGTCGCGTAGACCGTGGGCGGATGCCTTGGCGAAGCCGAACTGCGTGTAATACGCCGGCGAGCCCAGGACGAAGACCGCCCGCGCGTCCTGCACGAAGCAGGCACCGATACCTTCCTCGACCAGGTCGTGGCCGATGCCCTGGCGCTGGTGATCCGGATGGACCGCGACGGGCGCCAGGCCGAGCGACTTGCCGTCGTCGCCTTCTTCGATCGTGACCGGCGAAAACAGCACATGACCGAGCACGGCATCGTCCTCGTCCACCGCGACCAGCGAGATCGTCGCGCGGCCCGCCGCGACAAGGCGACGGACGAGGTCCGCCTCCGCATCGCGGCCGAACGCGGCGCGATGGATCGCGACGATGGCGTCGAGATCCCCGGCGGTGGCAGGGCGGACCTCGGTCACGGCGCGCTCTCCAGCGCCGCGCGCTGGGCGATCACCAGTTCGTCGATGCCCTTGGCGGCGAGGTCGAGCAAGGCGTCCATTTCCTCGCGGCGGAAGGCGTGGCCTTCCGCGGTGCCCTGCACCTCGATGAAGCCGCCGCCGTCGTTCATGACGACGTTCATGTCGGTGTCGCAGTTGGAGTCCTCGGCGTAGTCGAGGTCGAGCACCGGCACGCCGTTGTAGACGCCGACCGAGACCGCCGCGATGGCGCCCAGGATGGGGTTGCGCTTGATGGCGTTGCGCTTGGTCAGCGTCGCCACGGCGTCGACCAGGGCGACATAGGCGCCGGTGATGGCGGCCGTGCGCGTGCCGCCGTCGGCCTGGATCACATCGCAGTCCAGCGTGATGACCCGCTCGCCGAGGGCGGCGCGGTCCACGCAGGCGCGCAGGGAACGGCCGATCAGGCGCTGGATCTCCATGGTGCGGCCGCCCTGGCCGCCGCGCGCGGCTTCGCGCTGGGTGCGGTCGGTGGTGGCCCGCGGCAGCATGCCGTACTCGGCCGTGACCCAGCCCTCGCCCTTGCCGCGCAACCACGGTGGGACGCGCTCTTCGACCGAAGCCGTGCACAGCACCTTGGTATCGCCAAAGGACACCAGGACGGAACCTTCCGCGTGGCGGGTGTAGTGGCGTTCGATGCTGACGGCGCGCAGCTGGTCGGCGGCGCGGCCGCTCGGACGGGAAAAAGTCATGGATAACCTGATTTGGGCGCGGACGGTGGGTCAGTTTACCATTGCGGTCTTTCCCGCCGCGCAAGCGAGCCATCCATGATCCGCAGCATGACCGCCTACGCCTCCGCCGAGAGCGCTGGCCCCACTGGCACCCTCACCTGCGAACTGCGCACCGTGAACCACCGCTACCTCGAGATCAGCCCGCGGCTGCCCGAGGAGCTGCGTAGCTTCGAGAGCGCCCTGCGCGAGCGGATCGGCGCCCATCTGTCGCGGGGCAAGGTGGACCTCACCGTGCGCCTGCGCAGCGAGACCGGCTCCAGCGAAGGCCTGCAGGTCAACGCCCAGATGCTGGCGCGCCTGTCGGAGTTGGCGCTGGACCTCGAACACCGGTTCCCGCGCATGTCGATCGAGTTCACCGAGTTGCTCCGCTTCCCTGGCGTGCTGCGCCAGACGGAAACGGACGCCGACGCCCTCCAGGCGGCGCTGATCGCGGCGCTCGATCGTGCCCTGGTCGCGCTCAACGACACCCGCGGCCGTGAAGGCGCCAAGCTGGGCGAGATGCTGGTCGAACGCCTGGATGGTATCGAGAGGATCGTCGGCGACGTACGTGGCTGGCTGCCCGAGATCCGCGCCGCGTTGCGCCTGCGCCTGGAGGGCCGCCTCGCCGATATCCGCCAGCCGGTCGATCCGGGCCGCCTCGAGCAGGAGCTGGTCCTGCAGATCACCCGCATCGACGTGGACGAGGAACTCGATCGCCTCGCCACCCATATCTCGGAAGCACGCCGCGTGCTGGCGCTGAAGGAGCCGGTTGGCCGTCGCCTCGACTTCCTCATGCAGGAGTTCAACCGCGAGGCGAACACGCTGGGCTCGAAGTCGGTCGATTCGCGTACGACCAATGCCGCCGTCGAACTGAAGGTATTGATCGAGCAGATGCGCGAGCAGGTGCAGAACATCGAGTAGGGGCCGACACGCCGCCTGCCGATTAGTCGAAGTGATGGATGTACCCCACCTGGAAGCCGCCCGGTAGAAAGCTCAGTATGAGCGGAGACTTCCGGTGCGAAGCCCAGATGCCGAAGCCGGTGCCAATGGCTGCGCCGGCCAGGACGTCGGTTTGCCAGTGGCCCCGGGTCTTCATGCGTGCGACCGCGTCGTAGGCTGGCAGTAAGGCGAGCGCGTAGACCAAGGGGTGGTCTCCGCCGTAGTTGACGATGAAAGGTGTGACCGCCGCCGATATGAGCGTCACCTCGCCGCTGGGGAAACTCTTGTTCTTCGTGCCGGCGAAGAACTTGTTGGGGTCGTTCGTGTCGGTTGGACGCTTTCGCTGAAAGCTCACCTTGAGGACGTCGCTGGCGAGACTGCCGACGACCACGGCGTCCACGGTGCGCCAGAAGGTGTCGCCAAGCTTGTTGTCGTCGCCCAGCAAGACGGCGCCGCCAACGATGGTCACGACGGTTCCGTAGGCGAGAACCTGCTGGTTGCTGCGTTTCCAGATGCCGCTGTTGTCGTAGTGGAGACGATGATCGATGCCGAGCGGTCCGCCTCCGGCGAACGCCGGCGCCGAAACGGTCAGCGCGCACAGGCATGCCCACGTTCGTAGTGCCATGGCCCCGTCTCCTCCTGACGGCGGCAGGCATGCCGCCATGGTTCGAGCCTAGGATGAAAACCTTACGGACGCCTGATCTTCCCGGCTACTATCTGGCCTATGACTACATCCTCGTCCTACCCCATTGGCACCCCCGGACAACCCTGGGGCGCGTCGGAAGTCGCCCAGTGGCGTGCGCGCCAGGTGAAGACCCGCAGCTACGCCGTCGATGTCCTGACCGCGATCGACGCGCTGCGCGAACGCTTCGACGTGGCCGAATACGGCGCGCTGGACTACGCGGAGGGGCAGTACCCGCTGCTCGCCATCCGCAGCCGCCACTGGCGCGATGACCTTCCCGTCCTGCTCGTCACCGGTGGCGTGCATGGCTACGAGACGAGCGGCGTAGAGGGTGCGCTGCAATTCTTTCGCGACCATGCGGACGACTATGCCGGGCGGGCGAACCTGCTCGTCGCGCCCTGCGTCAGCCCCTGGGCCTATGAGCGTATCCAGCGTTGGAATCCGGACGCGATCGATCCGAACCGCAACTTCCGCGAAGGCAGCCCCGCAGCGGAATCGGCAGCGCTGGTGGGCTTGCTGGCACCGCTGAGCGATCGCATCCTGGTGCATGTCGACCTGCATGAGACCACCGACTCGGACGAGTCGGAGTTTCGACCGGCCGTGGCCGCGCGCGACGGCAAGGAGTACGAGCCCGGCGAGATACCCGATGGCTTCTATCTCGTCGACGATTCGTTCAACCGGCAACCGGAATTCCAGGAAGCGATCATCGAGGCGGTCGCCAAGGTGACGCATATCGCACCTGCGGACGAGCACGGCGAGATCATCGGATCGCCGGTCGTCGCGCACGGCGTGATCGAATACGACGTCAAGAAGCTGGGCCTGTGTGCCGGCATCACCGACGCACGTTACGTGACCACTACCGAGGTCTACCCGGATAGCCCGCGTGCCACACCGCGACAATGCAACGATGCGCAGGTGGCAGCGGTGCGCGCGGCGTTCGATCACGCGTTGGCGTGCGGCGAGGACTGACGCCAGGCGCCGCCGATCAATGGACGGCGGAGTCGATCGTGCGCGGGGGCGGCCGCCCGAATCGACCTTTCAGTACGTCACTCTCTATTCGTTCGAGCACGTTGCGCCCATTCCGGGCGAACGCACCTTCGCCCATGGTCCGCTCCACATACGACCTCGCATTCTCGCCGTAGTCTTCGAGTGTTTGCGGTCGCGCGACGAACTGGCGTATCGCCGTGCCGATAGCGGTGACGATGTCGCCCTCGAGCAACATGCCGGTGTGGCCGGGCTGGACGCTTCGGCGCAGCTCGCCGACCGGCGTGGCGACGATCGGAAGACCGGCCGCCATGGCTTCGTGGGCCGCGATGCACATGCCTTCATACGCGGACGGCTGAACGTAAAGGTGTAGGCCACGCAGGTACGCCGGCACGTCGGACACCCAGCCCATGAGTTTGATCTTGTCCTGCAGGCCGAGTGACGCGATAAGGTTCTGCAGCTCGTGACGGAGCGGTCCGTCGCCGGCGATCGATACGTCGATCCTCGCGTACGTTTCGGGGTCTTCGCTACGAAGACGATCCAGCGCGTGAATGAGCAGGTCGTAGTTCTTCTGTGGATGAAGCCGACCCGAACTGCCCACGTGCAGGGGGCCCGTGCCATCCCAGCGAGACACGGGCGCATCGGGAAACGCCGGGCTGAACAAGGGCCATGTCGCTACCCTGGCCGATTCGACACCCATCGACTCCCGCAGGTACATCGCGACATCCTGCGAGTCCGCGATCCACAACTGGCTGCGGCGCTGCAACCAGCGAACGTAGGATTTCGCATCGGCACTGTGCTTCCAGCTCACCACGGGGATGCCGAACATCGCGCCGACGACCTGGCCGACCAGGGTTGCGTGGCTCAGCGAGGTCCAGATCAGGTCGGGAGGCGACGCCCTGACGGCCCTCGCATATCTGTAGATGCTCGCGGGCTTCGAGGCCTTGCGTTCGGCCATCAACGTGTAGGCCACGCCGGCCTCGATCAGTCGCGGCTCGGCCATACGGTCGCGAGGTTCACAGGCAAAGACGTGGAAGTCGTGTCCGAGGCCCCGGATGACGTTGGCGATGTCCGGAATGCTGAACTCCGCGCCGCCGCTTTCGAGACTCGTCACAACGTAATGGATCCGCATCTTGCATCCACGGTTTCTTGAAGGATCGAGCCTGGAGGTGCGAACGTACGCTGGATTGGTTTCGCGCAGGTTTCGTGTCCTTCACGGCGCGCGCGACCGCTAAGCCGTAACTAAGGTCGCTGGACGCGTTGGCATGCCCTCCCCGGAGCGATGCTGGAAGCGACCTCTCCCGTGCGATCGAGCTTGTGCCAGCCTTTCGAAATGCCTTCGATTGCCGACCTTGATGTTGCCGGCCACTGCATCGGCGCGGCCCTCTCGGAGCGGAGCGAGGATGGCGCGAATGAAGCCGGAATCGACGATGGTATCGGCATCCACGGTCACGACAAGCTCGTGACCTGCCGCCGCGACCCCTTCATTAAGCGCGTTGGCCTTACCCATCGTGCATGGAAGTCGTATGCATTTCACGCGAGGGTCTTCAAGAGCCATCTGGCCGAGGACGGCGGCTGTGCCGTCACTGGATCCATCGTCGACTGCGATGACCTCCAGCGGAACGACATCGCTAGCCAGCAAGGCACCGATCGTTGCGCGAATCACCACTTCTTCGTTCAAGGCGGGAACAATCACAGACACGCCAATCGATTGACTAATCATTAGTGAGAAAATCCGGGCAGCATCCATTGCCGGGTGTTCGATGGTAGTCGATATGGCTGCGGCGGCCGGCACGGTTTCTGTACGCATTCCCGGCAGCCAGGCACTATTTTGGTTCATCGCGGAAGTCCCGGTGCGCTGAGGGCATCGGTTCAACGGCTCATGCCGCGGCGGGCTCGGATGTGGCGGCGCAGAGCCTTCGGTGCCCACCCTCGCTGCTCAGACAGGTCCTCCGCGTTCGGTGCGGAAGGCCGCTTCGCGGCCGGTGTCTTAATATGGCCTACGGCCGCTCCACTTGTGCGGAACTCGCCTCGAGGGTGGGCACCGAAGACTCTCCCGAACCGTGAGGCTCGCGTGGGTCGAGCCAAAGCGCGCGGCGGCATAGTCGACAGGCATGCCGGCACAGGAGGAAGGGCGTGATCGGCAACCTGTGCCAGCACGCTTCCGCATCAACCTGGAGTTGCGGGCGCGGCCGTGGCCGACGACGGCACGACACAACGGCTCTCCTGCCAGCTGACCGTGTCGTCGTGAGAGACCTTGGCGTCCACCCTCGAGGCGAGTTCCGCACAAGTGGAGCGGCCGTAGGCCAAATAGATACATGGGCCGCGCAGCGGCCTTCCGCACCGAACGCGGAGGACCTGTCTGAGCAGCGAGGGTGGGCGCCAAGGTCTCCCCGCGAGACGCCGAAGTGTAGAGAGCGACGGCGCAGCCGAGCCCCGCGAGGCCGAAGGCGAGCCCTGGGCGAAGTGCGAGATGCGAAAGAAGGCCCGGCATGCCCAGCGCCCGCCCCCGATAACCACGATGAATCATTACTCTTTGAGTGGCTATACTCATAAATCGCGTGCCCAAGGCACGTCATCGTCGGTTGCCAGGGGAGATCGGATGCGCGCATTCCGCTCGTCGTCGCGCAGGTTCGCGCTCGCTGCATGGCTTGTTGCATTCGCTGTGCCCTCGGCTCATGCGTCGGACGATGCAACGCGCCAGCGGCACGAAGCCCAGGCCGTGACCATCGAGCGCGACGACTGGGGCATCGCCCACGTCCACGGGCATACCGATGCCGAGGCAGTGTTCGGCATGGCTTATGCGCAGGCCGAAGACGACTTCAATCGCATCGAGACGAATTACCTGACGTCACTGGGTCGCCTGGCCGAAGCCGAAGGGGAATCGGCTCTCTGGCAGGACCTGCGCCAGAAGCTCTTCATCGATCCCGTCCAGCTGCAGGCGATGTACGCACGCAGCCCTCGCTGGCTGGTCGCATTGATGGACGGCTGGGCCGACGGCCTCAACTATTATCTCGCCACGCACCCGGACGTGCATCCACGGGTGATTACCCACTTCGAGCCCTGGATGGCCTTGAGCTTCAGCGAGGGCAGCATCGGTGGCGACATCGAGCGGGTCTCGACGAAGGGCCTGCAGGCTTTCTACGGCAAGGATCCGCAAGGCGCGCTCGCGCAGTTCACGCCACCGTCCAGCTGGGAAGAGCCGACCGGTTCGAACGGCATCGCCATCGCGCCGAAGCTCGCGGCCGACGGTCACGCCTTGCTGCTGATCAATCCGCACACGTCGTTCTTCTTCCGCTCCGAGCTGCAGATGTCGAGCGACGAAGGCCTCGATGCCTATGGCGCCGTGACCTGGGGGCAATGCTTCATCTACCAGGGATTCAACAGGCACATCGGCTGGATGCATACCTCCACTGGCGCCGATGTGGTGGATGAGTTCGCCGAAACCGTCGTCGACAAAGGCGGCCAGCTTGCGTATCGCTATGGCGACGCGCTGAGGCCGGTGACGTCGCGGGAGATCGTCGTGGCGTACCGGGCCGCCGATGGTTCGCGCATGGCACGCCACTTCACCACGTATGCGACGCATCACGGGCCCATCGTGCGCACCGAGGGCGGCAAGTGGATCGCCGTCGCGCTGATGAACAAGCCGCTCGAAGCATTACAGCAGAGCTGGCTACGGACCAAGGCGGATAACTACGCGAGCTTCATGAAGGTGGCCGACTTCAAGGCCAACTCGTCGAACAATACGATCTACGCCGACGACAAAGGCAACATCGCCTATCTGCACCCGCAGTTCATCCCGAAGCGCGACGACCGTTTCGACTATACGAAGCCGGTCGATGGAAGCGATCCGGCAACCGATTGGCAAGGGCTCTTGCCGCTGGACAAGGCACCGCGCCTGCTCAATCCCCCGACCGGTTGGATATTCAATACGAATGACTGGCCGTATTCCGCGGCCGGACCCGACAGTCCGAAGCAGGCGGATTTTCCTCGTTATATGGACGCGGTCGGCGAGAATCCCCGTGGCCTGCACGCGACGCGTGTGCTAACCGGACGCCGTGACTTCACCCTGGCGTCGCTTATCGACGTGGCGTTCGATCCTTACCTGCCTGCGTTCGCGCGGCAATTGCCTGTGCTCATTGCCGACTACGACGCGTTGTCCCCGGACGATCCGCTGAAGCGGACGCTCGCCGGCCCGGTCGCCATGTTGCGTAGCTGGGACTACCGCTGGGGCATCGCCTCGATGCCGACCTCATTGGCTGTGTTCTGGGGCGACATCCTGTGGGACAAGGCCAGCAAGTTCGATACGCAGGAAGGCCTGTCGATATATGACGTCATGGCCGAGAAGGCGGGCCCGCAGCTACGTTTGAACGCGCTTGCCGAGGCGGTCGACCGCCTTGCGCACGACTTCGGCAGCTGGGGTGTGCCCTGGGGCGAGGTCAATCGCTTCCAGCGGTTCGACGGTGCCATCGTGCAGTCGTTCGACGACAGCAAACCGAGTATCCCGGTGCCGTTCACCTCGTCGCGCTGGGGTTCGCTCGCATCGTTCGGTGCGCACCGCTGGCCGGGGACGAAGCGCTACTACGGCACCAGCGGAAACAGCTTCGTGGCGGTGGTGGAGTTCGGCGACAAGGTTCGCGCCCGGGCTATCACGGCGGGCGGCGAAAGCGGCGATCCGTCGTCGAAGCACTTCAACGACGAAGCCGAGCGGTACACCACGGGCAACCTGCGAACCGTGTACTTCTGGCCCGAGGAACGGCAGGGGCACGTCGAGCGTGTTTACCATCCCGGTGCGTCGCACTGAGATCAGAGGACAACGGCGCCTCGATAGCATGCTGCCGTTTTTGCATTCGCAGGACTACATACGTTCAAGTGGTCCGCCGATAGACTCGCGGCCCATTTTGGTAGGGATTCTTGTGATGCGGTCGATACGATATCTTCTTCCATTCGTCTTTTGGATAGTGGAGACGGCTTCGCGTACCACATAATGACGCCGCCGCGCGGCTTCCGAGCACGTCGGTCCAAACGGAGGCGGGCGCTACGGTGCCCATCCTCATGGCCCATTCGGGGGGAATGCCAGTGAACCGACGGACACGTTATCGCGCCATCTGCGCCATTGCGGCGACCTGCCTTGCCGCGGGCCATGCGCAGGGTACCAAGGCTGTCGATGGGCCGTTGTTGCTGAAGGCCGATCGCGTGTTCGACGCGCGCAGCGAACAGGTGCATCCCGGATGGGTCGTGCTGGTGCAGGACGGCCTCATCGTCGCGGTCGGCCCGCCAGGCGATGTCGCGGTGCCCGCCGGCGCGCGGGTCGTCGATCTGCCGGGGACGACGTTGTTGCCCGGCCTGATCGATGCGCATTCCCACATTTTCCTGCATCCGTACAACGAAACGCCCTGGAACGAGCAGGTGCTGCAGGAAACCCTGGCTTTCCGCACCGTCGAGGCGGTGAAGCACGCCAACGACACGCTGATGGCCGGCTTCACCGCACTGCGCGACCTGGGCACCGAGGGTGCCGGTTACGCCGACGTCGACGTGCAACGTGCGATCGACAAGGGACTGATTCCCGGGCCGCATCTTTTCGTCGCGACGCGCGCGACGGTCGCCGCGCATTGCTACGGGCCCGGTCCGCTCGGCTTTCGGGACGATCTCGATCTGCCGCAGGGCGCCATTCCAGTGAGTGGGGCCGCGCGGATGCTCGACGCCGTTCGCGACCAGGCTGCCCACGGCGCGGACTGGATCAAGCTCTACGCGGACTACCACTGCGGCAAGGCCAAGGGCTCGACGCCGACCTTGACCGAGGAAGAACTGAAGACGGCCGTCGATGCCGCCCATGCCATGGGGCTGCCCGTGGCCGTGCATTCGACCACGGCCGAGGGCATGCGCCGCTCGGTGCTGGCCGGTGTCGACACCATCGAACACGGCTACGACGGCACGCCGGAAGTCTTCGCGCTGATGAAGCAGCACGGTGTGGCCTACATGCCCACGCTCGAAGCCAGCGCGGCCACCTCGGAGTATTTCGGTGGCTGGAAGCCGGGCGCCCCGCCGACGGAATCCATGCAGAAAGCGGCACACGCATTCAAGCTGGCCATGAATGCCGGCGTGACCATCGGCAACGGCAGCGACGTCGGCGTGTTCACCCACGGCGATAACTACAAGGAACTCGTGTGGATGGTCCGCGACGGCATGTCGCCGGCTCGCGCGCTGCTTGCCGCCACCGCCGTCGACGCGAAGGTGCTGCGCCAACAGGATCGCATCGGTCAGCTGAGGGCGGGGCTCGCCGCCGACATCGTCGCGGTGCCCGGCGACCCGACACAGGACATCGCCACGCTCGCGCATGTCTCCTTCGTCATGAAGGGTGGGGTGATCTACAAATCGCCTCAATAGACGTCCGAGGTCTCCCGACCGCTCGGTTTGGTCTCGATCGGCTCGCGATCCGATTCGTCGCCCTGGTCCGGTCCCGGCTCGCCGTCGGCGAGCGGGACATCGATCAAGTCGCCCGGACGGCGCCCCCAGGTGCCCTCGGCGGTGTCGTAGTAGCCGGGCGACCAATTGTGGCGGCGGGCGTTTTCCATATCGCGCAGCGTGTCGAACCGAACGCGGTAGGGATAGGAATCGAAGGAGCCGTTGGGATTGTCGATGCGCATGGCGATGCCTCGAAGCGCGCAGGAGTCGCGTTCCCGCCCGTCGCGAGTTTCCGCGCGGGCGAGGTTGTCGTTGAGTCGGTTGCTCGCCGCGGATCCCTCACGCGGGGCTGATGAACGATGCGCCGCCACGCATTAACGGCGCGTCGTTTCCGTGATGGATCAGTGTAAAGGCAGCGATACACCGGTAAGTTTTTCGCTCAACGACCACAACTGTTCCACCGCGACGGGATCGATCGCCCAAGGGCGCACGCCGACGTCGCTGCTCACCCTGCCAGGCGTGTTGTCGGCATCGACCAGCACGGGCGACACCTCGACGTCCTCGCAGTAGACGCCGCCCATGCCGTCCAGTTGGGGGCTGGTCGCGCACCAGACACTCGTGGCCGCGCCCTGCGGCACGCTCTTGTAGCCTCGTGCGAGGTCGACGACAGGGCGGCCGTCCTCGTCGATGGCACCACGGGCGCGAAGATCGTCCTCGCTCATGTGCCGGATCAGGTCGGTGATGATCGCGCCCGGATGCACGGCGAAAGCGCGGATGCCATCGGCTTCGCCGCGTGCGTCCACGCCGAGCGCGAAGAGCACGTTGGCGCTCTTCGACTGGCCGTAGGCCACCCAGGGGTCGTACGCGCGGCGTTCGAAGTTGGGATCGTCGAAATCCACGCCGGCAAACCGATGTCCGCGAGACGACACGGAGACCACGCGGGCGCCGTGAGCGCGCCGCAAGGCGGGCCACAGCCGCATCGTCAGTTGAAAATGGCCGAGGTGGTTGGTCGCCAACTGCATTTCATAGCCGCGTGGGTCGCGGGTCAAAGGCATCGCCATGACGCCGGCACTGTTGACCAGGATGTGGAGAGGCTCGCCACCGGCGAGGAAGCGCTCGGCGAACGCATCGATCGAGGCCGGGTCGGCAAGGTCCATCGGCCTGATCTCGACGTCGATGCCGGCGAGGGTCTTCCGGGCCTTGGCCAGGTCGCGCGCGGGGACGATGACGCGGGCCCCGGCGGCGCGGAGCGCGCGGCTGGTCTCGGTGCCGATACCCGAATAACCGCCGGTGACGATCGCGGTCTTTCCGCGGAGGTCGACACCGGCCAGCACCTCGTCCGCGGTGCTGGCCATGCTGAAACCGGAATGGATGGGGGTCTGGACGCTGGGCATGGGGATCTCCTGGTGAGGTCCACACAAGCTTAGGTGGGTGAATCCGAACGATGAATGCTTGAAAGTCCGTCATTCATGCTCAATCGTACGGCGTATGGCTGACGATCCTATTTCCGAAGTGCTGAGGCTGGCCGATGTCGAATCGGTCGTTTCCGGTGGCTTCACCGCGGGTGGCGACTGGGCGATCCGCTTTCCGCCGCCCGACAAGCTGAAGTTCTTCGCCGCGCTGCGCGGCGGGTGCTGGTTGCGCGTGGACGAAGGCGCGACGGTGCGGATGGAGGCGGGCGACATCGTCCTCCTCGTCGCCGAGCGCGGCTTCGTGCTGGCCAGCGACCTCGCCCTGCCGCCGGTCGACGCACGCGAGGTGTTCGCTGGCCGCCCCACGCCCATCGTCGCGCTGGGCGAGGGCGACGACATGCTCCAGATCGGCGGGCACGTGCGGTTGCATCCGACCTACGCGCCGATGCTGCACGACGCCCTGCCGCCGATGATCCATGTGCGCGGATCGGCGCCGGAAGCCGTGACCATGCGCTGGATCCTCGACCGGATGGTTGAGGAAAGTCGTGGCGATCTCCCCGGCTCCGGCATGGCAAGGACCCAGCTCGCCCACCTGTTGTTCGTGCAGATTCTCCGCGCCCACCTGTCGGCGGGTGGCCCGTTACAGGCCGGCTGGCTGCGCGCGGCGGCCGATCCTCGCCTGGGCCTGGCGCTGCGGATGATGCATGGCGAGCCTGGCAAGCCCTGGCGTCTCGACCAGTTGGCCAGCGCGGCGGCGATGTCGCGGACCATCTTTGCCTCGCAGTTCAAGGCGGCGGCGGGCGTGGCGCCTCTGGCCTACCTGGCGCGGTGGCGTATGAGGCTTGCGGAACGCGCCTTGCGTCAGGGCGACGTGCCGGTGGCCGTGCTGGCCAGGGACCTCGGGTACGCGTCCGAAAGCGCCTTCAGTCATGCGTTCAAGCGGATTGTCGGGGTCTCGCCGAGTCGTTATGGGGGTGCGGCCACCTCTGTCTAGAAGGTCCGATTTGAAGGTCCGGGCTTCATGTGGGAGCCGGCTATGCCGGCGACAGGGCTGCGGCTAAGCCGCTCCGTTGGCTTTTCGCCGCTGAAGCGGCTCCCGCATGTAAGACTTCGCTACAATCGCGTTTTGCCCAGCTCGCGATGCCAGCGCCGGGAGACACCATGCACGCCCAAACAGAGACCCGCGGATGATCGACGGCACCCTGTTCGTGGTCGCCGCGCCTTCGGGAGCCGGAAAGTCCACGCTCGTCAATGCGTTACTCGAGCGTGAGCCGGAGATCTCGCTGTCCATCTCGCATACGACGCGGCCGCCGCGCGTGGGTGAGGAATATGGACGCCACTACTTCTTCGTCGAGCGCCCCGACTTCGAGAGCGAAATCGCCGAAGGCATCTTTCTCGAGCATGCGGAGGTCCACGGCAATCTGTATGGCACGTCGCGCACCGTCGTCGAAAGCAAGCTATGCGAGGGTACCGATGTACTCCTCGAGATCGACTGGCAGGGAGCCCGGCAGGTGCGTCAGGGCAAGCCGGACTGCGTAAGCGTGTTCATCCTGCCGCCGTCACGCGCGGAACTGGAACGCCGCCTGCGTGGCCGCGGCTCGGATGCGCCCGACGTGATCGAGCGCCGATTGTTCAACTCGCGCGAGGAAATCGCCCACGCGCACGAATTCGACTACATCATCGTCAACGACCGCTTCGAGGACGCCCTGGCGGACCTCCAGGCGATCGTTCGCGCCGTCCGCCAGCGCACGCCTGCGTCGGCCCGCCGCCACGAGGCGCTGATCGAGGAGCTACTCGCACCATGACCGACGACGCCATCGTCCGCGTACGCGGACTGACCACGGTCCTCAACGGCAAGACCATCTTCGACAATCTCGACCTGGACATCCCGCGCGGAAAAGTCACCGCGATCATGGGTCCCAGCGGTACCGGCAAGACCACCCTGCTCAAGCACATCACCGGGCAGATGCGCGGGGATGCGGGCACGATCGAGGTCGACGGCGAGAACGTGCCCTCGCTCTCGCGCGAAAAACTCTTCGAGCTGCGCGAGCGCATCGGCTACCTGTTCCAGAACTCGGCCCTGCTCACGGACTTCGACGTCTTCGAGAACGTGGCCTTTCCGCTGCGCCAGCACACCGACCTGCCGGAAGAACTGATCCGCAACATCGTGCTCAACAAGCTCGAGGCGGTCGGCCTGCGCGGTGCCGCGCGCCTCGAGCCGACCGAGCTTTCCGGCGGCATGGCCCGGCGCGTCGCGCTGGCCCGGGCGATCGTCTTCGACCCGGCACTGATCCTCTATGACGAGCCCTTCGTCGGTCTCGACCCGATCTCGCTCAACCAGGTCCTGCTGCTCATCCGGACACTGAACCACACCCTGGGCATCACCTCCGTGCTGGTCGCCCATGAACTGGCCGCGGTGCAGAAGGTGGCCGACCACGTTTACCTCATCGCCAACGGCAAGGTCGTCGCGCAGGGTGCGCCGGCCACGCTGGCCAACGATGGCTCGCCCTGGACCGCGCAGTTCTTCGGCGGCCAGATCGACGGCCCGGTTCCATTCCAGTATCCCGCCGGCGACTACGCCACGGCGCTCGGTTTTCCAGGAGGCAAGGCATGACGACGACCAGGAATGACAATGTCGTCGTCCGCAGCCTCACCCAGATCGGGGCCTGCGGCATCTTCCTGCTGACGATCCTCGCGGCCATCCCGCGCAGTTTTCGCTACGGTCGCGAAACCATCCGGCAGATCTGGTTCGTCGGCGCAATGAGCCTGACCATCGTCATGACCTGCGGCCTGTTCGTCGGCATGGTGCTTGGCCTGCAGCTCTATGACGTGCTCTCGATCTTCGGCGGCACCTCGGCCACCGGTACCGTCGTCGCCATCGCGATCTATCGGGAGTTGGGCCCGGTGGTGACCGCGTTGCTGTTCGCCGGCCGCGCCGGCACCTCGGTCACCGCCGAGATCGGCCTGATGCGCGCGACCGACCAGCTCGACGCCATGGAGATGATGGCCGTCGACCCGATCGCCTACGTCATCGCCCCGCGCTTCCTGGCGGGGCTGATCGCGCTGCCCCTGCTGGCCGTGGTGTTCTGCGCCATGGGCGTGTTCGGCGGCCATCTGGTCGGCGTTACCTGGCTGGGCATCGACAACGGCACCTTCTGGTCGAACATGACCGCCACGGTGGACGTCCACAAGGACATCATCGACGGCGTGCTGCTCAAATCCATCGCCTTCGGCATCGTGGTCTCCCTGATCGCGGTGTTCCAGGGCTACACCACGCCGCCCACCAGCGAGGGCGTCGCTTATGCGACGACCCGTACGGTGGTCGCTTCGTCCATCGCCATCCTGGCGCTGGACTTCGTCCTCACCTCGTTCCTGATCTGAGGCACCGGAGACCCGCCATGACCTTCCATTCCTTCTTCACCCGTTCGAGGATCGCGCCGTGACCCAGAGACGTTCCTATGCCTTCGGCACCGGCCTGTTCATCGTGCTCGGCTTTGCCGCTCTCGCGTACCTGGCCACGCAGACCACCTCGGTGGCCAATGCCAGCCAGGGTTCCAGCTATACCGTCCAGACCCACTTCGCCAACATCGGCCAGCTCAAGAACCGCGCGCCGGTGAAGATCGCCGGCGTGCGCGTCGGTTCGGTGCAGGCGATCGACCTCGTCCCCGGCAAGGAGGAAGCCCGGGTCACCCTGTCCATCGACGACCGCCACAAGGACATCCCCGACGATTCCGTGGCCACCATCTTCACCAGTGGCCTGCTCGGCGACCAGTACGTGGGCATCCAGTTCGGTTTGTCCAAGACGCCGGTCAAGGACGGCGGTGAAATCGGCCTGACCCGACCGGCCCAGCAGCTGGAAGAAATGATCGGCAAGTTCTTCGGTGGCGGCAGCGCCCCGGATCGTCTGGGTGGCACGTTCCACGTCACCGGTAACTTCACCAATGTCGGCGCCCTGCAGCCGGGAGCGGCGGTGAAGATGGCGGGCGTCCCTATCGGCAGCGTCGATTCGGTGACGATCAAGCCGGGCAGCAGCGAAGCCACCGTGACCCTTGCGATCGACAAGCGCTACTCCCAGATACCGGATGACTCGGCCGGCGCGGTGTTCACAAGCGGTTTGATCGGCAGCCAGTATGTTGCGATCCAGCCGGGTGGCTCGCCGACCTTCCTCGCCGAGGGCGACGAGCTGATCCTCACCCAATCCGCGCTCCAGCTCGAAGACCTCATCGGCAAGTTCCTCGTGAACGGTTCGCCGAGCGACAACAAATCCGGTGGCGCCCAGGGCGGCACCCAACCCGACAACTCCGGCAAGAAGTAAAGCCGGGCCCAGGAGACATCGCATGTTGCGTCAGCTTTCCCTTGCCATCGCTCTCGCCATGGGTGGCGTCATCGCCGCTCCGGCGTTTGCCCAGGATGCCGCCCCGGCGTCCGCCAACCAGGGTCAGGGTCCCCAGCAGATCGTGCAGACGATCTCCGACGACCTCGCCAAGGCCATCGAAGGTCACCAGGCCGAGCTCAAGAACGATCGCGAGAAGCTGATCGCGGTAATCGACGACACCTTCCTGCCGCACTTCGATATCGACTACGCGTCGATCTTGGTGCTCGGCCAGAATGCCAGCAAGGCCTCGCCGGAGCAGCGCCAGCGATTCGCCAAGGCGTTCTACAACTCGATCACGCACCGTTATGCCGAAGGCCTGCTCAACTACACCCGTGGCCGCGTGAAGGTCCTGCCCTTTACCGGCGACCTCAACAAGAAGCGTACCGTCGTCCGCACGCAGGTCATGCTGGATGACGGCAAGTCGGTCTCGGTCGACTACGCGTTCCGCCAGAGCGCCAGCGGCGACTGGAAGGCGTACGACGTGATCATCGAGGGCATCTCGTACATCTCCAACTACCGCAACCAGGTCGACGCCGAGATCAAGAAGGAAGGCCTCGACAAGCTGACCGCCGATCTCGAAACGAAGGGCGGTGCGGCCATCGACGATATCCAGAAAGATACCGGTGGTGCCAAGGGCGGCGCAGCGAAGTGACGCAGCCGTCGTTCTCGCTGACGACCACGACGCCGGGCAGCCTCGGGCTGTCCGGCGCCTTGACGTTCGCCACGGCAGCCGGTGCACTGGAAACGACCCGGGCCGAACTGGACCGTAGCGGCCAGACCACGCTGGATCTCGGCGGTGTCACCCACGCGGACAGCGCGGGCCTGGCCACGTTGCTGGCCTTGCTGGCTCACGCCCGCACCCAGGGCAAGACGCTCACCGTCACCCGCACGCCGGAAGGCCTGCGCGCACTGGCTCGCGTCTCGGGCGTCGAAAACCTGCTCTGACAGCCGGCTGGGCATGGGTTCACTCGCTTCGCGAGTGCGTGTTATCAGCGGCTGATGCCGCGGCGGGCTGGGACGTGGCGGCGCAGAGCCTTCGGTGCCCGGCATACCGAGCGCCCCCCCTGTAATCCGCGATGAATCAAAAAAAAGGCCCTTGCGGGCCTTTTCTCTTATTCGGGCTTCTGGCCGTTCTGGCGTTCCCACTTGTGCTGCTCGTCGAGCAGCTTGTCGGGATCGAAGCCCTGGTTGTCGTTCAGGCCCTGCATCTGTTCGATGACCGCGTCCGGCGGGTTGCCGTCGTAGATCTGATACAGGCGCTGCTGGCGGTAGGCGTCGCGCATGAACACGTACGGGTCGTAGGCCGACGCCAGGAAGCTCTCGGCATCGATGCCACGCGAGCGCAGGGTCACGAGGTAGAGGGCCGACGGGATGTACTCCTGGCCGTACTCGTAGTGGTTGTTACGCGAGTAATAGCTGAGCGGGTCGAAGAAATAGCTGTCGACCGGCAGGCGCCAGACGTCGCGGACCGTGGTCGGACCGACCAGGGGCAGGACCAGGTAGTCGCCCTCGGGGACGCCCCAACGGGCGAGGGTCACGCCGAAGTCGTTGTCTTCAAGCGGAATACCGAGCAGGCTGGCCGGATCCTTGAAGCCGAGGAAACCGATCGTCAGGTTGACGACGAAACGGCTGGTCGACTGGATGGCCTGCTTCGGGCGGGCCTGAAGCAGGTCGTTGGCCACCGTGATCGGCAGTCGGATATTGGTATAGAAGTCGCTGACCGCCGTGCGCACCGCGGGGGTGGTCACCTTCCGGTAGCCGACAGCGACCGGGCGAATGACCGCCTTGTCGAGCTTGTCGTTGAACGCATACATCTTGCGATTGAAATGCTCGTTCGGATCGTCCGTACGCGGCGGCGCGATATGGCACGCAGCGAGCAGGGCGGTGGCGAACGCAGCCAGCGCAGGTCTGGCGAGCCGGGAGATCGGGTTGGAGTGCATCGGGGCGACTTTGCGGGTGGGGCGATACTTTAGTGTACCGCTTGGTTTTATTATTTGCACTAATACCCGTCCATCCTGGCCAGAACTGCGCATGATACCCCTCCCCTGATTGCCAGCCAACCGGCCGGACCGCTAAACTGCACAACCAGAAGTGTCTTTATTGTCAAGGATTTGAAATGGCCCGTATTACCGTCGAAGACTGCCTAGAGGTAGTCGACAACCGCTTTGAGCTGGTGCTCATGGCGACCAAGCGTGCCCGTCAGCTCTCCAAGGGCGCCGAGCCGACCATCGATCCCGCCAACGACAAGCCGACCGTGCTGGCCCTGCGCGAAATCGCCGACCGTCGCGTCAACGACGAGATGATCGACGAAATCGACCGTGCCGCCCGCGAGCGTGCCGAGCGTGAAGCCCTCGAGTGGGCCGCCACGGAAGTGGACGACGACCTCTCGAAGGGTGGGGATGACTGATGACGCCGGGTCGCTGTCGGCCCTGTCATCAATGGAACACTGCGCATGTTGACGCGCGGCTGCTGAGGCCGCGCGCGGGAGGCTGCGCCGGCTAAAGGCGCGAGACCCTCCCATGGAAGTCGTCCCTGCAAAAAAACTGACCGACGTGGTCGATGATGGATCGGTGCCGCCGTACGTGCAGGCGCTGGAAGACCGTGTGGGCGCCTATCTGCCCCGGGACCAGGTGCTGCGGATCCGTCGTGCCTTCCTGGTCGGAGCCGCCGCGCACGACGGCCAGACCCGTAAATCGGGCGAGCCGTACATCACGCACCCCGTCGCCGTGGCGCAGGTGCTGGCCGAGCTCGGCCTGGATGCCGAGACGATCATCGCCGCGATCCTCCACGACACGCTCGAGGACACCAAGCTCGCGCGCGAGGAACTCGCCGGCGAGTTCGGCGAGACCGTGGCCGAACTCGTCGACGGCGTCACGAAACTCGACAAGATGCGTTTCTCCAGCCGCCAGGAAGCGGACGCCGAAAGCTTTCGCAAGATGCTGCTGGCGATGGCGCGGGATCTTCGCGTCATCCTGATCAAGCTCTCCGATCGCCTGCACAACATGCGCACGCTGGGCGCGAAAGACGGTCCCTCGCGTCGCCGCATCGCGCGCGAAACGCTGGAGATCTACGCGCCTATCGCGCAGCGCCTGGGCATGAACAAGTTCAAGGCGGAACTGCAGGACCTCGGATTCAAGGCGCTGTACCCGGATCGCCATCGCATCATCGGCGAGCGTATCCGTGCCGCGCTGGGCAATCGCCGCGAGGCGATGGCCAAGATCGAGATGGCGCTGGAAGGACGCCTCGCCGCGGAGAAGATTCCCGGCCGTGCGGTTAGCCGCATCAAGTCCGCATGGAGCATCTATTCGAAGATGCGTGGCGAGCACAAGTCGTTTGCCCAGCTCATGGACGTCTACGGTTTCCGCGTCATCACCGACTCCGCGATGCACTGCTACATGGCGCTCGGCGCCGTGCACGGCCTGTATAAGCCGGTCGATGCCCGCTTCAAGGATTTCATCGCCATTCCCAAGGGCAATGGCTACCAGTCGCTGCACACGGTGTTGCTCGGACCCTTCGGCGCGCCCATCGAAATCCAGATCCGCACGTCGGAAATGGAATCGGTGGCGGAGCGCGGTGTCGCCGCGCATTGGGCATACAAGTCCGATTCCGGCCCGGCGAACAGTGCGCAGGCACGCGCCCGCGAATGGCTGTCCGCCCTGGCCGATAGCCAGGCCAATACGCCGTCCGCCGCCGAGTTCCTCGAAAACGTCAAGATCGACCTGTTCCCGGACGAGGTCTATCTGTTTACGCCGCGCGGCGAGATCTTCTCGCTGCCGCGCAATGCCACGGCGCTGGATTTCGCCTACGCGGTGCACACCGACGTGGGCGACCACGCGGTAGCGGCTCGCGTCGACAAGAAGCTGGTGCCGCTGCGCACGCGCCTTATTTCCGGCCAGCAGGTAGAAATCATTACTGCGCCCTCCGCCGTGCCTAACCCGGCTTGGCTGGAAGCGGTCGTCACCGGCAAGGCACGCACGGCGATCCGCCAGTACCTCAAGCACCTGCAGCACGAAGACGCAGTCGACTTCGGTCACCGCATGCTCGATCGCGCTCTCGACGCGCGCGGCCTCAGCCTCGACTCCGTGCCCGCCGCCGCGCTCGATCGTTTCCTCGACGACGCCAAGCTCAAGCGCCTGGAAGAGTTGCTCTCGGAGATCGCGCTGGGCAATCGCTTCGCCGACCAGGTCGCCACGCAGCTCGTCGCCTTGCTCGGACCGCGCGAGGGGAGTCATCCGCAGGCGCCTGCCGAGCACAACGCCGAGAAGATCCGCATCAGTGGTGCGGAGCGTGGCGTGCTCAGCTTCGGCAACTGCTGTCATCCGTTGCCGGGCGACGAGATCGTCGGTTTCCTGTCTTCGGGCAAGGGCATCGTCGTGCACCGGGTGGAATGCCCGAACGTCGTCGAGTTCCGCAAGACCCCCGAGCGCATCGTCGCCATCGAATGGGACCGCGACGTGCAGGGCGATTACCGCGCCGAACTGCGCATCGAAGTCCTCAACCGGCCGGGTGTGCTCGCCACGGTCGCCGCGGCCATCGCCGACGCCGGCTCGAACATCGAGAACGTCGAGTACATCGAACGCGACAGCACGGCCGCCACGCTCCTCTTCGCCATCGAAGTGAAGGATCGCAAGCACCTGGCCGACGTGATGCGTCGCGTCCGCCGCACCGGC
Source organism: Luteibacter sp. (assembly GCF_035539195.1). Taxonomy (GTDB): domain Bacteria; phylum Pseudomonadota; class Gammaproteobacteria; order Xanthomonadales; family Rhodanobacteraceae; genus Luteibacter. The sequence goes on from NZ_DATLIW010000040.1 coordinate 295,143, forward strand.
GTGGTCAGCGGCGTCTACCGCCACCCGCTGTAAATAAAGCCTGCTTCCCTGTCGGAGCCGATCCATGTGGGAACCTATCCATGTGGGAGCCGATCCATGTGGGAGCCTATCCATGTGGGAACACTATCCATGTAGGAGCCTATCCATGTGGGAGCCGATTCATCGGCGATCCCGCGGCAGCGGGCCAGGTTGCCGCGAGCACCCATTCGCCGCTGAAGCGGCTCCCACATGATTCGGCTCCCATATGATTCGGCTCCCACATGATTCGGCTCCCATATGAAACGGCTCCCGCATGATTCGGCTTCCGCATGATTCGACCCCCCATGAAGCGGCCCCAGGGAGAGTGGGATGCAGGAGCATGCGATAGACTCGGGGAATCATTTTCCCGAGGAAAGTCCATGACCCGCAGCACCATCGCCACCGAGAAGGCACCGTCGGCCATCGGCCCGTATTCCCAGGCCGTTCGCGCAGGTAGCACGGTGTATTTCTCGGGCCAGATTCCGCTCGATCCCGCCACCGGTAATCTCGTGGAGGGCGATATCACCCTGCAGACGCGCCGCGTGTTCGACAACCTCGTCGCCGTGGCCGAAGCCGCCGGCGGCAAGCTGGCGGACATCGTCCGCGTGGGCATCTACGTGACCGACCTGGGTAACTTCGCCGCCGTGAATGCGGTCATGGCCGAATACTTCCAGCAGCCGTACCCGGCACGCTCGACCATCGAAGTCTCGGGTTTGCCCAAGGGCGCTCAGGTCGAAGTCGACGCGATCCTCGTCCTGCCGTAACCCCCGGCACGGCTCGTGGCCCGAAGCGTAGCGACCACGCCGGCGACATCGTCGGCGGACCCCGGACGCGCACCGCTGACGACGCTCGGTGGCGTCGGGCCCGCGCTCGCCGACACGCTGGGCAAGCTCGGCCTGCGCGAGGTGCAGGACCTCTGGTTCCACCTCCCGCTGCGCTACGAAGATCGCACCACGGTCGTGCCCATCGCCGACCTGCGGCCAGGCGACCGTGCGCAGGTCGAAGGCATCGTCGAGCATGTCGAGCGGGGGTTCCGTTTTCGGCCCCAACTCAAGGTAATCATCGGCGACGATACGGGCCGGCCCCTGCTGCTGCGCTTCTTCCACTTCCGCAAGTCGCAGGTGGACCTGCTTGCCAAGGGCACGCGCCTGCTCTGCTTCGGTGAAGTACGGCAGGGCCCGCAAGGCCTCGAGATCGTCCACCCGCAATACCAGCGCATCGAAGCGGACGAACACGTACTCGTCGACGAGCGCCTCACCCCCGTCTACCCGACGACGGAAGGACTCGGCCCACGCCGTCTCGCCAGTGTCATTTCACGCGCGCTCGCCCATCTGCCGACCGACGATCGCCTCGAACTGATTCCCGAGGATATCGGCCGCCCGATGGGCCTGACCTCGCTGCGCGACGCCTTGCTCCATGTGCATCGGCCGCCCCCCGACGTGGACCTGCGGCGGTTGGGCGAGGGCACGCATCCCGCGCAGCAGCGCCTCGCGTTCGAGGAACTGCTCACCCAGCACCTCACCTTGCGACGCATGCGCGCCGCGGTGAAGAAGCGCAAATCTCCCGCGTTGAAGAGCGCCGGCACCTTGCGCGAGAGGCTTCTCGCCGCGCTGCCGTTCGCACTCACCAAGGCGCAGGAGCGCGTGTCGAAGGAAGTAGCACGCGACCTCGCACGGGCGCACCCGATGCTGCGCCTGGTCCAGGGCGACGTGGGCAGTGGCAAGACCGTCGTTGCCGCGCTCGCCGCCGTGGCCGCGATCGAAAGCGGCTACCAGGTCGCCCTGATGGCGCCGACCGAACTGCTGGCCGAACAACACCTGCGCAACTTCCGTGCGTGGCTGGAGCCGCTGGGTCTCGAAGTGGAATGGCTGGCCGGCAAGGTGCAGGGCAAGGCGCGCAAGAGTGCGCTGGCGCGCGCGGCCGGCGGAGCGCACGTGCTGGTAGGTACGCATGCGCTGATGCAGGAGGGCGTCAGCTTCGCCAGGCTAGGCCTGGTCATCGTCGACGAACAGCATCGCTTCGGCGTCCACCAGCGTCTCGCGCTGCGCGACAAGGGCGCGGAGGGCGATCTCATTCCGCACCAGCTGGTGCTTACCGCGACCCCGATCCCACGCACGCTGGCGATGAGTGCCTACGCGGACCTGGATGTCTCCTCGATCGACGAACTGCCGCCGGGACGCACCCCGGTGCAGACCGTCGCCATCTCCAACGAGCGCCGCTACGACGTGATGGAGCGCATCCACGCCGCCTGCATGCAAGGCCGCCAGGTGTATTGGGTATGCACGCTGATCGAAGAGTCCGAGCAGCTGAACGCGCAGGCCGCGGAAGTGGCCCATGCGGAGCTGACCACCGCCATGCCCGATCTCGCTGTCGGTCTGATCCACGGCCGCATGAAGCCAAAGGAAAAGCAGGCGGTGATGGACGCCTTCAAGGCCGGCGAGTTGGCCGTGCTGGTTGCGACCACGGTGATCGAGGTCGGCGTGGACGTACCCAATGCCAGCCTGATGGTGATCGAGAACAGCGAGCGCCTCGGCCTGGCCCAGTTGCACCAGTTGCGCGGTCGTGTCGGGCGCGGTGCCATCGCCTCGAACTGCGTGCTGCTTTACCAGAATCCACTGTCACGGCTGGCGCGCGAACGTCTGCAGGTGATGCGCGAAACCAACGATGGCTTTCGTATCGCGGAGAAGGATCTGGAATTGCGTGGCCCGGGCGAAGTGCTCGGTACCCGTCAGACCGGACAACTGCAGTTCCGCATCGCGGACCTCACGCGCGATGGGCATCTGATGCCCGAGGTGCAACGCGTGGCGGAAGCGATGATGAAAGAGCATCCCGCACGATGCGAGCAGCTCATCGCCCGCTGGGTGGGTGACGCGGCGCGTTACGTCGACGCCTGACGGCGTCCCTTGTGGGAGCCGATTCATCGGCGATCCCGCGATAGCGGGTCAGGGTGCGGCGAGCACCCATCGCCGCTGAAGCGGCTCCCACAAATGACGCGGCTCCTAGAAATGAAGCGGCTCCTACACGGGGCCACTCTACCGGACCATCGGCTCGCCTGGTCCCAGGTGCCGGCGCACTTCAGCGGCGATGGCCGCCGTCTCGCGTAGCGGCGTTTGTGTCGGGGCGGTCGCCGCGTCGATATCGTGCAGCAGCCCCGCGGAGCGCAACGCTTCGTGGAACCGCGCCAGCTTCTCCGGCAGTGGTCGCGAGACGAAGGTATGCACCGGCCGCCCGGTGGCACAGGCTTCGGAAAGCATGTTCACCGAGTCCGGCGTGACCACGAGGCGATCGGCCCAGCCGAGGATGCCAGGGTAGGGATTCGCGCCGTCCGTGCTGTCGAGCCAGACCGCGCCGGGCAAGCCAGCGAATGCCTGACGGATGCGCGCCAGCTGCGCCGCTGGCGTACGCCGCGAAGCAGCCACCAGTACCGACCCGCCATCCATGTGATGCCGTGCCTTCACAGCCGCGAGGAAGGCGGCGGCCGCGTCGTCGTCGAACGGGGTGCCTCGCCTGGCACCGCCGATCAACACGCCGAGCCGGGGCGATGGCAAGTTGGCGAACTGGGCAAATGCATCCCGACCGTCGGCCAGCCAGGCGTCGTCGATGGGATGCAGCGAGCCCAGCGGATTGAGCACATTCTCACCGCGCAGGGTGTCGTGCTTGGGTGCGACGACCAGATCCCAGTGGCCCGGGTCGATGCGTGGGTCCAGGATCTGCACGGCCAGCGTCCTGCCGTCCGACCACTGGCGGATCTGCCGCGTGGCCCAGGCCGCACTGCGGCCACAGCCGATGACCAGATTCGGCCAGGGCGGCAGCAGGCTTTCGTTGTTCCGGCCCAGCGCCATGCGCGATCCCGGCAAGTGCCGCGGTGCGAACCACGACCAGGGCGGGCTCAACTCGACGACAATCTCGCGGATCGACGGCGTGAGCGCTTCGGCCAGCGCCAGGGCCTGCCGCCGATTGCCGGCAGCGCCGTCGGTCACGACCCAGCAGGCATCCTGGGGCGGCATTGTTGTCGAATTTGCCACAGTTCGTTCCCTGGCCGACCGGTCACGGACCGGCTGATGACGCTTACACTGTCGGGATGCCGGGGCCCCGGCGATCCATCACTGTACAAGGATATCCATGAGCGCTCCGTTGTCCGATGCTTCGCTCGACCAGTTGTTCCTGACCGCCCGCACCTACAACGCGTGGCAGCCGAAGGAAGTGACGGACGAGCAGATCCGCCGCTTGTACGAGCTGACCAAGTTCGGCCCCACCTCGGCCAACTCCTCGCCCATGCGCGTCGTGTTCGTGAAGTCGCAGGACGCCAAGCAGCGCCTCAAGCCGTATCTCTCCGAGAGCAACGCCGAGAAGACGATGCTCGCTCCGGTCACCGCGATCGTGGCCACGGACTTCGCCTTCTACGAGCACCTGCCCAAGCTGTTCCCGCACACCGACGCCCGCAGCTGGTTCGTCGGCAACGAGCAACTGGTGCAGACCTCGGCTATTCGCAACGGCACGCTGCAGGGCGCCTACCTGATCATGGCGGCCCGCGCACTCGGCCTCGACTGCGGCCCGATGTCCGGTTTCGACCAGGCCGGTGTGGACGCCGAGTTCTTCGCCGGCACCCAGATCAAGTCCAACTTCCTGGTCAACATCGGCTACGGCGACCCGGACACGAATCTTTTCGGCCGCCTGCCGCGTCTTTCCTTTGACGAGGCGGCACAGATAGCCTGACCCTTCCCGCGGTGACCTTCGGGTCCCGCTGCCATCAGCAGTACCCATCCCACTGCAGGAGATCCACCATGCGCGCTCTTCGTTACGTCGCCCTCGCGGGCCTGCTCGCCACCGCCGGCACCGCCGTCGCCGCTCCGGTCACCTACAAGCTCGACCCGGGTCACACGATGGTGCTGTTCAGCTGGAACCACTTCGGCTTCTCCAACCCCTCGGCCAACCTGAACCAGGTCGACGGCACCCTCGTCTACGACGAAGCCGCCCCGACCAAGGCCACCGTCGAAGTGACCCTGCCGCTCTCCGGCCTCGACACCTTCGTGCCGAAGCTCGACGAGCACCTGAAGTCGGCCGACTTCCTCGACGCCGCCAAGTACCCGACCGTGACCTTCAAGAGCACCAAGGTCACCTCGGCCGGCAAGGACAAGCTGAAGGTCACCGGCGACCTGACCGTGCACGGCGTGACCAAGCCGGTCACCCTCGACGTCACCGTGAACAAGGTCGGCCCGCACCCGATGATGAAGGTCCAGACCGCCGGCTTCGACGCCACGGCCACGATCAAGCGTTCGGATTTCGGCGTCGGCGCCTACGTGCCGAACGTCTCCGACGAGATCAAGATCCGCATCACCACCGAAGCGCACGACGCCTCGGCTGCCGACAAGAAGTAAGCCAGCTCGAAAAGGCTCCACCCGTTGGAACCCGCGCCGGCGACGGCGCGGGTTTTTTTTTTGAGCGTGCAAGCCGGCCAGGCCACCGCCAAGACACAGGCCGGCCAGGCCAGCGATTGTGGGAGCCGATTTATCGGCGATCCCGCGGCAGCGGGCCAGGTAGCCGCAAGCACTCATCGCCGCTGAAGCGGCTCCCCCATGTCCTCTTTTGCTACCATCGCAGACCCCAGTTCCACGGCCTTGTCCGGAGTTTCCCCCATGCATGCCAATCCCGCGGCCGCCAAGCTGATCCCGGCCAATGCCGAGAATCGTTACGAAGTGACCAAGGCCGACCTTCCGCTGTCCTGCCCGATGCCCGGCATGTACCTGTGGAACTCGCATCCCAAGGTCTACCTGCCCATCGTCGACGACGGCGGCACCTCGAAGTGCCCGTATTGCGGCGCCAACTACGTGCTCAAAGACTGAACGGCCCCGCGCGGGCATGCTTCCTGCATTGCCTGTGACACCCATCCTCTCCGGACCGCCCATGGCCACCGTCTTTCCAGATCGGACGATGACCGTCGTACAGCTCATCCCCGCCCTTCACTCGGGTGGTGCCGAGCGTTCGACCCTGGAAATTGCCAGGGCGCTCGTGGCTGCCGGACACCGTTCGGTCGTCGTCTCCGCCGGCGGCCGGCTCGTCGCCCAGCTCGAGGCCGAGGGTAGCGAGCATGTCACCCTGCCGATCGGCGACAAGTCGCTGGGCACGTTGTTCACCGTCGGCAAGCTTCGGCGCATCCTGCGCGAGGTGAAGCCCGACATCGTCCATGCCCGGTCGCGCCTGCCGGCATGGATCGGCTGGTGGGCCATGCGCGGCGTGAAACCCCGCCCGCACTTCGTCACCACGGTGCACGGGCTGAATTCGCCGGGGCGCTACAGCGCCATCCTGCTGCGCGGCGAGCGCGTCATCGTGGTTTCGCAGACCTTGCGCGACTACGTCCTGCGCCACTACCCCGACGACATCGACACCACGCGCATCGCCGTCATCCCGCGCGGCATCGATACCGACGCCTTCCCGTACGGCTACCGGCCCGACGACACCTGGCAGCGCGCCTTCTTCGAGGCCTACCCGCAGCTGGCCGGGGCGCCGCTACTGACCCTCCCCGGGCGCGGTACGCGCCTGAAGGGGCACGCGGATGCCATCGAATTGCTCGCCGACCTCAATCACCGGGCGATCGACGCGCGCCTGCTCCTGCTTGGCGCCGATGAGCCCGGCCGTGAGGCCTATGTGGCCGAACTGCGCAAGCTCATCCATGAGCGCGGCCTCGACGACAAGGTGGTGATCTCGCCGGCCCGCGACGACGTCCGTGATGTCTTCGCCATGTCGGCGCTCATCCTGCAGCTGTCTGTGCGCCCCGAGTCGTTCGGACGGACCGTGGTCGAAGCGCTGGCGCTGTGCCGTCCGGTCATGGGCTACGCGCACGGCGGTGTCGGCGAGCTCCTGGCCGAGCTCTATCCAGCCGGTCGCGTGCCCCTGGGCGATCGCGAAAAGCTGGTCGAGCGCGCCGCCGAGCTGCTCCGTTTCGCCCCGCCGATCCCGCCGCCGCGCAGCTACCGACTCGTCGACATGCAGGAAGCGACACTCTCGCTCTACGCCGACGTTCTCCAGGGTGCGTCCGCCGCGTGAGCCACGGCATCGCCCGTTCGATCAAGGTCGGCCTCGCCTCGCCCCTGCTGCCGATCTGGCTGGTGCCCGCGCTGCTGCCGTTCGGGCGCAGCGCCGAGCTGGGCGTTTTCCTCTGCCTGGTCGGTACGGTCCTCCTGCTGGTGCGCGAACCGCGGGCGGTACGTCATCACCCGGGGGCGAGGCTGTTCCTGTGGCTGTTCGCCGCCTACGCGGGCGCCGCCCTGGTCTCGGCGGTCGGTGCGGTGGCACCGGCGAAGACCTGGCTGACCGTGGCGGGGATCCTGCGGTTCGCACCGCTGGGCGTTTACACCTGCTTCGCGATGCGCCGGCCGGGCAAGGTGAGGGCGCTCTATCTCGCCACCGCCGTGGTGGTCGCCGTCTGGGTCGTCGATGCCTGGGTCCAGGCCCTCACCGGTTACGGGCTGGCCGGCACGTCGAATGTCGAGCGTCTCTCGGGCATCTTCGGCGCCGCCAACCTCAAGCTCGGTCCGGCGCTTTCCGCCCTGGCGCCCTTCCTGCTCTGGGGTGCCCGCGAGCGCTGGGGCCGCCGTGGCCTGGTCATCGCTTTCCTCCTGGCACTGGGCCCTGTCCTGCTTTCCGGCTCGCGTGCCTCATGGCTTTGCTATGGGCTCGTCGCCCTGGGCTTTCTCTGGAACGAAGCGAAGACCCTGCGTAGGTTTGCCCTGGCCTGTGCCGCCGCCGGCGTGACGCTTGCCCTGGTCGCCTTGCTGGCGTGGCAGGTCTCGCCGCGCTTCCGCGATCGTGTATCGCACACCTTGCCGGCACTTTCCGGCACCAGCGCGGGCGTGGACGCGGCACTGACCGGCCGACTCGATATCTGGACGACCTCGTTGCGCATCTTCGCGGCCCACCCGGTGAACGGCGTCGGCGTGCGTGGTTTCCGCTACGCTTACCCTGCCTCGGCACATCCCGGCGACCACTTCCTGACCGTCGAGAAATGCGCGGACGGCGAGGGCGCCTGCCACGCGCACCAGGTCGTGCTGGAAGTGGCCACCGAGACGGGGATCGTCGGATTGCTCGCCTGGCTCGCGGCAGTCGTCCTGGCCGTGCGCACATGGTGGCGCGCCGGCGTCGAGGCACGCTACCGGGCGTTTCCCGCCACGCTGTCCCTCGTCGTCATCCTCTTTCCGCTGAACACGCACATGGCTTTCTACTCGGCCTGGTGGGGGTTACTCGCCGCATGGCTCGTGTCGGTATGGTGCGCCGCGCTGTTCGCCGACCTGCCCGACGGAGAGCCGCGCGATGGCACATGAGCCGCTGTCCGTCGTCGTCACGACGTTCAACAACGCCGACACGATCGAGACCTGCCTGGCTTCTGTCCGCTTCGCCGACGATATCCTCGTGCTGGACTCCGGCTCGACCGACACGACGCGCGACATCGCCGTGCGTCTCGGCGCACGCGTCCACGTGCAGGCGTTCGCCGGCTATAGCGCGCAGAAGCAGGCAGCGATCGACCTGGCGACACACCGCTGGGTTCTCCTGCTGGATTCGGACGAAGCCTTGCCGGCCACGGCGGCGGATCGCGTGCGTAGCGCACTGGATTCGCCGGAGGTCGCGGGCTTCGAGATGCTTCGGCGCGAATGGGTCTTCTGGCGCTGGCAGGCGGAACGCGCGCGGCTGAATCACTATGTGCGCCTGTTCGATCGCACCCGTGCCCGCATGAGTGGTCATGAAGTGCACGAGAGCGTGATCGTCGACGGCCCGGTGCGCCGCCTGGATGCGGTGATCGACCATTACGGCGAACGGGACATCGAGGGGCGTGTCGACAAGGCCAATCGCTATTCGTCGCTGCAGGTAAGCGATCGGCATACGCGTAAGCCACGCTACCTGCGTGCCCGCATGGTGATCTATCCCACCGTCGCCTTCCTTCGTTACTACCTGTGGCGCGGCCACTGGCGCGGCGGCTGGGCTGGCTTCGTCGCCGCCCGGGTGCACGCGTTCTACGCGTTCCTCAAGTACGCGAAACTCTATGAGCTTCGCGTGTCAGGCCGCCTGGGAAACGGTGGCACGCGGCGCGTCGAAGGCGGCGACGAGTAGGTCGCAGGCTTCGTGACGCAGGGCTTCGCGACGGCGGAACTCGCTGCGCCGCTTGCTCTCCACCATCGACTCGCAACGCAGCGGTTCCTGCACGGACATCGCGTAGAAACCCTGCGAGTCGGCCACGCCGCCGTTCTCCTGCCAGAAGGCATCGTAGTCGGCGTTGATCTTCTTCCGGCCGGCGAACGGGTGCGCCGCGTTGCCGATGCCGAGGATGCGTTCCGCGCCCATGGCCCCGGCAAGCGAACGGACCATCGACAGAAGCAGGTTCTTCGGACGCAGTCCGTGGCACTGGCGTGTCAGGTCGCGGATGACATCGCGACCCGCGTGGTTGGCGGCGCCTTGCAGGCAGCCGATGATCACCGTGCGGCCCTCGTCGACGAAGGAGATGGTCGCGTAGGAGAGCTGCAATGCTCGATCGTCGACCAGCGAAATGTTCAGTTCGCCCTCGCGGGAACGAACCGCCGGCGCCTTCAACACAATGCTGAGGCCGCTGCCGTCGCGCAGGATGAGCCGGCCAAGAACCAGCTCCCGTGTCCGGTAAAGGTGATCGAACAACGGTCGCGGAAAACGGCCCAGGGCGAACACGTAGTGTTCGTGGGTCGCTGCCAGGCGTTGGCGCATCGACCAACGGCGGTTCATGTAGCGATGCTGGTAGCGCTCGATCAGCGTGACGTCGACAGACGTCAGGCCGGCCATGCCCGGCGCATCGAGGAAGGCCAGCCACGCGCCATGCCGACGCCAGTGCAGCAGCGAGCGCGCCACGTACGTCGCCACGGCACGGAAGCCATGCGAGCGCGAGCTGTGCCATTCGGCCCGGCCGCGCAGCGAGCGCGCGAAGCGGAGGAGCGACTGCATGGAGAAGGTCCGTCCAGGGGGAGACGACCTTCTTTTACGCGCGCAATTTTTCGCGCGGCTTTCGTCGTCGCTGACGGGAAATTGCTGTCTAGGCCTGTAGTTGCTTACATTTGGCTGAGGTCAGTAGATCTTCGGCTCGCCCGGCGGCCGTGTCTTGAATCGCTTGTGGACCCACAGGTATTGCTCGGGTGCCTCGCGCGCCATGTACTCGATCTGCTTGTTGACCAGCGCCGTGTCCCGCTCCGGATCGTCGCTCGGAAAATCCGCAAGCGGTGCGCCCAGTCGCATGACATAGCCGGAGTCGTCCGGCAGGCGACGGTGATAGAACGGAATCACCAGCGCACCGGAAAGGCGGGCGAGATGGTGTGTCGCGGTGATCGTCGCGGCACTGACCCCGAAGAACGGCACGAAGACATTGTCCTTGCTGCGCATGTCCTGGTCGGGGGCATACCAGAGGGTGCCGCCCTTCTTCAGGTAACGCACGGTGCCACGGATATCGTCCTTGTCGAACATGGCATCGGCATAGTGCAGGCGCGAGCGCAGCACCGCGAACTCGAAGACGTCCGAATCCATACGCCGGTACATGCCCGCGATGCGGATGCGCGAGGAGACCAGCCGCGCACTCAGTTCGAGATGCGAGAAATGCCCACCGACGAGCAGGACGCCGCGGCCCGCGGCCCTTGCCGCCTCCAGGTGCTCGAGGCCGTCGACGGTGACCGGCACCTTCGCAATGGCGCGATCGGAGCCCATCCAGCCGAGCGCGAACTCCGCCAGCATCATGCCGACGTCGCACAGGTTGGCGCGAACGAGGGCTTTCCGGGCGGCTTCGTCCAGCTCGGGAAAGCACAGCGCGATATTGGTCGCGGCGATACGGCGGCGCTCGGGATTCAGGTGCAGGGCAAGCCGGCCGGCCAGGCGTCCCAGCCGCATCAGCGTGCGAAAGGGCAGGTGCGCGAGTAGCCAGATGAAGCCGACGCCGATCCACGCGGGCCAGTGGCGGGGCGCAAGCAGGCGCGGGGTGAGGGAGGGGCGGGGCATTCCAGGCATGTCCCGCCATTGTAGCGAATGGGGGCGGCTATACTGACCGGTCACCGGAAAGTCCAGGGGACCGCGTGCTGCTGCGTCTGATCTACAACTGCGCCATGTATCTGTTCACGCCGCTGGTGATGCTTCGCCTGATGGCGCGTGGCATGCGGTACGGCGACTACCACGTGCGCTGGCGCGAGCGCTTCGGCCGCTTCCCGTTGCCGCGGCTGCATGGCTGCCTCTGGGTACACGCGGTGTCGGTCGGCGAGGTCAACGCCGCCGAGCCGCTGGTCAAGGCGCTGATGGAGGCCTACCCCGAGGCACCCATGCTGGTGACGACGGTGACCCCCACCGGCTCCGAGCGTGTCCGCCAGTTGTTCGGCAACCGCGTCCACAGTGTCTACCTGCCATACGACCTGCCGTTCGCGGTGCGCAGCTTCCTGCGCAATACGCGCCCGCGCCTGGCCGTGATCGTCGAGACGGAGATCTGGCCGAACCTCTACTTCGCCTGCCGCCGGCATGGCATTCCGCTGTTGATCGCGAACGCCCGGCTCTCGGAGCGGTCGCTACGCGGCTATGCGCGGATGAGTTCGCTGGTCAAGCGCGCGCTCCGCTGCGTAAGCCACATCGCGGCGCAGTCGCGAACGGATGCGGCGCGCTACCGTCTTCTCGGCGCCGAGCCAAGCCAGCTCACCGTCTGCGGCAACCTGAAGTTCGACATGCCGGTTCCCGACGATGCACTGATAGCCGGCAAGGCGATGCGCGAGGCCTGGGGCACCGGCCGCCCGGTGTGGATCGCGGCAAGCACCCACGAAGGCGAGGAGATGAGTGTCCTGGAGGCACATCTGGACGTGATGCGCCGCTTGCCGGATGCCTTGTTGCTGATCGCACCGCGCCACCCGGAGCGCTTCAAGGCGGTCGAGGCTTCGGTACGCAGCCTCGGTTTCCAGGTGGGCACGCGCAGCGCCGACGGCGTGCCCGGCCACGGCACCCAGTGTTTCGTCATCGACTCGATGGGCGAGCTGCTGCGTTTCTTCGCCGCCTGCGATGTCGCCTTCGTCGGCGGCAGCCTGGTTTCGATCGGCGGCCACAACGTGCTCGAGCCCGCGGCACTGTCCAAGCCCGTCTTGGTCGGCCCCTACACGTTCAACTTCGAAGAGATCACCCAGGCCCTGCTGGACGAGCACGGCGGCCAGCGCGTCGCCAATGGCGGGGAGCTCGGCGAGCAGGTCCTCTCCCTCCTGCGTGACCGCGATCGCCGCGAGTCCATGGGCACCGCCGCCCGCCATGTTTTCGACAGCGAGCGGGGTTCCGTCGGCAAGGTGATGAAGCTGGTGGATCGGTTGCTTCAGGAGTAGCGCTCTTTTTGCGGGCTCGCCTGCGGCCTCGCATTGTTCGGCTCGCGTTGCGTCGCAAGAGCCGGCGGGTGCCACCCTCGGGGCCCCGTCTGCGGCGACCCGCGTCGGAAGGGCCGCGTGCCGCGGCCGTGTACTTATTGCCCTGCGGGCCGGGTCGGGCTCCGACTGGGGGCGCCTTTATTGTGGGAGCCGCTTCAGCGGCGATGGGTGCTTGCCGCACCCTGGCCCGCTGCCGCGGGATCGCCGCTGAAGCGGCTCCCACAACATCGCCGATGAATCGGCTCCCACAACATCGTCCTCGTGACGTCGAGGGGCAGCCCCTATCGCGTCGAACGAAGACCCACCAGCAGCGAGCGTTGCGCTCGACCCCACGAAACCTCAGTACTCGGAAGAGCCGGCGGGTCTCGCCCTCGGGGCGATTAGCGCAGGCGAGGGCTCCGACCGGACAAGGCCCGAAGGGGGCCGACCGGGATGGTCGGCCGTTTCCGTATAAGGCAGGAAGCCGATTCGGAAACCCCCGGGCGGAGCCCGACCCGGCCCGTAGGGCA
>NZ_DATLIW010000041.1:0-35369 GCF_035539195.1 Luteibacter sp.
ACACAACGGCTCTCCTGCCAGCTGACCGTATCGTCGTGAGAGACCTTGGCGTCCACCCTCGAGGCGAGTTCCGCACAAGTGAGCGGCCGTAGGCCATATAGATACATCGGCCGCGCAGCGGCCTTCCGCACCGAACGCGGAGGACCTGTCTGAGCAGCGAGGGTGGGCGCCAAGGTCTCCCCGCGAAACGCCCAAGTGTACAAAGCGACGGCGAAGCCGAGCCCGCGATGCCGAAGCCGAGCCCTAGGCGAGGTGCGAAAGAATGCCCGGCATGCCCAGCGCCCGCCCCCGGTAATCCGCGAAGAACCTAAAAAAAGGCGCGGACCGGAGTCCGCGCCTTTGCGTTACGACCCTGCCCGAGGACTCAGCCGGCGAAAGCCCGCTGGCACCAGGCCAGCAACGGCGACCAGGTGAAGCCCAGGACCAGCAGCGCGAGCGCGTTGAGCGAGAGCACCCAGCGAGCCGGCGCGTCGGCCGTGGCACGCACATCGGTGCCTTCGGTCGGCGGATCGAAGTACATGACCTTGACCACGCGCAGGTAGTAATACAGACCGATGATGGCGGCGACCGCGCCGACCAGGGCCAGCCACAACATGCCTGCATCCACGGCCGCCTTCAGTACCAGCAGCTTGCCGTAGAAACCGAACAGCGGCGGGACACCGGCCAGCGAGAACATGATCAGCAACATCAGGAAGGCGAACCACGGCGAGCGCTGGTTCAGACCCTTCAGGTCGTCGATTTCCTCGCACTCGAAGCCCGAGCGCGACAGCACGATGATCATGCCGAAGGCAGCGGCGCTGGTCAGCGCGTAGCTCACCGCATAGAACATCGACGCCGAATAGCCTTCCGGACCGGCGTTGACGAAGCCGACCAACAGGTAACCCATGTGCGAGATGGTCGAATAAGCCAGCAGGCGCTTGAGGTTGGTCTGCACCAGGGCAACCAGGTTACCGATCGCCAGCGAAAGCACGGCAAGCACGGCAAGCATGAGCTGCCACTGCGGGGCGAGCCCGGTGGCGCCACCGGCCGCATCGCCCATACCGGTCGAGAGCAGACGGTAGGCCATGCCGAACGCGGCCAGCTTCTGTGCCGAACCGATGAACACGGTCACGGCGGTCGGCGAGCCCTGGTAGACGTCCGGAATCCACATGTGGAACGGCGCGGCGCCCAGCTTGAAGCCGATGCCGGTGATCATGAAGACGAGGCCGAACAGCAGCAGGGTCTTCCACTCGGTACCGACGATGGCGGCGTGGATCGTATGCAGGTCCAGGCTGTGGGTGGCACCGTAGACCATCGACATGCCGTACAGCAGCATGCCCGAGGCCAGCGCGCCCAGCACGAAGTACTTGATCGCCGCTTCCGACGACAGGCTCGAATCGCGGTTCAGCGCGACCAGGGCATACGACGACAGCGTGAGCAGTTCGAGGCCAAGGTACGAGGTCACCAGGCTACCGGCCGAGACCAGGAACATGATGCCAACCGTGGCGAAGATCGTCAGCGTGTAGAACTCGCCGAACGGAATCGCCCGCTCCTTGAGGTACGGACGCGCGTAGACGAAGATCATCGCGGTGATGACCAGCGAGAACAGCTTCAGCACTTCGGCCACGCCATCGCGCACGAACATGCCCCCGAACGCGGTCACCGGCGTCGCCGGCTGGCCGCTGACGACGAGGTACGCGCCGACCAGGAGAACGAGGATGGAAAGCCAGTGGACGGCGCCCTTCTGGCCCGGCTTGAGGTAAGCATCCAGAAGAAGCAGCACGCAGGCCGCGACCACGAGATAAATCTCGGGGAGCAGGATCAGGATGTCGTTGATACTCGGCATGGATAGTTCCCGCTCAGACTTTGGTAATGGCCAGCTGCTCGACAATCCGAGCAACCGACGCATCCATCAGGTGGACCAGCGGCTCCGGCCAGATGCCGAAGAGCAGCACACCGGCGGCGAACGCGCTCAGCATGAAGATTTCGCGACCGTTGACGTCCTTCAGTTCCGCGACGTGATGGTTCGTGACCTTGCCCCAGAGCACGCGCTTCACCATCCACAACGTGTAGGCAGCGCCGATGATCAGGGTGAACGCGGCGAACAGGGCGATCCACGGATTGGCACTGAACGCGGCCAGGATGACCATGAACTCGCCGACGAAACCGCTGGTGCCCGGCAGGCCGCTGTTGGCCATGGCGAACAACACGTAGAACGGGGCGAAGATCGGCATCACGTTGATGACGCCGCCGTAGTCCTTGATCTGACGTGTATGCATGCGGTCGTACAGGACGCCGATGCAGCTGAACATCGCGCCGGAGATGAAGCCGTGCGAGATCATCTGGACCATCGCACCCTGCATGCCCAGGCGAGCGGCATCCGGGTTGTTCGTTTCACGCACCAGGATGAAGGCGATGAAGATGCCCAGGGTGACGAAACCCATGTGCGCGATGGACGAATACGCCACCAGCTTCTTCATGTCCTGCTGCACAAGGGCGATATAGCCGATGTAGCAGACCGCGATGAGGCTGAGCACGATGATCAGCCACTCGTAGTGCTGCGAGGCGTCCGGCGCGATCGGCAGGCTGAAACGGATGAATCCGTAGCCACCGATCTTCAGCATGACCGCCGCCAGCACCACCGAGCCGCCCGTGGGCGCCTCGACGTGGGCATCCGGCAGCCAGGTGTGCACCGGCACCATCGGGACCTTGATGGCGAAGCCCAGCAGGAAGGCGAAGAACAGCCAGCTCTGCTCGGTCAGCGTCAGGTGCACGTTGACCATGTCAGCGATGGCAAAGCTGCCACCTGTCTTGTGCCACAGGTAAAGCAGGCCGACCAGCATGAAGATCGAGCCGAAGAAGGTGTAGATGAAGAACTTCAGCGTGGCATAGACACGACGCGGACCGCCCCAGATACCGATGATGATGAACATCGGGATCAGCATGGCTTCGAAGAACACGTAGAACAGCATCGCGTCCGTCGCGCAGAAGACGCCGATCATCGCGCCTTCGAGCATCAGCATCGCCGCCATGTACTGGTGCGGCTTGTTCTGGATGACTTCCCAGGCACCGACGATCACCAGGATCTGGGTGAACGTGGTCAGGATGATCAGGGCGACCGAGATACCGTCGACGGCGAGCGAGTAGTTGATGCCCAGGGACGGGATCCAGCTCAACGACTCGTTGAGCTGCATCGTACCCGTGGTGGCGTCGTAGGCAGGGATGAGGGCCAGGCTGGCGGCGAACGTGGCGACCGCGACCAGGAGCGAGATCCAGCGGGCAAGGCCAGGGCGTCCGGCCCCGGCGAGCAGCACCGGGATGGCGCCGACGACCGGGAGCCAGATCAGCAGGCTGAGCAAGTGATTCGACATAGAGCTCGTTTCCCTTATTGCCCGATCAGCCAGTACCCGCCCAAGAGCAGGATGAGGCCGAGGATCATGGCGAACACGTAGTGGAAGAGGAATCCGGATTGCAGGCGGCGGACGCCACCGGCGATGCGCTGCACAAGGTTGGCCGAGCCGTTGACGATGGCGCCGTCGATGATGGCGGTATCGCCCACCTTCGACAGGCCCTCGCCCAGCTTCACGCCACCCTTCGCAAACACCGCGAAGTAGAGTTCATCGATCCAGTACTTGTGGTCCAGCAGCTCATACACCGGCTTCAACGCGTTCTTGATCTTTCCGGCAAGAGCGACATTGAACAGGTAGATGTAGGTGGCAACGGCGAAGCCGGCGAACGCGAGCCAGAACGGCGCCTGTGTGAAGCCGTGCAGGCCGGCCTCGATCGCGCCGTGGAACTCGTGGCCGAGCTCGGCAAGCACGTCGTTCGATTCGTTGACGTGGATGGCCTTGCCGAACCACTTCTCGTAAAGCATCGGGCCAACGGTGAAGCCACCGATGAGGATCGACGGAATCGCGAGCAGGACCAGCGGGACAGTGACGACCCACGGCGATTCGTGCGGCGCATGCTCGAGCACGCCCGGTGTGCCGTGATGGTCATCGTCATCGTGCGCGACGTCGTGCGGATCGTGCGCGGCGTCATGGTGGACGGCATGCGCATCGTGGCCGTGGCCATGCGAGGCAGGCTCGACCTTGAAGCGCTCCTTGCCGTGGAAGGTCATGTAGAGCAGGCGGAAGCTGTACAGCGAGGTGACGAACACACCGGCCAGCACGCAGAAGTGTGCGTAACCCGCACCCCAGCGATGCGACTCGCCCACGGCCTCGATGATCGCGTCCTTCGAGTAGAAGCCCGAGAAGAACGGCGTACCGGCCAGGGCCAGCGAACCGATCCACATCGTGAACCAGGTGATCGGCATGTACTTGCGCAGGCCGCCCATGTAGCGCATGTCCTGCTCATGGTGCATGCCCATGATGACCGAGCCCGCGCCGAGGAACAGCAGCGCCTTGAAGAAGGCATGGGTCATCAGGTGGAACACGGCGCCGCTATAGGCGGAGACACCGAGCGCGACCGTCATGTAACCGAGCTGCGAGAGCGTCGAGTACGCGATGACTCGCTTGATGTCGTTCTGAACGATGCCGATCAGGCCGGTGAACAGCGCCGTGGTCGAACCGATCACCAGGATGAACGACAGTGCCGCATCGGACAGCTCGAAGATCGGCGACATGCGCGCAACCATGAAGATGCCCGCGGTGACCATGGTCGCCGCATGGATCAGTGCCGAGATGGGCGTCGGACCTTCCATCGAGTCCGGCAGCCACACGTGCAGCGGCACCTGGGCCGACTTGCCCATCGCACCGATGAACAGCAGGATGCCAATCACGGTCGCCGCGTCCCAGGCGTGGTTCTGGGTGATCTGCAGCGTCTTGCCGACCAGCTCGGGAGCGTGGTCGAAGGCGGTCTGGTAGTCCAGCGTGCCCATGAAGTAGAGGATCGCCGAGATACCCAGCAGGAAACCGAAGTCGCCCACGCGGTTGACCAGGAAGGCCTTCAGGTTGGCGAAGATCGCCGTCGGGCGCTTGTACCAGAAGCCGATCAGCAGGTACGACACCAGGCCCACCGCTTCCCAGCCGAAGAACAGCTGCATGAAATTGTTGCTCATGACGAGCATCAACATCGAGAAGGTGAACAGGGAGATGTAGCTGAAGAAGCGCTGGTAGCTCGGGTCTTCGGCCATGTAGCCGATGGTGTACAGATGCACCAGCAGCGACACGAACGTCACCACCACCATCATCATGGCGGTGAGGCGGTCGATCATGAAGCCGACCGAGGCGTGGAAGCGGCCGATCTCGAACCAGGTGTAGACGTCCTGGTTGAAGTTCTGCGCACCGCCCCAGACCAGCTGGTAGAGCACGTAGAACGACAGGCCACAGGCGATCGCCACGCCCAGGATGGTCGCGGTGTGCGCCCCTGCCCGGCCGATCAGCTTGCCGAAGAGGCCGGCCAGGATCGCGCCCACCAGCGGGGCCAGTGCGATCGTCAGCAGGATTGAAAGCGAGAGACTCATCGGATCAACCCTTCATGCTGTCGATTTCGGCGACATTGATCGTGCTCCGGTTACGGAACAGCAGGACCAGGATCGCCAGGCCGATAGCGGATTCCGCCGCGGCCACGGTAAGGATGAAGAACACGAAGACCTGGCCGCCGACATCGCCGAAGAAGCGCGAGAAGGCCACGAAGTTGGTGTTCACCGCCAGGAGCATCAGCTCGATCGCCATGAGCAGCACGATCACGTTCTTGCGGTTGATGAAGAGTCCGGCGACCGCGATACAGAAGAGGATCGCGCCGAGGACGATGTAATGGGAAAGCGTGATCACTTGGCGTTCTCCTGCGTCGGGTCGACGACCGGCGCCGGGGCCGGGCTGACGGAAGCCATCTGTTCGCTCGCGACCTTGATCACGCGAACGCGGTCGGTGGCCTGGACCTCGACCTGCTGTGCCGCGGACTGGTGACGGACACCGACACGCTGACGCAGGGTCAGGGCCACGGCGGCGACGATACCCACGGTAAGGATCAGCGCGGCGATTTCGAACGGCAGCAGGAAGTCGGTGTAGAGGGCCTGGCCCAGCCACGCGACGTTCGAGTTACCGGCCGGGTTCGGGCCGAGCGTGTGGGCGTGCATGGCCTTCACGCCGATCATCGCCAGCATTTCCACCAGCATGACCACCGCGACGACGATGCCCACCGGCAGGTAGCGGATGAAGCCCTCGCGGACGACCTCCTGCTTGATGTCCAGCATCATGACCACGAACAGGAACAGCACCATCACCGCGCCGACGTAGACGACGACCAGGGCCACGGCCAGGAACTCCGCTTCGGCCAGCAGCCAGACGCAGGCCATGCTGAAGAAGGTCAGCACCAGCGAGAGCACGGCGTGAACCGAGTTCTTCACGGTGATGACCATCAGCGCGCCGATGACCGCCACGGCGGCGAAGAGGTAGAAACAGATGAGTTGAAGCAGATCGGTATTCATCGCGAGATTCTCCGGGCGCTCAGCGGTAAGCCGCGTCTTGCGCGCGGGCGGCAGCGATGTCCTGCTCGAAGCGGTCACCGATGGCCAGCAGCTGGGCCTTGGTCACTACGTTCTCGCCGCGATGTTCGAAGTGGTACTCGTGCACGTGCGTCTCGACGATGGAATCCACCGGGCAGCTCTCCTCGCAGAAGCCGCAGAAAATGCACTTGAACAGGTCGATGTCGTAGCGCGTGGTGCGGCGCTGGCCATCTTCCGGACGCGGGGCCGAGTCGATCGTGATCGCCAGGGCCGGGCATACCGCTTCGCACAGCTTGCAGGCGATGCAACGCTCTTCACCGTTGGCGTAACGGCGCAGGGCGTGCAGGCCACGGAAGCGGTTCGACTTCGGAATGTGCTCGAACGGATAGCGAATGGTGTACTTCGGGCTCCACATGTAGCGCATGGTCAGGCCCATGCCCTTGAACAGCTCGATGAGCAACAAACTCTTGAAATAGTGGGTTACGCGGGTCATGGCTTTCAGGCTCCCGTGCCGATGTGGACCCAGCCGAAATACTTCATGCAGCCGGCGACGAGGACCCAGACGATGGTGATGGGGATGAAGACCTTCCAGCCGAGACGCATGATCTGGTCGTAGCGGTAGCGCGGGAAGCTTGCGCGGAACCACAGGAACAGGAAGGCGAAGAAGAAGGCCTTGATGAACAGCCAGTGGAAACCGCCGTGGCCGATCAGGCCCCAGCCTTCCGGGAACGGCGAGAGCCAGCCGCCCATGAAGAAGATCGAGGTCAGGAAGCTGACCAGGATCATGTTGGCGTATTCGGCCAGGAAGAACAGCGCGAACGGCGAGCCGGAGTATTCGACGTGGAAGCCCGCGACGATTTCCGATTCGCCTTCCGCCACGTCGAACGGTGCGCGGTTGGTTTCCGCCACGCCCGAGACGAAGTAGATGACGAACACCGGCAGCAGCGGCAGCCAGTACCAGGTGAAGAAATTGCCCGACTGCGCGTTGACGATGGCCGAGAGGTTCAGGCTACCGGTCAGTACCAGGACGCAGACGATGGACATGCCCATCGACAGTTCGTACGAGATCACCTGCGCCGCGGCGCGCATGGCGCCGAGCATCGCGTAGCGCGAGTTCGACGACCAGCCGGCGAGGATGATGCCGTACACGCCCATGGAGGTCATGGCCAGCAGGTAGAGCACACCGGCGTTGACGTTGGCCAGGACGACCTCCGGACCGAACGGCACGACGGCCCAGGCGGCCAGTGCGGGCACCAGGGCCAGCAGCGGTGCCAGGTAGTAGAGCGCACGGTTGGCGTTGGTCGGCAGGACCACTTCCTTCAGCAGCAGCTTGACGACGTCGGCGAAGGCCTGGAGCAGGCCGGCGGGACCGACCTTGTTCGGCCCCATGCGGACGTGCATCCAGCCGAGTACCTTGCGCTCCCACCAGACGTACAGTGCGACGCCGATAACCAGCGGCAGCACGATCGCCAGGATGTAGAGCACCGGCAGCAAGACGTGATCGAAGAGTTGAGCGCCCATGGTTACGCCTTGCTCACGGTGATGGCCGCGCCGTACGGAGGCAGCATGGCGGTTTCGGAGTGCGCGGCTTCGACCCACGCGGCGCCATCGGGCACCGAGGCATCGATGGCCACCGGAAGGACGGCGTCGCCGATGCGCGCGTTGGCGCCATCGGTGAGGCCGAGCTTGCCGGCGTCATCCGCATTGATGCGGATGGCGGCGGCGCGGTTGAGCGGATGCGAAGCCAGCGCGCCGGCACGACGGACCACCGCATCGACGCGGTAGATCGGCGTGGTGGCGATGCGCGAGAAGCCGACACCCGAGGCACGCGGCGCCAGTGCCACGCGAACCTCGGCGGCACGCTCGGTAAAGCCGGCACGCAAGCCGGCGAGGTCGTCGAACTCGAAGCCGGCCACGCCGAGCATGCCACCCAGGGCACGCAGTACCTTCCAGCCCGGACGGGCGTCGCCCGGTGCCTTGCCACCCGGCAGGACGGTCTGCGCGGTGCCTTCGACGTTGACCAGGGTCGCGTCGATTTCCGGCGTCAGGCCGATCGGCAGGATCACATCGGCCGAATCCTTCAGTGCATCGCTCGCGAACGCCGCGAAGGCGACCACGGTCTGCGCCGAATGCATCGCCTGGAGCGCAAGCGTGCCATCGGCGAAATCGTGCGGCGGCTCGACGTTGTAAAGCACGTAGCCCTTGCGCGCCTGGGCCAGCATGCCGCGCGCATCGAGACCGCCGGCAGACGGCATCACGCCGACCGAGGCCAGGCCGATCGCATTGGCACCGACCGGAATCTCGTTGAACGAGGCACCGGCGGCCTGCGCGACGAAGCGCGCGATGGCACGCAGCCAGGACGCTTCCGGATGGGTCGCGGCGGCGTGGCCGAGGATGACCACGGCGTTGTCGCCAAGCGCCTTGAACGCGGCGCGGTGGGCGTCGGTCGTTTCCACACCGTCGAGGGCGGAAGCGATCGATTCCGGCACCGTGGCACCGTTCTCGCTGGCGGCCTTGGCCAGGACCAGCAGTTCGGCGACCAGCGCATGCGGCGCGGCGACGGACTCGCCGGCCAGCGGATAGTTGAAATTGAAGTGGACCGGATTGACCGCGTAGACCTTGGCGCCCTTCTTCACCGCCTGACGGATGCGGTGGTTCAGCAGCGGCACTTCGTTACGCAGGTCGGAGCCGACCAGCAGCGCCGCCTTGACCTTGTCGAACGAGGCGATCGGCGATGCGAAAGCCTTGGCGAACGCGTTGTCGGCGAAGTCGAGCTGGCGCAGGCGGTGATCGACATGGGCACTGCCCAGGCCGCGAGCGAGACGGACGAGCAGTTCGCCCTCCTCGTTCGACGTAGCCGGGTTCACCAACACGCCAAGATCCGAGCCCGGAACGCTCTTCAGCGCTTCGCTCGCCACGGCGAGGGCGTCGTCCCAGGTCGTCGCCGACCACTGGCCGTTGCGCTTGACCATCGGCGACTTGACGCGATCCGCGGCATACAGGCCCTGATGGCTGTAGCGGTCGCGGTCGGACAACCAGCACTCGTTGATCGTCTCGTTGTCGCGAGGCACGTTGCGCAGTACTTCGCCGCGGCGCGTGTGCATCCACAGGTTGGAACCCAGCGCGTCGTGATAGCCGACGGACGGGCGTGCCACCAGCTCCCAGGCGCGCGCCTGGAACTGGAACGGCTTGTTGGTCAGCGCGCCGACCGGGCAGACGTCGATGATGTTGCCCGACAGCTCGCTCTCGATCGTCTTGCCGATATACGTACCGATTTCCAGGTTCTCGCCACGGCTCATGCCGCCGAGTTCGTACGTGCCGGCAATCTCGCTGGTGAAGCGGACGCAGCGCGTGCACTGGATGCAGCGGGTCATCTCGGTCGCGATCAGCGGGCCGAGGTTCTCGTCGGAGACGGTGCGCTTGCGCTCGTTGTAACGCGATACCGAACGGCCGTAGCCGAGCGATACGTCCTGCAGTTCGCATTCGCCGCCCTGGTCGCAGATGGGGCAATCCAGCGGATGGTTGATCAGCAGGAATTCCATCACGTTGCGCTGCGACTTCAGCGCCTTGTCCGAACGCGTGAACACCTTCATGCCCTCGCCTACCGGCGTGGCGCAGGCGGGTGCCGGCTTGGGCATCTTCTCGATTTCCACCAGGCACATGCGGCAGTTGGCGGCGATCGGAAGCTTGCGGTGGTAGCAGAAGCGCGGGATGGGAATACCGACGGCATCGGCCGCCTGGATGATCATCGACCCCTTGGCAATCTGCACCGGAACGCCATCGATCTCGATATTGACCAGATCCGGCGCGGCGTTGGCTACGGGCTGCGCACTCATGCAGCGACTCCAGTGGTGACCGTGTCCGCCGGGCCGTCGACGATCGACCGGCCATGCTCCACGTAGTATTCGAATTCGTGCCAGAAGTTGGCCAGGAAGCCCTGCACCGGCCACGCGGCGGCTTCACCGAAGGCGCAGATGGTGTGCCCTTCGATCTGGCCGGCGACAGCCTTCAGGCGATGCAGGTCGTCCTGCGTGCCCTTGCCTTCCACGATGCGCGAGAGCACGCGGTGCATCCAGCCGGTACCTTCGCGGCACGGGGTGCACTGGCCGCAGGACTCTGCCATGTAGAAGCGCGAGATGCGGTGGCAGGCGCGAACCATGCAGGTGGTTTCGTCCATCACGATCACGGCACCGGAACCCAGACCCGAACCCGCCTTCTGCAGCGAGTCGTAATCCATGGTGCATTCCATGATTTTCTCGGCGGTCAGCACCTTCATCGAGGAGCCGCCCGGGATGCAGGCCTTCAGCTTCTTGCCGCCACGCATGCCGCCGGCCATCTGCAGGAGCTCGGAGAACGGCGTGCCGAGACGGATCTCGAAGTTGCCCGGGTTCGCCACGTGGCCGGAGACCGAGAAGATCTTCGGGCCGCCGTTGTTCGGCTTGCCGAGGTTGAGGAACCACTCCGCGCCGTTGCGCAGGATCGCCGGCACCGAGGCGTAGGTCTCGGTGTTGTTGATCGTGGTCGGCCGGCCGTACAGGCCGAAACCGGCCGGGAACGGCGGCTTGAAGCGCGGCTGGCCCTTCTTGCCTTCCAGCGATTCCATCAATGCGGTTTCTTCGCCGCAGATGTAAGCGCCGGCACCAAGGGCGTTGTAGATGTCCACGTCGATGCCGGTGCCATCGATATCCTTGCCGAGCAGGCCAGCCGCATAGGCTTCCTTCAGGGCTTCTTCGATGTGCTCGAACGGCTCGTGATGGAACTCGCCACGCAGGTAGTTGTAGGCAACGGTCGAACCGGTGCAGTAGCAGGCGATCGCCAGACCTTCGATCACCGCGTGCGGGTTGAAGCGCAGGATGTCACGGTCCTTGCAGGTGCCCGGCTCGGACTCGTCCGAGTTGCACAGGATGTACTTCTGGCCCGGTGCCGTGCGGGGCATGAAGCTCCACTTCAGGCCCGTGGGGAAGCCGGCGCCGCCGCGACCGCGCAGCGCGCTCTTCTTGATCTCTTCGATCAGTGCCGCCGGATCCGGTTTCTCGGCCAGGATCTTGCGCCATGCCTTGTAACCGTCCACCTTTTCATAGCTCTCGAGCGCCCAGGGCTTCTCGAAATGCAGGGTCGTGTAGACGACCTGGTGTTCCTGCGGTGCGGGTCCGACCGGACCAGTGGTGCTAGCCATTGCCCTTACCTCACTTGAGACCGTCGAGGATCGCGTCGACCGAATCGGTCGTCAGCTTCTCGTGGTAGTGACCGTTGACGACCATCATCGGCGCGCCCGCGCAAGCGGCGAGGCATTCCTCTTCCTGCTTGAGATAGATGCGGCCGTCGGCGGTGCTCTCGCCGGTCTTGATGCCGAGCTTCTTCTCGCAATGGCGAACCAGGCCTTCGGCCCCGTTCAACCAGCAGGAAATGTTGGTGCAGATGGCGACGTTGTTGCGACCGACGGGCGTGGTCTCGAACATCGAGTAGAAGCTTGCGACTTCGTACGCCCAGATAGCCGGCAGTTCGAGGTACTTGGCGACCGCGGTGATCAGTTCGTCCGTGAGGTAACCCACGTTCTGTTCCTGCGCCGCCATGAGCGACTGGATCAGCGCGGAGCGCTTGCGATCCGGCGGGAACTTGGAAACCCAGTGATCGATGTGGCTGCGGGTGTGATCGTTGAGCACGACGAGGGGATCGACGTCCTTGACCTGCTCAAAATGTCCGGTGGCTTTCATGATTCAGTTCACTCCGTCGACTTAGCGGTCGACTTCGCCAAAGACGAGATCGTAGGTGCCAATCATCGCGACGACGTCGGCGAGCATGTGGCCCCTCACGATCGCGTCCATGGAAGACAGGTGGGCGAAGCCGGGCGCGCGCAGATGCACGCGGAAAGGCTTGTTCGCACCGTCGGACACGAGATAGCAGCCGAATTCGCCCTTGGGCGCTTCGACGGCGGTATAGGTTTCGCCGGCGGGGACGCCGTAGCCTTCCGTGAAGAGTTTGAAGTGGTGGATCAGCGCTTCCATGTCGCTCTTCATTTCTTCGCGGCTGGGCGGCGCGACCTTGTAGTTTTGCACCATCACCGGGCCCGGGTTGGCCTTCAGCCACGCCACGCACTGCTTGATGATGCTGTTCGACTGGCGCATCTCTTCGACGCGGACCAGGTAACGGTCGTAGCAATCGCCGTTGACGCCAACCGGGATGTCGAACTCCATGTTTGCGTAGGCGGCATACGGCTGCTTCTTGCGCAGATCCCAGGCGATGCCCGAACCGCGCAGCATCGCACCGGTCATGCCCCAGGCCTGGGCCTTCTCGGGCGGAATGACGCCGATGCCGACCGTACGCTGCTTCCAGATACGGTTATTGGTGAGCAGCGCTTCGTATTCGTCGACGCGGGCCGGGAAGTCGTTGGTGAACTCCGTGAGGTAGTCCAGCATCGAGCCTTCGCGCCAGGCATTGCGGCGCTTGAGGTCGGCGCCCTTGTGCCACGGCGACTCGCGGTACTTCGACATCTGGTCCGGCAGGTCGCGGTAGACGCCGCCCGGGCGATAGTACGTGGCGTGCATGCGCGCGCCGGATACCGCCTCGTAGACGTCCATCAGTTCCTCGCGCTCGCGGAACGCGTAGAGGAAGACGGCCATGGCGCCCAGATCGAGCGCATTCGATCCCACCCACATGAGGTGGTTCAGGATGCGGGTGATCTCGTCGAACATCGTGCGGATGTACTGCGCGCGGATCGGTGCCTGGATACCCAGCAGATTCTCGATGGCCAGCACGTAGGCGTGCTCGTTGCACATCATCGAGACGTAATCGAGGCGATCCATGTAACCGATGGACTGGTTGAACGGCTTGGACTCGGCCAGCTTCTCGGTACCACGGTGCAGCAGCCCGATATGCGGATCGGCGCGCACGATCGTCTCGCCGTCCATCTCCAGCACCAGGCGCAGCACGCCGTGCGCAGCGGGATGCTGCGGGCCGAAGTTCATCGTGTAATTGCGAATTTCTTCCACGGCTTAGTTCTCCCGCCAATGATCGGCGGATTCCGCCCTGGCCTGATCGAGATCGGCGTCGTTACGGATCGTGCGCGGCACCAGCACGCGCGGCTCGATCGAGACGGGTTCGTAAATCACACGCTTCTGTTCGGGGTCGTAACGCACTTCCACGTTACCGATGAGCGGGAAATCCTTGCGGAACGGATGGCCCACGAAACCGTAGTCGGTGAGGATGCGACGAAGATCCGGATGACCATCGAAGATGATGCCGAACAGATCGAAGGTCTCGCGCTCGAACCAGTCCGTGCCCGGCCACACCGGCGTGACCGACGGGACGATCGGAAAGGCATCGTCCTCGCAGAACACGCGCAGGCGGATGCGCTGATTGAGTTCGATCGACAGCAGATGGAACACCGCGGCATAACGACGCGGCTGCTCGACGTTGCGCGGGCGGTCCGCCCACGTGAAGCGACCCATGGCCTCACCTTCCACGCCGCGCGAGAAGCTTTCGCCCTGCGCCGTGTCGGTGTCCCACTCGGTCTGGCCGTAGCTGAGGTAGTCGACGCCGCAGACGTCGATGGGAGTCGTGAAGCGGAAGCCTGCCTCGTCGCGCAACGCCGTGGCGACGGAGATCAGGTCACGCGGAGCCACCTCGGCGGTGACTTCATTGCGG
This sequence comes from Luteibacter sp., assembly GCF_035539195.1. GTDB lineage: Bacteria > Pseudomonadota > Gammaproteobacteria > Xanthomonadales > Rhodanobacteraceae > Luteibacter. The sequence continues at coordinate 14,072 of NZ_DATLIW010000041.1, forward strand.
TCGACCTTCACCGTCAGCATGTCGCCGAAGCGCGCGGCGAGCCGTTCGACCAGCGAGGTCTCGTTAATAACGCTCATGTGCGATGCCCTGTTAACGCGCGATCGTGTGGGTGCGACGGATCTTCTTCTGCAGCTGCAGGATGCCGTGGATCAGCGCTTCGGCCGTCGGTGGGCAACCCGGCACATAGATATCGACCGGAACGATGCGATCGCAGCCGCGAACGACCGAGTAGGAATAGTGGTAGTAACCGCCGCCGTTGGCGCAGGAACCCATGGAGATCACCCACTTCGGTTCCGGCATCTGGTCGTAGACCTTGCGCAGCGCGGGAGCCATCTTGTTCACCAGGGTGCCGGCGACGATCATCACGTCGGACTGGCGCGGGCTGGGACGGAAGACGACACCGAAACGGTCCAGATCCAGGCGCGCGGCACCCGCGTGCATCATCTCGACGGCGCAGCAGGCCAGGCCGAAGGTCATCGGCCACATGGAGCCGGTGCGCGCCCAGTTCATCAGGGCGTCGATGCTGGTGACGCCGAAGCCGCGGTTGACGACGGGGGCATCGCCATTGGGACGCAGGATGTCGTCGACGAGGTTGAGCGGCGTCGGGTTGTGCATCACCCGATCGATGGTGGTCATCACTCCCATTCGAGCGCTCCCTTCTTCCAGACGTAAGCGAAACCGACCACGAGCAGCGCGAGGAACAGCGCCATCTCGATCAGCGCGATGGCGCCGATCTTGTCGAACACCACCGCCCACGGAAACAGGAAGGCGATTTCGAGGTCGAAGATGATGAAGAGGATGGCGATGAGGTAGTAGCGCACGTCGAACTTCATGCGCGCGTCCTCGAAGGCCTCGAAGCCGCACTCGTAAGGCGAGAGCTTCTCCGAATCGGGACGGCTGGGGCCGGCAAGCATGCCGATCGCCATCAGGACCACGCCTAGGCCTACGGCCACGGCAATGAACAACAGGACGGGCCAGTATTGGGCAAGCACGATGCTGCGTACCTCCGCGCCTCACTGGGCGCATCAGTGACCGTCGGCGGGGACGAGCGGTCCGGCTAGGGTCGCCAGAGCTTTTATCGAATCGATCCAAATGGTCCGATCCGTGTCGGCACGCATTGCGTACCAACGACTCCGGATATCCACAATCTCACGTTGGGGAACCGATCTATTGTACCAGTGCGTGCAGGTATCGCGACAAGTATTAATGAGGGAAAAACTGCGTCGCGATGGTGCAATCGCAGGTAATCGCTTGTCGAACACCGACATTCGGCACCGGAAGGCGCCGTCGGCTCACATCGTCTGGGTCGGACGCTCGGATGCGAGGGTGCCTGCAAGGAGCGCTTCGATACGCTGCCGGGCACCTTCGCTCTCGGGGGACTCGTTGAACTGGATACCGACCCCCGCCGTGCGGTTGCCCTGCGCACCCACGGGTGTGATCCAGACGACCCGACCCGCGACGGACAGCCGCTCGTTCTCGTCGATCAGGGTGACCAGCAAGGCCACCTCGTCGCCCAGGCTGTAACGCTGGGCGGTGGGCGCGAACAGGCCACCGGTCTTCAGGAACGGCATGTACGAGATGTACAGGGAGTTCACGTCCTTGATCTTCAACGACAGGATGCCCTGGCGCGGTGAGGAGCTGGTGGCGTTCATGGACACGTCGAATCCCCTGGTTTGAGCGTCATCCTAGCTACCCCGCCGCCCGGGCCACAAGCCCGACCGGCTCCGGGTCCTGTCCGGCCCAGCCATAGCGGTCGTAGATCCAGGGCGTGGACAGATCGGCGGTGAGCTTGACGAAGGCCGGGCCGGGCGCACCGCGCAACGGCAACAGCCAGGCGTCGCCTGCCCGCTCGATCGGCGCGGACCGCCACGGCCACACCTGCACGCCCAGACCATCGGCCAGGACGAGGCGCAGGCGCAGCCGCGCCAGCGGTCCCGGTTGCCATGGCAGACGCAGCACTCCGGTGCCCGGGGCAGCAGGCGCCCGGTCGAAACGTTCGGGGCGCGAGGCGACGCGGAGCATGCGCTTGCGACTGAGGGCCATCTGCGTCGCGTGCTCGAGCACGGCGTCGATCTTGGTCGCCAGCCGCTCGGGGTCCGCGTCCGGGACGATCAGGTCCTCCGGTGCGGATCGTTCCGTACCGTGAACCATATAAGTGAGTACCTCGGCCATCGAACCCGCGGCCGCCAGCGCCAGCCGGGCAAGCACGTGCGCCGAGCCATGGTCCGGATGGCTGTCGCCCAGGTCGGGGATGACCACGAGATTGGGACGTACCCGCTCGACGATGCGGCGGACGGCATCCACGGCTGCCGCCGACCGGTCGCGAAGTTCGTCGGTCACCTGCATGTCGTGCCAGCCGAGCGCGTGCAGGTGTTCGGGCCCGACGCCGAGCCGGCCCAGCGCCCCGGCCACCTCGAGACGACGCCGCGCGCCCCAGCGCGCCCGGCCTGCCGCGTCGATCACCAGGCGCCGCTCCATCCAGCGTTGCGGCCAGGGATTGTCGTCGCCATCGGTGAGCAGCAACACGTCGGCGCGCCCGCCGGCAGCGAGCGTGCGTTGGATCAGCATGCCGGCGGCCAGCGACTCGTCGTCCGGATGGGGCGCGACGACGAGAAGTCGGGTACGGCCGTCGATGACGGGTTCGCGGGACAAATCAGGTTCCTTGCCAGCCGGGGGATTCAGGCCGATTAGGGCCGAACGCCCGATAAGACAGCGTCAACGCCAGGCCGCAAGAAGCTCGAGCAGCAGCAGGTCGACACGCAAAGGGCCTCGGAGTGCGTCGCGCGCACGGTTGGCCCTGCCGTACCACGCATCGAGCGATTCGTCGTCGAGCTGGCTTTCCAGAGGGGCTGCCACGCCTGCCGCACGGGCGCGAAGCTCGTCGGTCGCCGCCTGCGCGGCAAACCACAGGTAACGGGCCGGTTCCGCCGCCTGCCAGCGCTTGACCACGTCCATCGTGTCGCCACGACCGGCAGCCAGGGCCTTGAGGTCATGACGGACCTCGCCACGCTGCTTCAATGCGCCATCGGCGGCCCAGGTACGGGCCATGCCCGGATTGCCGCCGGCGGCGTCGAGAGCCGCTTCGGCATCCTTCACCCCATCGGCGGCCAGCCAGGCCAACGCGACGTCGCGCGGCGGCACCAGGAAATCGATGCGCTGGCAACGGCTGCGAATGGTCGCGGGCAGCCGCGCCGGCTCGTCGGCCACGAGGACCAGCAAGGTCGCCTGCGTGGGCTCTTCGAGGGTCTTGAGCAACGCGTTCGCGGCGGCGGCGTTCATCGCGTCGGCGGGGTCGACCGTGGCGATCTGCCAGCCACCGAACTGGCTGGACATGGCCAGTCGGGCGGATAGGTCGCGAATCTGGTCGACGACGATCTCACTGCGGGTCACGCCGTCCTTGCGCAGGCCGAAGGACAGCGCCGCCACGTCCGGATGCGTACCGGCGGCGACGAGATGGCAGCTACGGCAGACACCGCACGGCGTACCGTCGGTGCTTTGCTGGCACAACAGGCCCTTGACGAAGGTCGCCAGGAAATCCCGCTTGCCCAGGCCGGCCGGACCGGCAAGCAGCAAGGCGTGGGGCAGCGCATCGCGCTCGCGACGCGCCTGCAGGCGCGCCCACGCGTCGGCGTGCCAGGGACGCAGGCTCACGAGGCCACCCCGACGAGCAGGCCGGCCATACCCTCGACCGCCTGAGCGAGTACGGCCTCCGGCGTCGCGCTCGCATCCAGGACACGGAAACGCCGCGGCTCGGCCGCGGCCCGCGCCCGGTAGGTGTCGCGAACACGCTCGAAGAACGCGTCGGCCTCTCCTTCGATACGGTCCGCTTCGCCGCGGCCCGCCGCACGCGCGCGACCGGTGCTCACCGGAAGATCGAGCAACAAGGTGATGTCGGGCTTGATGGCGAGCGCCGCCCAGGTTTCGAGCGCATCGATACGCTCCACGGGCTGGCCGCGGCCGCCGCCCTGGTAGGCGAAGCTCGCATCGGTAAAACGATCGCAGAGAACCCAGCGCCCCGCGGCAAGCGCCGGCTCGACCACCTGGCGCACCAGCTGGGCGCGCGAGGCGAACATCAGCAGCAGCTCGGCTTCCGCGCACAGTTCGTTGATGCCCGCGTCGAGCACGATCCCGCGCACCGCTTCGCCGACGGCCGTGCCACCCGGCTCGCGGGTGACGACAAGATCCACGCCCTGCGCGCGCAGGTACGCCTCGAGCCCACGCAGCAGCGTGCTCTTGCCGGCGCCTTCGCCGCCTTCGAGGGTGATCAGTCGGCCGCGCTTGGGTGTCGTCACTGGCATCGCTTCAATTGGTAGCAGGCTACGGCCCGGTTGTGATCGTCGAGAGTCGCCGAGAAGACGTGGCTGCCGTCGCCCTTCGCGACGAAATAGAGGTCCTTGCCTTCGACCGGATGCAGGGCCGCCTGGATGGCGGCCGCCCCCGGCAGGGCGATCGGGGTCGGCGGCAGGCCGACTCGCGTGTACGTATTGTAGGGGGTGTCGGTGGTGAGGTCGCTCTTGTGGATGTTGCCCGCGTAGCTGTCACCCATGCCGTAGATCACCGAAGGATCGGTCTGCAGGAGCATGTGCAGTTGCAGCCGCCGGAGGAAGACGCCGGCGATTCGCGGACGCTCGTCCGCCCTGCCCGTCTCCTTTTCCACGATGGAGGCGAGGATGAGTGCTTCGTACGACGTCGCCAGCGGCAAGTCGGGGGCACGCGATGTCCAGGCGGCCTCGAGCGCTTTCGTCATCGCCGCATGGGCGCGCTTGAGGACACTGGAGTCGGTATCGCCCTTGACGTAGGCGTAGGTCTCGGGAAGAAACCGCCCTTCCGGGTGTTCGCCGTCATTGCCCAGGCGCTTCATCAGCGCATCGTTATCGAGGCCCGCGGTATCGTGCGACAGCGTGTCGGTCGCTGCCAGCGCACGGCGCAGGTCCGCAAAGCTCCAGCCATCGACGATGGTGAAGTTACGCTGCATGACCTTGCCGTTGGCCATGTCGCCGATCAGGTCGCGCGGTGTCATGCCGGTACGTAGCAGGTATTCGCCGGCGTGCAGGCGTCCCGACGCATGCATCTCGATCGCCAGCACGCGCCAGTAGAGCGGCGAAGCCCGCGTCGCACCCCGGGCGCGCAAGTCGCGCACGATATCCTTGAACGAGGCGCCCCGCGCCACGTCGATGCTCTGCCCGGCCACCGGCACACTCAAGGGCGTGCGCGCAAAGCGCGACCAGTCGAAAACGAGCCAGCTACCCACGGCGATCGCCGCGACCAGCACCACCAGCAAGATGACACGCCAGAGGGCGATGCCGCGCACTTTCATCAATCGGAATCCTTCGAACGGTTCGGGAGCGGCAGGCCGATTCCGCCCCAGTGTTCCTGCCAGTGGCGGGTCACCGGGCCGGGCTGCCAGGTTCGGCCAGCGAAAGCCCGAACGGGAAGAATGCCCCGAACGGCCGACGTGAGGAAGACCTCGTCGGCCGCAACGAGTTCGTGCGGCGCCAGATGGCGAATCTCGATGTCGCCGGCGGCGAGCACTTCCGCACGCGCCACACCGGCCACACCACAGCGGTCGACAGGTGGCGTGACGAGGCGACCGCCGATCGCGACGAACAGGTTCGCCGCCGTGGCGCAGACGATCCGGCCTTGCTGGTCGGCCATCAGGCCCTCCTGTGCGGTCGCATCGCTCCATTCGGCACGGGCCAGCACCTGCTCGAGACGGTTGAGGTGCTTCATCCCGGCCAGCAAGGGCTGGTCGCCGAGACGCGTGTCGCACAGGCGTAGCGCGATCCCCTCGCGATACGGCGCCCCGGCCAGCGACAGCGCACCCACAACGACCACCGTCGTTGGCTTCGCCGGATGCGGTCGCGCATAACCGCGCTCGCCACTGCCCGCCGTGAATGTGACACGAGCAACCGCGTCGGCCAGGCCATCGGCCAGGCGGCGGACTTCGGCCAGGATCGCATCCGTATCGGGTGCCGGCAGGCCGAGACGTACTGCCGACGCAAGCAGGCGCGCAGCGTGCCGGGGCCATAAGGGAACGACACCGCCGACGACGCGCAAGGTTTCAAACAGGCCGTCGCCGTACATGAGTCCCCGATCCACCGCCTCCAGCCGAGTGTCCCTCGCGAAGTCGACCGACATGCGCGTGCTCATGCGGCGCCGAAGATCCGCAACAGTCCGCGCGCTTTCGCCCGCGTCTCGTCGAGTTCCCTTTCCGGGACCGAGTCCGTCACGATGCCGGCACCCGCTCGCAGCGACACCTGCGTGCCTTCGACCATGAGCGTACGGATGAGGATGTTGAGATCCATGTCGCCGTTGTCGTCGAGGTAGCCGATCGCGCCGGTATAGGCGCCGCGCGGCTCGTTTTCGATGTCGCCGATGATCGCCATGCAGCGCACTTTCGGGCAGCCCGTGATGGTGCCGCCGGGGAATGTCGCTGCGATCACCTGGCCAGGCGTCACGCCTTCACGAGCGCGGCCACGCACGTTGGAAACGATGTGGTGCACATGGGCATAACTCTCCACGACCATCAGCTCGTCCACCTTCACGCTGCCTGGGACGCACACGCGGCCGAGGTCGTTACGCTCGAGGTCGATCAGCATGACGTGCTCCGCGCGCTCCTTCGGATGCGTGGTGAGTTCGCGGATGCGTGCCGCGTCGTCGTCACCGGGCACACGCGGACGCGTGCCGGCGATGGGGCGGGTCTGCAGCACGCCGTCACGCGCCTCGACCAGACGCTCCGGCGACGAGCTGACGATGGCCCATGCCGGTTGCTGGAGCATGCCGGCAAAGGGCGCGGGATTGGCTACCCGCAGCGCGGCCATCAGGCTCGCTGGCGACGGTGCTTCGGCGAAATGTGCCGACCAGCGGCGCGACAGGTTCACCTGGAAGACATCGCCCGCACGCAGGTGTTCGTGAATACGCACCACACCATCGAGGAAGCGCGAAGGCTCGTCTTCGTCGACGCGAACGGGCGCGGCAAGGGCGAGTTCCGGCAAGGCGACATCGAGGTCGGCGGCAAGCACTTCGAGCCAGTGGCCGGCGCCCTCTTCCGCAATGAGTATGGTGCGCTGTTCGACGTGATCGACGATCGCCGCGGCCGGCGTGCGCAAGGCAAAGGCGACCGGCGCGGGACCGCTCGACGGCGGCAGTCGCAAGCTCGGTTCGATCTGGCCGACGAGTTCATAGGCCAGGTAGACGATCCAGCCCCCATGGAACGGCAGGCCATCCTCGACGCGCGGATGGCGTCGCGCCGCCCAGGCAAGGTCGAGGGCATCGAGAAAATCACCGGGAACCACCTCGCCCGACGCGTCGCGAACCACGCGGTCGGTGCCGAGTGTCAGCGATTCGTCGCCGGCCGCGAAGAGGATGTCGAAACGCGATTGCGGCGTACCCGTGACGGCGCTGGCCAGCAATGCCGGGTAACGCTGCGGAAACGACGCGGCCGGCGCGAGGAGATCGCGCCGGCCGGCCAGGGTTCGCGTGACAAATGCCACGCCGATCAGACGCGACGGAAGACGAGCGTACCGTTGGTCCCGCCGAAGCCGAACGAGTTCGACACGGCGATGTTGATGTCCGCCTTCTCGGCCTTGTTCGGCACGAGGTCCATACCGAGCGCAGCCACTTCCGGATCCACGTTGACGAGGTTCATCGTCGGCGGCATGACGCCGTCGCGGATGGCCATGACCGAGAAGATCGCCTCGACACCGCCGGCGGCGCCGAGCAGGTGACCGGTGACCGACTTGGTCGAGCTGACCGCGAACTTGCCCTTCGCGGTGGCATGATCGCCAAACACGCTGCGGATGGCCTTGGCTTCGCCAAGATCGCCCACCGGCGTGGAGGTACCGTGCGCGTTGACGTACTGGACGTCTTCCGGCTTGATGTGCGCGTCGTGCAGCGCATTGCGCATGGCGAGTTCCGCACCGTCGCCACTGGGCGAGGTGATGTGGAAAGCGTCGCCGCTCATGCCGAAACCGACGAGCTCGGCAAGAATGTTGGCGCCACGTGCCTTGGCGAACTCATACTCTTCGAGCATGAGCATGCCGGCGCCGTTGGATAGCAGAAAGCCATCGCGGTCGGCATCCCACGGACGGCTGGCGTGCGTCGGATCGTCGTTGCGGGTGGACATCGCCTTGGCCGAGCAGAAGCCTGCCATCGCCGTAGGCGTGGTCGCGTGCTCGGAACCGCCGGCGAGCATCGCGTCCGCATCGCCGTACTGGATCAGGCGCATCGCCATGCCGATGTTGTGCGCGGCTGTGGTGCATGCCGATACCAAGGCGATATTCGGGCCTTTCAGGCCGAAGTAGATCGACAGGTTGCCGGCCACCATGTTGATGATGGAACTGGGCACGTAGAACGGCGAGACCTTGCGCGGCCCCTTCTCGTTCAGTTCGATGGCGGTGGCTTCGATCGTGTGCAGGCCGCCGATACCGGCTCCCGCGGCCACGCCGATGCGACCGGCATTTTCTTCGGTCACGACCAGGCCCGACTGACGGAACGCATGGGCGCCAGCGACGATGCCGTAATGGATGAACGGATCCATCCGCTTGAAGTCTTTCGCAATGGAGCGACGTTCGTCGTCGAGCGCCTTGATGCCCGCCTCGTCGGTCGGCATCGCGATGCCGTCGAAGAAAGCGTCGGCCGCAACGAAATCACGCACTTCGCCCGCGATGCGGGTGTTATAGGCGCTGGTGTCGAAATCGGTCACAGGGCCGATGCCGCTGTTACCTTCGACGACGTTCTTCCAGGCGGTGGCGACATCGTTACCGACCGGCGAGAGGATCCCCATGCCGGTAATTACCACACGTCGTTTACTCATGCGTTTGTTCCTTAGCACGTTATCCACGCAACCATACGCGGGCGCAGGTTACGAAAAGCGGAAACGAAAACTGCGCCTTTAGGCGCAGCTTCCGTGTCGCTCGGAGATCGACGGGAGGCGTGCCTCCGATCGACAACCAGTCGCTCGATCAGGCCTTGACGTGGGCCTTGATGTAATCGATCGCCTGCTGGACCGTCGTGATCTTCTCAGCGTCTTCGTCCGGGATCTCGCACTCGAACTCTTCTTCGAGAGCCATCACGAGCTCAACGGTATCCAGCGAATCGGCGCCCAGATCGTCCACGAACGACGCGTTGTTGGTGACTTCATCTTCCTTGACGCCAAGCTGCTCGATGACGATCTTTTTGACGCGTTCTTCGATGGTGCTCATGTTGCCTTTACCTCCCGAGGGAAAATTCCGGCGGCATTGTAGTGGCTAAGGACTTGGCCCGCCAACACACTGCCGCCACGTGGATGACGCCCGGCTTTTCGTAAGCCGGGCGCGAAACGATGATTGTCTCTCAAAAACGGGCCGGTGGCGACTGCCGCCGACCCTGGCCGGTGAGGCCGGCCCGATCAGGGCATGTACATGCCGCCGTTGACGTGCAGGGTCTCGCCGGTGATGTACTTCGCCGCGGGCGAAGCCAGGAAGGCCACCGCCTCGGCGATGTCGTTGGGCTCGCCCAGGTGGCCCAGGGCGATCCCGGACAGGAGCGCCGTGCGCTGCTCTTCCGGCAGTGCGCGGGTCATGTCGGTGTCGATGAAGCCCGGCGCCACCACGTTCACCGTAATGCCGCGCGAGCCAATCTCACGGGCCAGCGATTTGGAGAACGCGATGATGCCCGCCTTGGCTGCCGCGTAGTTGGCCTGGCCGGGATTGCCGGTCACGCCGACGACGGAAGCGATGCTGACGATGCGCCCCTTGCGTGCCTTCATCATGCCGCGCATGACCGCCTTGGACGTCCGGAACACGGAGGTCAGGTTCGTCTCCATGATCGCACTCCAGTCCTCTTCCTTCATACGCATCAGGAGCTGGTCGCGGGTGATACCGGCGTTGTTCACCAGGATGGAGACCGCACCGGCTTCTTTGGCGATTCCATCGATCAGGGCCTCGATCGCCGCCGGGTCCGTCACGTTGAGCACGCGACCGTGGCCACCCTGGGCGGCGAGACGCTCACCGATCGCCTGCGCACCGGCGTCACTGGTTGCCGTGCCGAACACCGTCGCACCGAGCGCGGCGAGGCGATCGGCGATGGCCGCGCCGATACCGCGGCTGGCGCCGGTGACGAGCGCGATTTCACCCTTCAGGGTCTGGGTCATGGGGATTCCTGTCGTAACGAGGGGAGTCGGGCGTGACGGCAGCGGTCAGGCTGCCGCGATAGCGAGTGCCGCGTCGAGGTCGGCCGGCGTACCGATCGCCCGGGCCTCGACCGACTTGTCGATGCGCTTGATGAGGCCCGACAGCACCTTGCCCGGGCCGCACTCCAGCGCCTGGGTGATGCCATTGGCCGCCAGCGCCTGGACGCATTCGGTCCAACGCACGGGCAGGTAGAGCTGGCGCATGAGCGCACCGCGAATGTCCTCGACGGACGTGTGGACCCGGGCGTCCGCGTTCTGGACCACCGGAATCGACGGCATGGACCACTCGATGGCCGCCATGCGCTCGCCCAGCGTGTCCGCGGCGTCACGCATGAGCATGCAGTGCGAGGGCACGGAGACGGCCAGCTTCACCGCCTTTTTCACGCCCAACTCGGCCAGGCGCGCCAGGGCGCGGTCTACCGCCTCGGCATGACCGGCGATGACCAGCTGGCCGGGCGAGTTGTAGTTGGCCGGGGCGACGACCTGGCCTTGGGCGACGTCGGCGCAGACCTGGGCGATCTGGGCATCGTCACCACCGAGGATCGCGGCCATGGCACCGACACCGGCCGGCACGGCGGCCTGCATCAGGCGACCGCGCTCGGCGACGAGACCGGCAGCATCCTTCAGGGAAATCGCGCCGGCGGCGACCAGGGCGCTGTACTCGCCCAGGCTGTGCCCGGAGAGGTAGGCCGGACGCGGACCGCCCTGCTTCACCCACACACGCCAGACAGCCACGCTGGCGGCCAGCAAGGCCGGCTGGGTGTTTTCGGTGCTGTTGAGGCGATCCTCGGGGCCGTTCTGGCTCAACTCCCACAGATCGATACCGGCGCCGGCCGAGGCCTCATCGAAGGCGGCCCGGACATCGGAATGCGCGGCGGCCAGTTCGGCAACCATACCGACGGACTGCGAGCCCTGACCGGGAAAGACGAAGGCGAGCGAGGCGCTGGATGCGGTCATGCGAGAAGTTTCCGGGACGTCAAACCGCGAATGGTGCCAGCAACTTGGGGCACATTGCACCATTCGCGCGAGTGTGGAGGCCTGGCTTTGTGGTGGAGGCCTGGCTTGTGGTGGATGCCTGGCTTGTGGTGGAGGCCTGGCTTGTGATGGATGCCTGGCTTGTGTTGGAGGCCTGGCTTGTGTTGGATGCCTGGCCTGTGATGGAGGCATGGCTTTGTGTGGGAGCCGGCTATGCCGGCGATGGCCCCACCGGCTAAACCGCTCCGTTGGCTTTTCGCCGCTGAAGCGGCTCCCACATTGCCCCCACCTAGTTGCCTAGTTGCCTGGCTGCCCACCTAGTTGCCTGGCTGCCCACCTAGTTGCCTAGTTGCCCACTAGTTGCCCATCTGCCTAGCTGCCTAGCTGCCTATTTCAGTACCTGAGCAGCGCCGAGGCCCAGGTGAAGCCACCGCCGAAGGCCTCGAGCAGGAGGTTCTGGCCGCGCTTGACCTTGCCCGAACGCACGGCGTAATCCAGCGCCAGCGGCACCGAACCGGACGAGGTGTTGGCGTGCTTGTCCACCGTGACGATGACCCGGTCCATCGACATGCTCAGGCGCTTGGCCGTCGCTTCGATGATGCGCAGGTTCGCCTGGTGCGGAATCAGCCAGTCGATTTCGTCTTCCTTCATGCCGGCGTCCGCCAGGGTCTCGCCGACCAGCGAATCCAGCGTCTTGACCGCGACCTTGAACACTTCTCGGCCCAGCATGTTGATCTTGACGCCGTGATTTGGCGCATCGGTGAAGCCCGCGGACACGCCGACCGGGTTGAACAGCAGGTGCTTGAAGCCGCCGTCGGCACGCATGCGCGTGGTGAAGATGCCCGGCTCGTCCGAGGCTTCCAGCACGACGGCACCGGCGCCGTCACCGAACAGCACGCAGGTTTCGCGCTCCGTCCAGTCGACCATGCGGGTGAGCGTCTCGGCACCGATCACCAGGGCCTTCTTCGACTGGCCGCTGCGCACGAACGCATTGGCGATGCCCAGCGCGTAGACGAAGCCCGAGCAGGCCGCATTCACGTCGAACGCGGCACAGCCGTTGGCGCCAAGACGGTGCTGCACGAGGCAGGCCGTGGAGGGGAAGATGAGGTCGGGCGTGGTCGTGCCCAGGACGATGAGATCGATCTCGGAGGCCTTGACGCCAGCCGCCTCGAGGGCGCGCTGCGCTGCAAGGAATGCGAGATCGCCCGTGGTTTCGCCGTCGGCCGCATAGTGGCGCTCGGAGATGCCGGTGCGCGTGCGGATCCACTCGTCGGTGGTCTCGACAATCTTTTCGAGGTCCGCATTCGTCACGACCCTGTCGGGAAGCGCGCTGCCGGTACCCATGATGCGGGCGTATTTCAGAACCGTTCCCCTGTGCTTTCGGGGCCATAGGCCAAAAACGCAAAACGGCGCGTTTCCGCGCCGCCTGCGTTGTGATCGTCCCTGGGAGGGAGATCAGTCCTCGACTTCAACCGCACCGCGGGTGTCGATGACCTTCTTACCGCGGTAGAAGCCATCCTTGGTCACGTGGTGACGCAGGTGCACTTCGCCGCTGGTCGGATCGGTCGACAGCTGAACGGTCTGCAGCGCATCGTGCGAACGACGCATGCCACGGGTGGACGGGGTCTTGCGGCTCTTGGCAACTGCCATGACAAATCTCCAGCGAAATTACTTTATGAGTCCGCGGAGTGCCGCGAACGGGTTTTCAGACGGATCCGGCGAGGCTTCTTCTTCCTCGTCGGCACCAACGATGTCATCGGGCAACTCGTAGTCCGGATTGACCGGGACCAGGGGCAGCGCCAACAGCAGTTCATCTTCGATCGTCGCGACCAGGTCGAGCTTGCCATCCTGTTCGACCAGAAGTGCCTCGTACCCCGGGGGCAACGCGGCTTCCTCGGCTTCTTCGACAATCAGTCCGAGACGTGTATCGATCTCGACCGGAAGCACGAACGGCTCCAGCGATCGCTGACAGATCACGGTCAACAGCGCCTTTGCACGAACGGCCACGTAGGCGATGTTGAACTCGTCGCGACCGAAGTCCAGCTCGTAGGTTACCTCGCCTTCTGGCGACGCAACGCCTGCTGGCGGCACAACGACTTCACCGAGACGGGTGAACACCGACACGGGAAGCGAGCCCTGGAACGAACGCCGCGCACGAACTTCGCGCCAAGCGTCCACGGACGATGGCAAGGTCACGGACATAATCGGGAAATGGTAGGCATCAACCTGCCTGAAGTCAACCGGTTAGCGAGTGCGAAGCGCAAGGCGACGCGTTTTTGCGCAGGCCCCGGCCTTTCGTGCAGACTCGCAGGCCAGGATGTAGTTTGCCGCAGCACACCCAACAGGGGGAAGAGCTAGCGTGTTTTCTTTTGCATATTATGTACTTGCGATCCTCATCGTGGTCGCTGTCGGGCTTTGCGCGTGGGCCGTGTCCCAACAGCGCACGCGCCGACGCCACCACGCCATGCAGGATCTGCTCGACAACGCCGACCGGCTCGAGACGGACCTCAAGGACTGTCGGGACCGCCTCCAGCGCGCGCACTCGGTCATGTCGGTCAGTCCGGATGTGCCCGCCGCCGGCGAGGTGGAAGCCCAGCAAGCCGTGGATTCGGGCCTGCGCGCCCTGCTCCAGCAACGCCTGTGGATCCGCGACCGCGCCCCGGGTGCCAGCCAGCGCGAGCTGGACGAGGCCGTCGATGGCCTGGTGCGGGCTCGCCATCAGCTGGAGCCACGCCTGCGTGCCCTCGACGACGCCCAGACCGCCCTCGACACGGCGGTGCGTGAACACATCCACAAGGAATTCTGAGTGTCCGGACAGCCCCTCGTCATTCTCGCGTCGACCTCGGCCTATCGCGCTGCCCTACTCCGGCGCCTGATCGACGATTTCGAACGGACCTCGCCCGGCACCGACGAAGCACCCTTGCCCGGCGAAGCACCCGCCGCGCGGGCGGCCCGACTGGCCGAAGCCAAGGCACGCGCGGTCGCCGCGACACGTCCCGGCTGCATCGTCATCGGCTCGGACCAGGTCGCGGATCTCGACGGGACCGTGCTCGACAAGCCGGGGACGGTGCACGCCGCGCACAAGCAACTGGCAGCCAGTTCGGGGCGCGAGGTCGTCTTCCACACCGCGGTCTGCGTGATCGATGCCGGGGGCGATGCGTTCGTCCATGTCGACGAGACACGCGTGCACTTCCGCCCGCTGTCGGCCCGGGACATCGAACGTTACGTCGAACGCGAACGCCCGCTGGACTGCGCGGGAAGCTTCAAATGCGAAGGCCTCGGCATCGCGCTGTTCGAACGGATCGTCAATGAAGACCCCACCGCCCTGATCGGCCTGCCCTTGATCGCCACGTGTCGGCTACTTCGCGACGCCGGCCTCGCCCTGCCCTGAAGCAGCCCGCGCGGCCGCGATCGATGCCCGGTACGCCTCGTTCCAGACCAGGCAGTCGTCCGGGTTCCCGAGCGGCGCCGCACTGGCTCGTGCGGTGGCGTCGTAGATCGCGAAGCGCCGCCGACCGTCGAAGAGATCCAACCGGGTAATGGCTCGTGCGACCTCTACGCGCGAGCAGACCGACGCAAGCCAGTCGCGTTTTTCGCGCTCGCGCAGCGCGGTTTCATCGATCACGAGAAGGACCCGCCGGCCGGCATGTTTCGCCAGGCCGGATTCGTCGAAACCCCACGCGCGCAGTTGCGGCGCGCGGCCGTGCTTCGTGTTCAACGGGCTATCGAGCGAGTAGACGAGGTGGGAACCGCCGAGTGCGAAACGGAGTTCCGCCGCCAGCATGAAATTGTCGGCGACGAGGAGCACCGAGGGGTCGCGGGCCAGCGTCGCCTTCACCGCCGCACCGCTTTCGCGCCAGCCGGTGAAGTTCGATGGAAAAGCTTTCACGCCGGCGAGCACGCGCGCGCCGTCCGCCGAGGCCGCCAACCCGAGATAGCCCAGGCCGGCGAGCAGGCCGACGCCAGCGAGCGCAAAACCGGTCAGTGCGAACCGGCGCCAGGCGCACCGGGTGTTCGCCAGTAACGAAGGCAAGACCGCGCAGAGAAGGGCGAATCCCGGCAGGGGCCAGTGCGCGCGAAAACGAATGTCGTCGGCAAACAGGCCGAGCACGAAATAGAGAACGACGAAGCTTCCGGCGACGATCGCGATCACGTCGAAGGGCGGCTGTCCGCGCCGCCGCCATGATTGCCACAGCGCCCACAGCAACGCGGCCCAGGCCAGGGGCGTGCATGCCAGCGCCTGCTCGAGCGGCTGGACCAGCGCATCCGCGTGGAACTGCCAGGGATTGCGCTCGACCAGTTGAAACGCCAGACCGGCGCCACGCGCGGCGACGTTGTAGACGATCAGGGGAAGCAGGCCGAGCGAGGCTACCGCCATGGCCAGCCACAGCCCAGGACGCGACCATTGCAGGCGCCCTCGCGGCGTCGCCAGCAGAAACAGCAAGCCGGCCAGCATCGGCATCGCGGCCCGGTAGTGGGTGGCCCATGCGATCGCCAGGCCGGCACCGAGCCAGGCCCAGTCGCGCCGGCGGTTCGTCTCCAGCGCCGCCAGCAATCCCTGGGTGGCGAACAGGATGGCGAAGGTCAGCGGCACGTCGGGCAAGGCCAACACGCCCAGGCTGCCGACCAGGGGCAGCAGCAAGGCGAAGGTCGCCGCCTGCCAGCGGACCGCCTCGCCGCCCGCCCGTCGGGCGATGGCACCGACCTGCCAAGGAAGCAGCGCACCGATCAGCAGGAACGGCAAGCGCATGGCCAGGAGGCCATGACCGAAGACGCCTTCGGACAGACCGATCAACCACGCCGTCAGTGGGGGAAGGTCGCTGTAACCCCAGGCCGGCGAAAGACTCTCCTGCCAGTAGAAAGCCTCGTCACCGAACGGCGGCAACGTGCTCGCTATGACCGTTTTCAGCAACAGGGCGACGACGAACAGAACGAGGAATACGCCTCGCCACGGTCGCACCGGCACCGCTACACTGGAACGCTCAAACATCGATATAGCCAGGCCTGGGGGCACACGCATCGATCATGTCAGCGACCACTCCGCTCAACGATGAAATGCTCCGCCACCGACTGGATGGCGCACTGGCACAGGTCAACGGCGTGCTTCTGGGCAAGCCCCGCCAGGTCAAGCTGGCCTTCACCTGCCTGATAGCGGGCGGCCACCTTCTCCTCGAAGACGTCCCGGGCGTGGGCAAGACGACGCTGGCGCACGCGCTGGCGGCCACGTTCGATCTCGAATTCCAACGTATCCAGTTCACCAGCGACCTCCTGCCATCGGACATTATCGGGGTCAGCGTGTACGAGCGCGAGACGGGACAGTTTCGCTTCCACGCCGGCCCGATCTTCACCAGCCTGCTGCTCGCCGACGAAATCAACCGCGCCACGCCGAAATCGCAGAGCGCCCTGCTCGAGGCCATGGCCGAAGGCCAGACCACGGTCGATGGCGTCACCCATGAGCTGCCCAGGCCGTTCTTCGTCGTCGCCACCCAGAACCCGCTCGACCTGGCCGGCACGTTCCCGCTACCCGATTCGCAGCTCGATCGTTTCATGTTGCGGCTCAGCCTGGACTATCCCGACCCTGCCGCCGAGCGCGCCCTGCTGATCGGAGAGGACCGCCGCGACATGATGGCGTCGCTCAAGCCACGCCTGGATGCCGTCGCTATCGGACAGCTGCACGCGGCCGCGCAGGCGGTGAAGGTCAGCGGTGCCCTGCTCGACTACCTGCAGGCGCTGTTGACGGCCAGCCGCAAGCACAACGATGTACGCGTGGGTCTATCGCCCCGTGCCGGGCTGGCCTTGCTCGCCGCATCGCGCGCCTGGGCCATGATCGGCGGCCGCGATTACGTCATCCCCGAGGATGTACAGACGGTCTTCGTCCCCACGGCGGCGCATCGCCTGGTACCCGGCCGAGGCAGCCATCGCGAAGCGATCGCGCGCGCGATCCTCGCCGAGACCGCGGTGCCCTGATGCCACCTGCGGGCGAGCGGATCGTGGCTTGGGCGGAACGGAGGCTGCCTTCGCTCACCCGGATGCGCAGGCGCGAGCCGCTGCCTATCCTGCTTCACCGCCGGCGCATCTACATCGTGCCGACCGGTTTTGGCCTGGGCTTCTCCCTGCTGCTCGCGGTCATGCTCGTCGGCGCACTGAACTACGCGAACAACGCCGCACTCATGCTGACCTGCCTGCTGGGCGCGGCGACTGCAGGAAGCATGCTGGTGGCGTTTCGCACCCTCAACGGGGTCTCGGTCGGTGGCTTGCGCGCGGGCACTGCCCGCGCCGGCGAGCCGATCCGCGTCTCGCTCGACATCGCCGCCAGTCAGCGCGAACGCATGGCGATCCGACTCGATGTCGCCGGGCGCGAACATGTCGTCGTGGTCAGTCCCGGCGCGCCCACCGCCATCGAGTTCGCCCTGGATACCGACTTTCGCGGCTGGCTCTCGCTGCCGCGCATGCGCCTGCACACACGCTGGCCGCTGGGCATGTTCCGTGCGTGGAGCTGGCTCAACCCGGACAACCCGGTGCTGGTCTATCCACGCCCCGAGGCGCTCGGACCCACGCCCTTCGAACCTGAAGGCGATGCCGACCGCGGCCGTCCGCGCGCCGGCGACGAACTGGCCGCGCTACGCGACTACCGTCCGGGCGATCCGCGCCGACAGATCGCCTGGAAGCTCAGCGCTCGCCATCACGGCCTCCTGGTGAAAGACCTCGAACAGCCGGCGCCGAAGGAAGACTGGCGCCTGGACTGGGACAGCATGCACGGTCTCGACGACGAATCCCGCATCTCCCGCCTGGCACGATGGGTCGACGAAGCGAAGGACTCCGGCAGGCGCTGGAGCCTGCGCCTGCCGGACGGCTATTTCGATATCGCGCAGGGCGACGAACACTACCATCGCTGCATGACGGCACTGGCCCTGCGCCCATGACGCGTTTTCGCCTCTCACTGACCCGCGCGCCGGTCGACGATCCGGCCCTCGCACGCCGTTCGTTCGACCTGCTCTGCCTTACCATGGCCAGTGTCCTGGCCGTACACGCACTGCACCTGCCCTGGTGGCTCACCGTCACCCTCGCCATCGTGCTGGCCGCGCGTTGGCATCAACGGCGCAGTGGCGGTCGCAATGCGCCGATCTGGATCAAGCTGCCCTTGATCGGTCTGCTGCTCGCCGTCGTCATCGCGTACTACGGCACGCTGTTCGGACGTGAGCCGGGCAGTGCCTTCGCCGTCGGCCTGCTCGTGCTGAAGATGCTCGAAAGCGAGCACCGTCGCGACGCGCGCGTGGCGATCGCCTTTGGCTGTTTCGGCTTGATGAGCGCCCTGCTCTTCGACCAGGGCATCGTCGCCAGCTTCGTCGTGGCGCTCGGCCTGGTCCCCGCCGTCACCACGTTGCGCTCGCTTGAAGAAGTCGATCCCGAATCGCTGCCGCTACGGCGCGAACTGTTGCCGGTGTTGGTCACCCTGCTCGCCGCGGTACCGCTTGCCGCCTTCGCCTTCGTTTTCGTACCGCGCCTGAGTTCGCCGCTCTGGGGTGCACCCACGGGCGACAAATCCATCACCGGGCTATCGGACCGCATGGCGCCAGGCGACATGGCCGAAGTGCTGACGGACGACACGCCCGCCATGCGCGTGACCTTCGACGGCACGCCACCGATGAACGCGAGCCGCTATTTCCGCGCGTACACGATGACCAACTTCGACGGACAGAGCTGGTCTCCCGACTACGATGGCCCTTCGCGCTCGCCCGGCACCCTCGAAGGGCAATCCCGCTTCGACTACGAGATCACCCTCGAGCCGACACGCCAGCGGGTGCTACCCCTCCTGGACATGCCCCTGAGCGCACCCGAGGACGCAAGATTGCGCGCGGACCGCACGGCTGTCGCCGACCGGCGTGTGGACGAGGTCTATCGATATCGCGCTTCCGCGACGACCGATTACCGCCTCGACGCCACCATCGACGCCCGGCAGCGTCGACAGGCGCTGCAGTTGCCCAACGGCGTGGGGCCGCATGCACGCGAACTGGCCGCCGGCTGGGCCAGCCAGTACGGCAACGATCACCTGGCCATCGCGCGTGCCGCCCTCGCCATGTTCCACGACGGTGGATTCCGTTACACCCTCGCCCCGGCCGCGCTGGGTCGCGATCGCATCGACGACTTCCTGTTCCAGACCCGCGAAGGATTCTGCGAGCACTTCTCCTCCACCTTTACCTTCCTCATGCGGGCCGCGGGCGTTCCCGCGCGCGTGGTCACCGGGTACCAGGGCGGCTACTGGAACAAGCTCGGTTCCTACCTGCTGGTGCGCCACGCCGACGCGCACGCATGGTCCGAAGTCTGGCTGGAGGGACGCGGATGGGTACGCTTCGATCCCACCGGCGCCGTCCGACCGGAACGGGTCAGCCTGGGTGCCGCCGCCGCGGCCGCGGTCGGCAATCCCGCCGAAGGTGGCCTGTTCGACATGACTTGGTTACGCAACGCGCGCGACCGCTGGGATGTCGTCAACCAATGGTGGAACCAGGCCGTTAACGGCTTCGACGCGCTTCGCCAGCAAGGCATGCTGCAACCGTTCGGTATTCGCCGGGCCGATGTGGGCGATCTTGCGATCATCCTCGCTGTCGGGTGCGCGCTGCTGGTGGCCGCCGCGCTCGGTTGGGCGTTGTTCCAGCGCCGTGAAGGCGATGCGTTGGACGCGTGCATGCGGCGTCTCGAACGAAAGCTGGCGCGTGTAGGAGTGACGCGACGGACCGGTGAAGGTCCGCGTCATTTCCTTGGACGCGCCGCGCGTTCCTTGCCCGATCAGCGAAACGCGTTGGAAAGGTTGAGCCAGCTTTACTTGCGGTCGCGCTATGCTTTTGACGAACCGCCGCCTGAATCGCTAAGCGAATTCAGACAGCGGGTGAAGGAATTAAAGCCGCGCCGCGTGGTCAAATAACGACATGGCATCGGCCGTGTCCGGTGCCTCTGGGAGATGTGACATGTCCATGTACAAACCGCTGGTCATCGCAGCCGCGACGCTGGCCCTTGGCGCATGCGCCACCGTGCCGCAGCCGTTGCAGGGCCAGTTCAACGACGTCTCGACGTCCGGCGCGCAGCAGGGCGGTGCCCCGGGCGCGAAGGTTCGCTGGGGCGGCGAGATCATCAAGACGGAACCGGGCCCGCAGCAGACCTGCTTCTTCGTCCTGTCCGAACCGCTCGACAACGAAGCCCGCCCGACCGCCAGCAAGACCGATAGCCAGGGCCGCTTCGTGGCCTGCCGCGACGGCTTCTACGACCCCGAAGTATTCACCCGCGGTCGCGAGATCACGGTGACCGGTACGCTGCATGGCGCCGTCTCGCAGAAGGTTGGCGACTTCGACTACGCCTACCCGCGCGTCGAAGCCGACGTGGTCTACCTCTGGCCGAAGCGCGTGGCCGTCCAGCCTTACGGTCCCGGCTTCTACGACCCGTTCTGGGGTCCGGGCTTCGGTCCGGGCTGGGGTCCGTACGGTTACGGTCCGTGGGGCGACCCTTACTGGTACCGCCCGCGCACGATCATCGTGCGCCCGCCGCCGGCGCCGCGCGCGCGTTGAAGGTAAAAAGAAAAAGCCGGCTAAACGCCGGCTTTTTCTTGGTTCATCGCAAGATTCCGGGGACGCCGAGGGCATATCGCGGCGAGCGCGGACGTGGCGGCGCAGAGCCTTCGGTGCCCACCCTCGCTGCTCAGACAGGTCCTCCGCGTTCGGTGCGGAAGGCCGCTGCGCGGCGTGTCTTATATGGCCTACGGCCGCTCACTTGTGCGGAACTCGCCTCGAGGGTGGGCACCGAAGACTCTCCCGAACCGTGAGGCTCGCGTGGGTCGAGCCAAAGCGCGCAGCGGCATCGCCGGCAAGCACGCCGAGACAGGCGCGAGGAAGATGCCGGGCAACCGGGTACCAGCAACCGCTTCCGCATCGACCCGGAGTTCCGGGCGCGGCCGGGGCCGACAAAGCATCCCGCACCGGCTCTCCTTGCACTCGACCGTATCGTCGTGAGAGACCTTGGCGCCCACCCTCGAGGCGAGTTCCGCACAAGTGAGCGGCCGTAGGCCAGATAGATAAATAGGCCGCGCAGCGGCCTTCCGCACCGAACGCGGAGGACCTGTCTGAGCAGCGAGGGTGGGCGCCAAGGTCTCCCCGCGAAACGCCC
>NZ_DATLIW010000042.1:0-164711 GCF_035539195.1 Luteibacter sp.
AACTCGGCCTGCTTGAGCGCATAGGCCATCTGCTCCTCGGTAAAACGCGACTTCTTCACGCGCTGATTCCTCGTTTGGTAACGGGGCCCAGACGGCCGAAGTCCCTACTTTACGACGAGCCAGTTATCAGGGGCTGGGTCAGGTCAGGCTAAACACGATGCCTCGCCCAGTCCGGGGGCGAGAGAACGCTAGGGTCGCCGAGACTCGCCACGCGGGCCGCCCCAAGCCAGGCCCCGCCACGACCCAGCCGGCGAGGCAAAGAAAAGGCTCCCGACACCCCCAACCTATGACCAAGCACGCATCGCGCCCCTTTGGGAAACTCGGGGCACTCGGTCACCCACCGACCTTCCACGCGGGGGCACGGCCAGACGGCGGTGCCGCCCTTGCCGTCACGACTTGAGATGGCCGAATCTGGGCACTTTGAGAATACCCATGGCGGCATTGGCCTTCTGGAGATGATTTTCCCCAGGTCCATGCGCAGCGATAGCATCAAGGTTGGCTTGCCTATGCGCTTCCTCGAAGACCGAGTTGATCGGCGGTGTACTCGGGAGCAGCGAGATCATGGCTCGAACATAGCGCCGTAAAACGTTCGTCTCCGCTTCTAGCTTCTCAATTCGCGCAAGCAGATCTTGCGTTTCCATACTCGTCTCCCACCGCCAGGACATTTTGAGGTTGGGTTCAGCGCGGACCTAGCTTACTCGTCACGCAGATGGAACAACACATCCGGCTGTGGCGAGCGCAACGCCGTCGCCCGGCCACATCAGTCAGTTAAGTCTTCCTGGCCCGCAAGATTGTTCGTAGGAGCCACCTGTCCTTCACGCCCGCACAGAGAGTTCCTCCGGTTGAACCGGCGAGCCCATGAGCGTGCTCCATAGATCCAGGATCCAACTTGCGGCGTAAGGGTTCCCTGACAGACAGTTAGCCGTTGATCTGGAGATCATGATCCCATTACCGCGGCAGAAGCCGCCCATCGACCGCAAGAGGCGGAGACCATGCAAATCGATAAAATTGAAATCGAGAACTTTCGATCCATCAGGGAAGCCGAGGTCCGATTCGACGATATCACCGCCTTTGTAGGCAGAAATGGTGCTGGCAAGTCCACCGTACTTTATGCGCTCGAAGCTTTCTATAACGTCGGAGCACAGTATTCAGAATTGGACTATTACAACCACGTAACGCTGGACACATCGATCCGCATTCGGGTCACCTATGGAAAGCTCCGACAGGACGAGATCGATGAATTCGGAAGGTACGTGCAGGGCGGAAAGCTGACAGTCTCGAAGATTATCAATGCGGGCGGCGCCCGATACTACGGCACGGCCATGCAAGTCCCTGAATTCGCACACTTGCGTACCCTTGGCGCTGCGGACAAGCGACGAGGCTTGGTGGACAGAGTAGACGCGGGGGACTTTCCGGATTTTCCGGCGGTCCCGCGGGCATCTGCCGACATAGACCGCGTCATGGACGAGTACGAGGTTGCGCACCCGGATCTAACTCGCCCAGTGGATCGAGAAACCCAATTTTTTGGCCCTCGGAATGTAGGTGGTGGAAAGCTCGACAAGTTTACAAAGTTTGTCCTGGTACCTGCCGTGCGTGACGCAAATGCAGAAACCGAGAAGCGTGGCGCGATCATGCAGCTTCTGGAGCTAATTGTTACGCGAAGCATTGCGAGTCGCCAGGACTTCCAAAACTTCAAAAGGCAGTTTGAGGATGAGGCCCGTCGTCTGTATGGCAAGGACAATCTTCCGGAGTTGACCGATCTCGGCAAGCTCGTCACTGAGAAGTTGGCTCGTTATGCGCCTGGCGCCGAACTAGTAATCGATTTCGGTGAATTGAAGCCTCCAGTAATTCCTCTCCCCGATGCCCTCATCACAGTTTCGGAGGACAACTTCAAGGCCCCTGTTCGCTACAGCGGACACGGACTGCAGCGCGCCCTCATCTTGGCGCTTCTCGAACAGTTGTCCATGACGCAAACTCCGAGTGATCCGGCAGACGGACAGGGCAACGAAGGCGAGAATGTGGGCGAACTAGCGCCGAGGCTACCGAATCTGATTCTCGCCATCGAAGAGCCCGAGCTGTATCTGCACCCGGCGAGAAGTCGCTACCTCGCTACGATCCTTCGGGGATTGGCTGCGAAGATAGAGGGGCAAGTGCGTCCCGAAACACAAGTGGTCTATGTCACCCACTCTCCGTACTTTGTGGATGTCGAGCACTTCGACGAAGTCCGCTTGTGTCGTAAGGTACCCGGTGAAGCGGACGCACCCGGCACAACTGGGTTCCGGCCATTCTCTCGCGAGCAGGCGGCAACGAGGTTGGCGGAAATATCGGGGCGCCGTCCAGAGGAATTCTCCGCCAAGTCGTTCGTTACGCATGCTGCACCTGTACTAACATCGATTGTCAACGAAGGGCTGTTTGCGGACGTCGCTGTCGTTGTGGAAGGGGAGTCTGACATCGCAGCGCTTTGGTCCATGCAGATGCTGATGAATCAACGTTGGGATGAAAAGGGGATCGTATTAGTACCCGCTGGCGGGAAGAACAACTTAGACAGGGTTGTTGTCGTTTTCCAAGGATTTGGCATCCCCACATACTTTATCTTCGACGGTGATCGGGCGAAGAACGAGGGTGCGTCGGCCAATCGTCTTCTACTCAGACTGGGGGGCGAAGAAGTCGTGGACTACCCCGATACTAAGGTCGGCCAAAGCTGCGCTAATTTTGATGAGGACATCGAGGCCTATTTGAAAAATCAGGCTGGTGACCGTTTCCTTCCTTTGCGTGACGAGTGCGCTAACGAGTGCGGTCACCCGAAGCCAGGAAAGGCACTAAAAAACTCGGAAGTGATGGCGATGTTCTTATCGAGGGCTCATGATGAGGGAATAGGGTTTCCGGTCCTTCGGCAGATCGTCGAACGCGTAACAGCCCTTGCTTAAACTCCGCTCGGGAAATTCCTTATCGCCAGGTTGAGCCTCATATCAAAGTGGAGAATTCGTTCATGACAATGTTCGTGACTCACACTTCGCAATCTCGCCGCAACACATCGCTGTACACTCATCCCTGGATAAAGAAATATGGACGCCGGATTTGTTGATCTCGATATTCTCCTTATACGAATTCGGCATGCCCAATCGAAGGTGTACTTTCTTGACGCCGTTAAAGCCTATAAGTCGGGCGCTCTGCGTGGTGCACTGACCTCTGCCTGGGTCGCTCTAGTCTACGATCTGATCGCCAAGTATCGCGAATTGAACGCCATGGGCGATGCCGCGGCCACCGCGTTTCTTCAGTCGTGGGATCACGCGACCGCCACGGGCGACATCGCCAAACTTCTTCAACTTGAGGGGGGCATCCTCGAAGATGCAACGGTCAACACCCAGGTTGTCAATCGCATCGCCCGAATGCATCTGGAACGTCTTCGCGAGGATAGACATCTCTGTGCGCATCCGGCGTTCTCGGCTGAGGCGGACCTCTTCGAACCATCGCCCGAGCTGGTGCGGCTTCACCTAGTCAACGCGGTTGACCTCGTTCTCTCGCAGGAGCCTCTACAAGGCAAGGCGATCTTCGACTTGTACGACGCCGACGTGCAGTCGCCAGGGTTTCCCGATGCCTACGAGCGCATCTTTGACTACGTTGAGCAACGCTACCTCGCACGGGTCCGCGCTCAGAATGTCCGAAATTTCGGCACGGTGCTCGCAAAGTCGCTTCTCAAAGGTGTGCCGGCGCAATGGGAAACGCTTCATCGGAAAATAATCCCGTCTCTGGTCGCGGTACGCGAACGCGCCGCTCACGCCTGGCCGGACGTTTCCTTGGCGATCCTCAGGCTCATCGACAATCTCGAACCAGGAAACCGGCCTCGTGCAATCGCGTTCATCGCCGCCTTTCAGGATTTCTGGCCACGACTTCAGGAACCGACACGAACTGCACTGCAAGCAACAATCGATAACGCCGTTCCAGCAGCTCATATTGACTATCGCATCCTGGCGGGCGTGACCGTCCCGCAGTTCCGAGCTGCACTCTTGCCCTTGATCGCTGGCCTCAGTCGAGAGCAGTTAGTCGACGCGATCGCAACTCAGCCGCTCGATGAATTGTGGCCCGGCGCAATTGAAAAATACGAAGGTTCCAGTAGCTGGCGTGGATCAGAGGCAAACTTCAGAGGCCTGATCACGCCGTTCGCCGGCCGTCTCAGCAGTCAGCAACTGGATCAACTCCTCGATGCCGTGGTCGCCAATGGACAGAACTGGTATGCCGCCGAGACGGACACGCTTGTCCTCGGAATGCTCCGCAACGCGACACCCTTTGATCAGCCGAGCATTGACGGGCGAAATCGCTTCTATCAGCACATTAGACGAGTTAGCTGCACCGATAAATATAACGACGTTCTTACCTTCTTCCGATCCCATGGTTGGGTGCAGCCGCCACCGGATCCGGTAAGTCTCGTTTAAGCCGTTGTAGAGTACTTGTCGCTAAAATCGTACCCATCGAGGATAGCGCTCGGCACCGCGGCCTCCGGAGGCTGGTGCCCAAGTCATGCGTCGTCGGTACCGATTGCAGGCTGCACCTTTACGCCTGCGCGTGCCCGTCGGCCGAAATGGGTCGGACATTTTGCAGACTGATGCAGCTACGCCGGCGGGCCTAGGTCTTGTTCGACCTACGGAGGACTAATGACGCAATCAGCAATGATGTGATTTATCGTCGACGCCCTACCTAAATACTTTAGCTGTTGATTACGCTCAGATGTTCCGAGGCTTCGAGTGCCCATAGCCGCTGCCCATGCAGGCCAATCCGAAGATCCAGAGTTCAGAATCGCAGCGCGTATCTGCTTGAAACCGAAGTCTTGAGTCGGTATCTCCAGCACTTTGGCGAGCGCGACGTTATAGTTCGCCGATCGTTCGTAGATGGCCACCAAAAGTTCGCCGTATGCGCCAGTCCCGCTCAGATGGTCTTCAGCGATGACAGCAAGCCAAAAGAGCTGATACTCAATTAGATAGACGTCGCTCTTGACCAACTCTACGAAACTCGCACAGAGCTCGTTTTTCTCGTGTACGTCCCCGACCAGGTTATACAACTGCTTAGCAATGTTAGGAAAGCGGGCGAAGAGGCCGGCAAGATACGGGGTCGAGCTGTCGACCTTCTCGCGCAGGAAGCCAAGGATGATCTCCGCATCCGCTTCGTCTGCATTGGGATCGGCCAGGAGTTCAAGCAAACTTTCGACCATATTCTCGTCAAGACATTTCCATCGGTCTCTGTAGTGAAGTCGTCTACTGTCAGGCCCCACTCCTCTAGCCATCCCAGTAGATGGATCGGAGAGTGGGCCATGAGCGAGTCGAACGTTCCGTTGATGATCGATTGGGAACTTATGGATAACGTTGAGAGAACTGTCTGGGCCACAACGTTCGCGATGCGCTTTCCAGACGTTAGTGTGGAGAGCGCCGCCGGAGCGGCCGCTCGATGCGTAACTGCTATTCGTTTGGCAGATCCAGCCCGCAATCCGCCCTTGGACCCTGTAACGCGCATAGCGGGCGCGGCAATTGTTATAAGCCTCGATGAGTTCGCAGTCTGGTACCAGGTCGAACTACGCCTGCAGGCCGGACGATGGAAGGAGCCGTTGCCACTGTCTGCAGAGCAAATCGAGCAAGCGTACGAACGCTTTGCGCGGGGACGTTCTGACTTCTATTGAGGCTGGCCTCGGCCTACCGTGCGCTTGTTGTCACGCGAGTCCAAGGAGGTCGCATGGACGGTCACGCTCGTCGTCGAGCAGGAATGCTTCCAAGGCTTCAGCATTCTTCGGGTCCACATTCTCCGGCCGCCGTCTCCAGCTCTCGCCCAGGACGGACGCCGTCGGGACGCGCATAGACTCATCGGGAGCGGTGGGGCGTTCTAAGAAAGGAAGGCACGCACGAGCAAATGCGAAGCTATCGATCGTGCCGTGACTTGAATCGGGTATAGCTCGATCGAGAAAGCGACCTACGGACGTACGACGCGTCGCTTCAGCGGTACATTTAGCCGCCGCCAGCTCAGCGATGGCATGAAGAAGCGCGCCACCGACGGCCGTGAAATCGGTAAGGTCCGATGTCGTCGGATCAACACCGACATGCAACGACCGCTTTGATGTCATTGGGCGCAGGAAAAGTGGAAGTCACCTTCGATGTCATGCGTTAGATCATCCGAGTGTTCGCACAACGACACCCTTGTCTATTTCGTATGCTGAGCTTGGAACCTCCGAAAGGTCGACTCTATTTTTTTGGCCACACTGGAAGCGAAGTCGGCCGGGATCGAACTACTAATCTTGGTTCCGACCAATGAGAGCGTCTGCTTCCCGTCAGTCCCCGTCGTCACTTTCAAGACCCAGGTGTCCAGAAGCGGCTCTGCTGGATCATTGGTAAATACGCTCAGCTTGAATAGTCCCTCGCCTACGATTCCGAACGAGAACCCTGGGACGTCACCTGACTTCATCAGCAGCTCACGAATGCCGTCCCCCAAGTGGCGAAACGCTTCATTCATCGCATCCAGCTCGGCTCGAGATATTCCCTCGAAGGGAGACCCAGCAATCCTGCTTTCGGGACGTGTGCTCGGCAGCTCAATGCGCGGGACGATCTCGTCGGGCGAGGTAACACTCACTTGCGTGATGCTATCGGACAGGTGCATTGCCCGAAGAAAATGGGTCTCATCCTGATAGTCACCCGGCGCGTACAGCACTTTGGCGTTGAAGTTAAGGGTCAAGAAGAATGCTGAAATCAGTACGAACGGGAACAGGACGAGGAACCACACGAACGTCTGTTGAGCAGTTTCGGCAAGAAAGGGAAGACAGGCCGATGATGCGACTTCCGTAATTCCGGCAAAAATCGCGATGATGGTTAGCGGGTTCTCTACCCTTTGAAACCGTCCAAGCGCCACTAGCTTCTCCATGCGCAGTGAGGGGTGTCCTAACTAGCTTTATGACGATCGAAACGACAATATCGTCAGCGCCGCGAAAGCTTTTGTTTTGTGCCTAGTCTAGCGACGCACGGCGATTCGCGTCAGCCGTTGAAAGCTATCCAGAAAACTGGCCGAAGGCAAGATTGACGTCGTCGGGGTCAGTGGTGGCATGGGGTTGCGTGCTCCCCGACCAGCCGCAGGCAGCTACCAAGCGGACTTCCATAGTCGAATAGCCCCGACTAGGAGAATCAATGGTTCGCCCTGCGTCCCCGGTGAACGCATGTAGCACCAAGCCGCACTGGCGTGCGCCGATCGATCAGGTGCAAACGCGCGTCGCGGGGCTACGCCCCCTTTCCTCCGGCGCTTTGCGCCTACGCGACGTCGACCCCCGGGGAGAGGTGCCCCCTCCCCCGTCACCGTTTCCCGGCGCCGGCTCCCCCCTTCCCCGCCTCCCGCTGCAGCTGGCCAGGTCAAGGGCCGCTGCGGGCTACGTGTCAGTCTCTTCGCTCCATCCCGCGCCAACGCCCTTCGCTGCGGCTGAGCCGCCCTCCTTGACCTCACTGCTCCATTCGGCCTCTCGGCTTCCCGTTGGAAGCATTCGCGGCTTGACAGCCGCTTCGCTTCCGACTGGTTTCGAGATCGACTATGGGAATTTGCCCGTACCGACTATGGGAATCCGTCCACAATTAGTGGACAAAACAGCAAAGTCGAGCTTCTACAGACAGACTTTGCTGTTTCGACCGGCTGGACTCAGCTAATACAATGACTTAGCTGTCACAACTACGAGCACCAGGCCTGGGTGGCGCACAAACTCGTGGTATGCGGCTTCATCAGCATTTTGGAACCTACCCCACCGACTCACATCGAAGACGAGCACCGCTTCGAATCCACAGCTGCCCGCACGCACATCACGCAAAAAGCTGTTGGAGCGCCTTCCTGCCGTCGAGGCGCAGGCCGCTGCGCCCTTCGTCCCGGTAGGAATGACCCATCGCCTGCTAATGTACTTTGAAACCGATTCAATCTCGGGAACATCGAGCGCGAATTGATGTTGATTTGATCGAGCTCAACGATGAGCGAGGACTTGCAGCGAAAGGGAACGATAATTTGATGAGCCGCAATGCCTGACGATATTTCGAGACCATCGAAGCGTAATATATCCACGCCCCTCTCGCTCTTTGACGATCGTCTCAATAGCACTTGGTGCATGTCTCATGGACAGATCGATGAATCTGCCCAACGTATGACATCACCCGGCTACCAAAGAACGATTCACGTCGGCCACACCGAAACGTCAGTACATGGTCGATATGCGACGACAACTGTCCCACTTGCGAATCTCCTTGACGCTATTCCTTCCATGACGGCACCTGCGACCCAGCCCCCGGGTGCATCGCAAGGGTTGCGTCTCCAATATCCTGGCGTAGCCCACATTTTCGGCAATTTTGCGCTTTCCCTTCGGGCAGCAACGTGCCGGTTCGGCTTCGACGATTTGCGCGGACGCATTCCCGGTCACGCTGTCTTACCAGGTCGGTATGGAACGGTTAGACACGTACCTATGCGGTAACGCGGATACGTTCACGCCCTCGATCCTGACGAACCCTGTTCGCAAAAATGTCCAGTGTCCACATGGACAGAGGTGTAACCCCTTTGTGTCAGCCGAATGGCTAATACCCTTTGGATCGGCTTGATGGTCTATTGGTCCTTCGGCCCTCCATGCCGATTCGAGTGTTTCCAATCGTACATTCTCTCGCATCCTTTGGTGAGGAGACGAAGATGTTCCGGGTACCTGATGATTGCAACGAGCTCTCGCTACCCATCCCCGGGCTCGAGTTTCGAGAGAATCGTTGCGAAATACTCACTGGTCCACCGGGCTGGTTCTCCCGCAAGCTCGGATCCAGTCAGGGTCCACTTGTATCCGATTACGTGACCCACGCAGCCGGTTTTGAGTATGAAAACTACGGCATCCACGTAGGACAGGATGATCGCCTCACGTTCATGTGCGATGGACATAAGGAAATATTCGGCAGCTTCATCGATTGTAGGAAAGGCTCTTCTAGCGCCGGGAGACGGGTTGAGATCCAGTACGCTGCCACCGAGCGAAGGCACTTAGTCATACCGAGAGGGGTGGCTCACACTTTTGATAATCTTGAGCGAGTCGTGACAAGGGACGAACCAGTTCTCTATTCGGCTACCGCAAACGAGGACTGGAACGTCGATAACGATCTTGTCGCCTTTCCCAGAAACCTAAGTCGCGCGTGCTGGCCGACCGTGGTTACCAATCAATTAAAACTTCCATTCGATGCGCACTTATTCGTTTCGCGTCTATCGCAGACTGCACTAAGGACGCCAAAACGCTATCTCGCTCGCCACAAGGTCAGGATAGGCGGACGAGCCCGCTATGTGATGCTTGATGCGTCGGGCTGGAAACCCTCATCTGTACCTCCGATGCCTGATTTAAAGAGACTTGGGGTTGATATCTCATCTTCGTCTCACGCACAGACCGGAGAAAGGTCGTGGACAGTCGTCCCAAGTACAGATAGTTGCGTGAGCGACGTGCTCTTTCTCGACCCATGCGAGACTTGCCGATCGAAGGTTGCGCATTCTCGGACGAGAATGATCTACACGTTCCTTTCTGGCGAGGGGTCAGATATCACGATTGCTTTCACCGACCTGAGAAGCGGGAGCCTCACGTTTCGGGAGTCGGGTGAATTTAGATTTTCTGTCGATCCTAGGGTGAAAATCTCTATCGACCCTGGCGTTGCTTACTCGTTCAATTCTTCGGTATCGCACGCTGTGAGGGCTGAGCACGAAGTGTTCGTCTCTGATGATGAGCCGAGGCGGGATCTTATGATGTTCGGCTGCGACCTCATTGAAATGAGCGAACTCTCGCCGGGAATGTCGGTACCACTAATCAAATGCCCAGGAAAAATTGTTTATCTCATGGCTCGCAGCGAAGTAGCTGCCGGCCACCCAGCGTTGACAGCGCGCGACCAAGTAAGAGAGGTGACCTCGTGAACAGCGAAGATGTCAATTGGAAAGGCGAGTTGGACAAGATGGTAGACGCGGCAACAAACGCAGAGGACAAGAGTTCGCTCGAGGCATTTCGTGCGGCGCTTGGTCCCTACCTCGAAAATCCTGACATGCTCCGAACGTTATTGGGAAAGATCGCACAGTCCGGCGGTGGAGGAGGAGTTGCTGTGATGGTTGGACAGAATGAATACAAGTCGATTGAAGAGCTTAAGAAGACCCTGCCGGCAGGCATTGACGTATTCGAGCTGTAAGGGCCCTACAGCTCCATGGGGTATCCACTATCTCCACGGACACCACCCAGCAGACCTCGACGGCGCCCGGGATGTGTCCGCATCACGGCCGGACGCAAACCGGACAGAGGCGAGGCGCGACGTTATGGGCCGTGATGCTGTCCGTAATGCTGTAGCCCTTACGCAACCGTCGCCAGGTTGGAATAACCGCAAGCCAGACATCCAGCGAGTCCCCCTAGGTGCCTGCACGGTGCTAGCCGTACCGTACCGGCGGTAGGCGTGGCGACGCTTTGAGGTTCAGGTCGCGGAGATGCGACGCAGGGAAGCCAGACCCTCCGCGCGCAGCACCCGAGGCTCGCCGCTGATGCGTTTTACGCGAGCGAGGACTTCGGTGGGCGCCACCGCCGTCCTCCGTGGTATGCCAACAAGCCAGCCTGCGAGGCGCCAACCGAAGCAAATAGTCGTCTAAAGTGATCTTCAACGACAGCTAATGGATCGTCGCCGGCAAGCTCATGCGGAGGAATTCTGCCATCGTCGAACGCTATGAGGATCGTCAAATTTTGCTTCAAGGTGTTTGTGTACACGACCGCCATTTGCACATGTGGACCTGCATCATCTAGTTCGTGTAGTCGAGCGAAAGATTCTTCACTGGCTCGGGCACGCCGCGTTCTGCGATTAATTCAGCGGTCAGTTTGATAAAATCGCGATGAACCGCGACGTGCCTGCCAGTGGCAAGAAACACTCTTGCAGCGTTACCTTCGAGCATCTTCCTTCCGAGCCGCAACCATGCCGCGCAGCCAAGCTGACAAAGACTTCGTTCTTGATCGCGCGGTTCCACATCGACTGCAGGCACTCTACGCGCTGACGATGGCCGTCGACTTAATTGCCAAGAAGAGCCCCGACGATGCCGGGGGCTTCTCGCTCGAAGTCAACGGCAACGTCGCGGTACAAGGGAGCGCGGCCGGCATTACTAATGCGTGGCTGGAGGTAGGCATTGTTCACGGCCGGGCCCTGTTGGAGTTCCTCGGCCTTAGCGAGAAAGATGGTGCTCTAATCGAGCGGAAGGGCCCGCGCGATACCGATTGGCGACTTGCCGACTTCGACTTGCCGCCAGTGACACGGGCGCAGGCCATCAAGGCATACAAAGGGGACGCCGACGAAGCCGAGCAATCGCTCGGGAGCATCATGGTGTTTGCGAATCGCGGGATCGCGCATATCACCGACCTAATCGACCCGGAGCGCTTCGGCACCCATCACTTAGAGATCGCGAGCCGGGGCATTCACGCGCTCGTCGTGGGCCACCTGTACCGGCCACTTGGCAGGGCTGAGCCTCCGTTCGGCTTCCCGAAATCCAAGCGTCACCTATAGGCTCGGACGCGTCTAAGGAATGTCCGTGGCCTCCATGCTCTTTTTCATGGCCACCAGGGTTGCGCGGGCGGTGTACGTGTTGCCGTCGATGTCTGACCCGTCTGCATGGCCGTTGACGACCCGGAAGGCACTGCGAGGAACAGAATCGAGATCGGCCTGCGTCGTCCATGTGTTGCGGGTCGAATGCAGGACTTTCCTAGGGTCGGTGATACCCACCACCAGGAACATGGGATCGACAACACCAAACCCCACTAAGCCAAAGCGTCACGCCTGGCAAAGATGCTCGCCATCTCCACCGCGTTCTCCGTCCCCCAGGTGCACAGCGGCACGATCGCCTCGGCCAGGCTGCGGCCGAGCGGGGTCAGCGCGTAGTCCACGCGCGGCGGCACCTCCTTGTAGTCGGTCCGCACCAGCACCTGGTCGGCCTCCAGGTCCTTCAATTGCTGGATCAGCACCTTGTCGCTGACGCCCGGGATCAAGCGCTTCAGCTCGCCGTAGCGCTTAGGGCCGTCGCGCAGGAAGAACAGGGCCAGTGGTTTCCACTTGCCCGAGAGGATGCGCAGCGTGGCGTTGAGCCCGCAGCCGCTGTCGCAGATTTCCTGGGGTGTCGTCATGGGGTACTTACCAAAAAGTGCATACTTGTCGTTAGGTTATCAGGCCTGCATCTTTGGACTCAAGCAAGCAGCTCCCTGCTTTCCCATAACTCCAAAGAAGGATGCACGCCATGAACAGACTGACTGGAAAGACCGCCGTGATCACCGGCGGCGCCACCGGCATCGGCCTCGCCGCTGCCCGGCGCTTCATCGAAGAAGGCGCCTTCGTCTTCATCTTCGGCCGCCGACAGGACGCGCTCGATGCCGCCGTCGCCGAGCTTGGGCCCCATGCGCGCGCCGTGAAGGGCTCGGTTTCGGATGAAGGCGATCTCGACCGACTCTACGCGGCGGTGAAGGCCGAGCGCGGAAGGCTCGACATCGTCTTTGCCAATGCCGGGGCGGGAAGCCAGGCCCGGCTCGGCGAGATCACCGCCAAACACATCGACGAGCACTTCGATACCAATGTGAAGGGAACGATCTTCACCATCCAGAAAGCGCTGCCGCTGATGGGCCAGGGCGGCTCGATCATCCTGACCGGATCGAGCGC
Source organism: Luteibacter sp. (assembly GCF_035539195.1). Lineage (GTDB taxonomy): Bacteria > Pseudomonadota > Gammaproteobacteria > Xanthomonadales > Rhodanobacteraceae > Luteibacter. The sequence continues at coordinate 12,675 of NZ_DATLIW010000042.1, forward strand.
CGGCACCACGGGCGCGCCGGGCATGAGCGCCTACAGCGCAAGCAAAGCGGCCGTGCGCAACCTCGCACGGACCTGGGCGGAGGATCTCAAGGGCACCGGCATCCGGGTCAACGTGTTGTCGCCCGGCGCGACGGCGACCGACCTCGCGAAGGAAGCGCTGGGCGAGGAGGGTCAGAAGGTCTACGCCTCGATGACGCCACTCCTTCGCATGGCCGATCCGGCCGAGATCGGCGCGGTGGCTGCGTTTCTCGCGTCGTCGGACAGCAGCTTCATGACCGCCAGCGAAGTCGCCGTCGACGGCGGCCTGGCGCAACTCTGACCCGCTACCAAGGAGAATGTATGAGCTACGCGATCATCGGCTTCGGCAGTATCGGTCAGGCCCTCGCCAAGGCGTTTGCCCGCAACGGCATCGACGTATCCGTTGCAACCACGCGCGACCCGGCAAGCTTTGCATCCGTCGCCGCCGCCATCGGACCCACGATCATTCCTAGAACATTGATGGAAGCGGTCGAGGCCGACATCGTCTTTCTGGCCGTCCGTTTCGAATCGCATCGGGATGTCGCCAAGGCGCTGCCGACCTGGACGGGAAAGACCATCATCGATGTGACCAATGCCTACGGTGTGCCCCCCGAGGAACTGAACGGAGAGCCTTCGTCCAAGGTCGTTGCGCAGGCCTTCACCGGCGCAAGCCTGGTCAAGGGCTTCAACCATCTAGGCGCTGCGGTGCTCGCCCAGGATCCCGCCGTGCATGGCGGCAGGCGAGTCGTGTTCCTGGCGAGCGACGACGATCGTGCGGCGGCGGAGATTGGCACGCTTGCGAAACATCTCGGTTTCTCGCCGATCATGCTTGGCGGCCTGTCGGAAGGCGGACTGCTGGTGCAGGCACGCGGAAAAAGCTGGGGTCAACTGATCTTCAAGGACATGGTCACGTTCGACTGACGCATCGGGATCGGCTAACGAGGACATGTGATGAGCATCGAACAGAACATTCGGATCGTGAAGGATTTCTTCGCCGCCATCGGCAGTGGCGATGAGCGACGTCTGCTCGCGTTGGTGGCCGAGGATGTCGAGTGGATCATTCCAGGCAAGGACTGGCCGCTCGCCGGAACGCATCGCGGGCATGCGGCACTGGCGAACGTACTTCGGAAGGCATCCGACGAGGTGGAGACGACCTACCCAAGCCCCCCGGAATTCATCGCGCAGGGGGACCGGGTGATGGTCGTCGGCGTCGCCACGGGGAAAATCAAAGCCACGAACAAGGCGTTCAAGGACGATTGGGTCTTTGCCATCACCGTTCAGAACGGGAAGGTGGCGAAGATCCGGGAGTACATCGATACCCAAGCACTGGCCCGGGCCTCCGAGAGGGACGCGTCCGGGTTGGCGTAGCCCTACCGGCCCTGATCTTCTTCCGCCGCCTCGCGACCCTGCTGACGGATGATCGCTTCTTCGCGGGCGTCATTGATGGACTGCCGGATGCTGTCGAGATCGACCTCGGATTCATCCGGCTCGAAGTGACCGGTCAGCTCCGTATCGGTGCGGAGTTCGCCGGCCTGAAACAAGGCCCACATTTCTTCGCCGTACCAGGTGTCCAGCAGGTCGGGCGCCGAGCGCCCAAGGTAGGCGGTGAGATTGTTGACGTCACGCAGCAGCATGGTGCGCGCCGCATTGTTTCCCGCCGCGCTGACCACCTGCGGAAAATCGATCACGACGGGGCCATCCGGGCCGACAAGGACGTTGTAGGCGGAGAGATCGCCGTGGATCAATCCGGCGCACAGCATCAGGACGACCTGCCGCACAAGGATCCGGTGGAATTCCCGCGCATCGTCGGCGCTGAGATCGACATCGTCCAGGCGCGGTGCGGAAAGGCCATCGGCATCCGTCACGAGCTCCATCACCAGCACACCGTGGAAATAGCCGAACGGCTCGGGTACACGAACGCCGGCATCGCGCAGCTGGTAAAGCGCATCCACCTCGGCGTTCTTCCAGGCGACTTCCTGCTGCTTGCGCCCGTACTTGCTGCCCTTGCCGATGGCGCGTGCCTCGCGACTGCTGCTTACCTTGCGGCCTTCTTGGTACTGCACGCGCTGCTGAAAGCTGCGATGTGCCATGTCCTTGTAGACCTTGGCACAGCGTATGTCGTTGCCGCTACGGACAACGTATACCGCCGCCTCCTTGCCGCTCTTCAGTGGCCGGAGCACGTCGTCGATGATGCCGTCGTCGATCAACGGCTGCAGGCCTTGGGGCGTTTTCAAGCTATCTCTTGGGTCAGCGGCATGGCGAGGACCGCCATTGACCGTTAATTTTCACATTTTCCGGCACATAGCGCCAATTTCGCTCCAGGCGGCCGTTCGGAGCCTGGACCTGCCACGGGTGGAGATCGCCGGGCCCGGGTACGCATCGCTCGTGCGATAAGCTCGGAGCGCCTCGTTCCCGAAAACGAACGTTAAAGGGCCGAGGCTCTCGGAAAGTCGTGCCGACCCTTGAGAAATGCGCAGGCCATGGATCAGGTGGCCGACGAAGTGGCCCGAAAAATCTGAGAAGGAACCGTCATGATTTCTCCCGCCCTCTCGCCCATCCGGGTCATGTTCCTCGGCAGCTATCGATCTGCTGCGATCTACCTGCTCCTGATGGGGGTCGGTTCCATGGCGGTCGCGCGGCCGACGCCGGCTTTCACCCCCGAAGAGCGGCGATGGATCGAGGAACATCCCGTGCTGCGCTTCACCGGCGCGCCGAATCTCGCTCCCATCGAGATGACGATCGACGGTCGATACGAAGGCGTAGCCGCCGACTACCTGGAAGCCATCGCGCGGCAATCGGGTCTTCGATTCCAGTTCGAGCCCGTCAGCCCCTGGTCCGCTGCCGAGCGCGACCTGTTGGAGGGACGTATCGATCTGATTCCGAACGTGAGCACATGGAACGTATCTGACGCGGCCAGATCGCAACTGTCGCGTACCGAGCCCTATTTCTTCAGCGCCACGGTGATCGTCACCCGCAGCAACAGTCCGGTGACCTCCAGCCTGGCCGGGTTCAGCGGCCAGACCATCGCCGTACAAGGGGATAGTGCGTATGCGGCGATCATCGAAGAGCGGTATCCCACCGTCGCCTTGCTGCCGACGGCCACCACCGAACAGTCACTGGCGGCGGTGATCGACGGACGGGCCGCGGCCGCGGTCGGACCGTCGACGGCACTTGTTCCCTTTCTCAGGCGACAGTTTGCGGGACGCCTCGGTGTGTCCGGCGCCCTCGACGGCATGCCGCTGACCGTCGAGATGGGCGTGCGCCGGGACAACGTCCTGCTGTATTCGATCATCCGCAAATCGCTGGCCAGCCTGACAGCCGCCCAGACGGATCAGATCGAGGAACGCGCGCTCGACCAGATCGACTATGGCGCGCCCAGCCTCTTGTCGATCGCCAAGTACCGCGCCGCGGAACTGGCGACACTTGGCGTATGCATCGCCCTGCTCGTCCTGTTCGCCTCTCGGGCCAGGGCGGCGCATCGTCGGGCAGAGCAAAGCGAGCTGGCCAAGTCCCGCTTCCTGGCAATCATGAGCCATGAAATTCGCACGCCGATGAACGCGGTGATCGCCTCGGTCGAGATGCTCCGGCGCACGCCCCTGGATGCGCGTCAGGACGTCCTGACGGATACCGCATCGACCGCCGCAGAAGCCTTGCTCGGCCTGCTCGACGATGTGCTGGATCTGTCCCGACTCGATGCCGGGCACCTGCCGCTGGAACGCATCCCGACCGATGTCGGCACGCTCGCTGCGAGAGTCGTCGGCATCGTCAGGGCGACGGCGCATGGCAAGGCGCTCTCCGTGGAGGTTCGCTCCCGACTGCCGGTCGACCGCGACGCCCTTATCGATCCGACGCGTCTTCAACAAGTCCTGCTGAACCTGCTGACCAATGCGCTGAAGTTCACCGAGCGCGGCAGCATCACGGTCAAGGTGGAGACCTCGGTGCAAGCTAACGGCCCGGCCAACTCGAGGCTGGCGGTCGAGGTCATCGACACCGGCGTGGGCATCCCTCTCGCACAGCAGGGCAGGCTGTTCCATGCCTATACCCAGGCGGATAGTTCCACGACGCGCCGCTATGGCGGTACCGGCCTGGGGCTGACCATCTGCAAGGAGCTGGTCGAGCTGATGGGAGGCGACATCACGCTCGACAGCACGCCGGGCGCAGGCACCCGCGTCCGCTTCACCCTGCCTGTCGAGTGGGTCGAACGGGAGAGGGTCGTGGCGGCGTCCGGCGAGTCGACTGTTTCTGCGTCCCTCGTCGACGACGCCGCGCTGCTCGAGACCGACCCGCCCACAGAACCCGGCAACATCCTCTTCGTCGACGACCACAGCATCAATCGGTTCGTTGTCGCCGAGCAGTTGAGGGAACTCGGCGTGACGACCGTGACGGTGTCGGGCGGCGATGCGGCACTGAAGGCCGTCGAGGACCGGTCGTTCGCCCTCGTGCTGATGGACTGCCACATGCCGGACATGGACGGCTACGAGACCACCCGGCAGATCCGCCAAAGGGAGGTCGAGCAGGGTTGGAACCGCCTTCCCATCATTGCGCTCTCGGCCGCCACCGACGCCGCGCATCACGCGCAGTGCATCCGCAGCGGCATGGACGACGTGCTCGAGAAGCCGCTACGACTCGATCGGCTGCGGGGGATGCTGGAGACGTGGATAGGGCCGCTCCCCAGCTCGCCGCGCCACCCTCCCGCATGGAACAACCGTGGCGCATCGCGATGGGTCTGCGACCGCGACGCCCTGCAGGACGACGTGAACGCCCTGGCGCACGTGCTGGCTTCCAACGCCTTGCGTGACCTCACGCATCGACTGAAGGGCGCCGCCTGCGTGGCAGGTTATGACGCGATCGGCGAGTTGGCCCACCAGCTGGAGACCCTGATCGAGGAACAGGGTTCGCGTTACCACGCCCAGGCAGCGACACTGGTGGAGGCGCTTCGCGCCGAGGTCGCGGAACTCGACGCCGACTGACACGCATCGTCTGAATCGCCAACACCAGGCATGCGTTCGCAAGACGCATGGGGCGGCTATGTGTGATTTTCCGCCGGTCGCATAAAGCGATCGGAGGTTCCCATGAGCAGCGTCGCCGTCGAGACCCCGGGGAGTCGGGGCGTGGACATGAAGTTCGAGATCGTCGTCGTTCCGGTGTCCGACGTCGATCGCGCCAAGGGTTTTTATGGTGGCCTGGGCTGGCGACTGGACGCCGATTTCGCCTCGGACGATGGCGAGTTCCGTGTCATCCAGTTCACGCCGCCCGGTTCGGGTTGCTCCGTGATCTTCGGCAAGAACGTCACCGCGGCTACCCCCGGCTCCGCCCAGGGCCTGTACCTGATCGTCTCCGACATCGAGGCGGCCCGCAATGAACTGGTCGGCCGCGGTATCGCGGTCAGCGACGTCTTTCACGATGGCAGCGGCGTTTACCTCGGCCAGGACGCGCCCTACCTCTTCGGCCGGGTAAGGGTCAGCGGTGCGCATCCCGAACACGCCAGTTACCGCTCGTTCGCTTCGTTCAGCGATCCGGACGGCAATGGCTGGCTGTTCCAGGAGCTCACGCATCGGTTGCCCGGGCGACTGGACGCGAACACGACGACGTTTTCCTCGGCGGCAGACCTCGCAGCCGCGCTGCGGCGGGCCGGGGCTGCGCACGGCGAGCACGAGAAACGGACCGGCGGCAAACACGATGAGAATTGGCCGGACTGGTACGCCGAGTACCTGGTCAGCGAGCAGTCGGGTGCGCAGCCGCCCGTTTGACACGTGGCAGGCACGAAGACATCGGCGTGAATCCGAGTGAGCCGCGAATCTCTTTGCGCATGCGACAGCGCCGGGGCGGGTGATTCATCCTGGCGCAAGGAATCGATGGGCACACTCGGCCGGGCAATAACCCCGGCCTCGTGCCTCGTACGGAGATAGACCCATGCGCACTTCCGCCCTGCTTCTGGCCGGTTCCCTCGGCCTTGTCCTGGCCTCGCAGTCCTTCGCTTCCGACCGACCCGACCCGGGCAAGCTGACCACGCGCTGCCTCGATGCCGCCGCGAAGAAGTACGACGTAAAGAACGACTACATCCAGCTTCAGCCGATCCAGGCCGCCGATTCCGGCTCGGGCTACTCGATTGCCGGTACCGCCGACGCGGGCATGGACGGCAAGAAGAACTTCAGCTGCCAGTTCGACAAGAAGGGCAAGCTCGCGAACCTGGTTCCCGAAGGCAAGTAAGCCCGGGAGCGGGGTGCCGCGCGCAGGGCGCGGCACCCTTCCGGCTGCGCCAGCGAAACCCATGCGAGGCAGCTCCGGTCTCATGAGTGGCAGGGCCCTGGCAGCTCAGGGGGCGATCATCTCCGCCTGGAAGGAGTAGGACCTGCGCGACATGTGGGATCCCTTGGCGGCCGGAAGCACTTCCCAGACATAACAGGCCACGGTTCCCGCAAGGCAGTAACCGCTCGGCACCACGACAAACTTTTCCGGCTTTGTGTCATCGATGACACGCGAAACCACGGTGCGAGATTCGAAGGTCTGCTGTTCGTAATTGAGGGCCGAGCGTCCCCACCGATCCTTCCGCGTGGCGTGGTCCAGCATCTTCTTGTCGGCAACGAGCCAGAAACAGGCGGTCGTTTCCGGATAGCACGCCTTGTACTCGACCAGCTTGGCCAGATCGTCGAGAGCTTCCTCCAGGTCGAGCCTGGCCTCCTGGAACAGCGTCTTGACTTCGAAGACGCCCCACAGATCCTTCTGCACATCGAGAATCTTGATGTCCGGAATCATCTTCCTCGTGAACTGGGGATGCTTCAACTCGGTGTTCCAGTCGACCAGCTCCGGCGACGGAAGATGAGCGGTGAACAGGTTGGTGATGATTCGCTGTACTTCCGCCTCAGCCATGTGGCCACGAGTCCCCTGTCCGCTCTCGATCATTCGGCCGGCGGTGGTGTGCGCCACCAACTCCATGAACTGCGGAAATACACCGACCTTGTACGGCTGAGGTTTACGCATCTTCGTACCTCAGCCTCTCGAGGGGCACCTCGAAGAAGCCCTGATCCACATGGCATTCGGCGGCCGCTCGTTCCTTCGTCGTGTAACTCCATGCCGGGAAACCGGGAATGGCGCGAACAAAGGCGTACGTGGCCGTTCCGGCCATGCTCGTTCCCTCCGGATAGTGCTCGATCCAGGCGACGCGGCTCATGATGTCTGCCTGCAGCGTGGGTCTAAAGCTCAGGAACGACCGGGTCTTGAATCGATCGAGATCCCCGCGCTGTTCGAGTGTCTGGAAAAGACGGTCACGGATGTCTTCGAAGCCATTCGTCACGGATGTACCGCGATATCCCACCAGTTGCGCGCATAGAACGACAATCGAGTCCTGGCGTACCAACGCCTTGATGTAACACAGTCCTTGAGAGCCGAAGCCTGGAAAGGAAAAGCGTCGTTCCTCGAAGAGCCGTTCACCAGGTGCCGCGCTGATCATGCTTGCTCGCTTCAATGAATTTCCATTGCGCGAGTATATCGACCCGCTGCCCCGGCACGGGCGTCAGCTGGTGCCCGTGCCGAAGGCCGTCCGGCACGGCACGGGATGTCGTCTCTTGGTCGTTCCGTCGTCGCAGGCTACGCGCCCGGTGACATGGCCGCCGTCGCCTGCGCCAGCTGCGCAGCGAACGCCCGCTGATAGGCAGGCCGTGCTTCACCGCGAGCGACGTAGGCGGCCAGGGTCGGAAATTCGTCGAGGATGCCCGAGGGTCGCAAGCGCAGCAGCACGGAAACCATGATCAGGTCGCCTGCGCTGAATTCACCATCGAGCCAGTCGGCATCGCCCAGGCGGACGGCAAGCGGCCGGAGCCGCTGGCGAATCCGATCGAAGACCAGAGGAAGCCGCTCGTGTGCCCAGGGTTTGTCGCCCTCGGCGAAGCGGGCGACAACGATCTCGAGAATCGACGGCTCGACCGAGTTGAGCGCGGCGAACATCCACATGATCGCGCGCGCGCGGGCATCCGCGTCGGACGGAAACAGACCTGCGTACCGCTCGGCGATATGGAAGACGATCGCACCGCTCTCGAACAGGCAGAGATCGCCTTCTTCATACGTGGGGATCTGGCCGAACGGGTTCCGGCACAGATGGGTGGACTCCTTGAGCGCCTGCATCGACAGGGGACGGACGTCATAAGGCTGGCCCACTTCTTCGAGCGCCCAGCGGACACGCGTATCGCGCGCGAGTCCCTTGCCGCCGTCGGGCGAGTGTTCAAAGGCGGTAATGGTGATGCTCATGGTGCGTGTCTCCTGGGGCGGTGTTCGGGACGGCGGGATATGTTGCTTTCATTACCTCGTCGAATGGCCCGGCGAGAAATCGACAGCGTGCCGGCGGCTCAGCCATAAGGCGTGCCGGCGACCGCGGCATGAACGCCTGTGAAGCCGCGCTCCATCACACGCACGAAGGCTTTCATGGGATCGCGGTCTTCCCGAAAGGCCCGCAGCGCTTCGCCATAGGCCACCACGAGCGTGGAAACCAGCATCGCAGCGGCAAGGCGTGCGCCGGGATCGCCGCGTGGTTGGTCCACGGTGTCCGAAAGCATGTCCCCCAGATCGTTGCCGAGTGTCACCTGCAGCTCACGCGCATACGTGGTGAGCGCCGGGCTTTGCGAGACCGTACGCCAGAAGGCGATCGGCCGTTCCGTTATCCGGAAGATCGGATGGCCCGTCGCGACCAGGGTGCGCATCAGGGCCTGGAACACCGGGACCGGCGGCTGCGTTCCGCGCCCGGAGATCGCCTCGCGCACCAGCGCCCTGACTTCGTCCTCACGGTCGAAGATCAGGTCTTCCTTGCGCGGGAAGTAGTTGAACACCGTCTTCCGCGCGACGCCGGCCTCGAGGGCGACTTCGGCCACCGAGACGTTGTCGAAGCCACGCTCGACGAACAGTCGCGTGGCGATGTTCGAAATCGCCTGCCGCGTCTCTGCCTTCTTCTGCTTCCGAAGCCCGTCCGGTTTTGACATCTGGCCGCCTGCCCTGTAGAAACTTACACTCAGTGTAACTATTTAGAGCGCCAGCGTCGCCTGGCCGTCAGCGGAGGATATTGCCTTGGTCTACGACGTGGTGGTGGCGGGCGCGGGCCCGGTCGGTCTGTTCCTCGCCGGTGAATTGCGCCTCCACGGCGTGTCCGTGCTGGTGCTGGAACCGCGGAAAGATCCAGGCTCCGCCTTGAAGCGACTCCCGTTCGGAATGCGCGGCCTCTCCGCACCCTCGATCGAAGGCCTCCACCGCCGCGGCATGCTGGACGCCGTTGTCGCGGCGCAGCCGTCGAGCGAGGCGAGCGGCGCTTCGGGCACGGTCCATTGGGCCGGGCAGGCCCGACGCCCGGCCGGTCACTTTGCCGGCATTCCGTTCTACGAAGACAGGATCGACCGGTCGCAGTGGCCGTGGCGCCTGCCCGGCCCCGCCGGCACGAGCCTGATGGTCGAGATGGAAGCGCTGGAGCGGGCGCTTGAAGCCCACACGACGGCCATGGGGGCCGACATCAGGCGGGGCTCGGGCGTCGACAGCCTGGCGCAGTCGGATGACATCGTGACGGTAAGCGCGGGCGGCGAGGTATATCACGGCCGCTGGCTCGTCGGTTGCGATGGTGGCCGAAGCGCGGTGCGCAAGGCGGCGGGCTTTGCGTTTGTCGGCACGGATCCCGAGTTCACGGGCTACACCATCCATGGGGACATCGCCGAACCGAATGCACTTCGGCCTGGCCGGCACTACACGCCGACGGGCATGTACACGTACGCGCCGCCCGGCATCATCGGCATGGTCGAGTTCGACGGCGGTGCTTGCCATCGCGTGAACCCGATCACACTCGAACACGTGCAGGCGGTGCTTCGCCGCGTCTCGTGCACGGACATCACCCTGACGGCCCTTCGACTTGCCACGACGTGGACCGATCGCGCCCACCAGGCGACCGCGTATCGCAAGACACGGGTGTTGCTCGCCGGTGACGCCGCACACATCCATTCGCCCCTGGGTGGCCAGGGCCTCAATCTCGGCCTTGGCGACGCGATGAATCTTGGCTGGAAGCTGGCCGCGACGATCCGCGGCCATGCGCCGGATGGGCTGCTCGACACCTACATGACGGAACGGCATCCGGTGGGCACGAAGGTCCTGGACTGGTCGCGCGCGCAGGTGGCGCTGATGCGGCCAAGCGCAAGTTCACGCGCGCTCGAAGCCATCGTTCGGGACCTGGTCGACACCCGTGATGGCGCGACCTATTTCGCCGAGCGCGTGTGGGGCGTTTCGCTGCGCTACCCCCTTGGTGGCGAGCATCCGCTCATCGGTCGCAGCGCCCCCGACGTCGAACTGGCCGATGGAACGCGACTGGGCGAGCACCTGCGAACGGGAAAGGGCGTGTTACTCGACTTCGACGCGAGTGCGCCACTGGCGTCCCTGGCACGTCGCTGGGAGGATCGCATCGTCTACGTGTCCGGCGACGCGAAGCGGTGGCCTGGTGCTCGCGCCCTGTTGGTTCGACCCGACGGCATCGTGGCTTGGGCGACCGATAGCGACGCGGTTGCCGAGGATGTAGCACGCCAGGTGGGCCGATGGTTTGGCGAACCGGAAGGCGGTGATTCGATGTCCTGCTCCTGCGGCGCGCCTTCCCGTTGAGGCGCTAAGGCAGATGGGCGTCGAGGCGATCGAATGAGCGGGACGAGGCGAAGATGTGCAGCGCCGCGTACTGCAGCAACATGATCGTTTTCGCGTCGACGATCTCGCCGCGCTCGATCATGGCGAGCGCGTCGTCGAACGCCACTTCGATCACTTCGATGTCCTCGCCCTCCCCTTCGAGACCGCCACCGCGACCGACCCGTGTCGAGGCTACGACGGCGCCGTTGCCGAGTCGGCCATCGCGACACGCGCGGCAGCCATGATTCTTCCGGGGCAGGTGGTGATCCTGGACGGCGGAACGACGTGCGTGCAGCTCGCTCGCCGCCTGCCACCGACGCTGGCGATCACGGTCGTGACGCATAGTCCGAGCGAAGGGCGTCGACGTCGTCGCTTAGGTGCCTCCATCGAAGGCTGGCGGGGCATAATCGGGAATTGGCTCTTTAAGGACGCTTCCCATGGCAACCGCACCTTCGCAGCGCATCGTCATCGCCGGTGGCGGTATCGCCGGCCTGGCGACATGGCGCGCATTGAAGCAGCAAGGCATCGACTCCCTCGTGGTCGAGCGCAGGCCGCTGGCGGCCGACGGAGGCCTCGCCATCAACCTTCCCGGAAACGCCATCGCGGCGCTCGCGCGACTTGGCTTGGCCGGAGACATCGAGCGGCTGGGCCATCCGGTGCGCAAGCGCGAATACCGGGCGCAAGACGATCGTCTTCTTGCGACCATCGACGAAGACGCGTTCTGGGGTGAGGCCATGCGCCCGCGTGCAATGCGCCGTTCCGATCTCATGGGCCTGCTCGGTGCTGGCCTGGATGCGTCCGCGCACAGGGCTGATCGCTCCATCGCGGACGTCCATCAGGACGCCACCGCCGCCACGTTGCGTCTCGACGATGGCGAGGAGCTTTCCGCAAGCCTGCTGGTGGGCGCCGATGGCGTCCGCTCCACCGTGCGACAGGCGCTCATGGCGGCATCGCAACCGTCCGCAGCACGTCTCGCCTCCGCCAGCTGGCGTTTCATGGCGCCCAATCCGGGCGTCGAGGGCTGGACGTTGTGGACCGGCAGGCGCGGCATGATCCTGCTGCTTCCCGTCGACGACGCGACTGTCTACGGCTGGGTCGCCGTGGACTCGCCGGGTGTGGCCGCAGACGATCCGCACCCATTGGATCAGGTGTTCGGCGATTTCCCCGAGCGGGCCCGTAAGGCCCTCTCCTGGGCGCTCGCGCACCCCGAAGCCCTCTACCATTCGCCGATCGAGGAAGTGCGACTGGCTCGGTGGAGCGAGGGCCGGGTGATCCTTATCGGTGACGCGGCACACGCTACCGCACCGGTGTGGGCGGAGGGTGCCGCGCTGGCGATGGAGGATGCCCTCGCGCTCGCCGGCATGGTCGCCGGGGCCGATGACACCGCGACGATCGGGCGCCGCTTCGAGCAGGCGCGCCAACCGCGGGTCGCCCATGTACAAGCCGCGACCGACCGTCTATCGAAGGCGGCGCGCCTTCCCTATGGCCTTCGTCGGCTCATCATGCCGTTCGTCGTCCCGCGCAGCTATCGGGCCACTTACGCGCCGCTCAAGTGAGCTGACATGCGAGCGACAGGAGAGAGCCTCCTGTCATCGTTTTCCCAGGGAGCCACCGGGGCAGGACGTGCAAATTCGGCAACCGTCGCCCACCAAGGCACGGCCAGGCCGCGTTTGCCCAGGGAAAGGCTGCTGCAAGCGAGCGTGCTTCTGCCGCGGGACATCGCCTACTATCAGGCGATGAACACCACTCTGCTGGCCCCTCCTGAAGCCCCCCGCCGGGGCAGCCTGGCCATCGTCGGCATGGGCATGACCCTGGGCTCCCACCTGACCCCGCTGTCGCGCAGCCACATCGAACAGGCCGACGTCGTCTTTGCCGGCCTCTCCGACAACATCGTCGAGCAGTGGCTGGAGCGGATGCATCCCGACGTACGCAGCCTCCAGCCGTATTACCAGGAAGGGAAATCGCGCCGGAAGACCTACGAGGAGTGGGTCGACCTGATGATGGCCGAGGTCCGTGCCGGCAAGCGCGTCTGCGGCGTGTTCTACGGGCACCCGGGCATCTTCGCCTGGTCGCCGCACAAGGCGATCGAGGTGGCCCGCGCCGAAGGCTTCCCGGCGCATATGGAGCCTGGGGTGTCGGCCGAAGACTGCCTCTACGCCGATCTGGGTATCGACCCCGGCACCGTGGGTTGCCAGCACTACGAAGCCGGCCAGTTGCTTTTCTACGAGCGCCGTATCGACCCGAGCGCCTATCTCGTGCTCTGGCAGGTCGGCCTGGTCGGCGATCGCTCGCTGGCCCGCTTCACCACGAGCGGCGCGTACCGGCAGGTGCTGGTCGACGTACTGAGCCAGGACTACCCGCTGGACCACGAGATCATCCTCTATCGCGCGGTCACGCTACCCATTCAGAAGCCGCGCATTCGTCGCATCGCTCTGCGCGACCTTCCCCATGTGGACGTGCCTACCGAGGAAACGGTGATCCTGCCGCCGGCGGCACCGCTGAAGGCGAACATGGCGATCCGGGAACGGCTCGCCGCCCTGGACAAGATGGAAAAAGAAGCATCATCGGCTTGAGGCCAGTGGTCCGATCCGCTGCGCCAACCACCACCGGAAGGAGAACGACATGCTAGATACCATCGAAATGCTCGAAGTCATCGGTCGCGACGCTTCCCTGCGCCACGCCTCCGCACACGATCTGGGCACCGCGCTGGCGAAGGCGCACGCTTCGGAGGCGCTGACCGCCGCCGTCGCTTCAGGGGACACCTCGGCGCTGTTTGCCGAGCTGGGATACAAGCTCATGCAGGTGCCGCAGGTGAACCAGCACTATTGCGGTCCGGCTTAAGCTCAAGAAATCGGGAGCACCGCCGTCATGGTGCTTTCGATACGACCACGCCAAACAGGGGATGACATGTCCGACACGATTGAACTTCTCGAAGCGATTGGGCGCGACGCGTCGCTGCGTCACGCCACGTCGGAGGAACTGACGAGCGTCCTCCAGCAGGCCAAGGCCTCCGACGCGCTGACGGCGGCGGTGGCATCGGGCGACAGCTCGCTGCTCGCGGTCGAACTGGGGCACAACACCAATGCGGCGCCCCAGGCCACCCAGACGCCGGGCCAGTTGGACGGCGAAACGGATCCGGAGCACGACGAGACGACCGATACCCCGTCGAAATCCGATCCGACGAAGTAGCGGTGACTCGGCTGCGCAACGCCATGAGGTCATGGGTCGTCGCGACGACCCTGGCCTTTTGTGCGTTGACGCATCCCGTCTCGGCCCATGCGGAGATAGAACGTGCAGGCATCCTCGACCAGATCGAGGACCTGCGCACGAAGGATCACCCGCAGTTCGTACAGCGCCTTTCGCAGGTTCACGCCGAAGCGATGAGCCTGTCGACCGCCGAACAGTGGCACCTGCGCTATCTCGACGCCTGGGAAGCCATGTTCGAGGGCGCGTACGCGAAATCGGAGGCCGAGTTTCGCCAGATCATCGGCCATTCGGGCGACGACACCCTGGCCGCCAAGGCATCGGCGCTCCTGCTGAGCAACCTTGCACTCAACCGACGCTACGAAGAGGCGTTCGTCCTGGCCAACAAGCTGTCGACGAGCCTGCCCTCGATAAAGGATCCGCGGGCGCGATCCTCGGTACTCACCAACCTGTCGCAGATGATGAATTTCGCGGGGCAAACCGACCTCGCGGTCAAGTATGCCGATATGGCTGACGATGCCATCGCGCCGGGCGAATCCCACTGCCTCACCGTCTGGTTGAAGGCCGCGGCGCTCTATAACGGAAAGCGACTCACGTCCTCCAGTCCGGAACTGGCGCGAGCCATCGACACCTGTACCGCCTCACGAGAGGGCGTGACGACCAACAGTGCGCTGTTGCTCATGGTCACCCTTCTGCTCGACGAAGGGCAGCCGTTGAAGGCGATCGCGATGCTGGACCGACTCGATCCCAGCATTCGCAACAATCACTACTTCCCGCATGAAGAATCGGCCAAGGTGCAGCGCGCACAGGCCTTCGAAAAGCTGGGTAACGACGTCGACGCCAAGAAAGCCGCGCTGGCCGTCGTCGCGATGAACAGCGCCGATGCGATGAGCGATTGGCTCAAAGAAGCCTACGAAGTGCTGTACCGGGTGGAAAAGCGGCAGGGCAACGCTACGGCCGCACTCGCGTACTACGAGCACTTCGTCACCCTCGACAAGGGCTACCTCAACGACCTGGGCGTGCGGAGCATGGCCTACGAGGTAAGCCAGCAACAGCAGATGGTGCAAACCCTGACGACGGAAAGCCTGAGCACGCAGAATCGCATTCTGCGCTTGCAGCAGTCCCTGGACGCCAGCACCGTGGCCAAGGGCCGGCTTTACATCGCGCTCCTGCTCGTCGTCCTGGCATCGATCGCGATGTTGCTGTTCCGGGTGAAACGTTCGCAGCTTCGCTTCAAGCGGATGTCCTCCCTGGACGGCCTGACGGGCATCCTGAACCACCAGCATTTCATGAGCGAGGCCGAACGGCTACTGCGCCTTCAGGAGAAGAATCGCGGCAGCGCCTGCCTCATCTCCATCGACCTGGATCATTTCAAGCAGGTCAACGATACCCATGGCCATGCCATGGGCGACATCGTGCTCCAGCACACCGTGGCCGTTCTCCAGGAACACCTGCGGCCCAAGGACCTGTTCGGCCGCCTGGGTGGTGAGGAGTTCGGCATCCTGCTGATCGGCTGCTCGAGCACCCAGGCCCTGGCCACGGCCGATCGCCTGCGCCTGGGCATCGAAGCCGCTCCCGTCGAGGACGATGGACGCATTGTCTCGCTCTCGGTCAGTGTCGGCGTGGCTTCCACGGACCGATGCGGTTACACATTGCACCTGCTCTGTCGCGAGGCCGACAAGGCGCTCTATCGCGCCAAGCGCGCCGGCCGGAATCGCGTCATCGCCGCCTCCGAAGCCGACAGCGTCACCGCTGCCTGACACGTATGGACCGGATGCCCCGGGGCGAAAATCAACGATGAACATCACCCTCGACGAGATCCAGAACTTCATCGCCGTCGTCGATACCGGCTCGATCACCCGGGCGGCGCAGCAGCTGGACCAGACCGTCTCGGCGGCGAGTCGCACGCTCGGTCGGCTCGAAGAGAAGCTGCAGACCACCCTGCTCCGTCGGACCACGCGCCGCATCGAGCTGACGGACGAGGGCGCAGCCTTCCTCGAGCGCGCTCGCGATATCGTCGCCGCGGTGGAGAACGCGGAAGAGCAGATGGCCACGCGGCGGAGTCGCCCCGCCGGACGTCTGCGCGTCGACGCTGCCTCGCCCTTCATGTTGCACGTTGTCGTGCCTCTGGTCGCCGGGTACCGCGAGCGCTTCCCGGACGTGGAGCTGGAGCTGCACAGCAACGAAGGCTTCATCGACCTGCTGGAGCGGCGCACGGACGTCGCATTACGGATCGGCCGGCTCAAGGATTCGACGCTGCACGCACGCCCGATCGGCAGCAGCCGTGTGCGCTGCCTGGCCAGTCCTGGCTACCTCGATGCACGTGGCGCGCCACGCAAGGTGTCGGAACTGTCGAAGCACTCGCTGCTCGGCTTCACCGAGCCCGACGCACTCAACGACTGGCCCCTTGTCGACGAGAAGAAACAGCCTGTGCATATCAAGCCGACGATCAGTGCGTCGAGCGGCGAGACGCTGCGCCAGTTGGCGATCGAGGGCAACGGCATCGTCTGCCTTTCCGACTTCATGACCCGCAACGATCGCGAATCCGGTCGGCTCGTGCAGGTCCTGACCAGGCAAACCATCGAATTCCGCCAGCCGATCAATGCCGTGTACTACCGCAATACGGCGATCTCCGCGCGCATCGCGTCACTCGTAACGTATCTTGTCGACGCCATCGGCGAGAACGGCTTCGATCACTGAACACGCGATAGCGATATCTCGAAGTGCGAACGAGGTCGCACTTTGCGAGGTGTTCGTGCACCACTAGCGTCATCCCGTGCGGCAAGAATGGCGAGGCTCGCGAACAGGGGATCTTCGTTCATTCTTGTGGGGAAAATATCATGAGCATCCGCCATGCACGCGCGTTCGTCGCGCTCGTCACGTTGTGCCTTGCCGGCGCCGTCAATGCATCCGACACGGCCTGTCCGCAGTTCTTTCCGGGTGAACAGGCGCCCGACCTGATCGACAACTCGCTTGCCGAGCGCACCACGGCCCTATGCAACGAGGCTTACTCGGTGCTCGCCTCGGGCGTCACCAAAGGTCCGTTGTGGTCGGCCGAGCACCTCACCGCGGCACAGATCGCCGATGCGCAGAACACACCGCGCAAAGACGCCTTCCATGCCGAGACGGCGATTCCCGTAGCCGACCGCGCCGAGCTGGCCGATTACAAGGGCAGCGGATACGACCGTGGCCACATGACGCCGTCCGGCGACGAGCCGGATGCCACGGCGCAGAAGCAGAGTTTCTCGCTCGCCAACATGGTGCCGCAGAATCACACGCTCAATACCGGGAAGTGGGAGCGCATCGAAACCGCCTTGCGCACCATGGCGACGGAAGACGGCGACGTGTTCGTCGTCACCGGACCGGCCTTCGACGGCCCGACGCCCGACACGATCGGTGCGGATGCGGTAGTCGTTCCGAACTACACCTGGAAGGCGATCTACGCCCCGAGCGAAGGCGGCGCGGCCGCGTGGCGTTGCTCGAACGTCGATGCGCCGGTATGTGCGGTGGTCTCGATCGACACCATCGTCGACGAGACCGGCATCGATCCGTTCCCGTCCCTCAGCGCAACGGTGAAGGCCAACCCGATCTCGCTGCCGCTACCGAACTGAAGGGTCCGCTCAGACGCCCGGCGGATTCGAGTCGATGACCTGTACCTTGCCGCCGGTGGTTTCCGGCTGCACGCTCTCGTCGGTGGCCAGCAGCACGGACCCCGGCGCGAGCAAGGGCACGATCTTCTCCATGAATTCGCGCGGCACGGATACGCGGTCGACCAGCGCTTCGTCTACGACCTTGCCGGCTTCGTCACCATGGCCGGGAATACCGATGGTGATCCAGTTGGGCATCTGCAGACCTGCGCGTTGGGGCGCCTCCGGCATATAACCGGAGGCGACGATGAAGGCGTGCGTGCCGACCAGCGGGTCCTTCACTTCGACGCGGCTGCGACCGATCTCGATGCCGTTGCGGAAGACGATGACCCTGCTGTCGGGAACGCTGAGCACCATGGAGATCGGACCGGTAGGCGAGGCGTCCGGATTCCAGCGATAGGGCACGCCATCGGCTAGCGGTTCGAGTGGCAGATCGCTGCCGTTGCGTGGGTCGATCGGAATGACCGCGCTGGGATGAACCACGGTCACCGGCGCGGTGCCTTCCTCGGCGACGACAACGGTCATGCCCATATTGGTCGCATCGAAGAGTAGTCGCGCGAACTCGGTGGGCATGTGCACGCAGCCATGGGATTCCGGATAGCCGGGCAGCCCGCCGGCATGCAGGGCGACACCGTCCCAGGTCAGGCGCTCCTGATAGGGCATCGGTGCGTCGTCGTATTTCTTCGAATGGTGGTCCTTGTCCTTCTGCAGGATGGTGAACACACCGGTCGGCGTTTCGTGTCCCTTCTTTCCCGTGCTGACCGTGGTCACGCCGATGAGGATGCCGTTGCGGTACGCGTAGGCGCGCTGCTCCGTAATGCTGACGATCACCGCCATCGGACCCGGCGAGGCACCGCGGCCGCCCCATATCCACTGGCCGGGCTTGAGATCGGCCGGCCGGGTATCCGCCGGGCTGGACTGCTTCGCGCCCCACATGGGAATGGGATTGGCGGCGTACGAGACGGTGGCGAGCGACACGAACAGTACGACGACAGCGGCAACGCGTTTCATCCGGATCTCCCTTGTTCCCCTTCGCCCAGAGCGTAAACCGAGTCTGCCCGCACGCGCGAGTATGGTTCTGCCGCGTGACCGGCCTCACCGGTGAGAATGCTCAGCATCGGCCCGCGGGCACCGGGCATCCTGCCCAGTGGTCCGAACAAGGCATCGCGACACCAGCCGAGCACCGTGCGATCGGACTGGAAGAGCGGCGTCAGCCAGCGGCTCATGCGCTGGTAGATCCGCACGTGGGCGTGACGCCGGCGACGGTAGGCGTCCAGGGCACGATCGATATCCTGGTGGTCGCGTAATGCGTCGGCCAGGGCGGCGGCATCGAGCAGGGCCATGTTCACGCCCTGCCCCAGCTGTGGGCTCATGGCGTGTGCCGCATCGCCGATGACGACGAGACGCCCGTGATGCGGCTGACGCAGGACCACGTCGCGGTAGCGCGCACGATTGAGCTGCTCGGCATGCGCCAGGTGCGCGATGTGCGGGGCGAGTTCGGGCCAGATCTCGGCGACCGTCGCCTTCATCGCCACGACGGCGAGGTCGTCGAAGACGTCGACCACGGTACCCGGCAGGCTGAAGTAGAAGGTCACCCAGCGCCCGTCGTGACCGGGCCGTGTGCCGACCGGCAGCATGCCGATCATCGCGCGCGTGCCGGCGTAGCGTTGCCGCAGATGCGTCGGGGACGCCCAGTCGTCGATGCGCAGCAGACACCACACCGCGCCCCAGGGATACAGCGCCTCGCGGCTGACCTGGTTCTCGCAGCCGACGCGCAGTACCGAATGTGCGCCATCGGCGGCGATCGTCAGGTCGAACGGGCCGTGCGATACACCGTCGGCGTCGATGACCGAGCGCGTAGCCGCGTCGTAGCCGGCGATGAAGACACCGGTACGGACATGCGCCGCCTCCGGATGCGCCTCGCGCAGTAGCTCGAAAAGCGCACCGCGCGTCATGCCCAGGCCGAAGCAGTCGGCACGACGGTCACGGTAGCGCATGGCCATCACCGGGCGCCCGCGGGGCGTGGCGCCGTGAAGTTCGTCGATACGCTGGCCCAGGGCCATCGCTTGCCCAGCCAGGCCGAGCCGGTCGAGTACCGCGATACCCGTGGGTTGCAGCAGGAAACCCGCACCGACCGGGCCAAGTGTCGGGCTTCTCTCGAAAACCGTAACGTCGTGTCCCTGCGCGGACAGCAGGATCGCACTTGCCTGCCCTGCCGTTCCGTAGCCTACGATGGCGACTTTCATCCGTGGTCCTCTTCGTTGCCGGCGAGGATAGCAAGACCGTGCCGTCGACGAGGGCCGCCCTTGCCGGCCGCCGTTTCCCCTGGGCGCGCCCGACCGTGACCGCGACCAAGGATATTCAACAGGACGTCCAATCTGGACAATCCGTATCGCGACACGGATGATCCGGTGATGGCCGACCTTCTTGCACCCTACGTTCCCGTCGCCGATGCGATAGCCACTGTGTTCAAGCCGCATGCCGAGGTCGTCATCCACGACCTCGGCAGCGGGACGATCCGTCATATCGCCAATCGCATGTCGCCGCGAAAGGCCGGCGACGACTCGCTCGCGGAACTCGACGACCTCGGCTCGCTCGAGGATCCCGTCATCGGCCCCTATCCCAAGACGAACGCGGATGGCCGCTCGCTGAAATCGATCACGGCCGTGTTGCGCGACAACCGCCGCAAGCCCGTCGGGCTGCTGTGCATCAATGTGGATGTGAGCATGTTCGAAGCGATGCAGGCGATCTCGAAGGACTTCCTGCGCTTCGCCGAAACGGCGCCGCGCCCTGCCGCGTTGTTTCGCAACGACTGGCGCGAAGAGATCAACGACATCGTCGGTCGTTTCCTCGGCGAGCACGGGACGACACTGGCCGGTATGAGCATCGTCGAGCGCGAGGCCCTGGTCACGCTGCTCGAGGACCGCGGCCTGTTCGATGTACGCCACGCCGCGACGTACATCGCCAGGCTGCTGGGTCTTTCGCGCGCGACCTTGTACAAGACACTCAAGGCCGTGCGCGAAGCGACCTAGCCGTGAATCAGGCGGCCTCGCCTTCCAGCACGAAGTAAGCCATCTCCTGTCGCAGTATCTGGGCGCTCTCGCGCATCGCGCGGCTTGCCGCTGCCGCCTGTTCGACGAGCATGGCGTTCTCGCGCGTGGTCTCGTCGATACCGTGGATGGCTCCGTTGACCCGCGCGATACCGTCGCTCTGGCCGCGGGTGGCGTCCATGACCGAATCGACCAGGGCGGAGAGCTGGTTCACGCGCTCGCCGATCCCGGTGAGGACGGCACCGGCACGATCGACCGAGGCGACGCCGGCCTGCACGGCGTCGTCGCTTTCGGCGATGAGGCCGCGAATGTCGCGGGCGGCCGCGGCGCAGCGCTTGGCGAGGTCGCGCACTTCCGAGGCGACGACAGCGAAGCCGCGCCCGTGGTCCCCCGCACGCGCGGCCTCCACGGCCGCGTTCAGCGCGAGGAGGTTGGTCTGGAAGGCGAACTGGTCGACGAGGTCGAGCACTTCGTTCATGCGTTCGGTACGGCGGCGGATCTCGCGCATGTTGCCGATGGCGTCCATCGCCACGCTGTGACCTTCGTCGGTCATGGCGCGCGTCTGGGCGACGGCGCCGTGCGCGGCGCTGGCATGGTTGAGACCGCCGGCGACGGCCCGGGCCATGTCGTTCATCGAGGCCGAGGTTGAGCGCAGATGCTCGGACTGCGTGCGTGTGCGCTCGTTCAACGCATCGTTCCCGCGGGCAATGCCGCCGGCGGCTTGCGCCACATGCTCGGCGCGATCGCGCACCTGTATGACGACGTTACCCAGCTGTGCATCCATGGCCGCGAGCGAGGTCAGCAAAGCGCCGATCTCGTCGTTGCGGCCGATATCGATGCGTGCGCCGAGGTTGCCGCGCGCGATCGCGGCGGCAACCTCCGAGGCCTGGCGAAGTCGGCGGCCGAGCGAACGGATGATCGCGAGGTCGACGATACTGGCCAGGAGCAAGGCGACGACCAGAAGGATCGCCGAGGTGACGCCGCCACGACGGATGTCGGCGTGCTGCGCCTCGGCCTCGGCCTTGCCGCCATCCAGCGCGAGTGCGAAGAGGTTCGAGAAGTCGCTCTTCAGCGGTACGACGGCGGACTGTACGTCGTTGGACAGCTGCAACTGGGCGATGTCGTATTGCTCGGCCTTGAGCATCTCGATCACATCGTCCACGGCCTTGTCCGCCGCCTTGCGATGCTCCGCGGCGAGCGCGACCAGCTTGCTCTGCGCCTTGCCCAAACCACTGGCCGTGAGCGACTTCCACTGCTTGTCGATGTCGTGGCGATCGCTGCCGATGGCGGTGACGGCGTCGTCGACCGAGGACGGCAGCCGGGTCAGCGTGGCGTGCACGAGCGCGTCGAGCAGGTCGTTGTAGTCGTTCTGGATGCGGCCGACATCGGCGACGGGGGCGAGCGTCTCGTCGACGACGGACTGGAGTCGCTGGTCGGCGGTGCGCAACTGCACGCCGCCGACGATCCAGAGCGCGAGAAGGAGAAGAATGGTGCCGGCCATGCGCAACAACAGACGGGCGCGCAGGGTGAGCTCGGGCAGGCGGATTCGGGGGGATCGCATGGCGTACTCGGGGGGACGGGGATGCCTCCCTTTCGGCCGCAAATTCGGCAACTTTAGCTTTATTTTCGAAGATTATGCTTTTGTTTCAGGCACTTGAATACGTGGTTACACGACAACCCGAAGCTGCTCTTCGTACGTCACCATGTGCAGGCCGGCGCCGGTGTTCTTCGCCACTCGCTTGGCCGACGCGGCAAGGCTGGCCACGGTTTCCGGGTCGACCGGGTACGCGTCGACGAAACAGGCGACGCCCACGGCAACGGTGGTGATCGGGAAGAATCGTTGGTGACCATGGCGATCCTCGCTGTCGATGCCACCGCGTTCGCGGTCGATCTCGTCGAACAGGTTACCGCTCATGGCATTGAAGCGCAGGCGCATGCCTTCGCAGCGGGCTACCCAGTCGTCGCCCTGGAAGATGACCAGAAAGTCGTCGCCGCCGATATGCCCGACGAAGTCGCCATCCTGACGCAGATCGCCGGTCAGCGTGCTGGCGAGCAGGCGGATCATTTCATCGCCGCGGAAATAGCCGTACTGGTCGTTGAAGGGCTTGAAGTTATCGAGATCGAAGTACGCGGCCGCGAACGGACGGCCCGTCTGCAGCAGGCGCACGATGTGTTCGGTCACCGGGAGATTCCCCGGCAGGAAAGTGAGCGGATTGGCGTAGCGCGCGGCCTCGACACGAATCTCGGTGACCCGGCGCACGAGCGCTTCTCCCGTGCCCAGGCCCAGGTAACGACCGTGCGAGGTGATGATGAAGCCGTCGCTGAGGTAACGCTGATCCTCGCCGCGCAGGATATCGGCCATGCTCTGCAACGACATCTCCTCGTCGCAGAGCAACGGTTCGGGATGCATGAAGCTGGTGCACGGCTTGCGTCCGAACAGCTCGCGCGCGAAAGGCTGCGCCATGCGCTCGGTGAACGTGCGTCGGTTGACGATACCGATGGGAAGGCCCTGGTCGACAACGGCGATGGCATGCAGACGCGGCTGCGAGGCGAAGAGATCCACCACGTCCTCGTTCGTCTGCGCGGGCGAGAGGCACGGTGCGTCGATCAACATGTGGCCGGCCGTGAACGGCCGTGCGGATACCGGGCCGCGGGAACGTGGCGGCACTGGCACGTGCGCGATCGACAGCGCGGTGGTGACCCGGGCGGGGGCCTCCATGGTCGATCCGGCCGACGGTCGCGCGATCAGGAAGCCCTGCGCATACGGTATACCGAGTTCACGGAGCATCAGCAGGTCCGCTTCGTCCTCGACGCCTTCGCCGACCAGTTCGGCACCTAACGTTTCCGCCACCGAGATCAGGGCACGCACGATGGCCAGTCGCTCCACGCTGTGTGCCAGGCCGTTGATGAGATAGCGATCGATCTTCACGATCTCCGGATGCACCTCATTCCACATCTCGAAGTTCGAATGACCGTTGCCGAAGTCGTCCAGCGCGACGCGTATCCCGCGCGCACGAAGGAAACCGAGCGAATGGGCCAGTCGGGCCGGATTCTCGACGATGTCGCGCTCGGTGATTTCGATCGTCACCCGGCCGAGGTCGAAGCCCGGAATGGATAGCGCGTCCAGCACGTCTTCGGCGCGCACGCCGTCCTGCATGATCGCCTGGGCGCTCAGGTTCACCAGCAGGCGGCCGGTCAAGGCACGTGCCGCGAAGTGCGAGACGACGCAACGCGCCGCGGCGAGTTCGAATTCACCGAGGCGCCCGCGGGCCCGTGCCAGATCGAGCAGATCGGGCGGGGTGAGGTTGAAGTGGGGCAAGGACGAGCGGATCAGCCCCTCGTGCGCCACGACATCGCCGGTGTCGACACGGATGACCGGCTGGAAGACCGCCATCAGCGAGTCTCCCGCGAGGGCCTGCTCGATCAACGACGGTTCGCGACTGCCGGTGGGCGTGTTCATAAGCATCGTCATGGGAGAGCCGGAAAACTGCGAAAGGTAACGGCCGACCGCGACGATACTTTAGAAAACCCTTTTACAATCAGTTATTTCTAATTTGTTACAGGCCACGCCAAGCATCTGGCCAACGCCTTCAGCGCAGCTGGCTGTCCTTGCTGCCCCGACGGTTGTAGCCGCTGAAAGCGGCTTCGTCGCGATCGGCCAGCTCCTGGCATGCCACGCACAGGCGCACGCCCGGCACGGCCTTGCGGCGTGCCTGCGGAATCGGTGTGTCGCACTCCTCGCAGCGCTCGAGGCTCGGGCCTTTCGGCAGCTGGCTGCGCGCCCGCTTGACCGCGTCCTCGATGGTCGCGTCGATCTGGTCCTGCACGGCGGTATCGCCCGCCCATCCGGTTGCCATGGGTCACCTCCCGGTGGCTTGCCTCAAGCTACCGATATGGTGCCAAGTCACTGGTTCCAAAGGGCCAGGGCATCGCCTTCCGCAGGGCCCGGGCATCGCCTTCCAAGGGGCCAGGGCATCGCCGATGAATCGGCTCCCACACAAAGCGCCAAAGCTTCCTGTGGGAGCCGCTTCAGCGGCGATGCCTCATGTGGGAGCCGCTTCAGCGGCGATGCCTCATGTAGGAGCCGCTTCAGCGGCGATGCCTCGTGTGGGAGCCGCTTCAGCGGCGATGCCGGCTTCAGCCGGCGCGGGGCTCGTCGTAGATGCCGAACTCGGTGATGCCCGGCTGCTGGCCGGTCACGTTCAGACGGACCCGGCTCGCCGTGGTCCGCGCCACCTCGTGAAACTGGTAGGGCGCCGGCTGCCCGCCCGAGACCAGGGCGACCCATGCACCGTCGCGCTCCACTTCCACCCGGTAAGCGGTGATACGGCTCGCCTGACCATACCCTTCGGCGCCGAGCGCCTCGACGATCGATAGCGTGTTGAACGCCACGGGCTGTTCGAAGCGCACTTCGATCCAGGCCTCGGTCTTGCCGCGGTCGGCCAGCCAGTAGCTGCGGAAGTTGTCGTCGAAGGCCTGGTCGGGTCCGACCGCTTCGTCGCTCGCGCTGGCCCAGGCCGGCTTCCCCGCGGCGAGGTCTGGCGTGGTGATGGTGACCGAGCGGCCGATCCTCGGTGCGGGGCCGGGGTTCTTCCACAGCTTGCCGATCTCGGCGAGACGGGCCA
Source organism: Luteibacter sp. (assembly GCF_035539195.1). Classification (GTDB taxonomy): domain Bacteria; phylum Pseudomonadota; class Gammaproteobacteria; order Xanthomonadales; family Rhodanobacteraceae; genus Luteibacter. The sequence continues at coordinate 37,854 of NZ_DATLIW010000042.1, forward strand.
CGGCGTTGTCGTCGAAGCGCCCGTCACGATTGGGGGCCACATTGAGGATGAGGTTGCAGTGGTTCTCGTTGAACGGGACCAGCCACTCGTCGACGATCGTCTTGGCCGAGGCGAGCTCCGAGGTCGGATACGCCTTCTTCCAGAACCAGTCGCTCTGCAGGGTCGTGCCCGATTGCGAGGGCACCGGACTGTTCGGCGGAATCTTCTGCCCGGCGTGCTGCTCGTACTGCTTGATGTCCGTGTAGTACAGCGCCGTGCCTGGGTAGCTGCCGGCGTTGTGGTCGGTGACCAGGCAATCGGGCTGCAGCGTCTTCACCAGATCGTAGATCTCCCGGTAAGGCAGCTCGGCGTACGAAATACGCGACCACGATGCCCTCCAGCCATCGAGGATCAACGCCGTGAGTGGACCGTACTGGGTGAGGATCTCGGTGAGCTGCGCCTTGATCAGCGCGATCTTCTCCGGCGTGACCGTGCGGGCGCGGATATCCGCGCGCAGGTCGAGGATGGAGAAGTACAAGCAGACCTTGAGGCCCGCCTTGCGGAACGAATCGACGTAACGGCGCACCACATCGTGCGGGTACGAAGACTGCATGATGTTGGCGCTGGCGGTCTTCGTCGGCCAGAGGCAGAAGCCGTCGTGATGCTTGGTGGTGAAACACGCGTAACCCATGTTGGCCGATTTCGCCGCGCGCGCCCACTGGTCGGTGTCGAGGTGTTTCGGATCGAACAGCTTGGGCGACAACGTCGGGTCGCCCCACTCGCGCTCCTCGAAGGTGGCCATGTTCAAATGGATGAACATGCCAAAGCGCAGGTCGAGGAAGGCTTGCTGCAAGGCCTGTAGTCGCACGGGGTCCACGGGCACGTGCCTTGAAGGCGCCGGCGCGGGCGAAGCCGGCGGCGCCGCCGCGGCGCTCACGCGGGTCGCGGACCACGCTCCACTTCCGATCACGCTGGCGACAGCCAGTGATTTGGCGAACTCACGTCGATTCAATGGCCGATCTCCGCATGGGATGACGACCGACTTTCGCCGTCATCGCCAGCGCTGTCAAACAGCGGTGGCGCATTTCGTGACGCTCAGCGGAATAACTGCACCGCGGCGACGACGAGGACGATCAGCAGGACGACCAGGACCGCGTAGATCGCCCAGAAGATCCCCTTCGGCGCGTCTTCGACGACACCCGTGCGCTGCCAGTTGGCGATGCGGGTCAGCTGGCCCTGCATGTACCAGAGAGTGAAGAAGAACAGCGTCACGCCACCGATATCGACGGGCAGCCCGCGCTCGGCGCCAAAGCGTTTGATCGACGCGGACATCGAAAAGTAGCCCATGACCACGAGAACCACGTTGACCAGTTGCAACAGGAAGTACACCTGCGAGTCGGGTCCGACGAAGCCACCGCTGAGGCCGCAGACCACACCGACGATCAGATACGTCGTGGCACTGCTACGCGGGTCGATCTTCCTGACCCAGGTCGACTGCACGAACATCCAGATCAGCGCGAAGATGCCCAGGGTCACCACGCTGAGCAAGGCGACCCAGCCCCAGTGCAGCGACGGCGCAACGGGTACGTCGTCGCGCGCGGCCACCGTAGCCACCGATGCGCGCGGCGTCAGCCCCGGCGGTGGCACGTCGAACGAGGGGGGTTCGCCGAAGACACCTGTCCCGGCGCCGGCGTTGTCGCGCAGGAAACGGTCCAGTGGCACCCATTCGATCATGCCTTCGCGCCAGCACAGCGTGCCGGTGTCCAGGGCGCCTTGCTGCTGCCAGCGCTGGACCGTTGCCTGCGTGTACGGGCCGAAGCGTTGTCCGTTCAGGCCGAGCCAAATCTGTGCGTCTTCCAATGTCCTGCCCCTGTCTCGGTGTGATGGTCACCGCGCGGCCATCATACAGAGCGCTGCCGGTCGCGTCAGAGCGTACGGAAATGCGTCGGCGAAGCGTCGTGGAAGTGGTCGACGAGCATACCGACGAAGGCGGAAACCTTGCCCGACACGTGCCGTTGTGGCGGATACAGGGCCCACACTTCGATGGTGCGGCCATCCACACCACCCCATGCGGTCAGCGTGCCGTTGGCGATGTCCTCTTGGATGAGCGAGGCCGGCATCATCGCCGCGCCAATGCCTTCGCGCACGGCGTCGTAGACCAGGGCCATGGACGAGAGGCGGATCACTTCACGCGGCAGGATCGTCCTGGCCCTGCCGTCGGCGGCCAGTCGCCATGCCGTCAACTGGCCGCCGCCCAGCACGATGGCCGGAAACGTATCGCCATCCTCCGGCACGGGGAGCGACGGGCCCGCGGCAACGACGAGGCGATCGCGCAGGAAGCAGCGGCCGGCGAGTTCCGTCGACGGCGCCGGGTTCGCGCGGATAACGACATCGAAGCCCTCCTTGAGCGGATCGACGAAGCGGTCGTCGATGACGACCTCGAGATGGATCGCCGGGTAGTTCATCGCGAAGCGCGCTGCGAGGCGCCCCAGGCCACGATGCGCGAACAGCACGGGCGCGCTCACGCGAAGTGTCCCGTGCGGCGCGCCAGCCCGGGCGACGAGGCCCTCGGCGACATCCTCGAGACGACCGAGCATGGCGTGCGCCTCGGAGTGCAGCGTGGCTCCCTCCTCGGTAAGGCGGAACGGCCGGGCGCCCCGTTCGATGAGGCGTACGCCAAGCGCGTCTTCCAATTCGCGAACCCGCCGTGACAGCGTCGCCTTGGGCCGCGCCGTGGCGCGGCTGGCGGCACCGAAACCACCGTGTAGGGCGACGGCGTCGAAATCGGCGAGGGCGAGGAGATCCATAGGTGTTCCACCAATGAGACGAGGTGTCCCGATTCTGCGGCTTTCGTCCACCGGATGGAACGCCCAATCTAGGTCTCATCCACCCACCCAAGGAGTCGATCATGAGCATTCTCGTTACTGGCGCCACCGGCAATATCGGTTCGGCCGTTACCGCACGTCTGGCCGAGGCCGGCGCCGATGTCCGTGCCCTCACCCGTCGTCCGGACACGCTGAAGGCGCCCAAAGGCGTACGCGCCGTCGCCGGCGACCTCACCGACATCGCCTCGATGCGAGCTGCGCTCGACGGCGTCGACACGCTTTTCCTGCTCAATGCCGTCACGGCGGACGAGCTGACCCAGGGCCTGGCCACGCTCAGCCTCGCCCGCGATGCCGGCATCCGTCGGATCGTCTATCTGTCTGTGCTCAACGGCGAGCGCTTCGCCGATGTCCCGCATTTCACCGTGAAATACACGATCGAGCGCGCGATCGAACAATACGACCTGCCGGCGACCGTCCTGCGGCCGTCGTACTTCATGCAGAACGACGCCAGCCTGCAGGTGCCGATCGCCGAACACGGCGTGTATCCGATGGCGCTCGGCAACGTCGGCGTAGCCATGGTGGATATCCGCGATATCGCGGACATCGCCACTGCCGCCTTGTTGCGCCGCGAGCGTGCGTCCGGCGCACTGCCACGCGAAGTCATCGAACTGGCCGGTCCCGATGCGCTCACCGGAGAGTCCGCCGCGCGGATCTGGAGCGAAACGCTCGGCCGGCCCGTCGTCTACGGGGGCGACGATCTCGATGCCGCCGAGGCGGCGATCGCACGCAATGCGCCGTCCTGGGCCGCGTACGACCTGCGCCTGATGCTTGCCCGCTTCCACTCGGACGGCATGCTGGCCAAGGCTTCCGCCACGGACATCATGACCTCGCTGCTCGGTCGTGCACCGCGCAACTACCGCGACTTCGCACGCGAGACCGCCGCCGCCTGGAAGCAGGCATAACGCGAGCGATCAGGCCGCCGCCTTCATCGCCGCGATGTCGATCTTCTTCATCTGCATGAGGGCGGCGACCGCGCCGGGACTTCGCACGAGGGTCTCGATATCCGCCGGCACGATCTGCCAGGACAGGCCGTACTTGTCCTTGAGCCACCCGCAGGCCTGCGCGTTCGGATCGCCGCCGGCGGACAGCTTCTCCCAATAGTGGTCGATCTCGGCCTGGTCCTGGCAGTGCACGACCAGCGAGATCGCCACGCTGAACTGGAACAGGGGGCCGCCGTTGAGCGCCGTGACCGGACAACCATCCAGCTCGAACGAAGCGGTCATGACGGCGCCTTCGGGCTGGCCGGATGCGGTGGCCGACTCCTTCGTGTACCGGGTGAGCGACAGGACACGGGAATTCGGGAAGATGGAAACATAGTAGTTGGCGGCTTCCTCGGCCTGGCTGTCGAACCAGAGGAAGGGTGTGATGCGCTGGAAACGGCCTGACATGGTGACCTCCTTACGTTGGGACTTCATGTCTACGTCGAACGGAAGGCAGCCGAATCGACATACGGGTCAGTCGGCCGGTTCCGGCTTGTGCTGGGGATCGCCGGAGCCGGTATTGACCGGCTCGACCGGCTTGGGGCCGTCGCCGTGACCGGGGTCGCCGGATCCGGTGGTGGGTTCGTCGTAAGTGTCGCGCTCTTTCATGGGAAGCTCCGCATGGCGAAAGTCCAGCAGACCACCCGCGCCGTCAAGGCCACGTCCAAGCCGGCGAGCACCCGATCGCGCTAGGCTGCGCCGATGACCCAGCCCGGCTCCACGACCAGCGACGACCCGTCCGGCGGCGACACCGTCACCTGCAGCGAGGCGGCGCGCCGCTGGACCCTGGTCGCCGCGGTGGTCGGCTCGGGCATGGCCTTTGTCGATGGCACCATCGTCAACGTGGCCTTGCCCGCCATCCAGCGAGCCATGAACGCCACCACGGCCGACGCGCAGTGGGTGATGGAGAGCTACGCGCTCCTGGTCTCCGCCCTGTTGCTGGTCGGCGGCGTCCTCGGCGATCACTACGGTCGTCGACGCGTCTTTGTCGTCGGCGCCGTGGTCTTCACGCTGGCTTCGCTCGGTTGCGCCGCCGCGGGCAGCGTGGCCGGGTTGATCGGTATGCGTGCGGTGCAGGGCGCCGGGGCGGCCTTGCTCATCCCGGGCAGCCTCTCGCTGATCACCTCGGCGTATCCGAAGGAGCGACGCGGTGCCGCCATCGGCACGTGGTCCGCTTTCAGTGGCATCACCGCCGCGATCGGTCCGGTGTTGGGCGGATTCCTCGTCGAGCACGTGTCGTGGCACTGGGCGTTCCTGGTCAACCTGCCGCTGGGCATCGCCCTGGTCGCTATCTGCTATTGGCGCGTGCCCGAGAGCAAGGGCAGCGATGCAGGCCGCATCGATATCGTCGGCGCGGCGCTGGCAACGATCGGCCTGGCCGGGGTCGTCTATGCGCTTATCGATTCGCCGCTGCACGGGTGGCTTTCACCCGGCGTGCTCGCTTCGGCCGTCATCGGCGTCGTTGCCCTGGCGGTCTTCGTCGTCGTGGAAACCCGTATCGCCGATCCGATGCTGCCGCTGGGACTCTTTCGCGATCGCGACTTCGCCGGCGCCAACCTGCTGACCTTGCTGCTGTACGCGTCGCTTGGCGGCAGCATGTTCTTCGTTCCGCTGAACCTGATCCAGGTGCAGGGCTACGGACCGACGGGGGCGGGGGCGTCGTTGCTGCCCTTCATCGCGATCATGTTCGCCCTGTCGCGATGGACCGGGCGACTGGTCGATGTGATGGGCGCGCGCATACCGCTGGTCGCCGGACCCGCGATCGCCGGCGTAGGCTTTGCGCTCTATGCCTTGCCCGGCGTGGGCGGCTCGTACTGGACCACCTTCTTTCCTGCGGCAAGCGTGCTTGGCCTGGGCATGAGCATCACCATCGCACCGCTGACGACGACGGTGATGAACGCCTTGACGCCGGCGCTGGCAGGAACCGCATCGGGCGTGAACAACGCCGTGTCGCGCGTGGCTGGACTACTCGCCATCGCGGTGTTCGGTATCGTGCTGACACGGGGTTTCGATGCCGCCTTGCAGGCGGGGCTGACCTCGGGCGTACCGGCCGACGTGGTACAGAGCGTGATGGCGCAGAAGGCGAAGCTCGCTGGCATCCAGGTGAATAACGACGCGGCGCGACAGGCGATCGACGCGGCGTTCGTCGCGGGGTTCCGGCGGGTGATGCTGTTGTCGGCGGCGCTGGCCTGGCTATCGGCCGTCGTGGCGGGGGTGACGATCCGGCCTTCGATGAAGGTCGATCGCCGCTGAAGCGGCTCCCACACAAAGCAAGGTAGCCAGTCATCGCACCTCATGTGGGAACCGATTCATCGGCGACCCCGCGGCAGCGGACCTCATGTGGGAGCCGATTCATCGGCGATCCCGCGGCAGCGGGCCTCGTGTGGGAGCCGATTCATCGGCGATCCCGCGGCACCGGACCTCATGTGGGAGCCGATTCATCGGCGATCCCGCGGCACCGGACCTCATGTGGGAGCCGATTCATCGGCGATCCCGCGGCAGCGGGCCAGGATGCAGCCCGCTGCCGGCGCCTATCAGAAGCCCTTCTGCACCTGCACCCAGGCGCGCGCGCTGTGCGTCTCGCCGGCGAGCGACGGCCGCGCACCGATCGGATGGGACACGTCCGCGCTGAGCGACCACTGGTCGTCGCCCTGCCAGCGCATGCCCAGACCCACGTCCTGCATGTGCGCACTGTTGGTGCCCGGCGCGAAACGGTCCTTGTAGATGCTCACGCGACCGGCGTCGGCGAAAGCCAGCGCGGTCCAGCTACCGGGCAGGCCGAGATGCAGGCTGCGGCGAAACTCCAGGTTGACCATCTGGCCCTGCGTACCGGCCAGCACGCCGGTGTCGTAACCGCGAATATTGTTGGCACCGCCCAGGTAGAACTGCTCGGCGGTGTCGAGATTCTTGTTCGCCCACTGGCCCTGGAAGCCGAGATAGACGGCATTGTCCTCGGAGAGCTGCTGCAGACGCGCGACCGAGACCGTGTACTTCAGGTAATGACCCCGGGTCTGCGCGCCGATCGCATCGACGAACTGCGCGAAAGCGTCGTCGAAGCCGAGCAGGCCGTAGGTCGCCGCGATGTTGAAGTTGGTCACGCCATGCTCGTCGCGCTGGTCGCCGGCCAGCGTGGCGGTCCAGCCATAGGTGTGACGCAGCGTGCGCACACCGACGATATCGATCGAATCGTTGAGATGGCGACGGTCGTAGCCGAGCTGGCCATACAGATTGCCCTCGGTCGAACGAATGAACGGGTGGCTGACGAACAGGCTGGCGACCTGCGCCGTGCCGTGCGCGTCCAGGACACGCAGGTCGCCCTTGAGCTTGTAGTCGAGCGAGGATGCGGAGGCACCGAGCACCGTGCCTTCGCCATTGAGAAGGTAGCGGTACTCGAGGCGACCGTAGTTCATGTTCGAGCCCGCCGAGAGCGCCGTCGCGTCGAGCAGGTCGCCTTGGTGGAACAGGCCGTTGACGTTGAACGTGCCGGTCAGGCGTGCGCGACCGGTGTACTGATTGCCGTAGTCGTCGAGGGCGACCAGTCCCGTGTAGCGCGGACGGTCGTCGGCGCGCACGGCCAGATCCGAGGTGCCGGGCTCGTCACCCGGGCGAAGCGCCGATGTCTCCATCACGCCGGGGATGTCGCCGAGCAGGAGCAGGCTGCGATCGAAGCCGTGCGCGCTGATCGGCGCGCCGCTGGTCAGCGGGTCGAGCGTCGCCTTGAGCGGGCCATCGTGCGTGGCGCTGTGATTCTCGAAGACCACCTTGCCCAGCCGCGCTTCCTGTACCGCGATACGCACGGTGCCACCGCTCAACGTCTGCGCCGGAACATAGGCCAGCGTGAGCGGATAGCCCTTGGCGCGGTATGCGGCCGTGATGCGGTCGGCCAGCGCATTGAGCTCGCGCAGGGTGATGTCCTTGCCTTCACCGGACGCGACCAGCGCGTGCAACTGTTCCATGGGGATCAGGGTGGCCCCGGTGATCTCGATGGTCGTCACATGGAACGGTGCGCTGTCGCCTTGGTCGGCCCTGGCTTGCGGCGCCATCTTGAGGCCGGTGTCGTCCGCCTTCGAGGGCTGCGGCGTGGCCGGCACCTGGCGCAACAGATCGCCGCTCTGCGGCGGACGCACCTGCGCAGCGGACGTGGAAGCCAGCGCGAGGAGGATGCATGCGCCGAGAGTGTTCGCGGCGCGCTTGGAGAGGATAGCCATGGTCATCGGGAATTCGATACGAAAGAGGGAATGAAGTCGCGCGTGGCGGAACGGTGCATCACTGCATCGCGTCCGCCGGAAGCCGCACGCCGCCATCGACGACCTGCAACGACAGGCCCGGAACGAAGTCCGCGCGCTGCACGTTCTTCTCGATCGGCTGGCGGGTCTTCTTGTTGTTGCCGGAGAACGGGCCGACCGTGACGTTCGAGGCGACACCGTAAGGCGTGGCGATGAGGTCCGGGCCGAGCAGCGACTCGATCTGGGTCAGCGCAACGGCGGAGGCGCCCTGCGACGAGCTCTGCCTGATCGTGGCCGTGGTCTGCGCCGAGGTGTTGAACGCATAGTTGCCCGCATCCGCACCCGTGGCGTAGATGCCGTCGACCGACACCGCCTTGCCGATCCCGATCGCCGGGTCGCCGAACAGGGCACTGGCCGCGCCAAAGGCGATCACGTCGCCCGGCAGGATCCCGTTGCTGCTCAGCGTGGCGCGATCCGACGTGTTGCCGTCGTAGAACTTGTCGGTACCTTGCGCGGCGACGACGACCGGACGCTTCGTGATGCTTGCCGTGGTGGTCGGGTTGACGATGAGCGTGTAGTTGCCGGCGTCGCCACCGTCGATGCTGCCGGTCACGTTCACCGTCTTGCCGTTGGCCGCGTTCTTGTCGACGAAGCTGCCGTTGGTCGCAAGGCCGACCTGGTCGCCACTTATCACACCGCTCAACACGCCATGGGTCACCGCGTTCGCATTGCCGTCGTACACCTTGTCGTCCGCGGCGATGGCCGCGTTGATGCCGAGCGGGGTGATCGTGGCGATATGGTTGCCGCCGACGAGGGTGTAGTTGGCCGCGAGGCCCGCGCCATCGTCGTTCAGGGCGAGCGAGCCGAGGCTCGCCAGCGGCCGGCCGGTCGCCACGTTCTTGCTGCCCAGCACACCCTGGCCGCTGAGGATCAGGCTTTCGCCGGCCACACCGGCGATGACGCCGGCGCTGCCGAACATCCCTGCGGAGGCTACCGTGCCGCCGTCGTAAACGCGGGTGCCGTCGAGGTTCAGCACCACCTTGGCGATATCGGCCGTGGTGGTCGCATTGGTGGTGAGGGTGTAGTTGCCCGCATCGGCACCCGTCAACACGCCCGCGACGTTCACCGTCTTGCCGTTGCCGGCATTCTTGTCGATGAAGTCGCCCGTGCTGGTCACGCCGAGCTGGTCGCCGGCGAGCACGCCGGTCAGCGTGCCGCTGGTCTGCGCCGTGGTGTTGCCGTCATACGCCTTGCTGCCGGCGATGATGTTGCCGGCGATCGCCAGCGGGGTGATGTTCGCCGTGGTCTGCGCGACGTTGTTGAAGGTGTAGTTGCCCGCATCGGTGCCGCCGCCGACGATACCGTTCACCGTGACGGTCTTGCCGTTGGCGACGTTCTTGTCGCTGAAGGTCGCCGGGTTGCCGCTGAAGGTCACCGTATCGCCGGACAGGATGCCGCTGCTGCCGAGGGCGGCTACCGCGGCATTGTTGCCGTCGTAGACCTTGTTGTTGGCGGTGGCGTCCACCACGATCGTGAGCGGCGTGATGTTGGCCGTCGTCTGCGCGGTGGTGTTGAACAGGTAGTTACCGGCATCGGCGCCGGTCGCGGTGATCCCGTTGACATCGACCTGCTTGCCGTTGCCCACGTTCTTGTCGACGAAGTTCGCCGAGCCGGCGGTGAAGTCCACCGTGTCGCCGGCCAGCACGCCGCCGCTGCCTACATGGGCGTTGGCCGTCCTGTTGGCGTCATAGACCTTGTTGTCGGCGGTGGCGCCGACGATGATCGTCAGCGGCGTGATGTTGGCCGTCGTCGTGACCGTGTTGGCAAACGTGTAGTTGCCGGCATCGGTGCCGCCGGCCACGATGTTGTTCTCGGTGACCGTCTTGCCATTGGCAACATTCTTGTCGCTGAAGGTGGCCGGGTCGCCACTGAAGGTCACGACGTCGCCACCCAGGATGCCCGCGCTTCCCAACGTCGCGATGGCTGAGGTGGCGCCGTCGTAGATCTTGTTCTGCGCGGTGAGATCCAGCGTGATCGCCAGCGGTGTGATGTTGGCCAGGGTCTGCGCGACGGTGTTGTAAACGTAGTTGCCGGCATCCGTACCGCCCGCCACGATGTGGTCGACCGTGACCGTCTTGCCGTTGGCGGCGTTCTTGTCGCTGAAGGTCGCCGGGTCGCCGCTGAAGGTCACCGTGTCGCCGCCCAGGATGCCGCTGCTGCCAAGGGTGGCAACGGCGGCGTTGTTGCCGTCGTAGACCTTGTTGTTGGCCGTGGCGCCCACGACGATCGTCAGCGGGGTGACATCGGCGGTCGTGGTGGTGTTGGCGGTGAAGGTGTAGTTGCCGGCATCGCCGCCGCCGAGTGCGCCGTTCACGGCGACCGTCTTGCCATCGCCGACGTTCTTGGTGTCGAAGGTGCCCGATGTATTGAAGGCGACCGTATCGCCGCCGAGGACACCGGTGAGCGTCCCATGGGTCACGGCGCCGGTGGTGGCATCGTAGGTCTTGTTGCTGGCCGTGATCGTGCCGGTGATCGCCAAGGGTGTGATGTCGAGGGTCGACGTGCCGATGATGTAGTTGCTGGCCAGCGAGCCGGCCCGGTCGCCCAGCGCCATATCGCCGACGCCGTTGAACGCCTTGTTGAAGCCGATGTTCTTGTTGGCAACGTTGGAGATGCCGCTCAGCGCGAGCGTCTCGCCGGCCGTGCCGTTGACCACGCCATTGCCGAACAGCAGTGCGTTCACATCGGTCTGGCCGTTGTAGACGCGCGTGCTGTGCAGGTTGATCACGAACGGCGTGATGCTCGCGGTGGCGGTGGCATCGGTGTTCTGCAGGTCGTAGTTGCCCGCGTCGCCACCGCCCACCGTGATGCCACCGACATCGATGATCTTGTTGCTACCGACGTTCTTGTCCCTGAACGCGACGGAGCCATCGGCCAGGACGATATCGTCGCCAGCCACCTTGTTGCTGGCGAGCGTGAGGCCCGGATCGTTCGTCGTACCGTCGTAGACCTTGTTCACGCCCAGCGCGGTGACCGTCAAGGCCAGCTTGCCGATATTGGCCAACGCGGTCCCGTTGGTGAAGCTGTAGTTTCCGGCGTCGGCGCCGGTGATACCCATGCTGCCGGTGACGGTCTTGCCGTTGCCGGCATTCTTGTCGTCGAACCTGCCGACGGTCGGATTGGTCAACGAGACGATATCGCCACTCATCAGCCCACTCGTGGTCGAGCCATTCGCCAGCACCGGGGCGGCGTTCGCCAGGATCGCGTTGGTGTTGCCATCGTAGGACTTGTCGTTGGCAGTGAACGTCGCGGTCAGCGGACGTGGGGTGATCGTGACCCTGTCGGTACCGCCGAGCAGGGTGTAGTTGCCCGACAAGCCGCCATTGCCACCGTCGCCGAGGCTGAGCGTGCCCAGGCTGAAGCCCTTGTTGTTGCCGACGTTCTTGTTGGCGGCCGACCCGGTGCCCGTCAGGTTGAGGGTCTCGCCAGCCAGACCGGTCGACAGCACGCCGCCCGACGACAGGATGCTGGCATCGACAACCGTCGTGCTGTCGTAGATGCGCGTACCGCTGAGATTGATGACGCGCGGCGTGATGTTCGCCGTCGTGGTCACCGTGGTGTTGTCCACCACGTAGTTGCCCGCGTCGGTGCCGGTGCCGTTGACCCCGGCGACCGTCACGGTCTTGTTGTTGCCGACATTCTTGTCGCCGAAGGTGGCCGAGCCGTACGCGAAACCGATGTCGTCGCCGCCGATGACGCCGGCACTGGTCACCGTGGTGCCCGGATCGTTGACGGTGGCGTCGTACTGCCGGTCCTTGCCGGTGGCGGCGACCGTGATGTGCAACGGATCGATCGTCGCCGTCGTCGTGCCCTGGGTGAAGGTGTAATTGCCGATGTCGCCGCCGCTGATCGACATGTCGCCGGTCACCGTCTTGCCGACGCCGGCATTCTTGTCGGAGAAGTGCGCGCTGGTCGGATTGTTCAGCGTGATGTCGTCGCCCGCGACCAGGCCGTCGAGCGTGGCCGCGCCATTGAGCGTGGCGCCGTTGTTGCCGTTGTACGTCTTGTTCGAGGCGAGGAAGTCGGCCGTCAGCGCCTTGGGCGTGATGGTCACCCAGTCGACGCCGCCGAGCAGCGTGTAGTTGCTGGCCAGGCCGCCATTGCCGCCATTGGTGAGCGCGAGGCTGCCGAGGTCGGCGAACGACTGTTGTTCGCCGACATTCTTGGTGACCAGCGTACCGCTGCCGCTCACGCCGAGCGTCTCGCCATTCACGCCCTGCAGCACGCCGAACAGCGCACTGGCCGCCGTGGTGGTGCCGTCGTAGACGCGCGTGCCCGTGAGATCGATGACCTTCGACTGGATCACGCCGTTGTTGCCCGCGCCCGACGTCGGCAGGATGTAATTGGAGAGATTGGTGCCGGCGTTGGCGACGAAGTCGGAAGTGACCAGCGTGGAGACCACGCCCAGGCCGGTGCCCACGTTCTTGGTCGCGTAGTTGGCCGTGGCCGACTGCGGAACGGAGGCGCCCTGGTTGCCGATGAAGCCGTTCAGTTGGTAATCGGCCGCGGTGAGGGTCGCCGAGTCGGTGCCGTCGTAAACCTTGGTTGGGCTGCCGGTGATGATCGCGGTCAATGGCTTGGGATTGATCGTGGCGGTCAGGCCGGCCGGCTGCTGCAACTGGTAGTTACCGGCGCTGCCGCCGTTGAGGACGAATCCGCCGACGGTGACGCCCAGGTTGTTCCCGGCGTTGGCCGTCACGAACTGGGCCGAGGCCCCGGTTCCATCGAAGCCCACCGTATCGCCGGCGAATACACCGTTCAACGCCGCCGGGCTGGTATCGGCAATGGTGAGCGTGGCGCTGGCGTTGCCATCGTAGGTCTTGTCGTTGGCGGTGACACCGCCCAGCGTCAGCGTGGCACGGGTGATGTTGGCAAGCAGGCCGGTGACCGGCTGCAGGAGGTAGTTCGCCGCCGCGCTGCCGGTGATACCGAAGCCGGTGGCGGTGACCGCCAGGCCGTTGCCGACGTTGGCCTGGCTGAAGTTGGCGCTCACCCCGGACAGATCCAGCGCGATCTTGCTGGTGTCGTTCGCATCCGTGCTGACCAGCCCGGCCAGACCGGCGCGGCTCAGGTTGAGCGTGTCGGCCGTGGTGGTGTTGTAGGTCTTGTTGGTCGCGAAGACGCCGGTGACGAACAGCGGCGCCTGGTTGATCGTTCCGGTGCCGGTCGCTACCAGGTCGACGTTGTAGTTGGAAAGCAGCGTGGCGTTGCCAAGGACGTAGTTGCCCGGCGTCAGCGTCGCGCTGATGGTGCGGCCGTTGGCGGCGCTGGCATTCGCGCTGTCGTAGCTGGCGGTGGCGCTGGGGTTGATCGTGCCGCTCTCGCCGGAGACCCAGCCATTGATGCTGAAGTTGCCCGAGGACAGGGCAGCGTCCGTGCTTCCGTTATAGGTCTTGGTCGGATTGCCGACGACCGTCACCGTCAACTGTGCCGGCGTGATGTTGCCGACGCCGAGCACCGGCGAATTGATCCTGTAGTTGGCGAGATTGGTGCTGCCGCTGGGCGTGAGGTCGGAGGTGGAAAGCTCCGCCGACAAAGGCAGATTCGTACCGACATTCTTCTGGCCGAACGTACCGGTAATGGGCTGCGACACCACGCCATCATCCGTGCCGACCCACCCGCTCAGGGTGAAGTTGTTGGGTTGCAGGCGGATGGTCAACAGGCCGTCGTAGACCTTGCTGGCGTTGACGATACCGACATTGAGCACGGTGAAGCTGCCGGTCAGCGGCGCGGGCGTGATCGAGCCCGAACCGAGGTAGCTGCTCGGCAGGATGTAGTTGCTCAGCAGCGTGCCGTTGGCGGCGGTGAAGTCCGCGCCGGGCAGGGCACCCGCGCTCGCGCCACGGGCGCCGGCGTTCGCATTGTCGTACTGGCCGGGTACGGTGCCACTGAAGCTGGCGTTGATGCTCTGGCCGGACAGCAGGCCGACCAGCTGCAGGTTCGACGCGGTCAGCGCGGCGTCGGTCGTGCCGTCGAACACCTTGCTCGGGTTGCCGACGATCTGCCCGGTCAGCTGCAGCGGGTTGATCACGCCCAGGCCGAGACCGGTCACCGAAGGTGCGAACGTATAGTTCGACATCGAGGTGCCGCCGCCCGGCAGGAAGTCCGACGGCTGCAATGTAGCCGTGACGTCGATGCCGGTGCCGGCGTTCGCGGTGGCGTAGGCGGCCGAACTCTGGCCCACCGTCGCGCTCTGGCCAGCGACGAAGCCGGAGACGTTGAAGTTGCCCGCGCCGAGCGTCACGGCCCGCGTGCCGTCATAGGTCTTGGTCGGCGTGCCGGTCATCACGATGCTCAGCAGCGCCGGTGTGATATTCGCGGTCAGGACGGGCGCAGCCAGCGTGTAGTTTCCCGCTGCCGCACCGGCGAGCGAGAAGCCCCCGGCGGTCACGGCAAGGCCGTTGCCCACGTCGGCCTGGCCGAACGTCGCCGTGGCACCCGCCGTGTCGAGCGTGACGTCGTCGCTACCCACCTTGCCGTTCAAGGCGGCATTGGTCGTGTTGAGCGTGGCGCTCTTCGTGTTGTCGTAGATCTTGTTGTTGGCGATGACCTGGTCGATCGTCAACGTCTTCGGCGTGATATCCGCGCTCAGGCCCGAAGGCGCCACCAGCGCATAGTTGTGGGCCTTGTCACCGGTCAGCGCATAGCCGCCCACCGTCACGGCGATGCCGTTGGCCACATTCGCGTCGGCGAAGTTACCGAAGATACCGCTGGTATCGAGCTGCACATGGCCGCTGTCGGGCTGGATCACACCGAACAGCTTCGCGCCGCCGGTGACGATGGTGTCGGCGGTGCCGCCGTCGTAGACCTTGTTGCTGGCCAGCAGGCCGCTGATCAGCAGCGGTGCCTGGTTGATCGTGCCCACGCCGGTCGCCGCGGTCGGCAGGAGGTAGTTGGCCAGGTTGGTGCCCGAGCCGGCAGTGAAGTTGGTGACCGAGAACGTCGCATTGAGTGCCACGCTGCCGGCGTCGGAGCCGGCATAGGCGATCGAGCTCGGCTGCTTCACCGTGGCGCTCTGCCCACTGACAAAGCCATCGATCTCGTAGTTGCTCGTGCCCAGCGTCGCCGTGGTGGTGCCGTCGTAGGTCTTGGTCGGGTTGCCGACGATCTGTGCGGTCAACGGTTTCGGGGTGATCTGACCCACCCTGGCGCTCACCGGTGTACCGGCCAGCGTGTAGCCGAAGACGGGAATCGCACCGGTGCTGTCGGCGATGCTGAAGTTGCCGATCGCGCCGGGCGAGGTCACGCGAATGTTCGACCCGGCGTTGACCGTCGCGTACGTGCCGCCGGTGGCGCCGACGATCGTGTCGCCGTCGGTCAGGCCGGTCGTGGTGAGGTTCGCACCCGCGAAGCTGGCCGCGTTCGTGTTGTCGTAGACCTTGCCGACCGTGCCGGTCAGACCGGTGACGGTGAGCGTCGGCGCCAGCTTGTAGAGGAAACCGTTACCGGCGCCGAGCGGCGTCGCGCCCGCACTGGCGGCGTATTGCATGAATTGCGGAGAGAGCCCGCCGCGCGTATCCAGCGCGGGATCGGACGAGTACACCAGCCACCTGCCCGACGCCGAACCCAGTGCTGCGGAGCCTGCGTTGTTGATGAAGTTGTTCGCCGCGGTGAGCGTGACGCCGGCGCCACCGGCGATCGTGCCGCCGCTGGCGAGGATGATGTTGCCATTGCCACCGTTTCCGTTGGCATTGAGGACGACGCGGCCCGCACCGGAGATCGGCGCGTTGACGTTGATGCCACGGTACGCGTCGAGGGTGAGCGTGCTCGCCGCGTTGCTCCAGGCGATCGCCGAATTCACGTTGATATCGCCGACACCGGCGGCGTTCTGCACGCCGTTGCCGGTGGCACCCGTCGCCGTCGTCGTTTCGGTGACATTGGTGCCGCCGTTGAGCGTGGTCGACATGGTTGCCGCCGCCGTCGCGTCGATCGTCAGGTCATACGGATCGACCAGCCACGTGCCGGCCTTGCCCTTCGGCGCACTCGCGTCGATCGATGCCGCGCCGATGTGCGCGAACGCCGCGGACGTCTCGATGCTGCCGCCGTTGCCGCCAGTCGGCGCGCTCGCGTCGAGCGTACCTTCCACGTTGACATGGCCGGCCTGCATGCCGCCGAGCAGCACGATCTGTCCGTTGCGGTTTTCCACCGTCTGCGCGCGGACGACGCCGGTGTTGTTCACCGTGCTGGCCAGCAACGAATCGGCCGCACCCGCTGTCATCAGCACGCGGCCGCCGTCGGCCTGCACCAGCTGGCGGTTCTCGACGAGGTTGTCCAGGGTGCTGCGATCGATCTGCAGGTGCAGCAGCTGGCTGCCGTCGAAGGTCAGCGTGACCGCGCTTCCGCCGCCCATCGCGACGGTACCGAGCCGCGCGCCGATCGTTCCCTGGTTCGACACCGTATTGCCGAGCAGGGCCACGTAACCGCCGTTGGCGGCATGGATGGCGCCCTTGTTGACGATGCTGCCCTTGCCGTTACCGCTGAAGCTGCGCGTGTCCGACGCCAGCGAACTGTCCGGGGTGTCGAGCGTCGAAGCGACTAGGCCGCCCACGTTCACCTGCGCGCCCTGGCCGAACAGCACGCCGTTCGGATTGATCAGCCACACCTGGCCGTTGGCATTGAGGTGGCCGTAGATCTCCGACGCGCTGTTGCCGAGGATGCGATTGACCGCGATCGCGTCCCTGCCCGGCTGCACGAAGTTCACCGTCTCGTTCGGTGCGATGTCGAAGCTCTGCCAGTTCAGCGAGAGGTGCTGGCTGTTCTGGCTGATCGTGGTGGTCGCGCCGTTCTGGCGGATCGCGCCGCTGCCGGCGACGATCTGCCCACCGGTCTGGCCGGCATGGGCGGCGCCCGCGGCGCCGAGCGCCCATGCGATGGCCAACGCGATCGAAGCCGCGCGCGGGCCCTTCGAAGCGGACGCGGAGCGTGCCGCGGGCCGGCTGTTACGGGCGAGTTCGCTGGCAGCGACCCACTGCGAGGTGGCGGCATTCCAGCACAGGCGATAGATACGATTCATTCGAGCAACCTTCGGTCGTGGGCGCGTGCATAGGCAGAGGCGTACCCAGCGTTAGCCGAGTCGATATGGTTGCTTGGGCCCCCCTGCGGGCAGCGCGGGGCCGGTTCGGCGCCTGCGCGTTTGCGGCATGTTATCCGAAAAGTGTGATGCCTATCACGTTTATGTTGTGAAGGCCGTCGCGGATACCCTGATTTTACCCGGGTGTATTGAGAACGCCGTAGCCAAGCCGCTCAGGGCGAAGACGCGAGCTCGACGCAGAAGTCGACGAAGGCGCGCACCTTGGGCGGCGCGTTCTTCCGCGACGGATAGAAGGCATACAGGGGAAAGCTCTCCTCCGCCCAGTCCGGAAACAACTCGACCAGCCGTCCGTCCGCCAGCGCGTCCTGGACGCTCACCGCCAGCACCTGTGCGATGCCCGCCCCGGCTACGCAAACGGCAAACATGATCCCCGAGTCGTTGACCAGCAGCGGGCCCGTCGTTTCGACCGGCAGCACCTTGCCCTTCCGATGGAACTCCCAGTCGAAGGGACGACGGGTCACCGGGTCGCGGAACTGGATGCAACGATGGTCGACCAGATCCTTCGGTGCCGCGGGACGGCCGTGGGCGGCCAGATAGGCCGGGGCGGCAACCGTAAGCACCCGGGTTTCCAGCAGCTTGCGGCCGATGAGCGAGGACGACGGCGGAACACCGAAGCGGACGGCGACGTCGATGCCGTCGGCGACGAGGTCGCCGAGTTCGTCGCGGGTGACGATTTCCAGTTCCAGTGCCGGATAGCGGGCCATGAATGCGGCGAGCTGCGGCGCGATCACCTGGCGGGCGAACATGGCATCCAGGCTGACCCGAAGCCGGCCGCGCACCGCCTGCGAATCGCCGGCGGCGGCCAGGGCCGCATCCTCGATGCCCGAGAGCAAGGGGCCCACCTGCGCGTAGAGGCGCTCACCTTCATCGGTCAGGGTGACGGACCGGGTGGTCCGGTGGAGCAAGCGCACGCCAAGCCGCTCCTCCAACCGGCTCACGGCGCGACTCACCCCCGATGGCGACAGACCGAGGGCATCGGCGGCGCGCGCGAAGTTGCCTGTCTCGACCACGGAGACCAGGACACTGAGGTTGCCGAGCAGGCGGCCATCGGAAGACATGAGCGGCGACTCGTGATTGTCAGTCACGAACGATCTGCTTCGGCACCTGTTCCGTCAATGGATCGTGGCGCCTGACCTGCGACGCTGCCCTGGTCGTTCCTCACAGCCAGATGCGAATGCCGGCGACCCAGCGCCGGTCGGTGATACGCCGACCGGCGTCGCGTGCGAGGCCGGCCGTGCCACCGGTCAGATGCTCCCAGGACACACCGACGTACGGTGCGATGCTGCGGCGAATCTCGTAGCGCAGGCGCAAGCCGCCTTCGACGCTGGACACGCCGGCGCGCAGCTGCCGCTGGACGTCGTCCTTGCCATAGGCGTTGACCTCGATCTCGGGCTGGAGGATCAGCCGCTGGGTGAACAGCAACTCGTACTCCGCGCGTACCCGCGCCGCGGTGCGACCGCCCTCCCCCGCATACGCCGTCGCCTCCAGCTCGAACCAGTACGGCGCGAGACCCTGGACGCCAAAGGCCGCCCAGTTCCGTTTCGGTCCTTCGCCGATATCGCGCCGCAGACCGAGTTGGGTGTCCCAGAACGCCGCTACCGCATGGCTCCAGAACAGTTCGGCATCGCCATCGCGCGGCCGGTTGCCTTCGCGCTCGCCTTCGCTGCGAAACCAGAGCTTGTCGCTGTCATTGCCGTACCAGCCCTCGGCCTCCCAGGACTGGCCATGACCGCCCTGCCCTGCAAAGGACTCCAGGCGGTCGATCAACACCATGCCGACGGGCGCCGTGTCGTCCATGTCCTTCATCGCCATGCCGTGCATGCCGCTGGAAGGAACGCCGTCGGACCAATTGGGACTGCGCGCATCGGCAGGTACCTTGCCGCCCTGCATGGGACCCATTTTCATATCGGCCATGGGTGCCATGTCGTGCATCGTGGCCATGTCATGGGCCGGCGCATCGCTGTGCTGCATGCCTGGCATGTCCTGCATGCCTTGCGCGTCCTGTGCCGAGGCGGAGGCGATGCCACCGAGCGCCAGGAGGGCGAAGGCGAGCCACCTCACGACACCACCACTTCACGGAACATGCCCGCTTCCATGTGATAGAGCATGTGGCAGTGGTAGGCCCAGCGCCCCGGGTTATCGGCGGTCACCGCATAGGTCACCTGCTGGGCGGGCTGCACGTTCACCGTGTGCTTGCGCACCTGGAAGGCGCCGTCGGGCGACTCGACCTCGCTCCACATGCCATGCAGATGGATCGGGTGATTCATCATGGTGTCGTTGACCAGTCGCAGGCGAAGACGCTCGCCACGGCGGAAATGCACCGGCGTCGCCGCGGAATATTTCACGCCGTCGAACGACCACGCGAAGCGATCCATGTTGCCGGTGAGATGGAGCTCGATCGTTCGTCCCGGCGCGCGCGTATCCAGCGGGCCACCGATGGTATGCAGGTCCGCGTAGGTGAGGACGCGGTGGCTGCGTTCGCGCAGACCGACGCCGGGGTCGTCGAGGTTGCTGCGCGGCATGTCGACGCGCATATCGACACCGGGGCCATATTCGGTACTGGCGTGATGTGCCATCACCCTGTCGCCGCCGTCACCGCTGTCGTCGGCCATCGAGCCCATCATGTCGCGCATGGCCAGGCGAGGCCGCGGGTCGAGCGCGGGCACGTCGGCACGCATGCCATGCTGCGGAGCCAGGGTGGCGCGCGCAAAACCGGAGCGGTCGATCGACTGGGCGAAGATCGTGTAGGCGCGGTTTTCGCGTGGCTCGACGATCACGTCGTAGGTTTCGGCGGCGGACAGCCGCAGCTCGTCCACCATGACGGGCTCGACATCCTGGCCGTCCGCCGCCACCACGCTGAGGCGCAGGCCGGGAATGCGCAGGTCGAAGATCGAATTCGACGAACCATTGATCAAGCGCAGGCGCACCCGCTCGCCGGGCCGGAAAAGGCCGGTCCAGTTGCCTGCCGGTGCGCTGCCGTTGACCAGGTACGTGTATGTCGCGCCCGACACGTCGGCCAGGTCGGTGGGGTTCATTCGCATGCGGTTCCACATACGGCGCATGGCCATGGCGTCGCCGACGCCTTTCGCATGGGCGTCGCGAAGAAAATCGGCGACGGTCGGCTGGCCATAGTTGTAGAAATCGCTACGCGAACGCAGCCTCGCATAGACGCGCTCGGGGTCTTCGTCGGTCCAGTCGCTGATCAGGATCACGTGTTCGCGATCGACGGCGTGTCGTTCGCCATCCTTCGGTGCGATCACGATGGCGCCGTAAAGGCCGCTCTGTTCCTGGAACCGGCTGTGAGCGTGGTACCAGTACGTGCCCGACTGCTTCACGGGGAAGCGATAGGTGAATTCGCCGCGCGCCGGGATGCCATCGAAGCTCAGCCCCGGCACGCCGTCCTGGTCGAAAGGCAGCACGAGGCCGTGCCAATGGATCGACGAGACGGTGTCCAGCTGGTTGCGGACACGCAGGGTGATCGACTCGCCCTCTCGCCAGCGCAGGATCGGACCGGGCACGCCACCGTTCACGGTGACAGCGGTGCGCGCACGGCCGGTGAAATCCACGGCGGCCTGGCGAATGTCGAGGATCATGTCGGCACCGGACAGTTCGCCTGCGCCACGCATCGGCTCGGTCGCGGACGCGGGACGGACGACACCGGAACCCAGCCCGATGCCGGCCACCGCCAGGCCCTGGACGAAGCGGCGTCGTGGCAGGTGAATCGTCGGTTCGCCGTCGTCGCGCATGGGGTTCTCGAATCCGGAATATCGAAGGAGGACCGAGCGTAAGAGCAGGACGGTGGCGCGACAACTCTGGAGCAGGCTCCGTGCGGGCTAGCGGTAGCTCACGTTGACGACGATCGACGTGTTCGCCTCGCCGGCCGTCACCGTCTGGCCGACACGACGATAGCGGGCCCGGAAGCCGTAACTGTGTCCGTCGCGCACGGCCGGCAGAATCAGCGGCGACGGGCTGTTGGGAATGGCCTGGGTGTCCGGGTCGTCACTGCGCAGCTCCACGGCGACGCCTGTCGCCGGGCTCGCGCCGCCGACCTTGAACAACGACGCGTCCTGCTCGTTCGCCGCCGCGCTGAAGCTCATGAGGATCTGGGTGGCATGCCTGCATCCGGTGGAGACCAGCGCCTGGGATACCCAGGGGCTGCTGCCCACCACGAGAAGCTCGCGGCCATCGACCTTCCCCAGGGGAAAGACGAGGCTGCGCGAGGTGAAGGCGCAGGTCGGTCGTTCCGGCTCCACGCGGGTGTCGGTCAGGTCGACCCAGGCCTGTGCCTGACCGTCCCAGCCACCCCGGGCGAGGGTGCCGGAGGTGAGGGCGTCGCCGGCGTCGACATCGCCGGTCTTGATGAGTTGCACCCGAAAGTGCGCGTCCGTGAGGACCGCGTCGAAAATGAAGGGGATGGACAGGTGATCGGGGACGAGAAGCTCGCCGTAGTTGCTGTTGTGGAAATAGACGCGAATGCCGACACCCGCCACGTTGGTGTCGTAAATGCCCTCGCCCCGTCCGCTGGGCGTGGTGAAGAGACCGAGACTGGCGGTGCGCGTCGGGTACAGGCATTTGAACCTGGGCGAGGTCCAGCCCGCCGTCCGCTTCTCCGCCAGCACGCTGCCCGGCGCCGCATCGACAGGGACATTGACCGTCCCGAACGACAGCACCTGTGGGCCACCCTGCGATGGATGCTTCAGGCAACCGGCGCGAGCCGGGGCCGGGATCGAGGCGAGCGACAACAGGAAGGCGAAGCGGACGATGCGGACAAGGGGCATGACGATGACTTCACGAGACAGACCGCATCGAGTCTGCGGATTTCGTCATGCCAAGCCCATCGGAGAATTCTGAAATGCCGCCGACAGCGCGCCACCCGGGCTGCACGGCCTGTTCACCGCGTCACGCCAATGATCCGCCCATGAGCCTGCAGGAATATCGCCGCAAGCGGAACTTCGCCAGGACGCGCGAGCCCGTTCCCGAAGGCTCCGCGCGCGGGCACGGCCGCGCTATCTTCGTGGTCCAGTTGCACCACGCCTCGCGCCGGCACTTCGACTTCCGCCTGCAGGTGGGCGACGTACTGCGCAGCTGGGCCGTACCCAAGGGACCCAGTTACGATCCGAAGGTCAAACGCCTGGCCGTGGAAGTCGAAGACCATCCCGTGTCGTACGCGGACTTCGAAGGCGATATCGAGGAAGGGTATGGCAAGGGACACGTCGACACCTTCGATCGTGGGGTCTGGTCCACCGCGGGCGACGCCGAGGCGCAGTTACGCAAGGGCCATCTCACCTTCGAGCTGTTCGGTAAGCGGCTAAAGGGAAGCTGGCATCTGGTGCGCAGTGGAAAGAAGGAGCGCCAGCCCTCCTGGTTCCTGATCAAGGCGAGCGACGCCTATGCCGGCGACATCGAGGCGGATGACCTGCTCGATGCGACGATGCGCGAGAGCACGCGGCGCGCCACGAAGAATCCAGCCGCCAAACGCGGGACGCGCCGCGTCCCGGCCGCCACGCTGAGCAAAGAAGCCGCCGCTCTCGATGGCGCGCGCAAGGCGCGTGCATCCACCGAGTTCTTCGCTCCCCAGCTCGCGAAACTGCGCGACACACCGCCACAGGGCGATGCCTGGCTGCATGAAGTGAAATGGGATGGCTATCGCATCCTGGCCAGTGTCGCTAAGGGCAAGGTGATGCTGTGGTCGCGCAACGCCCTGCCCTGGAACGACCGCCTGCCGGAGATCGTCACCGCCATCGAAGGCCTGGGCCTCGACAGTGCGCGACTCGACGGCGAACTCATCGCGCTGGATGCGCAGGGACGCAGCGACTTCAACGCGCTCCAACGAACCCTGGCTGGCGAGCTGCAGGCGCCACTGGCCTACATGCTTTTCGATATGCCCTATCTGCAGGGTTACGACCTCGGCAAGGTCGCCCTGAGCGCACGAAAACAACTGCTCGAACGCGTGCTGTCCCACGCGCCTCACCTGCTTTCGTACAGCGGCCACCACCTCGGCAACGGCGACGAGGTGTTCGCCATGGCGATGGCGCAGAAACTCGAAGGGATCATTTCCAAGCGCGCCGACGGCGGCTATCGCAGTGGACGCAACGACGACTGGCTGAAGATCAAGCGCCTGGAAAGCGACGAATTCGCCGTGGTCGGTTACACGCCCGCCAAGGGCTCCCGGCTCACCTTCGGCTCCTTGCTCCTGGCCCGACCCGACGCCGATGGTGGATGGACCTACGCAGGGCGTGTCGGTACGGGCTTTACCGATGACATGCTCCGCGACCTGGGCAAGACCCTGGCGAAGGGCGGGTCGAAAAAGCCCACCGTGCGCATCGAGGCGATCGATCCGACACTACGTGGCGCGCTGTGGGTACCGCCGACCGCGGTCGTCGAGGTGTACTACCGCGGCATCGGCAACAAGCAGCTCCTGCGCCAACCGAGCCTGAAGACCCTGCGCGTGGACAAGGCACCAAAGGATCTGCGTGACGCCGACCGGGCCCCGCCGGCGAAGGCGAAGACGACCGCGACGACCAAGGCAACGAAGCCAGGCGACACGGCCGCCGCGATCGTGATCACGCACCCCGACCGCGTGGTGTTTCCCGACGACGGGATCACCAAACAGCAGGTCGTCGATTACTACCTGGCCGTGATGCCCTGGCTCCTGCCGGAGATCGCCGATCGCCCTACCTCGACCATTCGCTGCCCCGGCGGCATCGGCTCCCCATGCTTCTTCCAGAAGCATGTGATGGCCGGCCTCGAGCATGTCGGCACGGCCAGACTCAAGGAAGAGACCGGCGCGCAAGCGGTGTATCTCTACCCGAAGAACGAGGCCGGCGTGATCGAGCTGATCCAGTTCGGCGCCGTGGAGTTTCACCCCTGGGGTTCGCACGTCGATTCGCCCGATATCGCCGACCGCGTCGTCTTCGACCTCGATCCCGGCGAAGACGTCGAATGGCGCCGGGTGATTGCCGCCGCGCGGATGGTCCGGGGTTTACTCGAACAACTGGGGCTGGTTTCCTTCGTTCGCACCACCGGAGGCAAGGGCCTGCATGTGGTCGTGCCCTTGAACCCGGGCGCGGACTGGGCCACCGTCAAGGGCTTCGCTCGTGGCTTCGCCGAAACCCTGGCACAGCTGCATCCGCTGGAATTCGTCGCCACGGCCAGCAAGCGCTTCCGCCGCGGCAAGATCTACATCGACTACCTGCGCAACGGCCGTGGCGCCACCGCGGTGGCCTCCTATTCGCTGCGATCGCGTGCGGGCGCGCCGGTCGCGGTGCCACTGCGATGGGAGGAACTGGGCAAGCTCGGATCCGGCAACGCCTTCGACCTGACCAGCGTGCCGAAGCGGCTCGCGCGTCTCAAGAAGGATCCCTGGGATGGTATCGACACGCTGAAACAGGACCTCGCAATGGTCGACCAGGCCCTCGCGGGGCGCTAGCGAGGCGATCCAAGTAAACTTACGCCTCACCCTTTCGTGACGACCCCATGTTCGTTTCGCTTCCCCGGTTCCTACGTATCCCCCTTGCCTGCCTGCTGCTTTTGGCCAGCACGGTGCTGCATGTGCTGCCGCTCCTGCTGCTGACGGTGGTGCGCCTGATCATTCCCGTACGCTCGATGCGCAAGGCGTTCGCCCCGGTACTGGTGCACATCGCCGAAAGCTGGCTGAGCATCAACGCCTGGTTGTTCGGCGCCTTCACGCGCACGCAGTGGCAGGTCGAAGGCCTCGACGGCTTGAACATGCGCGAGAACTACCTCGTGGTATGCAACCACCAGAGTTGGGTGGATATCCCCGCGCTGCAGAAGATCTTCAACCGGCGCATTCCTTTCATGCGCTTCTTCCTGAAGAGCCAGCTGATCTGGGTGCCCTTGCTGGGACCGGCCTGGTGGGCACTGGACTTCCCCTTCATGAAGCGTCATTCGAAGCAGGAACTGGAAGCGAAGCCGGAACTGCGCGGCAAGGATCGCGAAGCCACCCGCCGCGCCTGCGAGAAGTTCAGCCACGTGCCGGTCTCGGTGATGAACTTCACCGAGGGCACGCGCTTCACCAAGGCCAAGCACGACGCGCAGAAGTCGCCGTACACGCATCTGCTACGCCCGAAGGCCGGCGGCGTCGCCTTCGTGATCGATGCCATGGGCGACGCCATTCGGCAGATGCTCGACGTCACCATCGTCTACCCGGCGGGGCCGGGCACGATGATGGACCTGATCGCCGGGCGCATTCGCGAGATCCGCATCCACGTGCGCCGCCTCGCCATCGATCCGTCGATGCGCGGCGACTATGAGAACGATGCCGTGTATCGCGAACGCTTCCAGACCTGGGTGAACCAGCTGTGGACGGAGAAGGACGCGCGCATAGCGGCGATGTTGGGCCGCTGATCGGCCGGGTTCTACCGAGCCGATTGGGCGGCTTCCTTGGCGAGCACCTCGTCGAGTCGTTCGCGGCCGGCGTCCGCATAGGTCTTGCAGGTCTTGCCTTCGCCCTGTTCCGGATGCGGCGTGATCAACACGTCGCACGGCAGCGCGGCGACACGGTCGAAGGTCTTGCGATATTCAGCGACATAGGCCGGGTGATCGCTGAAGCGATAGGTGTCCGAAGCGAAGGCATACAGGCTGTCGGCAAAGACGATGTTCTTGCATGAGGTGCCTTCGCACGACTGCCAGGTCCAGGCCGTGCCGCCCGGCGTGTGACCCGGCGTGATATGCGCGGTGAGCGTCACGGGTCCAACCCGGACGACCGTGCCTTCGACGATGTCGCCCTTCGCATCCACCTTCGGATAAGCCTTTTCGCTCGGGTCGTACTGCGGGTCCTCGGGATACCTGCCGCCGACCTGCATCGCCGCGGCGCCCTTCGCCGTGGCGCGTACCGGCGCGCCGCTGTCCTTGGCCAGCTGCGCGATCGCGCCCGCATGATCGTGGTGCGGGTGCGTGTTGAGGATCAGCTTGATGTCTTCGACGCGGAAGCCGAGCTGGCGGATGTTCGCCTCGATCAGCTTCGCATTCGAGGGGTAAGGCGCGTCGATCAGCACATGGCCTTGTGGCGACGTGATCAGGACGGCCGCCAGGCCCTTGGTGCCGACGTAGTAGGTGTTGCCATAGATGACGTGCGGGGCGACCGCCTGCGTCCATGTCGGGTTGGCTCCTGTCGCCACCGGCGCCGGGGTCGTGGCGAAGGCGGGCAGGGCGAGGCAGCAGGCGAGGGCGAGCAGGTGGCGGCGCATATCGGTGTTCCCATCGGAAGGCGGAGCGAAGGATAGGCGAGGGGGTGGGGCGGGCGGGTGCCGCGCAGGGGGCTAAGTTGTGGCAAGCGAGCGTTCGCCGCTGAAGCGGCTCCCACAGGGGGCGGGAGCGGGGGGCACTGAGCCGCAGGGGGCGGGAGCATCGCCGCTGGAGTTGCTCCCGCAGCGGGCGTCAGGCGGGTGTGCGGCGACGCTGGCGGGCGCGCCAGAAGAGGAAGCCGGTCACCAGCAGGAACATCGGAAGCACGCCGGTAACGCAGGCGACGATGCGCCAGAGCAAGCCACCGACCGCCGCCGAATGGATCGGGAACAGGGCATTGGCCAGGCGCAGGCCCGGGCCGAGCCGGGTCGCGTCGTCGCCACCGATCACCCGGGCGGCGACGGGGTCCATCCACAGGGAGCTGCGTCCGTCCTCGGTCCATTCGCCGGGACGGCGGATGCGCAGCACGAGCGTGCCGCTGTCCTTCTGCGGCAGCATCACGCGGGTGAGTTCGGCGTCGGGAGCGGCGGCCTGGGCCGCCGCCAGGACGGCCGGCCAGTCGATCTCGGCCTGGGCGGGCGGCAGCTTCGGCGGCCGGGCGGGCGGCGCTTCGTGGAAGGCCGACGCCAGGCCGTTACGGACGGCGCCGCGATAGGCCATGGTGGTGCCGGTGCCGATCATGACGACAAGCAGGGGCAGGGCGACGATACCGACGAAACGATGCAAGCTCGCCCAACGCAGCACTGGCGGGTTGGCATGCGGCTTGAGGTGCTGCAGCGCGCGACGTCGCCCCGGCCAGTACAGCCACACGCCCGAGAACAGCATGAACAGCCCGGTGCAGGCGACCACGCCGAGGAGGGTCTCGCCCACTTCGCCACTGAGCAGGTGGGTATGCCAGTCCATCAGCATGAGCATGGGGTCGCTGGACTTATCGCGCCGCAGGAGCAGCTCGCCCGTGGTCGCATCGAAGTAGCTGCGACCGCCGCGCGACTGGGCTGCCCACACCGGCAGGTCCTCGTCGGGCAGCGAGAGCCCGCGCAGCCCCTTGCCTTCCGGCGAAGCGAGCAGGGTCGCCAGCGAGTGGCCTTGCGTCGCTAGGTCCGGGAGCGGCCGCGAGACGAGTTGGGGGTGCCCGGCCGCGAACAGCGGGTCCT
The DNA here is from genome assembly GCF_035539195.1 of Luteibacter sp. GTDB lineage: Bacteria > Pseudomonadota > Gammaproteobacteria > Xanthomonadales > Rhodanobacteraceae > Luteibacter. The sequence goes on from NZ_DATLIW010000042.1 coordinate 65,436, forward strand.
CCCACAGCAAGATGCTGCCGGTCAGGCTCACCAGTGCCAGCACCAGGCCCAGGCTGAGGCCGAGCCACAGGTGCATCGTTTTCAGCGCGGAACGGAAACGGCGCGGGTGCGGCATGAAGACGGCCTTGCGGGAAGCGAAAGGCCGTCATCGTAATTGCGAATGATTCTCAGATCAATTGACGGATGCTTACGACGGCCAATCGTTGTGCAGGATGCACCGGGTGAAGTCGGTCCGCTGGAAGCCGGGCTGCTTGTACGCCATGACGTCGGCCTTGACGTTGCCGAAGGTGGTCTCCGGCTTGTTGCGCACGCCGTTGTAGAAGGCGTCGATGATCCCTTCCTTGAAGTGACCGCCGCGAGGATGGATCTGCGCCACCGTCTCACGGTCGCCGCTTGCCACGTTCTCGAAGCCGAGGCCGAGCACGTCCATCTCGACGCCTGCGGTCACCAGGGCGATTTCCGGCTTCATGTGCTGTGGCACGCCAGGCGTGGTGTGCAGCGCGATGGACGCCCAGACGATATCGATCTGGGCCTCGTCGATGCCCCTGGCACGCAGGAAGTCGCGCGCCACGTTGGCGCCATCGACTTCGAAGCGCTCGGTCTTGCTCGAATAGGCCGGGACCAGGCCCATGTCGTGGAACATGGCGCCGGCGTAGAGGAGCTCCGGATCGAAAGCCAGCTGCTTGGCCTTGCCGGTCAGGGCGGCAAAGAGAAAGACGCGACGGGAATGGTGGTAAAGCAGGTCGGACTCGGTGTCGCGCACCAGCTCGGTGATCTCGCGGGCGAGAACGCTGTCGGGAATGGCGATGCCGGCGATGATGGTGGACATGGCGGGGTTCTCAGGCGATGGGTGAGCCTATTGGGCGCCTCCCGTCGGGCGTCTTGATTTGACTCGAGGTAGCAAATGCTGCCATGTTGCGCGCCATGCAGTCGCCGCCCTCCCTCACGATCGTGATCGTCGCTCCGCCGGGCGTGCAGATGCTCGACGTTTCCGGGCCGGCCGACGTCTTCGCCGAAGCCAATCGCCAGGCGCGGCGTGAGGTGTACCAGGTACTCACCGTGGGCACCGCCCCGCTGGCCGTCACCGCTTCGTCCGGCATGCGTTTCCTGCCCGATCGCAGCACCCTGGAGGGCTTCGACCACATCGATACCCTGCTCGTCGCCGGGTCGCCCGACCTGTCCTCGGCAGCCACCGACTACAGCCTGCTGGACTGGCTGCGTCGGCACGCGGCGGTGTCGCGCCGCTACGGCTCGATCTGCAGCGGCGCCCTGCTTTTCGCCCAGACCGGCCTGCTCGACGACCGGCGTGTCACCACCCACTGGAAAGTCGCCGGCCTGCTCGCCGAGCGACATCCTTCGCTACAGGTGGAAGCCGACGCGTTCGTCGTCCGCGATGGTCCGGTGTGCACCGCGGCGGGGGTCACCGCCGGCATGGACCTGGCCATTGCCCTGGTCGAGGAAGACCTCGGTCGCGACATCGCCATGGCGGTCGCTGCCGAGCTGGTCGTCTTCTACCGGCGTCCCGGCGGCCAACTGCAGTTCAGCCGTCATGGCGAGGCCGCGCCTGCCGGCCGCGGTGCGTTGCAGGAGCTGCAGCGCTACGTGGCGAGCCATCCGGCCGAAGCGCACTCCGTCACCGCCATGGCCGAACGGGTGGGCATGAGTGCTCGCCACTTCGCGCGCATCTTCCGCCACGAGGTCGGCATGACGCCGGCGGAATTCGTCGAGACGATGCGCGTGGAAGCCGCGCGCCGTCTGCTGGAAGAAGGCCACGAGACGCCGAAGCGGGTCGCTGCACACTGCGGTTACGCCGATGCCAACGGTCTGCGCCGTGCCTTCGTGCGTCGGGTCGGAGTGACCCCGGCGGAGTATCGCAAGCGGCACGCGCACGCGCGTGCCTGATCCGCTCAGGGCTCGATGATTCCGCGACGCAGGGCGATCGCCACCGCGTGGGTGCGATCGTTCGCGGCGAGCTTGGCAAGGATGCTCTTCATGTGTGCCTTGACGGTCTCCTCGGCGATACCCAAGGAAACCGCGACATCGCGGTTGGCTTCGCCCATGGCGACCCGGGTGAGTACCTGGGTCTCTCGGGGGGTCAATTCGTCGTCGTTCGCGTGGCCTGCCATTTCGTGCGCTATCTCCTCGGGTACGCGGCGCTTGCCGTCCATGATTTGTCGAATGGTACTGAGCATTTCCTTACGCAGCTCGCTCTTGAGCAGGTAGCCCTGCGCTCCCGCGCGGAACGCCCGGAGCGCCTGTACGTCACCACGGTAGGTCGTGAGAACGAGGATGCGTGCATCCGGAAACTCGGCACGAATCGCTTCGATCGCCGCGATGCCACCGATCCCCGGCATCTGCAGGTCCATCAGGGTGAGGTCCGGGCGGTGTTCGCGGTAACGCTCGATCGCCTCTTCGCCCGTGCTCGCTTCGGCGACCAGTTGAAGCTCGTCCTGGCCTTCGATGACTGCCGCGATGCCCTCACGTAGCAGAGGATGGTCGTCGACGGTCATGATGCGGATAGACGGCATGGGCGGAGTATAACGACACCGCCTCCACCATGAACTTGCGAGCATCGACCGATGACGGCAACCAAGCGCTCCGACAAGAAGCCTTCGGCCCCCGGCCACGTTCGCACGGGCATGGGCGGCTGGGTGTTCGCACCGTGGCGCGGCGTGTTCTACCCGGACGACCTCGTGCAGAAACGCGAGCTGGAATATGCCAGCCGGCAGGTCAGGTCGATCGAGATCAACGGCACGTATTACCGCGCACCGGACGCGGCGACCTACCGGAAATGGGCTGCCGAAACACCGGAAGGCTTTGTCTTTTCGGTGAAAGCGCCGCGCCATATCGTGCAGACCAAACAGCTGGCGACCGCGGGCGATCGCATCGAACGCTTCGTCGACGGGGCCAGCGCGCTGGGCGACCGGCTCGGGCCGATCCTCTGGCAATGCCTCGCCACCCGCGCCTTCGACCCCGACGACATGGCGGCCTTTCTCGACCTGCTTCCCGAAAAGGCCGGCGGCGTGACACTCCGCCATGCGGTCGAGGTGCGTAACGAGACCTTCATGGACGAGCGCTGGCTCGCGCTGGCACGGGAACGCGGCGTGGCGACCGTCTTCACCGACTCGCCCGAGCATCCCTCCTTCGCCGACCTGACCGGTCCCTTCGTCTATGCGCGCCTGATGCGCAGCCGGGCGGCGGAAAAGCAGGGCTACCCCGCGAAAGAACTGAAGGTCCTGGCGAAACAGGCGGCCACGTGGGCCGCGGGCGGCGATCCCCGCGACCTGCCCCATGTCGGCGACGCGCTGGCGAACGGCGCCCCGCGCGATGTTTTCGTCTACTTCATCTCCGCGGCCAAGGAGCGCAACCCGTCGGCCGCCGTGGCGCTCGACAAGCTCCTGGACAACGCATAATCCCTCCCTTTCCCGAACGGACGACCCATGGACCGTCTCATCCAGAACACCCTCATCGACCTTTTCGCCGAGCACGGCGTGCAACTCGAGCCCGACGAAGACTGGCTGCTGACCGAGGGCGACGACTATCCGGCCCTGCGTGGCATCTGGCACGAAGGCAAGGACGGCGCCATGGGCCGGCTGGACCTGGACATCGTCCTCGACGAGGAACGCACCATCGAGGAAAGCTTCGGCGGTATCGGCAGTGGCAAGGCCGGTTGCCGCGATGCACTGGACAGCTTCGCGCGGAACGATTTCCACGTGGTGCTGGCCGCGTGCTGGCATACGGTGAACAAGAGCAAGCTAGCCGTGCACGAGCTCACCGCCGGCGTGCATCGCTTCAACGCCTACATCGGCGACTTCACCCTGCGCGGGGAGAAGGATGCACCCATGGAGATTCCCGAAGACGGCCTCTCCGCGCTCGAGGCCGCCATTTCCACGGCACCGCTGACCAACGACGTGCACTGGATCCGCGTGTTCTACGGCAACGTCGGCGACGGCAAGAGCCAGGTCGAAGTGCTGCTCGACAACGAGCCCTGGGCGGCCGGTCACAAGGCCATCGCCTCGGTGGAGTGGCCCCAGCACGAGCGCTACTACAGCCTGCGCAACTTCATCGCGCTGGTACCGGTGGACTGAAGGCCGTTCCATAGCTGGCGGACCGGCACGGGCGTCATTCCGTCTGGACACCGACATACGGAATATCGATGTGCGGCTCACGACCGGTCCGGTTCACCCGCAGGAAGAACGTTTTGCCCAGGTTGTCTTCGCCTGGAATCAGCAGACCGACCAGCGGGGTACCGCCAGGTTCCACGCTCGTCTGGATGAAGTTCACGACGCCGCTCGACCAGTAGTACAACGATCCCGTGTCGTTCGGGTCGTGTATCTGGGTTTGAATGGAGCCGAATTCGATCGGCTCGCCGTCCTGGTCCAGCAGTTCGACGACCGCATCGGGTTTCACCATGTCGCCGATGGGCGCGGAGGAACTTCCGCGACTGACGATTCTGAAGCTGGTTGGCACCTGGGACGAAATCGTGATCCTGAACTCGGCGAAAACCACCGCCGGATCGGCGCTTTCGGGTGCCGTCGCCCTGACGATGAAGCGCCCTGGTGTCTTCCCCGTAAGGAGCCAGTCCTGGGCGATCGCAAACCCGCCGTCGCCCTCCGTGATACCCAGGCTGCTGCCGATCGGGTTGCCGTCGAGCACGAAGGTGGATCCCGTCCCGTTATTGTCGATGACCCTGTAGTCGATGAACACGTCCCCCACCGGCGCTCCCGCGGCATCCGTCGCTTCCACCATGAGGTTCCTATGCAGCCGATCGGCATCGACCGTTCTGTCGACATAGATATAAGGGGTCAGCGTTGCCACCGGGTTGGCGACGTTGGCGCGACGCTCCGCCATCGCCGCGTCGAGCTTGCCCTGCAGGTCGTTTGAAATGGCGTGCTTCTTCATCCGAAACTCCTTTTCCACGATGAGTACGCAGCGCATGCTGCGACGAGACAGCGGGCCATCGGCCCCTGCATGGTCCACTTTACGGGCGCAAAATGGCGGAGGAACATCCGGCGCCGGCCATTCGAGGGGCGAATACGGCTCGTGCAGGACTAACCGGCTGAATTACATCGGTTCTGCGCGAAACACCCAGTCTTCGGGTCGCAGGATGGCAAACAGGCCATCGCGCACGGTTCGCCTGGCCAGACGCAGCACTTCCGCATCCCGCGAAAAGAGAATGGCGGCACCGGCGGACGCCGCGAGTTCCAGGAATTTCTGGTCGTCCGGGTCGCGGCAGCGGGGAAGCGCCACGCACGATGCGTCGGGAGCGGTCGCCAGCAAGGTGACGCATCGATCGAAGCGCGCCGCCGCTTCGGCGCGACGCGCTTCATCCAGCTTCAGGGCGGGATAAGCCAGCACACCCAGCCATTCATCGCGACAGTCCGCCCTCGTCACCGCTTCGACGTTACCGGCGGCGAGCGCCGCGACCAGCGGCGCGGCACGCGGATCGTCGAACACGAACGCGTCCAGGCAGACATTCGTGTCCAGGACGATGCGCACGCGATCAGGCCGCCGAACGCTCGGCGAGCTTCGCGTGCTGGGCAGCGACGATCGAGTACGACGCCTTGCGCGCCGCGTGGTCGAATATCTGCGCGGTGATGATGAGTTCGTCGGCACCGGTACGCTCGATGAAGTCCGCCAGGCCATTGCGCACGGTATCCGGCGAGCCGACCACCGCGCAGGACAGCGCGTGATCCACCTGCGCCTTTTCCATCGGTGTCCACACGCCATCCATCGAATTCACCGGCGGCGGCAGCTGGCCCGGCGCACCACGGCGCAGGTTCCAGAAAGCCTGCTGCTGCGAGGTGAACAGGCGGCGCGCTTCCTCGTCGGTCTCCGCCGCGACCACGTTGATGCCAAGCATCGCGTAGGGCTTGTCGAGCACATCCGACGGACGGAACATGTGCCGGTAGACCTCGAGCGCCTTCATCATCATGTCCGGCGCGAAGTGCGAAGCGAAGGCGAACGGCAGGCCCAGGTGCGCGGCGAGCTGCGCACTGAACAGGCTCGAGCCGAGCAGCCACAGCGGCACGTTGGTGTCCATGCCCGGCACCGCCCGCACGGTCTGGCCCGGCTGCTGCGGGCCGAGGAAGAGCTGGAGTTCCTGGACGTCGTCCGGGAAGCGGTCGTCGCTGGGGCCCATGGACCGGCGCAAGGCGCGGGCGGTGCCCTGGTCGGTGCCCGGCGCACGGCCGAGGCCGAGGTCGATACGGCCCGGATAGAGCGATGCCAGCGTGCCGAACTGCTCGGCGATCACCAGCGGCGCGTGGTTCGGCAACATGATTCCGCCGGAGCCGACGCGGATCGTACGGGTGCCTTCGGCAATGAAGCCGATCACCACGGCGGTCGCCGCGCTGGCGATGCCGGTCATGTTGTGGTGCTCGGCCAGCCAGTATCGATGGAAGCCCAGGGCCTCGGCATGCTGGGCGAGATCGCGCGAGTTACGCAGCGATTCGCCGGGGTTGGAGCCGCGCGCCACCGGGGACAGGTCGAGTACCGAGAACGGAATCATCCGCAGACACCTCTAGAAAGGGGAGGCGGGCGAACCGCCAATTCGTTCCAGATGGGCGGCCGGGGGGCGCTTTGCAACCCTTACAAGCGATTCCAGGGAAACAATCCGTTCGGTGGAACGATGCTCCGCAGGCCGTGGGCGGGGAGGAAAATACACCCATTCACCCATCCAGTCCGGTTATTCCGGGGGAGCACGACATGATCGACGTCCGCAGCTTCAACAGTCTTGGCGGTGCCAACCACGGTTGGCTCGATGCGAAGCATCACTTTTCGTTCGCCTCCTACAACGACCCGAAGCGCATGGGTTGGGGCGCGCTGCGCGTCTGGAACGACGACACGATCGCCGCCGGCACCGGCTTCCCGCCGCACCCGCATTCGGACATGGAGATCATCACTTATGTGCGTGAAGGCGCGATCACCCACGAGGACAGCCTGGGCAACAAGGGCCGCACCGAGGCGGGCGATGTGCAGGTGATGAGTGCCGGCACCGGCATCCGTCACGCCGAGTACAACGCCGAGCCGGAGGCCACCCGGATCTTCCAGATCTGGATCATTCCCGATGGCGAGCGCAAGGCGCCGTCGTGGGGCACCCGCCCATTCCCGAAGGGCGAGCGCTCCGGTCAGTTCGTCACCCTGGCCAGCGGCATGGCCGGCGACGGCGACGCGCTGCCGATCCGCACCGACGCCCGCGTCCTCGGCGCCAGCGTGAAGGCCGGGCAGACCGTGGAGTACACGCTGGGCGAGGGTCGCTTCGCTTACATGGTGCCGGCGGAAGGCTCGATCCAGATCAACGGCAAGACGCTCAACAAGGGCGACGGCGCCGCGATCCGCGACGAGACCACGTTGCGCATCACGGCCTCGGCCGATGCCGAACTCGTCCTGGTCGATAGCGCGGCGTAAGCGACGCCAGGGGTATGCTGTGGGTCATGACGACCCACGGCATGTCCTACCTCGACAACCCCATCCTCGACACCGACAGCTACAAGGCCAGCCACTGGCTGCAGTATCCGCCGGGCACCGACGCCACGTTCTTCTACGTGGAATCACGCGGAGGAACGTACGAAAGCACGCTGTTCTTCGGCTTGCAGGCCGTTCTCAAGTCGCGCCTCGGCCAAGCCGTAACGCACGCGCATGTCGATGCGGCGCGCGACTTCTTCGCCGTTCATGGCGAACCCTTCAACGAATCCGGCTGGCGACGCATCGTGGATGTCCACGGCGGCCGCTTGCCCGTGCGCATACGCGCCGTACCCGAAGGCTCCGTCGTGCCCACGCACCAGGCGCTGGTGACGATCGAATCGACCGACCCGGACGCTTTCTGGTTGCCGTCCTATCTGGAAACACTGCTGTTGCGCCTGTGGTACCCCGTGACCGTGGCGACGATCAGCTGGCAGGCACGGCGGACCATCCTGCAGTACCTGGCGAAGACCTCCGACGATCCCACCGGACAGATTCCCTTCAAGTTGCATGACTTCGGCGCGCGCGGGGTCTCCAGCGCCGAGTCCGCCGGGCTCGGCGGCATGGCGCATCTGGTCAACTTCATGGGCACCGACACCGTATCGGGTGTACTGGCCGCGCGTGCCTTCTACGCGGAACCCATGGCGGGCTATTCCATTCCTGCCGCCGAGCACAGCACGATCACCAGTTGGGGCCGCGAGCATGAAGTCGACGCCTACCGGAACATGCTCAGGCGTTTCGCGAAGCCGGGCTCACTCGTTGCCGTGGTCTCGGACAGCTACGACATCTACCACGCGATCAGCGAGCACTGGGGCAAGACGTTGCGCGACGAGGTGATCGCATCGGGTGCCACCGTCGTCGTACGGCCCGACTCCGGCGACCCGGTCGAGGTCGTGCATCGCTGCGTGAGCTTGCTGAACGACGCTTTCGGCAGCACGGTGAACGGCAAGGGCTTTCGTGTGCTCAACCATGTGCGCGTCATCCAGGGCGACGGCGTGAACCCCGAAAGCATCCGCGCCATCCTCGAACGCATCACCGGCGCCGGCTATTCGGCCGACAACCTCGCGTTTGGCATGGGCGGCGCACTGCTGCAGAAGCTTACCCGGGACACGCAGAAGTTCGCGCTCAAATGCTCGGCGGTGCGCATCGAAGGTACGTGGCGCGATGTCTGGAAGGATCCCGTCACCGACCAGGGCAAGACGTCCAAACGCGGTCGCATGACGCTGGTGCGCCATCGCGAGTACGGCAGCTATCGCACCGTGGCCTTGCCGGACGACGCGATATCGCTCGCACCGGGCGACCTTGAGCCGGGCTGGGAGGAAGCCATGGTCACCGTCTGGGAGAACGGCCAACCGCTGCGCGACTGGACATTCGCGGAAGTGCGCGAACGCGCCGCTGCCGGGCGTTAGGCCTGGTGCAGACGGCGGCCATGCGCTTCATGTAGGAGCCGGCCACGAGCTCTGTGTGGGCGCCGGCTATGCCGGCGATGGGTTGCTTCGACTGGCTATCGCCGCTGAAGCGGCTCCCACACGGAGCCCGCCCGCAAGACCTGGACAGTACGGCTTACGGTGCTGCGGGAGCCGTGGGCGGTGCCGCAGCGCCCTTCTTCGTCATCAGTCCATGGGTAAACAGATACGCGGCGGTCTGGTAGTACGTGATCGCATCCTTCGCATCCACCGGATCGGCCTTGGCCACCGTCGCGTCGCCCGAAGCCAGGTCCGGCGTCATCTCCTTCACCGGCTCGCGCGGAATCAGCGAAGTCAGGCGATCGCCGCGCAGGTAGCCGAGTTCCTGGTACGTGCTGAGGAACGTGCGCTCGCGTCCCGGCTCGAGCTTGAACAGGTCGTAGCCGTAGAAATGCGAGGTGTAGCTGAAGTTCAACATGCCGAGCACCGTAGGCGGGATGTCGATCTGGCTCATCAGGCGATCCACGCGACCCGGTGCGACATGCTTGGGCGAATAGATGAACAGCGGGATGTGGTACTTGTCCACCGGCAGGCTGGTCTTGCCCGCGCTCGCCGCGCAGTGATCGGCGGTGATGATGAAGACGGTATCGTCGAACCAGGGCTTGGTGGATGCCCGCTTGAGGAAGTCGGCGAGCGCCCAGTCGGTGTAGCGCACGGCGGAGTCGCGAGCGCCCTGCTTGGCTTGCACGCGACCTTCGGGGAAGGTGTACGGGCGATGGTTCGACGTGGTCATGACATGGCCGAAATACGGCTTGCCCTTCGCGTACGACGCGTCCATCCGCTTCATCACGAGGGTGAACAGATCCTCGTCGGCGACGCCCCAGACGTTCTCGGCGTGGATGTCCTTGCTGTCGATGACGTTGCGATCGACCGCCGTGTAGCCGTTGCTGCCGAAGAAGTGATTCATGTTGTCGAAGTAGCCGTACCCGCCGTAGACGAACTCGGAGGTGTAGCCCTTCGCATTGAACACGTCGGCCAGGGAATTGAGGTTCTCGTTGCCCGGACGCTTGACGATGGACTCGCCCGGCGTGGGCGGAACCGACAGCGCCAGCGCCTCGAGGCCACGAACGGTTCGCGTGCCATTGGCATAGAGCTGGGTGAAGAACAGGCTCTTCGCCGCCAGCGCGTCGAGGTTGGGCGTCAGCCCGCGGTGCTTGCTGACGTTCAACCCCTCGACGTAGTCGCCGGAGAGGCTCTCGACGCTGATCAGCACGACGTTGAGCTTCTTCTCCTGGCCGTCCGCGGCGATCGTGCGGGTGATGTCCTTCGGGTCGTCGCTGGTGAAGGTGGCATTGGGCGTCTTCACCAGTTCCCGCAGGTTGGCGAAGGCCTGGTCGTCGGGAATCGTCGGGTAGTACTTCGCGTAGTCCAGTTCGTTGTTCCGGAACGCGGCGAAGAACTGGTAGATGCCGTTGCCGGCCAGTTCGTTGACGTAGTTATTGGCCGAGCGATCCTTCATCGAGCCGTCGAAGGCGAAGCTCACCGCGACAGTCAGCACCAGCCAGACACCGACCACGGCGGAGCGGCCGGCGAAACGCGAGCCCTCGTCCTGCGCCTTCAGCGTGCGGCGGCTGAAGAAGATGACCAGTACCGTCGCCAGCAGCAAGAGCAGCGACCAGGTGACGATGGGGTACGACTCCTGGATGTTGCCGACCACCTCGTGCGTGTAGACCAGGTAGTCCACGGCGATGAAGTTGAAGCGGGCGCTGAACTCGCCCCAGAACACCAGCTCGGCGGCGCCCAGGTACAGCACGGCGAAGGCCAGCACGAAGCAGAAGCCGATGAAGATCCGGTGGCCCAGGGTCGACAGGTAGGTCCGGCGCGGCAGCAGCCAGAGCACCAGCAGCATCGGCCAGCCGAAATAGAGGAAGGTGACCAGGTCGTAGCCCAGGCCCACGGCGAACAGGTAGAGCCAGCTGCCTGGCTCGCGCGGGACGTCGTGGCCGGTCTTGATCAACAGGATAAGGCGGACCAGGAAGGCCACGCCGACGAACAGGACACCGAACCACAGGAGCGGTCGGAACCGCTGGCGCAAAGGGCCCGGGGCCGAAGGAGCAGAACGCATGATGCCTCACCGAAGGTCGCCGGCCGAAGGGCGGGCAGGATGTTGCTTCGAGGTTAGATAGGATCGCTTACAAAAAGCTTTCCCGGGGCTTATCGTAAGCTTTTGCCCTAGCACCGCGAAAGGATGAACGCTGCGGCGCCACGACCTGCCGCCTGCCCGCGCTATGTGGCACCCTACACGACCTTACGAGAAACGACGGAGCCGCGGAAGCAGTGGAGCATGAGACGAGGGCGGAGCTGCCAGTGAACGATGCGCCCCTGACGAAGCCCGCGCTATACGCGACTCTGCTGCGTCGAGCAGGCGGCCCCCTGCTGTCCCTCCTGCTGCTGTGCCTGGCGCTGTGGGCGTTGCACGCCATGGCCACCGAGGTCACATATCGCCAGATCGGCGCCTACGTGCACGGCCTGCCCAATGCCGATATCGCGCTGGCCATCCTGCTTACCGGTGCCGGTTTCGCCGTGATGACGCTGTACGACTGGTTCGGCCTGGCCAGTATCGGGCGTCGCCTGCCGCCGAAGCGCGTCGCCTTCATCTCCTTCATAAGCTATGCGTTCTCCAACGCGCTGGGCATGTCCCTGCTCGTTTCGGGTTCGATCCGCTATCGCTTCTACGTCCAGGCCGGGCTGACTACGGGCGAGGTCGCCCGCGTCGTCCTCTATACGACGCTGAGCTTCTGGCTCGGACTGGCCGCGCTGACCGGCGTCACGCTCCTGATCGTGCCGATTCCTCCGGACGTGCCGTTTTCGGGCCTGCGCATCCCGTTGGCGATCGTGCTTGTCCTGGTGCCGCTGGCCTGGTTTGCCGCTGCGGTGCTCGTGCGCCGCCCCATCCGCGTCTGGCGCTGGGCGGTCAACACACCGACGCCGCAGGTCGCCGCACGGCAGATCCTGATCGGCGCGCTGGACTGGGGCCTTGCATCGGGGGTGCTGTACGTCCTGATGCCGCAGGAAATCGTGGGTGGCTTCGGCCATTTCCTGGCCATCTTCGTGCTGGCCCAGATGGCCGGCCTGATCAGCCATGTGCCCGGCGGCCTGGGCGTGTTCGAGGCGGTCATGCTGGCCGGCTTCGGCGCCACCGGCAACCACGGTCTGGAAGCGCCGATCCTCGGCTCGCTGACCGCCTTCCGCCTGGTGTATTACCTCCTGCCTTTGGGCGTGGCCACGGTCATGGTGATCTGGCGGGAGATCCGCGGCCTGCGTCAGACGGCGCTGATCACGCCATGGTTCAGCAGCCTCCTGCCGCCGTTCTTCGCCGGATTGACCCTGATTGCCGGTGCCGTGCTGCTTTTCTCGGGCGCCACCCTGGCCATCCCGGGACGCATGGAGATCCTGCGCGGCTTCGTGCCACTGCCCCTGGTCGAGGTCTCGCATTTCCTCTCCAGCGTGGTCGGCATGCTCCTGCTGATCCTCGCCCGCGGACTGCAGCGACGCCTGGATGCCGCTTATGTGGTGACCCTGGTGCTGCTGATCGTCGGTGCCGTCCTGTCGCTGCTCAAGGGCATCGACTACGAGGAAGCCACGCTGCTATCGCTGCTGGCCCTCGCGCTGGCCCCGGCGCATCGTCACTTCTACCGGCGTGCTTCGCTGTTTCGCGCCAGCTTCTCGGTGGGCTGGATGGCGGCCATCGCCGCCGTGCTCGGCTGCGCCACATGGCTGGTGTTCTTCAGCTTCAAGCATGTCGAATACAGCAACAACCTCTGGTGGGAATTCAGCTTCCATCACGGCGGCGCGCCGCGCGCGCTGCGCGCGCTGGTGGGCGCCACGGCGGTGGTGATGCTGTTCGCGCTGGCCAACCTCATCCGACCGGCGCGTACCCGCCGTGCGCTGCCGAGCGACGCCGACCTGGCCCGGGCGATGCCGTTGCTGAAGGGTTTTTCGTCGGCCCAGGGCCATCTCGCCCTGGTCGGCGACAAGATGCTCATGTTCGCGCCGGACGACCGCGCCTTCATCATGTACGACATCGAAGGCCGCAGCTGGGTGGCCATGGGCGATCCGGTAGGCGAGAGCGAAGACGCCCGCCGCGAACTGGTCTGGCGCTTCCGCGAAGAGTGCGAACACGCTGGCGGTTGGCCACTGTTCTACCAGGTGCGTCCGGAAGACCTCGACCTGTATCTCGAAGTCGGCATGAGCCTGCTCAAGATCGGCGAAGAGGCGCGCGTGCGCCTGGAGACCTTCAACCTCGACGGCAAGTCGAAGAAGACCCTGCGCGGCACGGTGAACAAGCTGGCCCGCGACGGCCTGCGCATGGAAATCGTGCCGGTGGAAGACGTGCCCGCGCTACTGCCGCGCCTGAAAGTGATTTCCGACGCCTGGATGCGCGACAAGAAAGTGCGAGAGAAGCGTTTCTCGCTCGGTCTGTTCAACGAGCGCTACCTCGCGCGTACGCCCATGGCGGTGGTCTGGCAGGGCGATGAGCCCGTCGCCTTCGCCAATATTTTCGTGACGGCGACCAAGGAAGAAGCGTCCGTCGACCTGATGCGCCACCTGCCCGACGGACCCTCCGGCATCATGGATTTCCTGTTCATCGAATTGATGGTCTGGGCGAAAGCCGAGGGCTATCGCTGGTTCAATCTCGGCATGGCCCCGCTCTCGGGGCTGCAGAACCGCCGCACGGCACCGCTGTGGAGTCGCTTCGGCGCCATGGTGTTCGGCCGCGGCGAGCGGTTCTACAACTTCCGCGGGCTGCACCGCTACAAGGACAAGTTCGATCCCGAGTGGGAGCCGCGTTACATCGCGGTGGCCGGCGGCATCGCGCTGCCGCTGGCACTCGCGAACGTCGCCAGCCTGATCTCGGGCGGCCTGGGCGGTGTGGTGCGTCGATGAGAAAAGTCGTGCGATACATCCTCATCGCCGTTGGCGCGGCGATCGTTCTCGGCCTGCTCGCCTGGCATCCGTGGACCCACGCCTCGATGGAGGTGTCCACCGTGGAACTGCCGGCGCTGAAAGCCGCTCCCGCCGGCGAGGAAGACCTGCTGGTGGTCATCTATTCCGGCGACGGCGGCTGGTGGGATCTCGACCAGCGCCTCGGCGCGGTGTTCACCCAGCGCGGCATTCCCGTCGCCGGCGTGAGCACCTTCAAGTATTTCTGGCGTTATCGCTCGCCGGATGAGTCGGCCCACGATCTCGACCGCCTGCTGGACCGCTATACCGTCCAGTGGAACAAGAAGCGCGTCCTGCTTATCGGCTACTCGTTCGGTGCCGACGTGCTGCCGACCATCGTCGGCAAGCTGCGCCCGGACAACCGCGCGAAGCTGACCCAGCTGGTGCTGCTGTCGGCCAGCCGCGATGTGAACTTCGAGATCGAACTCGAGGGCTATATGCAGCAGGGCTGGTGGACGACGCACACGCACAACCTGTTGCAGTGGGTGAATCCCGTGGTTCATACCGATGCGGTACCGCCGATCCTGGCCTTGGGCGGCAAGCCCCCGATGGCGTGCTACTACGGCGCGGAAGACGCCGACGACAGCGGCTGCACCGATCCGAAGCTGCCGTCTTTCGTCACCGTGTACCGGAAAACCGGCTCGCACCATTTCGATGAGAACTACGAGCAGCTGGCCACGGAACTAATCCAGCGCATGCCGGCGACCACCCCCTCCGTCTCGACGTCGCCTTAACGTCCCGCGGGCCTTCGGGCCTGTGAAGACGTGTCACGAAACGTTCACGGCCGCGCCACCGTAATTTTCTCTTTTCCGGATCACGCTGCTCGCTCGGGCGGGAAGACCGCAGGAGAGGATCGATGCAACGCGAACCCGGAAAACGTGACTACGGATCCTCCGATTGCGCGCGGCTGCGTAGCCTCGCGAGCCGTGGCGTCCTCGTGACCGAGACCGCGCCGAAGCCGGCGCCGACGCTGGGGACACCCGCGCGCGACGCGCGCGAGCATCGCGTGCGACCGCGTCCGGAGCGCCACGCTCGCGCATGAGTGCGCGCGTTTCCGCGTCGATGTCGGAAACGAACAGACATTTTTCAGATTCCTCCTATATCCGTCGTCGGCGCACCTACGCAAGATAGGCCCTATGTCCCGCCCGGCATAAAGCCGGACGGGACGCCGAATCCCCGATGACCGATCCGACGGCAGGATGCCGTCCGTCCCTAGCGAGAGGATCGATCCCCCCTTCATCGGAGATAACGTCGCGCCGGCTTCGCCGGGCCGCGTTCTGGTGTGGCTCATGCCACGGGACCCAGGGACGTCCGTCATGGCCCTCCGCGTGAGCGCGAGGGCCATGTTTTTATCGGCGAAGCGCTAGCCCTTCTTGCCGAAGAACACCGAAATACCAAGGCCCGCGATCACCGAAGGCCCATGCGCGCCGATACGATGCAGGGCGTAGGCATCGAGCTGGGCGTGGTCACCGATGGTGTAGGCGACACCGCCGCCGGCCTGCAGTTCGTTGCCGTCGCCGGCATCGTGGATGGCATCCGTCTCCACGTAAACCATCCAGTTCTCCCCCAACGTGCGGCCGAAGGTCGGTGCCAGGGTCCAGGTATTGCCGCCGCGCAGGCGGTCGACATTGGCGAAGAGCGTGCCCTGCCAGGTGTCGGTCGGTTTCCACTGGCCGGTGACGCCGAGGGTGTACTGCTTGGCCCCATTGCCGAAATCACGGTCGCCGTTGGCGAACGAGACCTGGCCCAGTGCCGCCCAACTGAACGTGCCGGTCTCGCCGGAGCCGCCCGGAGCGATCTTCAGGCCGACACTGGTGTCGCCGTGCCCCGTTGCCTGTCGCCGGCTGCCGCTCCCACGTTCCACCAACCGGTTCCACGCCGACCCGCCGACTTGCAGCTCGGCAGGCCCACCCAGGCCGATGCGAATCAGGCTGTCGGCGGTATACGTCTTGTCGAGCAGGCCGTCCTGACGCTGCCGCTCATAGGTCGGCAACCCCTGCTCGAGGGCCAGCGTGCCCACGGGGAGCACGCTGGTGGCGAAGCCCGCGCCGGGCCGGTCGAAATCCGGCGGGTCGGCGAAAGCCGGGGCGGAGCCCAGGTACAAGAGGGCGGCGACGATCGATACGGAGCGCAGGTTCATGCGCGCATTGTGGCGATCGCGTGTCGCGGTGTCGTGCAGGCTCAGGGAGCCTTCACCTGCGGAAAGCTTTCGCCAACCGCTACCGTGACTTCGGCGGCGATATCCGTGGCCGATCGGCCCAGCTTCACCGCGTAGGTGCCTGGAGCCACGCGCCAGCGCTTGCCCGTGTCGTCGTAGCGGGCGAGCGCCAACGGCTCCAGCGGAATATCGACACGGCGGCTCGCGCCAGGCTTGAGCGAAATCTTGCTCCAGCCGGCCAGGCGACGCGTCGCGGCGCCAGGCGCCGTGACATACACCTGGGGCACGTCGGCGCCGCTCGTCTTGCCCGTGTTCTTCACCGTGACATGGGCCACCGGACGGCCCTTGGCGTCCTTGTCCACGGCGAAGTCGCTGTAGGCAAAGCTCGTATAGGTCAGGCCATAGCCGAAGGCGAACAACGGCTCGCGCTTGGTCTTCTCGAACCAGCGGTAACCGACATCGGCGCCTTCGATGTTGTAGTCGACGTTGTCCGCCGGCTTCTCCTTCGAGTACAGGCCGGCCGCCTGGATCGTCGGCCGGGGAAGCTGGGATTCGTCTTTCGGCCAGCTCATCGGCAGGCGACCCGACGGCGCGGTCTCGCCGTAGAGCAGCCGGGCGATGCCTTCGCCACCGCCCGAGCCCGGGTACCAGGCCTGCAGGACGGCACCGACGCTGTCGAGCCAGGGCATCTTCACCGCGCCATTGGTTTCCAGCACGACCACGGTTTTCGGGTTGGCCTTCGCCACCGCGGCGACCAGCGCATCCTGGCCGTCGGCGAGGGCCATGTCGGGAACGTCGAAGGACTCGGCGGCCCACTGGGTGACGAAGACCACGGCCACGTCGGCGCCGGCGGCGGCCTTCGCCGCGGCGGCCGGGTCGGTACCCGGATCGAAGCTGACCTTGCCGCCGAGCTTCTGCATGAAGGTGAGTGGCGCGGAGGCGTGGTAACGCACCGGGCCCGGCCAGCCGGTCGGCTGCAGCCCCGGCACCGGATCGCCACCCTCATCGGTGACCGTCGAGGATCCGCCGCCGGCCAGTACGCCTTTGTCCGCATGGGCGCCGATCACCACGACCGACTGGCCCTGGCGCGACAGCGGCAGCAGGCCTGCCTGGTTGCGCAACAGGACGGCGCCGGCCTCGAGCGTGTCGCGAGCGACCTTGCGGTCGGCGTCGTACGGCACGGGCGTGGTCGGCTTGGTGGGAATGGGATCGTCGATCACCCCGTGGGCAATGAGGCTGCGCATGATCCGCCGGGCCATGTCGTCCAGCCGCGCCTTCGGCACCTCGCCCGAGGCGACGGCGGCACGCAGCGGCTTGTCGAAGAACACCTCGGCATCGAACACCTCGCCCGCGGACTCCTGGTCCAGTCCCGCCAGCGCCGCCTTGGCGCCACTGTGAGCGCCGCCCCAGTCGGACATGACGAAGCCCTTGAAGCCCCATTCCTGCTTGAGCACCTGGTTGAGCAGCCAGTCGTGTTCGCCGGCGAAGGTGCCGTTGACACGGTTGTACGAGGACATGACCGAGCCGGGATCGCCGTGGGCGATGGCGAGCTGGAAAGCGAGCAGGTCGGATTCGCGCAAGGCGACGGGATCGATATCCGCACTGAGCGTGTTGCGGCCGGATTCGAGGTCGTTGATGGCGAAATGCTTCACCGTGGCGACGATCTTTCGCTCCTGCACGCCCTTGATCGTGGCGCCGACGATGCTGCCGGCCAGGATCGGATCCTCGCCGGCGTATTCGAAGTTGCGACCGTTGCGCGGATCGCGCAGCAGGTTCACGCCACCGGACAGCAGCACGCCGTACCCCTTGCCGCGCGCCTCGCCGCCGATCATGCGGCCCCCGGCATGGGCGACGGCGGTATCGAAGCTGGCAGCGGTGGCGAGGCCGGCGGGCAGCGAGATCGCGCCCTTGCCGTCGATGCCGGGCTTGTTCACGCCCAGTCCGGCATCCGTCTCGTTGATGGCGGGCAGGCCGAGGCGCGGCAGGGCGGGAACATAGCCGGCACCGCCCACGGCGCCTTCGGGAACGCCATGCTTGTCGCTGGCCAGGCCGAAGTCGGAACGAATCAGGCGGAATTTCTCGTCGTCCGTCATCGCCGCGACCACGAGTTCGGCCCGGCGATCCGCCGACAGTGAGCGATCCATCCAGGGGCGGGCGGGCGGGGTGGCCGCGCCGGCACTGGCGGCGAGGCCGGCGGTGATGGCGAAGGCGAGGGCGGTGCGGCGGGCGGTATCGGTCATGGTCGCGAAGTCGATCCGGGGGAAACCTCTACGTTCGTTCAGTAACGCTTTTATCGCAACCCGCGAGACCGCTTCGGGGTAGGCTCGAACTTGACCGACGGCCGTTTCGGCCCCACTTAAGTGATTCAATGAATTCACAAAAGTCGATGACGCTAGACGCCTTCCATCCCGCCGTGGCTGCCTGGTTCGGAAACACGTTTCCGCAACCCACGGCCGCGCAGATGGCTGCCTGGCCGGCGATCCGCTCCGGACGACATACCCTCGTCGCCGCACCGACCGGTTCGGGCAAGACCCTCACCGCCTTCCTGTCGGCCATCGACATGCTGGTACGCGAAGGTGTGCGCGACGGCGGCCTGCCGGATCGCACGACGATCCTCTACGTGTCGCCCCTGAAGGCCCTTTCCAACGACATCCGCATCAACCTCGAGGCGCCGCTGGCCGGCATCCGCGAGCAACTGCGCGAACAGGGTTTGCCCGATATCGAGATACGTACGGCCGTGCGTACGGGCGATACCCCGTCGTCCGATCGCGAGCGCATGAAGAAGCGCCCGCCACACATCCTGGTGACGACCCCGGAGTCGCTCTACGTGCTGCTCGGTTCCGTCTCCGGTCGCGCCATGCTGGCCAACGTGCGCGAGGTGATCGTGGACGAAATCCATGCCGTGGCATCGAGCAAGCGCGGCAGCCATCTCGCCCTGTCGCTGGAGCGACTGGAATCGCTGGCGCAGCGCCGCATCACCCGTATCGGGCTTTCCGCCACGCAGAAGCCGATCGAGAAGGTAGCCGCCTTCCTCATCGGCAACGCGAAGGAAGACTGCGCCATCGTCGACATCGGCCATACGCGCAAGCGCGATCTAGCGCTGGAAGTGCCACCGGTGCCGCTGGAAGCGGTGATGTCCAACGACATGTGGGAGCTGGTCTACAACCGGCTCTCCAACCTGGTCGAACAACACAGCACCACGCTGATCTTCGTCAACACGCGGCGCATGGCCGAGCGCGTGGCGCGGCACCTTTCCGAGCGGCTCGGACGCGAAGCCGTCACCGCCCATCACGGCAGCCTGTCGCGCGAGCAGCGACTGGACGCGGAGCAGCGCCTGAAGAAGGGCGAGCTGCGCGCGCTGGTCGCGACGGCCTCGCTCGAACTCGGCATCGACATCGGCGACATCGACCTGGTCTGCCAGATTGCCTCGCCACGCTCGATCGCGGCCTTCCTGCAACGCGCCGGCCGCGCGGGTCACGCCGTGGGCGGCACGCCGAAAGCCCGTCTGTTCCCGACCTCGCGCGACGACCTCGTCGAGTGCGCCGCCTTGCTCGACTGCGTGCGCCGTGGCGAGCTCGACGCACTGGTGATGCCGCACCAGCCGCTCGACGTGCTCGCCCAGCAGATCGTGGCCGAAGTGGCCTGCCAGGAATGGGACGAGGACGCCCTGTTCGATCTGGTACGACGCGCGTATCCGTTCAACGCGCTCAAGCGTGAGACCTTCGACGAAACCGTGCGCATGCTGGCCGAAGGCTTCACCACGCGGGTCGGTCCGCGCGGCGCGTACATCCACCGCGACGCGGTGAACAAGCGCCTGCGCGAACGGCGCGGCGCGAAACTCACGGCCGTCACCTCGGGCGGCACGATTCCCGAAACGGGCGACTACAACGTCTTGCTCGAACCGCAGGCCATCGCGGTCGGTACGGTGAACGAAGACTTCGCCGTGGAGAGTCTCGCCGGCGACGTGTTCCAGCTCGGCAACCGCTCCTACCGCATCATGCGTGTGGAGATGGGCCGGCTGCGTGTGGAAGACGCGCAGGGCCAGCCACCCAACATTCCGTTCTGGCTCGGCGAAGCGCCCGGACGCACCGATGAACTCTCCATCGGCGTCTCGCGCCTGCGTACGGAGATCTCGGCGAAGTTCGACCAGGGCGGCCGCGACGCGGCGCTGGACTGGTTGATCGCCGAACTGAGCCTGGGCAGGGCCGCCGCCGAGCAGGTCGTCGACTACCTGTTCCGCGCGCGTGCGGCGCTCGGGGCCTTGCCTACGCGCGACACCCTGGTGATGGAACGCTTCTTCGACGAATCCGGTGGCACCCAGCTGATCATCCACACGCCCTTCGGCAGCCGGATCAACCGCGCCTGGGGGCTCGCCCTGCGCAAGCGCTTCTGCCGCAAGTTCAATTTCGAATTGCAGGCGGCGGCGACCGAGGACGCGATCGTCCTGTCGCTGTCCACCAGCCATAGCTTTCCGCTCGACGACGTCGCGCGGTACCTGCATTCGAACTCGGCCGAGCACGTGCTGATCCAGGCCTTGCTCGATGCGCCGCTGTTCGGCGTGCGCTGGCGCTGGAACGCGACGACGGCGCTGGCGCTGCCACGCTTCACCGGGGGCAAGAAAGTCGCGCCCCAGCTTCAGCGGATGAAGAGTGAAGACCTGCTCGCCACCGTCTTCCCGGACCAGGTCGCCTGTGCCGAGAACCTGGTCGGCGAGCGCGAGGTACCCGACCACCCGCTGGTCAACCAGACCCTCGAGGACTGCCTGCACGAAGCCATGGACTGCGAAGGCCTGCTCGCCATCCTGCGCGGGCTGGAATCCGGCGCCATCCGCATGATCTCGCGCGATCTCGCCACGCCTTCGCCGCTGGCCGCCGAGATCCTCAATGCCGCGCCGTATGCCTTCCTCGACGACGCGCCGCTGGAAGAGCGCCGCACCCAGGCCGTGCAGTCGCGTCGCTGGAACGAGGCGGAGACCGCCGACGATCTCGGCCGGCTCGACGCCGAGGCGATCGCTTCCGTACGCGAGGAAGCATGGCCGGAGGCGCGCAGCGCCGACGAGATGCACGAAGCGCTGATGCTGCTCGGCGCCGTCACCGCCGACGATGTGCGGGACCATCCGGCCTGGGCCGTGTTGCTACGTGCCCTGTCGAAAGACGCGCGAGCGACGACGCTGAGCCGCGGTGGGGTATCGCTCTGGGTCGCTGCCGAGCGCCTGCCTGCATGGCGCGCCATCCATCCCGACGCGACGCTTTCGCCCGCGATCGCCGCCCCGGCGGAGTTCGAAGCACAGGCCTGGACGCCGGAATCCGCCCTGATCGATATCGTTCGCGGTCGCCTGGGTGGTCTGGGTCCAGTGCCGGCCGGCGTGCTCGCCGCATCCCTTGGCGTCGACACCAGCGCACTCGAGCTCGCACTGACCGCGCTCGAAACCGAGGGCTATGTCATGCGCGGGCCGTTCTCGCCGGGCGCTACCGAGACGGAGTGGTGCGAGCGTCATCTTCTCGCTCGCATCCACCGTTATACGATCGGCCGCCTGCGTCGCGAGATCGAGCCGGTCGCGCCACGCGACTTCATGCGCTTCCTGCTCGACTGGCAGCATGTGACCCGCGCGACCCAGGTCGCCGGTCCCGATGCGCTGGCTGGGGTGATCGCGCAACTCGAAGGGTTCGAGGCCGCGGCGGGTGGTTGGGAGTCGGAACTCCTTCCGGCCCGCGTGAGCGACTACAGCATCGGCTGGCTCGACGATCTGTGCCGGGCGGGACGCGTGGTATGGAGCCGACTGCGCCTGGGGACCGGTAGCGGGGGTCCGGTTCGTTCCACCCCGATCGTGCTTCTGCCGCGTCGCCAACTGCCGATCTGGTCGGCGGCGGCGCCGCCGATCGCCGAGGAGCTACCGTTGTCTTCGCGGGCGCAGGCGGTCGCGGACGCCTTGCGTGACGAGGGCGCATTGTTCTTCGACGAACTGGCGACGACGACGCGACTGCTGCGTACGGAACTGGAAGACGCGCTGGGCGAGCTGGTGGCCGCCGGCCGCGTGACCGCGGACAGCTTCGCCGGACTGCGTGCATTGTTGTTGCCCGCCTCCAAGCGCCATGGGAGTCGTCACCGCCGCACGCGCCGGCACATGCTGAGCGGCATCGAGGACGCGGGACGCTGGTCGCTCGCGCGTCGTCCGGCCGAGGCGCGTAACGACGCCGATGGACTCGAGCATATGGCGCGCACGCTGCTGCGTCGCTATGGCGTGGTCAGCTGGCGCATCCTCGAGCGCGAAGCGGCGTGGCTGCCGGCCTGGCGCGACCTGCGACGCGTGTTCCATCGTCTGGAGGCCCGCGGTGAAATCCGCGGCGGCCGATTCGTCGACGGACTGGTCGGCGAACAGTTCGCCTTGCCGGAAGCGCTGCCGGCGCTACGGCAGATTCGTCATCGCGCGCACGACGGGGAAATCGTCTGTATCGCCGGTACCGATCCGCTCAACCTGATCGGCAGCATCGTCGCGGGCGCGGCGAAGGTACCTGCGGTGCTGGGCACGCGTATCGCCATCCGCGACGGCATGCCGTTGGCGGCGATGATCGCGGGCAAGTTCGTCACGCTGATGCCCTTGGAGAGCGCCGACGAGCGCGAAGCGCGCTCGGCATTGCAGAGGCATGCGACATTCCCGACGGCGATGTCGTTCTGACGCGAGAGCGTCGCCGATGAATCGGCTCCCACATAAAGCCAGGAAGCCGCTTCATCGGGAATGCCCGTGTGGGAGCCGCTTCAGCGGCGATGCCCGTGCGGAAGCCGCTTCATCGGTAACGCCCGTGTGGGAGCCGCTTCAGCGGCGATGCTTCTAACGAAGCTGCACATCCCCGATGACCCAGATCTTCGGGCCCGGCTTGCCGGTGATCACGAAGCATAGGTCGTGCACGCCCTCGCGCTTCGGCAGGATCCCCTGCAAGGTCGCACGCCCGTCCTTCGCCTTGTCCAGTGCGATGGTCGATATCTTCGGGCCGTCGCACGAGTCCTGGTGGATTTCCAGTTCGCCGGCGCGCGACCGTGCCTTGCGCGAGACGATGCCCGCCGCGTCCTTCCACAGCGCATAGTTGAACGGCAGGCGATCGACGGTGATGTCCACGCCGTAGCGGCCGTCGAGCTTCACGCCCTTCCACACCCAGCAGGTGTCCATGATGTCGACCTTGTACACCGGGCGCGCACCGTTCACCGCGTTCGGCGATTCGATACGCAACACGAGCTTGTTGGCACAAGTGTCGAGCTGATCGCTGCTGCGATGCAGGAGCGACTTGGCATCGATGGCTTCGTCGCGCGGGCCGGCGAGGGCGAAGCTGTTGTCGAAGGTGTTGGCGCGGACCGTCGTCGGCAAGGGCACGTCGAAGGGCGCGATATACGCCGTCGACTGCGCCGTCGGCGCGGAGCCATCCGTGGTGTAACGGATGGTGCCGAAGCCGGTCTGGTTGGAGAGCGCGATCTTCGCCTTGTCGTTATCCGTGGGACTCGCGGCGATGGCCACCGCGTACGCGCCATCGGCAGGCACGATACCTGCGGCGCGGTACCGCGACATTTCCGCCGGCAGGCGGGCGACGAAGCCGTTCCAGTCGGCCTTCGGCGACCAGGTGCGCTCGGCCAGCGCCGCGATGCGCGGGAAGACCGCGTGCTGCGTGCGATACCAGTTGGGCAGGTACTCGGCGAACACCGTGACCTGCGCACCGAGCACATGGCTGGCCTTGTCGGCGGCGATATCCGCCGGCACGGGGTCGAAATCGTAAACGTCTTTCAGCGTCTGCACCTGGGGGCTGCCGGGTTGCTCGTCCGGCAAGGTGGACTGCAGGCGATCCAGGTAGAGGGTCGGCGACGGTGCCATCACCACGTCGTGTCCGGCGTTGGCGGCCTTGATCGCGCCCTTGGTGCCGCGCCAGGACATCACCGTCGCGCTGGCCGGCACCTTGCCGTCGAGAATCTCGTCCCAGCCGATCAGGCGACGCCCGTGCCGGTCGAGGTAGCCGCCGATACGCTCGACGAACCAGCCCTGCAGCTTTTCCTCGTTGTCGATGCCGAGCGACTTCATCTTCGCCTGGACGAGTTTGGAATGCTCCCACTCGTCCTTGGCCGCCTCATCGCCACCGACATGGATGTAAGTCGACGGGAAGATCGCCATCACTTCGTCGAGCACGTCCTGCAGGAAGGTGAAGGTGCCATCGTCCACGTTGAACAGCGCCGTGTTGACGCCCCAGTCCGTGGAGACGCCGAGCTTCTTGCCGCCGGCGCCGAACTGCGGGTAGGCCGCGACCGCGGCCTGGGCGTGGCCGGGCATTTCGATCTCGGGCACGACGGTGATATGCCGCTCGGCGGCATAGGCGACGATCTGCTTCGCTTCGTCCTGCGTATAGAAGCCGCAGTACGGACGTTCCGGATCGCCGGTCAGTGCGACGTCGGGACCCACCGGCTTGCGGCAGGCACCGACCTCGGTCAGCTTCGGATACTTCAGGATCTGCAGGCGCCAGCCCTGGTCGTCGGTGAGATGCCAGTGGAAGGTGTTGAGCTTGTGCAGGGCCATCTGGTCGAGCAGGTGCTCGATCTCGGAGACCGACTGGAAATGGCGGGCGGAGTCGAGCATCAGGCCGCGCCAGGCGAAACGGGGTGCGTCGACGATGTGCACGGCGGGCACGCCAGCCTGCGAGGCCGGATCGGTCGATAGCTGCCAATAAGTCACCGCGCCGTAGAACAAGCCGGTCTCGTCGTTGGCGGCGATGCGCACGCCATTGGCGTCGACATCCAGCGTGTAGGCTTCGCGGCCCTTGGTGTTCGTATCGGTGAGCAGCACGATCGCGCCGTTGCGCGGCTTGCCCTCGACGATGGCGAGGTTCATGCCATGCGCCTGGCGAATCCAGCCCTGCAGCTGAGTGGCGACCTTCTTTGCGGCGATGTTGCCCGGTGCCACGACAAGCGTGGTCGAGGCGTCCAGACGGAAATGGCCCGGCAGGCGTTGCAGCGATGCCGGCTGCGGAATCAGCGAGAGCGGCGTGCTATCGACGGGGCCGGCTTCGTGCCTCGGCTGGCTGGCGCAAGCGGTAAGGCCGAAGGCCAGGGCGAGGAAGAGGGTTCGGCGCATCGATAGCTCCTACGGATTCAGGCAATCGCCCGATTGTGCCGGAAACGCACAGAAAAAAGCGGGCCCGATAATGGGTAGTCGGGCCCGTGGGGAATGAAGCTTCGAGGGGTTTGCGGCCGTCCTTGGCCGCTGATCCATGACGCTTTATCAGAGGTCGAAATGCACCGCGGCCATGTAACGGCGGCCCGTGGTGTACTTCGCGACCGGCAGCGATTCGACGGCGAGGTACTGCTTGTATTCCTCGTTGGTCAGGTTCATGCCGGAGAGGGTGAACGACACCTGCTTGTTGAGCTTCCAGCCCAGCGTGGCACCGAGGTCGCCGTACTCGCCCGTGGTGGCCGGCGGCGCACCGGCGATGTAACCACCGGCGAGGTACTTGCTGCGCCAGTTGTAGGTGACGCGAGCGCTGAACGGGCCGTTCTCGTAGTACGGGCTGATCGAGTACGAGGTCTTCGAGTTGTACGGCAGGGCGCCGCCGGAATCGAGCGTGCCCTTGGCATACGTGAAGCTCGCGGTCGCGCCGAAGCCGGTATCCCAGAACGCCTGCTGGTAGCTGATGCTGCCGCCGCGTACCTTGCCGGCGCCCGTGTCACGCGGACGACTGATGCTGTACGTGCAGAAGCCATCCGGCGTGCACAGGCCCTGTGCCACCTGGCGCGCGAAGGTCGTCTGGTCGTTGAAGATACCCGAGTTGAACTGCTGCTCGGGCGCGGAATCGACGATGGTGTAGTTGTCGATCTTCTTGTAGAAACCGGTGACCGCCACGTACGACTGCGGCGCGAAGTACCACTCGCCGGAGAGCGAGAAGTTCTTCGACTGGTACGGCTTCAGGTTGGGGTTGCCACCCGAGCCGGTCAGCACCGAGTCGTTGAGGAACAGGTTGTTCACCTGCATGTTGTACGGCGGACGGGCGATCACCTTCGCCGCGGCAAAACGCAGCACCACGTCTTCGGCGACGTCATAGGCCACGTTGACGCTCGGCAGCCAGTTCTTCGACGTGCGCGACGAGGTCTGCCAGGAACCGGCCGGTGCCGGAAGCACAGGCGTGCCGCTATAGTTGAAGCCGCTGCCGTCGGTCTTAGTGTCCACGTAGCGGATGCCGATGTTGCCGTGGAAGCCGCCACCGGCGAAGTTGGCCTGCCCGTACGCCGCGTTGGTCTTCTCGATCAGCTGGTAGGTACCGTTGAGGTAGGTACCGGCGTCCTCGTGGCCCTGGTTGGTGTTACGCACCCAGTTGTACTGCGCGTTCTCGTCCGGCATGACATGGCTGGCCGAACCGTCCAGCGCGTTGAAGGCGTCGAGCGTGTTGGTATAGCCACCGAATCCGAGGTCGGCGAGGTTGGTCGGCGCGTTGCCGCCGTAGACATGCGCCTGCATGCCTTCCTCGTGGCGGTTCCAGCGATAGCCGAAGGCCAGTTCGTTGAAGAACGAGTCGAAGTACTTCGAGAAGTCCAGCTGCGCGTAGGTATCACGCGAAGCCGCGGAGTAGTCGCCGTAGTTGCCGGGCCAGCCGCCGAGACCGGGAACGTCGCCCATGTGCCAGTTGGCCGGGTTACGTGCCGCGGCCGGGCTGTCGAAGTTGAAGCCGCGGTTGATGTCCCAGGTGTAACCACCGGCGTACACCGGTTCCATCACCGCCTGGGAGATGTTGTCGTTGTGCGCCTTGCTGTACCCGGCGGCGCCGCCGAGCTGCCAGCCATCGCCGTGGTAGGTGGACTTCAGGTCGTAAGCGAACGTGCGCACGACGGACTTGCGGATATTGCTGTCGAAGGTGCCCTGCGCGATGTCCGGGCAGTTCGGCGAGTCGTTACCGCAGACATGGCCGCCCTGGATCACGCCGTTCGGACCGGGGACGAAGCTCGTCACGTTACCCGGCGTCGCACCGGTGAACGGATACAGCGACTGGTTCCAGTTATCGAAGTTCTCGCGGACGAACAGGTTGCTCGACTCGATATCCCAGTTGTCGGTCGGGTGCAGCTGGAAGCCGAGCGTGGCGGTGTCGCGCTTGCGCTTCTGCTGGAACCAGGCCGAGTTGATCTCGTCGGGCACCTTGTCGTTCGGGTTCAGCGTGCCGTTGGCAATGCCGGCGGCGACCGCCGGGCTCGAGGCCCACTTGGACACCGGGCTGTAGCTGAAGATCTCGAAGCCCTGGCGATCGATCTTCTCTTCGTAGTGCTGCACCGAGCCGATGATGCCGAAGGTGTTGGAGTCGTTCTTCCAGCTGTACAGCGCCGAGCCGTTCGGGCGCACGCCCGGTGTGGCCTGGTCGTTGTAGTTCAGGCCGAACGAGCCACGGATGGTGTTGGCCGGCAGATCGAGCGGCTGCAGCGTGTGCAGGAGGATCGTGCCGCCGAGGCTACCCTCGGTAAGACGCGCTTCGGGCGACTTGTAGACTTCCAGACGGCCGACGATCTCCGGGGCGAGCATGGTGAAGTCGAAGCCGCGGTTCGGCTGCGCGCCGTACTGCCACGGCGTCTGCGACACCGGCTGGCCGTTGAGGAACGTGAGGTTGAGGCTGGGGTCGGTGCCGTCGATCGAGACGCGGTCGCCCTGGCCGAACGAACGGTCGATCGTGACACCGGGGATCTGGGTCATCGCTTCGGCGACGTTGGTGTTCGGGAACTTGCCGATGTCTTCCGCGGTAACCGCTTCGACGATGGCGTCGGCATTGCGCTTGGTGTCGAGAGACTTCTCGAGACTGGCGCGGATACCGGTGACGGTGATGCCCTCGAGCTGCTGTGCCTTGGCGGCGTCAGCTTTTTGCTGGGCGGTCTGCGGTTTGTCCGGCGGCGGCGTCGCGTCTTGCGCGGCGGCGATGCTGGTGAAACAACAGAGTCCGGCGATGATGCTCGCCGTCAGCAGGTTTCTACGATGCGACATGGTGTCCTCCCCTCAGAGGATGTAGCAATGACGGGTTTCGCGGCCGCGTCATGCTTCGTTGCTATCGAAGGGTCTTTCGACCCGGTTGTTGTACTGAGCCTGCGTTCCTTTCCCGCTCTTCAGTGAGCGTTCGAACCGTGCAGGTAGAGACCGGCGGCACCGATCACACCCAACTGCCCGTGGTCCATCAGACGTACCGGTACTTGCTGGAGAAAGGCGCGCATAACGCCCTTGTTGAAGAACCTGGTGGCGAAGCTGCTGGCGAGGAGGCGGTCGCGAACCTGGGGCAGGATGCCGCCCGCAAGGAACACGCCGCCACGGGCGCCGTAAAGAAGGGCGAGATCGCCGACGAAACTGCCGAGCAGGCCGCAGAAGACATCCAGCGCTTCCACCGCGGCGGGGTCGTTCCCGTCGAGGGCGGCGCGCGTGACATCGGCGGGCTCGGTCAGCGTCGCGGGCGTGCCGCGCAGCGTCGAAATGGCTTCATAGAGGTTGACGAGACCGGGGCCCGAGAGGGCGGTCTCATAGGAAACGTAGTCGCGACCGCGAGCGAGTTCGCCGAGGATCGCGACCTCGCGCTCGTTGCCGGGCGCGAGGGAAATCTGGCCGGCTTCGGTCGGCAGCACGGTGGCGTGCGGCGCTCCCGGAAGGAGCACGGCGGAGCCCAGGCCCGTGCCCGGCCCCATGACGAGGATCGGACCCACGGCCGGCGTGGCGGCGGTCTCGATGATCGGGGTGGTCTGGTGGTTTTCGAGGAACTGGCAAGCGTAGGCGACGGCTTCGAAGTCGTTGACGACGGCCAGGCCCAGCAGCCCGAGGCTCTCGCGGATGTCACCGATCGAGACCGGCCAGGGCAGGTTCTCGTTGACGATGGCGTCGCCAAGCACGTAGCCCGCGCTGGCCACGGCGCAGTGTTCGATGGGCTGCTGTACGTCCAGCCGGCCAACGAAATCCTGCAGTACGGCGGTCAGGCTGGGCCAGTCGGCGCAGGCATAGCGTTCATAACGCAGCACGTCGATCGCGGTGGAGCCGGCGGCGCGACGGACCAGACCGATACGGGCATGCGTTCCGCCCACGTCGGCGGCGATGAACGCCGCGGAACGCGAAGCACGCACGATTTCCCGCTGTTTGGCCGATTCGCCCACACCCTGCCCCTTTATGACGGTCACGCCCCTGACTGAGGCGGAGTCTGTGAGGCGAATGACAACGTTGTCAACAGGACAAATGGCTAGGACATCCTTCATTTCATCCCGCGCCGCAGCAGGAAACGTTTGCAACGCCGCGCGTTCTGCCTCCCGCCCCGGCGTGGCGCGCCCTGTGGCATGGGGAAACCACGAGCGATCAGGGGTTTGACGCGCCGCGACATCGAAAGTCAAAAAGCGGCACGGCCTCGAGAGGTCGGCGTAAATGGCCAATTGACAACGTTACGCACACGAGTCAATAAAGGCGACAAATCGGGGCGTATCCAGCGGTGCCGCCGTCCGGATACCGAATACAACACGAGGGGAAAGCACCCATGTCATCTACGACGGTCGACGTCACTCAGACGCGGCAATCCAGCCTGGTACCGATGATCATCATCGGTGTCCTGTTCTTCATCTTCGGCTTCGTCACCTGGCTCAACGGCCCGCTGATCACGTTCGTGAAGCTCGCCTTCAATCTGGACGACGTGGGTGCCTTCCTCGTTCCGATGGCGTTCTACCTGTCGTATTTCTTCCTCGCCCTGCCCTCGTCCTTCATCCTGAAGAAAACCGGCATGAAGAAAGGCATGGGCCTCGGACTGTTCGTCATGGCGATCGGCGCGGTGCTGTTCGGCCAGTTCGTCACCATGCGCGTGTATCCGGGCGCGCTGACCGGCCTGTTCGTCATCGGTGCGGGCCTTTCGCTGCTGCAGACGGCCTCCAATCCGTACATCTCCATCCTCGGCCCGATCGACAGCGCCGCGCAGCGCATCGCCTTCATGGGCATCTGCAACAAGGTGGCCGGCGCGCTCGCGCCGTTCGTCTTCGGTGCGGTGGTGATGAGCAATATCGGCAGCTTCGACAAGCAGATCGCCGCCGCGGGCTCGCCGGGCGAGAAGGACGCGCTGCTCGCCGCGTTTGCCGCCAAGGTGCACATGCCGTACATGGTGATGGCCGGCCTGCTGGTCGTCCTCGCTATCTGGGTGGTTCGTTCGTCGCTGCCTGAAATCAAGCCCTCCGGCGCCAATTCCGAGCGCGCGATCGGCCATGCGAAGGGCAGCATCTTCAGCTTTCCGCACCTGTGGCTCGGTGTGCTCTGCCTGTTCGTCTACGTCGGCGTGGAAGTGATGGCCGGTGACGCCATCGGCACCTACGGCCAGGGCTTCGGCATGACGCCGGAGGACACCAAGCACTTCACCTCGTACACGCTGTTCGCCATGTTGCTGGGCTACATCGCCGGCCTGCTGCTGATTCCGAAGTTCGTCTCGCAGCAGAAGTACCTCGCGCTATCGGCCATCCTCGGCGTGATCTTCTCGATCGGCACCTACCTGACCACCGGGTATACCGCGGTCGGTTTCGTCGCCGCGCTGGGCTTCGCCAACGCCATGATGTGGCCGGCGATCTTCCCGCTGGCGATCAAGGGCCTCGGCGCCCTGACCGAGTTCGGCTCGGCCTTCCTGATCATGGGCATTGCCGGCGGCGCGATCATCCCGGTGGCCTTCGCCCACCTGAAGCAGAGCCACGACTTCCAGGCCGTGTTCCTCTGCCTGATGGTCCCCTGCTACCTGTACATCCTGTACTACGGCGCGGCCGGCCACCGGGTCGGTCAGCACATCAAGGACTGACGTCCGCCTTCGCTACGTAACGGCCATCCGCTAGGATGGCCGTCTTGCTATTGAGGGTCCGAGATTGCGTAGCCCTACCATCAAGGACGTGGCCGAGCGGGCCGGCGTGTCGCTCAAGACCGTCTCCCGCGTCATCAACCACGAGCCGTCCGTTCACGCGCGTACCCGTGACAAGGTGCAGCGCGCCATCGATGCCCTCGACTACCAGCCGGACCAGGCGGCGCGAAGCCTGCGCAGCGCCCGGACTTACGCGCTGGGCCTGGTCTACGACAACCCGAACGCCCACTACGTCATCGCGATGCAGAACGGCGTGCTGTCGGTGTGCCGGGAGCGCGGTTTCGGCCTGCAGATCCACCCCTGCGACTCGTCTGCGCCCAAGCTGGCCGAGCAACTGTGCGACCTGGTGCGACGCAACCGCCTGGCCGGGCTCGTGCTCGCCCCGCCGATGTCCGAGCAACCACGGCTGCTGGCGACCCTGACCGAGCACAAGATCCCCTTCGTGCGGATCATCTCCGCCCGCCAGGATCCGAAGGACGGCTGGCCTTGCGTCTTCGTCGACGACCGCGACGCCGCCTATGCGATCACCGAGCACCTGATCCAGCTCGGCCACCATCGCATCGGTTTCCTCTGGGGCGGCAAGGAACATCGTTCCAGCCCCGAGCGCTACCAGGGCTACGAAGACGCACTCCGTGAGTACGGCCTGCCGGTCGACAAGAAGCTCGTGGTCGAGGGCGATTACTCGTTCGACGATGGTTTCCGCGGTGCGCGCAAGTTGCTCGCGCTGAAGGAACCGCCGACCGCGATCTTCGGCTCCAACGATGAGATCGCCGCCGGTGTGCTCGCCGCGGCGCGCTCCGGCGGCGTCGATGTGCCCTGGGAGCTCTCGATCGCCGGCTTCGAGGACAGCCCGTTCTCGAAGCAGTCGTGGCCGGCGCTGACCACCGCGCGGCAGAACACCGAGGAGATCGGCCGTCACGCGGCGCAGCGGCTCATCGCCGAACTCGAGCGCGATGGTGACGAGCACATCATCGAGAACGAGGGCTTCAGCCCCGATCTCGTCGTACGTGGATCGACGGCGCCGCGGCGGTTGTGAGCCTGACCACAGGCTCTTAACGTCGATCGTTATATTCTCGTTGGGTTGTCCGCGCCGCGTCGTGCTTCGATGCATCTTGCCGGCAACCCCACGAGTCCCTTCAACGGACCGTTCGAGCGCCGCTTTCATGCGTTGCGCACCTTTTCCCCTGGGCGGTCGACACCGGCTTCGTGCGCGTGTGTCCGCCTGTGCGACAGGAGCACGATCCATGCACGACAACGCCGGGCACGATGCCCATTTCGGTTGGTTCAACCGTCGCCGCCAACACCTCCAGCCCGATGACCTCACCATCGTCGATGAAGCCATGCTCAAACGTGCCGTTGGCGCGGCGGCGCTGGGCAACGCGATGGAATGGTTCGACTTCGGCGTATATGGCTACCTCGCCGTGACGCTCGGCCATGTGTTTTTCCCCGGCGGCAGCCCGACGGCACAGGTGATCGCAACCTTCGCCACGTTCACTGTCGCGTTCCTCGTGCGTCCCGTTGGCGGACTCGTCTTCGGGCCGCTCGGTGACCGCTTCGGCCGTCAGCGCGTACTCGCGGCGACGATGATCATGATGGCACTGGGCACGTTCGCCATCGGCCTCATTCCCAGCTATGAGCGGATCGGCCTATGGGCCCCGGTGATGTTGTTGCTTGCACGCCTGATCCAGGGCTTCTCGACCGGTGGCGAATACGGCGGCGCGGCAACCTTCATCGCCGAGTATTCGACCGATGCACGACGTGGCCAGATGGGTAGCTGGCTCGAGTTCGGCACGCTGGGTGGTTACATCGCCGGTGCCGGTGCGGTCACGGCGCTGACGTCCTTGCTCACTGCGACACAGATGCTCGACTGGGGCTGGCGCGTGCCCTTCCTGATCGCCGGGCCACTCGGCCTGCTCGGCCTCTACATGCGCATGAAGCTGGAAGAGACCCCTGCATTCAGGGCGCATGCCGAGGCGATGGAGGCCACGGGCGACACGCCGCGCGTCGGTGTCAGGGAGTTGGTGGCGGTGCATGGACCACAGCTGCTGAAATGCATCGGTCTCGTCCTCGTGTTCAACGTAACCGACTACATGCTGCTTACGTACATGCCGAGCTACCTGACGGTGACACTGGGCTACAGCGAGGCGAAGGGGTTGCTGCTTATCCTCATCGTGATGCTGGTGATGATGCCGCTGAACATCGTCGGTGGTTTCTTCAGCGACAGGCTGGGGCGCCGGCCCATGGTCATCGGCGCTTGCGTTGCGATGTTCCTGCTGGCGATTCCCTGCGTGATGCTGGTCGGAACCGGCAACGACCTGCTGATCTTCGCGGGACTGATGGGCCTCGGCGTAGCCTTGACGTGCTTCACCAGCACGATGCCTTCGACCCTGCCTGCGCTGTTCTACACGCCGGTGCGTTACAGCGCGCTGTCGATTGCATTCAATGTGTCGGTGTCGCTGTTCGGTGGCACGACGCCCCTGGTCACCGCGTGGCTGGTCGAACGTACCGGCGATCCCCTGGTCCCGGCGTACTACCTCATGGGCGCCGCGATGGTCGGCGTCGTCACGATGCTTTTCGTGCGCGAAACGGCCGGCCTGCCACTACGTGGTTCGCCGCCTGCGGTCGCGGACTATGGCGAGGCGAAACAATTGCTTGCGGGCGATGCACCCCTGACCGTCGACGATGTGTTGCCTGGACGCGATCAGGCGACCGTCATGACGCCGATGGCGGCGACCGCGACGGCCAACCCGAGCCAGTTGAGCCAGGACAGCTTCTCGCGGAATGCCAGCGCGCCCACGAGCGCGCCAAGCAGCACGACACCGAGGTTCATCGAAGCGAACACCAGCGAAGGGTCGTTCGGCAGCGCCTGATGGCCGCGAATGTAGAACAGGATGTTGGCGAAGTTGGCCGCGCCGAGCACGACGCCGAAACCGATACTGCGCAGCGACAATGCCGCCTGGCCCGTGATCGCACGCACGAACACGGCGATCCAGCACAGCACCAGCGCGATGAGGAACGAAGCGAGCAGGGCGCTGGGGAAGGGTGCGTGCGCCTGGGCGACCAGCTTGAAGCAGATATCGATGGCACCGAAGCCGGCGAAGACCGCCAGTGGGGCGAGCCAGCCTGCGCGTTCGACGCGTTCCTTGCGCCAGAGGATGCAGGCGACGGCGACCAGGGCGAGAACGATGCCGAGGATCTTCAGCGGCACCAGCGCTTCGCCGAACAGCAGGAAGGCGGCCGCCAGAGAGAGGAACAGGGAGAGCCGCTGGGCCACGTCGGTGCGGACGATGCCGGCGCTTCTCACCGAGCGGGCGAGCATGACGAAAATGGCTGGCAGAAGGATGCCGAGCAGAATCAGCGGTGTGCGTGCGTCCGATTGCAGGGCTGCCTGTGGCCTTGCGCCGAGCAGCCACATCGCCAGCCCTGCGGCCACGATGTAGTTGGTGGCAACCGCCTGGACGATGTCGACGTTGGCCCGGCGCGCGAGCTTCAACAGGACCGAGACGGCGACGCTGAAGGCGACGGCGAGGAGGATGTAGCTCATGGGCTGGGGTTTATACGGTGGGGCGAAGGTGGCGAGTTTCGCATGAAGCATCGCCGCTGAAGCGGCTCCCACACGAAGCATCGCCGCTGAAGCGGCTCCCACAGGAGGCATCGCCGCTGGAGCGGCGCCCACAGGGCATCGCCGCTGGAGCGGCGCCCACAGGGCATCGCCGCTGAAGCGGCGCCCACAGGGCATCGCCGCTGAAGCGGCTCCCACAAGGGGGCATCGCCGCTGGAGCGGCTCCCACAGGGGGGCATTGGCGCTGAGGCGGCTCCTGCAGGTCTGGCCGGTGTGCGGGCTTTATGTGGGAGCCGCTTCAGCGGCGATGGGTGCTAGCGACCGAGCTGCGACGCTTCGCGCGCGAGCGCTTCGATGGCGGCGTAGTCGCCGGCGGCCAGCAGATGCGCCGGCGTCAGCCATGACCCGCCCACGCAAACCACGTTCGGCAACGCGAGGAACTCGGCCGCGTTGGCCAGGCTGATCCCGCCCGTCGGGCAAAACGTGATCTGCGGCAACGGGCTGGCCCAGGCGCCAATCAGCTTGCTGCCGCCGGCCGGGACGGCCGGGAAGAACTTCTGGAAGCGGTAGCCGCGCTCGAGAAGGTTCATCGCCTCGCTGGACGTTGCAGCGCCCGGCAGCAGCGGTAGATCGTGGTCGGCGGCGGCATCGAGCAGGCGCGGCGAGCTGCCCGGCGAGACAGCGAACTTCGCGCCGGCCTTGTACGCCGCTTCGAGATCGCGCGCGGTCAGCACCGTGCCGACGCCGACGAAGGCACCTTCCACTTCCGCGGCGATTGCACGCACCGCATCCAGCGCGGCCGGCGTACGCAGGGTGACCTCGATCGACGGAATGCCACCGGCCACCAGCGCGCGCGCCATGCCGACGGCCTTCGAGGCGTCGTCGATGATCACCACGGGGACCACGGGCGCCAGGCGCAGGGTGGCTTCGACGAGTTGCTGCTTCGCTTCGTTGCTCATCAGGTACTGCTCCGGAAGATCAAAAGACGCCCGCACCGAGATCGGCCGTGACGGCGGACTGGCGGAACATGGCGAAAAGCTCGCGACCCATGCCGGTGTGGTGCATGGCGAGGTCGATGTTGTCGGGAGTGCGGCTGTTCCACTCACTGGCCTCGACCAGGACTTCGATCGTCCCGGCCACGGCATCCAGGCGCACGAGATCGCCTGTGCGGATGCGCGCGATGGGGCCACCGGCTTCGGCTTCCGGGGTCACGTGGATCGCCGCCGGCACGCGGCCCGACGCGCCGGACATGCGCCCGTCGGTGAGCAGGGCGACACGGTGTCCGCGGTCCTGAAGCAGGCTCAGTGTCGGCGTGAGCTTGTGCAGCTCGGGCATGCCGCGCGCACGCGGACCCTGGAAGCGCACGACGGCGACGAAATCGCGATTGAGCTCGCCGCGATCGAACGCGGCTTTCACGTCGTCCTGTTCGTCGAACACGATCGCCGGCGCTTCGATGATCATGCGGTCGTCGGGCACCGACGAAACCTTGATCACGCCGCGGCCCACGTTACCCGAGAGCATGCGCAGGCCACCGTCGTGACGAAACGGTTCGGCGATCGAACGGAGCACGCCGCGGTTGCCGCTCTCTTTGGACACGCGCTGCCATGTGAGCGCATTGCCCTGCAGATGAGGGACATGGCGATAGGCCTCGAGACCATGGCCCATGATGGTGTTCACGTCGCCGTGGAGCAGGCCCGCATCGAGCAACTGGTCCATGAGGAAGGCCATGCCACCGGCTTCATGGAAGTGGTTCACGTCCGCATAGCCGTTCGGATAGACGCGTGCCAGCAGGGGCACGACGGCCGAGAGCGCGTCGAAATCGTCCCAGCGCAGCTCGATGCCCGCGGCACGCGCGATGGCGACGAGATGCAGCAGGTGGTTGGTCGAACCACCGGTGGCATGCAGGCCGACGACGCCGTTGACGATGGAGCGCTCGTCGACGATGCGACCGATCGGCATGTAGTGCTCGCCGAGGCAATCGTTGGCCAGCACGCGCTCGACGGCAGCCGCCGTGAGCGCTTCGCGCAGCGGCGTATCCGGTGCTTCGAAGCTGGCGCCCGGAATATGCAGCCCCATGATCTCCATCAGCATCTGGTTGGAGTTGGCGGTGCCGTAGAACGTGCAGGTACCCGAGCCATGGTACGAGCGTGCTTCCGCATCCAGCAGTTCGGCACGCGTGGCCTTGCCCATGGCGAAGGCCTGGCGGACCTTGGACTTTTCCTCGTTGGGAATGCCCGAGGGCATCGGACCCGACGGCACGAAGGCGCTGGCGAGATGACCGAAGCTCAACGCGCCGATCAACATGCCCGGCACGATCTTGTCGCATATACCGAGGTAAAGCGCGCCTTCGTACATATCGTGCGAGAGCGATACGGCCGTGGCCATGGCGATGAGGTCGCGCGAGAACAGCGACAGCTCCATGCCCGGGCGGCCCTGGGTCACACCGTCGCACATCGCCGGGACGCCACCGGCGACCTGCGCCGTCGCGCCGAACGTGCGGGCGGTGGCGCGGATGCGCTCGGGATAGCTTTCGTACGGCTGGTGCGCGGAGAGCATGTCGTTGTACGAGGTGACGATGGCGATGTTCGCGGCATGGCCGTTACGCAACGCTTCCTTGTCGTTCTCGGTGCAAGCGGCGAAGCCGTGGGCGAGGTTGCCGCACGACAGGTGGTGGCGCTTCGCACCCTTGCCGCGCGCGCCTTCGATTTTCGCCAGGTAGGCGGCGCGCGAGACGTGGCTACGCTCGACGATTCGCTGAGTCACCTCGGCGAGGATGGGGTGGATATTCATGGCAGTTCCGCGTGGCTACGTAGTGGGGTCGCCGGCCCCCGCCGGGGCGACCCGGGCCGCGCGTATCGCGCACGGCACGTTGGCTTCAAGAGTTCAGGGGAAACCGCAGGCTCAGGGCGACCAGTACACGTCGACGGCGACGCGATCCTGCTTGAACACCGCGGCGATCGGGAAATCCTCACCGGCGATGGCCTTGCCGAGGATGTCCTTCTTGTCGTTGCCTTCGATGTGCAGGTAGAGCGCCCGCGTGTCGAGCACACGCGGCAGGCTCAGCGTGATTCGCGGCTCGCCCGCACCTTCGGCGCGCATCGACAGCACGCTCTGCTTACCGTCGAGGTCGAGCGCCTGGGTGAGATGGTCGCCGCCCGGGAAGAACGAAGCGGTATGACCGTCCGGACCCATGCCTAGGATGACGACATCGAACGGCTTGCCGAGTGCATCGACACGCTGGCCGACGTCCGCCAGCGCGGCGTCGACGTCGTCCCCGTGCGCCTTGTCGAACAGCGGCAGGAAGCCGGCGACATGCGCTTCGTGGGCGATCAGGTGCTGCTTGACCAGCGCCGCGTTGGAGCGATCGCTGGTTTCGTCCACCCAGCGTTCGTCGACCAGGGTGATGGTGACCTTGGACCAGTCGATTTCCTGCTCGGCCAGCACCGCGAACATCAGCTTCGGCGTGCCGCCGCCACTGACGGCGATACTGGCCTTGCCACGCGCCTTGACGGCGGCGTCGAGCTTGCCGGCGATATCCTTGGCCAGCGTATCGCCCAGGGTCAGGCGATCGGCGAATTCATGGCGATTCACTTTTGCGTTCATCAGGCGGCATCCTCGGCCCAGGTACGGCCATCGCGTTCGATGAGCGCCACGGCGGCGCTCGGGCCCCAGGTACCGGCGGTGTAAGGCTTGGGCGTCTCGCCGCCGCCTTCCCAGGCCTGGAGGATGGGGCCGGCCCAGTTCCACGCCGCCTCGACTTCGTCGCGACGCATGAACAGGGTCGGATTACCGCGCACCACATCGAGGATCAGGCGCTCGTAGGCATCCGGCTGCTGGATACCGAACGCTGCGGCGAAGCTCATGTCGAGCGGTACGTGGCGCAAGCGCAGGCCACCCGGGCCCGGGTGCTTGATGGTCAGCCACAGCTTCACGCCTTCGTCTGGCTGCAGTCGCAGCGTGAGGCGGTTGGGCAGCAGCGGACCGTTGGCCGGATCGAAAATGGAATGCGGCAAGGCGCGGAAAGTCACCACGATCTCGGACACGCGGCTGGGCAGGCGCTTGCCGGTGCGCAGGTAGAACGGCACGCCGGCCCAGCGCCAGTTACCGATCTCCGCCTTGAGGGCGACGAAGGTTTCGGTCTTGGACTGGTCGCTGCCCAGTTCGTCCAGGTAACCCGGAACGCTCTGGCCCTCGGCTGCGCCGGCGCGATACTGGCCGCGCACGGTGAGCTGACCGGCGTTGCTGGCATCGATGGGACGCAGCGAACGCAGCACCTTGAGTTTCTCGTCGCGCACGGCGTCCGGCGCCAGCGACGACGGCGGCTCCATGGCGAGCATGCACAACAACTGCAGGATATGGTTCTGGACCATGTCGCGCAGGGCGCCGGCACGGTCGTAGTAGCCGGCGCGATGGCCGACACCGACGGTTTCGGCGACGGTGATCTGCACGTGGTCGATGTGCTGCGCATTCCACAGCGGCTCGAACAAGGCGTTGCCGAAGCGCAGCGCCAGCAGGTTCTGCACCGTTTCCTTACCGAGGTAATGGTCGATGCGGTAGGTCTGCGATTCGCTGAAGTAACCGGCTACCGCGTCGTTGATCGCGTTGGCGCTCTGCAGGTCGCGGCCGATCGGCTTCTCCAGCACCACGCGTGAGCGTTCGCCATTGAGGCCCAGTGAGCCCAGACGCTGGCAGATGTCGGTGAAGATGTCCGGCGAGGTCGACAGGTAGAACACGCGGATGTGGGTGGGCTGGCCGGCCATGAGGGCCGCGAACTCGTCCCAGCCGTCGGCCTTGCGGGCGTCCAGCGAACGGTAGCCGACCATCGCGATGAAGGCGTCGAGCTGGGCCTTGGCGACGTGCGCCACGCCTTTCTCGATGGCGGCGCGGACCTGCTCGCGGTAGCCGGCGTCGTCCAGCCCTTCGCGCGCCACGCCGATGATCCGGCTGCTCGGCTGGATCTGGCCGTCGACGAACCGGTGGTACATGGCAGGGAGGAGCTTGCGGACGGCGAGGTCGCCGGTGCCGCCGAAAATGACCAGATCGAAGGGCTCGATCGGCAGGAGTTGTGCGCTCACGACAGTGGCCTGTTCAACGTCGAGGGGAGATGCCACCGGATCGTACCAGTGACATACCAGGTCATACCAGCCCCGTACCAATCGCCGCGGCGATTCGCCACCATTCACCGCATGATGACGCAACGGAAACGTTTGCGTAGCCCATTTGGATCGTGCAAACGACTGTTTGAATCCGGCGGTGGTATGGGCAGACTTGCACGCGCTTGCCGCAGTGGTCGGGTATTGGTATCTTCCGGGGATGGAACTCGCCCTTGTCGCCGAATACCAGCGCCTGCAACACGATCCGGCCGCCCGGCTGCCGCTGGCGTACATGCGCCTGCGCCGGGCCATCCGCAACGTGATCGAGAACGGCGAGGTACAGGTCGGCCACGCCCTGCCGAGCGAACGCGACCTGGCCAGGGCCCTCACCCTGTCCCGCGTCACCGTGCGCAAGGCCATCGGTGGCCTGGTCGAGGATGGCCTGCTCACCCAACGCCACGGCGCCGGCACCTTCGTCTCCGAGCGCATCGTCAAGCCGCTTTCGCGGATGACCAGCTTCACCGAAGATCTTCGCGCCCGCGGCCTGAACCCGCGTTCGGAGTTCTTCGAGCGCGCGATCGGCGAAGTCACCCCCGAGGAATCCATGGCGATGAACCTGTCGCCGGGCACCCAGGTGGTCCGCCTGCATCGCCTGCGCTACGCCGGCGACGAGCCGCTGGCGATCGAGCGCAGCGCCGTGCCGTTGTCGCTCCTGCCTGACCCCAACCTGGTCGAGGACTCGCTATACGAGGCCCTCGACAAACTGGGCAACCGACCGCTTCGTGCCTTGCAGCGACTGCGCGCCGTGGTGCTCGGTCCGGCACAGACGCGCTTGTTGCGCCTGAGCGCCGGCAGCGCGGGACTCAGCATCGAGCGCCGCAGCTTTCTCGACGACGGCCGGATCGTCGAATTCACCTGTTCCTGGTACCGCGGGGACATCTATGACTTCGTCGCCGAACTGCAAAGCGACTAACGAGCCAACCAGACCATGACGATCCAGCCGCAAGACACCCTGATGTTCCGCGAAGCGCATGAGACCGCCGAGGTCGTCGAGCGGCAACTCGCCCACAACGAAACCGTGATCGGCGCCCTGGCCGAGCGGCTGCGCGCCCATCCGCCGCGCATGGTCATCACCTGCGCGCGCGGCAGTTCGGATCACGCGGCCATGTACGCCAAATACGTGTTCGAGACCCAGCTCGGCGTCGTCACCGCCTCGGCCTCGCCGTCCGTCACCTCGATCTACCACGCCGCGCAGCGCCTCGACGGCGCGCTCTACGTCGCCATTTCGCAGTCCGGCAAGAGTCCCGACCTGGTCCGCAACGCAGAGGCCGCGAAGAAGGCCGGCGCCTATGTGGTCGCGCTCGTCAACGTGGTCGATTCGCCGCTGGCGGATGTCGCCGACGTGGTCGTGCCGCTGCATGCGGGACCGGAAACCAGCGTCGCCGCGACCAAGAGCTACCTCGGCGCGCTGTTCGCCATCCTGCACATCGCCGCGCGCTGGAGCGGCAAGCCCGAGATCGCCGACGCGATCACCGCGCTGCCGGGGCAGCTTCGCCATGGCTGGGACGCCGACTGGTCGGCACTTACCGACGGCCTGGTGGACGCGCACAACCTGTTCGTCGTCGGCCGTGGCTTCGGCTTCGCCGGCGCGCTCGAAGCCGCGCTCAAGTTCAAGGAAACCTGTGGCCTGCACGCCGAGGCCTTCAGCGCGGCCGAAGTCAAGCATGGGCCGATGGCCCTGGTCGGTCCGCATTTCCCCGTGCTGTTCTTTGCCCAGAACGACGACACCCTGCCTGGCGTGCTCGAAGTGGCCGCCGAATTCCGCAAGCGCGGCGCCAAGGTGTGGGTCGCCGCACCGGGTGCCACGGGCGACGACATCCTCCCGCTGGTCGCCACCGCGCCGATCGCCGCGGTGCTCGTCACCGTGCAGAGCTTCTATCGCGCCACCGCCGCGCTCGCGCTGCGTCGTGGCTTCAATCCCGACGTTCCGCCGCACCTGAACAAGGTGACGGAAACCGTCTGATCTTCGGAGTTTCCTCGTATGACCCTCGCGCTCGTCAACGGCCGCGTCCTTACCGATAACGGATTCCAGGGTGGCTTCGCCGTCCTTATCGACGATGGAAAAATCACCGGGCTCGCGCTGCCGTCCGATCCGCGCGTGCGCGCGGCCGAACGCCACGACCTCGGTGGACGCACGCTGCTCCCCGGCTTCATCGACTGCCAGGTCAATGGCGGCGGCGGCGTGTTGTTCAACGATGCGCCAACCGTCGACGCCATTCGCCGGATCGGCGAGGCGCACGCGAAGTTCGGCACCACCGGCTTCCTGCCCACGCTGATCAGCGACGACGCCGAGGTCATGGCGAAGGCGATCGATGCGGTGAACGAGGCCGTGGCCCAGGGCGTGCCGGGCGTGCTCGGCATCCACCTCGAAGGCCCGTTCATCGCGCCCGAGCGCAAGGGCGTGCACGATCCGGCCAAGTTCCGTATCGCCGACGCCAGCGACGTGGCGATGGTCGCGCGCCGCCACGGTGGCGTCACCCTGCTCACCCTGGCACCCGAGCGCGCCAGCGCCGCCGTGCTGCAGGAGCTGGTTGCCAACGGCGTGATCGTCGCCGCCGGGCACACCGCCGCCGACTACGACACCACGCGCAACGCGCTGGCCACCGGCATCCGCGGCTTCACGCACCTGTTCAACGCGATGACCCCGTTCACCAGCCGCGAACCCGGCGTCGTCGGCGCGGCGCTCGAGGATCCGGCCAGTTGGTGCGGCCTGATCGTTGACGGCCACCACGTCCATCCGGCGTCGTTGCGTGTCGCCATCGCGGCGAAGGCACGCGAGAAGATGATGCTGGTGACCGATGCCATGCCGCCGGTGGGCTCGGACGATCCGACCTTCGTCCTCAAGGGCGAGACGATCACCGTGAAGGACGGCGTCTGCCAGACCGCCGATGGCACGCTGGCCGGCTCCGCGCTGGATATGGCCACGGCCGTGCGCAACACCATCAACATGGTCGGCGTGCCCTACGACGAAGCCGCACGCATGGCTTCGACCTATCCCGCCGCCTTCCTAGGCCTCGGGGCGACGCATGGCCACATCGCCGCCGGCTACCGTGCCGACCTGGTCGTGATGGACGACAGGCATGAGGTCGTCGAGACCTGGATCGGTGGCGTTCGCGTGGTCGGCTGACCTCGCCTGAGTTGTTAAATCCGCGTGACATGAACCCGGCGGCCCGCTAGAGTGGCGCCGTTCGGGTGTCCCGACCGGCGTTCGCCGGCGGGATGAAACGGGAAGCCGGTGCGTCGTCCGACGACTATTCCGGCACTGCCCCCGCAACGGTAAGCGACAGGAAGACCTGAAGGTCTTCCGGGAACCGGCCAACGCCACTGCGCAAGCGGGAAGGCGCCGGATCCCGCCACCACCCGTGGCTGACGTGAGTCCGGAGACCGGCCCGATGCATTCGCCTCGCGACTATCGCGGGGCGTCTTCTGTTGGGCGATTCGCGGAGGGCGAATCCGGACAGCGTTCCGGGTCGATCCGTGCCCGCATGCCGTTCGCCGTTTGTCCTCCGTGTCGCCTGTAGCGACGCAAAGACATGGCCGCGCGAATGCGGCCGAGGAACCGGCTCCATGAAGAAGACCCTGCTCGCGATGGCCCTGCTGTCGTCCATCGCCGCCACCCACGCGGCCGACGCCCCCGCCGACCGGCTCGACCCGGTCGTGGTCACGGCCAACCGCGGTGCCACGCCACTGGACGAAGTGCTCGCTCCGGTCACGCTGATCACCCACGACGACATCGAGCGCCTGCAGCCGGTCAGCGTGCAGGATCTGCTTACGGGCCTGCCGGGCATCGTCATGGCGAACTCGGGTGGTATCGGCCAGCAGACCTCGTTGTTCATGCGCGGCACCAACTCCTCGCACACCCTGGTCCTGGTCGATGGCGTCCGTGTCGGCACCGTGGGCGCCGGCATCCCGGCCTATGAGCAGCTGCCGGTGGACCAGATCGACCACATCGAGATCGTCCGCGGACCGCGGTCCAGCCTGTATGGCTCCGACGCCATCGGCGGCGTGATCCAGATCTTCACCCGTCACGGCCAGGCCGGCGAAGCGCCGACCCCGTCGTTGTCGGTCACCGGCGGCAGCCACGGCTATACGGACGGCCAGTTCGGCCTTTCCGGCGGGACGCAGCAC
Organism: Luteibacter sp.; assembly: GCF_035539195.1. Classification (GTDB taxonomy): domain Bacteria; phylum Pseudomonadota; class Gammaproteobacteria; order Xanthomonadales; family Rhodanobacteraceae; genus Luteibacter. Next base: position 109,160 of record NZ_DATLIW010000042.1, read on the forward strand.
AGCTGGTACAACGCCAGCCTCGGCGGCCAGTACACCTCGGGGATCAACGCCTGCCGCATCGGCGCGGCCGCAGCCTTCAAGGGCTGCTTCACCGACGAGCCCGACCACGACGCCTACCGCTCCTATAACGGTGCTCTCTCCGGCGGCTACCGCTGGGACAACGGCACGGAACTGACAGGCAGCTGGCTGCGTAGCAAGGGCGACATCGAGTACGACGGCGACTACCAGAACCTGACACGCCGCTCGCAGCAGGTCGCCGGCACCAAGCTCGCCTTCAATGCGCTGGACAACTGGCGCATGTCGATCAGCCTGGGCCAGAACCAGGATCGCGCCGACAACTACCTCAATGGCGCCGACAAGACGCTGGACTTCGTGCACTACGGGGTCGACAAGGCGCGCGTGGGTTACCTGTACTCCAAGCGCAACCAGGCTTCCTGGCAGAACGATCTCACGCTCGCCGCGGGCCAGACCCTGAGCGTCGGCGTGGATTACCAGCAGGAGAAACTGAAGAGCGATACGGATTACCTCAAGGACACACGCGAGAACACCGGCGTGTTCGCCCTGTACCAGGGCATCTTCGGGGCCAATGAGATCCAGCTCTCCGCGCGCCACGACCACAACACGCAGTTCGGTAACCACACCACCGGTCAGGCGGCGTACGGCTTCCGCTTCGACAACGGCATGAAGGTCACCGCCTCCTACGGCACCGCCTTCCACGCACCGACCTTCAACGACGAGTACTACCCGTACGGGGCCCCGGTGAACCTGAGTCCGGAAAAGTCGCGCACGGCCGAGATCGGCCTGTCGGCCCGCCCTGGCATCTGGAACTGGGCGGTCAACGCCTACCAGACCCGGGTCAGCGACCTGATCGGCTTCGACACGAACTTCCTGCCGATCAATGTCAGCAAGGCGCGCATTCGTGGCCTGGAAGGACAGCTGGGCGCGGACGTGGACGGCTGGCACCTGCGTGCTTACGCCACCCTGCAGCAGCCGAAGAACCGCGACAGCGGCGACGAGTACGACAACCTGCTGGCCCGTCGCCCCAAGCGCACGGCGCGCGTGGACGTGGATCGCGACCTCGGCGCGTTCACCGTCGGCGGCTCGGTCTACTCGGCGGGCTACAGCTACGACGATGCGGCCAACACGACCCGTGTGGGCGGTTACGCGACGACCGACCTGCGCGCCACCTGGCACGTGGACAGCGACTGGAGCGTACAGGGTCGCCTGGCCAATGCGTTCGACCGTCGCTATGAGACGGCGGCGTATTACAACCAGCTGGGGCGTACGTATTATCTGACTGTTCGCTATTCGCCGGCGCGTTGAGGCGAAACCCATCGCCGATGAATCGGCTCCCACATGTGAACCGGCTCCACGTGTGAACCGGCTCCGCACGTGAATCGGCTTCCACGTGTGAACCGGCTCCGCATGTGAACCGGCTCACATGGAGTCGGCTTCCACAGGGAGGCCACCACCCTGCAGGGGTCAGGCAGGTCTGGTGTGGGAGCCGATTCATCGGCGAGCTCTTTGCCGATCGAAGCCGATAGATTCGGTTATTGCCTCGATATAAATGAACACGGCACCCCTGCCTTCCGGCAGGGCCCCCACTAAAGGCACACGCGACGCCGTCGCTCTGACGTCATAAAGTCCACGGGCGCGGGTATGCTTCCCGCGATCACAGGGAGTGTCGTGAACTTTTTCGCACCATTTATTCGCCGGCCGATCGGTACGTCGCTGCTCGCGGCGGGGCTGACCCTTGCCGGTGCGATCGCATACATGCTGCTCGGCGTGGCGGCGCTGCCCTCGATCGAGGTGCCGGCGGTCTTCATCCAGACGCAGATGCCGGGCGCGAACGCGCAGACCATGGCGTCGACCATCATCGCGCCCCTGGAACGCCACCTCGGCCAGATTCCGGGTGTCGACCAGATGTATTCCAACAGCTCCGAAGGGGCTGGCTTCGTTCGTGTCCGTTTCACCATGGACCGCAGCACCGACGCCGCCGCGCGCGACGTGCAGGCGGCCATCAATGCCGCCGCCGCCGACCTGCCGGCCGGCATGCCCGTGCCACCGCAGTACTTCAAGTTCGATACCGGCCAGATTCCCGTCCTGCTTGTCGCGTTCACCTCGAAGACGATGCCGCCGGACAAGCTCTTCGATGTGGTCAACACGCTGATCATGCCCAGCATGAAGCAGATCGATGGGGTCTCTCGCGTACAGGTGTTCGGCGGCACGCCGCACGCGGTACGCATCGAACTGGACACCAACGCGCTCGCCGCCAAGCAGCTCACCGCCAACGACGTCTCCAACGCGCTGAACGCGGCCAACGTGAATTCCCCGCAGGGCGTGCTGTCCGACGGCCACACGCAAATGACGGTGACCGCCAACGACGGCCTGCGCGATCCGAAGGATTTCGCCAAGATCCTGATCGCCGTGCGCAACAATGTCCCGGTGCGCCTGGCCGACATCGCCAAGGTGTCCAGCGGCGAGCAGGACCAGTACCAGGCGGCGTGGTTCCAGGGCGATCGCTCGGTCACCATGCAGATCAGCAAACGGCCGGAAGCCAATTCCATTGCCACTGCCGAGGCGATTCGCGCCGCCTTGCCGCGCTTCCAATCGACTCTGCCCGCCGACGCCGTGGTCACGCCGATCTTCGATCTCACCCAGACCACCCAGTCGGCCCTGCACGAGGTCAAGGTCGCGCTTCTCATCAGTATCGTGATGGTGGTGCTGGTGATGATGGTGTTCCTGCGTCGCCTCGGACCGACCCTGATCGCCACACTGAGCGTGCCGCTGTCGCTGGCCGGCGCGTTCGTGGTGATGTGGATCCTGGGTTACACCCTCAACACGATGTCGTTGATGGCGCTGGTGCTGTGCATCGGCTTCGTCGTCGACGATGCCATCGTGGTCATCGAGAACATCGTCCGGCACATGGAGAGCGGGTCCGGCCCGATGCCGGCCTCGCTCGAAGGCGTACGCGAGATCGGCTTCACCGTCGTCTCCATCACGCTGTCGCTGATCGCCGTGTTCGCGCCGTTGCTGTTCGGCAACAACATGGTCACCAAGCTGTTGCGCGAGTTCTCGGTGACGCTCGCCGCCGCCGTGCTGATCTCGGCCATTGTCTCGCTGACCCTGACGCCGGCGCTGTGCGCCAGGTATCTCAAGCACGACGAAGCCGACCGCAAGGTAAGCCGTTGGGAGCGCGCGCTCGAGCGCTTCGACCGCGGCCTTCTCGGCGTGTACCAGCGCGCCCTCGACTGGGCGCTGCGGCATCGGCGAATCATGCGCTGGCAGCCGTTGATCCTGCTGATCGCCACCTTCGGCCTCGGCTTCGCCGTGGTGAAGACCGCTGGCGGCAATTTCATGCCCGACGAAGATACCGGCATGCTGCAGGCCGAGGTCACCGCGGACGCGAACATCTCGCCCGACGAAATGTCACGCCGACTCAAGCGGGTCGGCGAAATGATGCAGAACGATCCCACCGTCGCCGACGTGACGACCATCCTCGGCAGCGGCAACGACGGCGCAGCCGTCGGCAACTCCGGCATGATGTTCATCGATCTCAAGCCGAAGGGCAGCGGTCCGGGGCAACGGAAGGAGTCGATCAAGGAGATCATGGATCGGCTGGGCAAGGACTACGAGAAGCTCTCCAATATCCAGGTCTTCATGAGCCCCGTGCAGTTCCTCGGCGGCGGCGGCAACAACGGCAACCGCGGCCAGTACTCGTTCCAGCTGATCAGTACCGGCGGCGAGACCCTTCAGCCCTGGGTGATGAAGCTCGTGCGCAAGATGCGCACGGTGAAGGGATTCAAGGATGTCGGCAGCGACTTCGACGTGGTCGGCAAGCAACAGATGCTGCAGGTCGACCGCGATGCCGCCGGGCGTCTGTCGGTCGGCATGGGCATGGTCGATTCCGCGTTGTACAACGCCTTCGGTCAGCGCCAGGTCTCGATCATCTACTCGGACATCAACCAGTACTGGGTGGTGCTCACCGCTGCCGCGGCGCAGACGCTGAGCCCCGATGCACTGCTGAATACGTACGTGAAGAGTGGGACAGGCGTCATGGTGCCGCTGTCCGCCATGGCGAAGATCGCCCCCGTGGCCACGCCCACCTCGATCACCCACCAGAACCAGCTCGAATCGGCCGACATCACCTATAACCTCGAGCAGAAGATTTCGGCGGACAAGGGCAACACCATGGTCGAGGAGGCCGTGCGCCAGCTCAACCTGCCCGAAGGCATCCGCATGGACTTCACGGGCGCGAACCAACGCCTGAAAGACGCGCAGTCCAACGGCATGGTGCTGCTGGTCGGAGCGATCCTCGCGGTGTACATCGTGCTGGGCATTCTCTACGAGAGCCTCGGCCATCCGTTGACCATCATCTCGACCTTGCCGGCGGCGGGCGCGGGTGCCTTCCTCGCCATGCTGGTCACACAGACCCAGCTCACCCTGATGGCGATCATCGCGGTGTTGTTGCTGATCGGCATCGTGAAGAAGAACGCCATCCTGATGGTCGACTTCGCGCTCGTCGCGCAACGCGAGCACGGCATGTCGCCGGTGGAAGCGATTCGCCAGGCCGCCTTGGTGCGCTTCCGTCCGATCACCATGACCACCCTCGTCGCGATGGGCGCGGCGCTGCCGCTGGCGATCGGCTTCGGTGTCGGCTCGGAGATGCGCAGGCCGCTCGGCATTGCGATCGTCGGCGGACTGCTCGTATCGCAGTTGCTCACCCTGCTGAGCACGCCGGCCATCTATCTCTGGAACCACGATCGCAAGATCCGCGTGGCGCGGCGCAAGCATCGTCGCGTGCTGAAGCGCCGCTACAAGCGCTGGCTCAAGATCCGCAAGGCGAGAAAGGCCTGAAGCCACCGCTCGTTGTAGGAGCCACCGCTCGTTGTGGGAGCCGCTTCAGCGGCGATGGGTGCTCGCAACGCCCCGGCCCGCTGACGCGGGATCGCCGCTGAAGCGGCTCCCACATGGCGCGTCGCGAATGCATCGGCTCCGCACCGGTTCCCCCTGGTGGCGTTACGCCACCGGGTCCGCCGCGGCGAGGGGCGGTGGCGTGGCGGGCAACATGTGTGCCTTCTTCCAGCTTCCGCGGCGGTAGTACACGGTGGTGATCGCCAGCGAGACGAGCGAGCCGACAGGGAAGCTCCACCAGATCGCGTCCGCACCGATGACCGGCTCGAGCAGCGCGGCAAAGGGATAGCGCACCAGCCACATCGAGATGATCAGCACCACCAACGGCAACATGACCGCACCGGCGGCGCGTACGACGCCGAACATCACGAAGGTCACGCCGAACAGCAGGAAGGACCAGACCACGATGTGGTTCAGATGCTGCGCGATGCCGATCGCCGGACTGTCGCTGCCGAGGAAAAGCACCAGCGCGGCGCGGTTGAACAGGTAGATGACCAGCACCAGGGTGCCGGTCAACACGAGGTTGGTGAGCACACCCGCGCGGCCGATACCGGTGACACGGTCCCAGCGCTTCGCCCCGACGTTCTGCGCGACCATCGACGATACGGCGCTGCCGATCGCCAGCGCGGGCATCTGGATATACGTCCACAGTTGCGAGGCGGCGCCGAAGGCGGCGGTCGTCTGCGAGCCGTGGCGGTTGACCAGCGACATCATGATGATCGCCGACGACGAGATCACCACCATCTGCGCACCCATCGGCAAGCCCTTGGCGAGCAGGCTCTTCAGGATGGCGGGGTCGGGCACCAGCAGGCGCAGTTCGTGGCGGTGGATGCACAGGAAGTACTTCTTCCGATACAGCCACACGAGCAAGGCGAGCAAGGTGGCCGTCTGTGCGATCAGGGTCGCCACGGCGGAACCGGCGATACCCATCTTCGGTACCGGACCGAGACCGAAGATGAAGAGCGGGTTGAGCGCGATATCGAGGATCACCGATATCAGCATGAACACGAAGGGCGTGCGCGAGTCACCGGCGCCACGCAGCGTCATGCCGAGAAAGGTGTAGAGATACATCGCGGGGAGCGCGACGAAGATGATCCGCAGGTATGCGATCGCGTAGGGCTGCGCGTCGTGCGGCGTGCCCATGGCGCGAAGCATCTCCGGCGTGGCGATGAAGCCACCGATGGCGACGAGCAGCGAGATGGCGACGAAGAAACCCAGGCCCGTGCCGACGACCCGCCGCGCTTCGGGAATATCGTGCGCGCCGACCGTCTGCCCCACCATGATCGTCGTCGCCATGCCGATGCCGAAAACCACACCCAGCAGGAAGAACAGGATCAGGTTGGCGTTGGCTGTGGCGGCGAACGCGGCCTCGCCGAGGAAGTGACCCACCCACACCGCGTTGATGGACGCGTTCAGCGATTGCAGCACGTTCGCGCCGAGGATCGGCAACGAGAAGAGCAGCAGCGTGCGGGCAATCGGACCTTCGGTGAGCGCGGCGCGGCGATTCGGGGGCGTCACGCCTCACCGCCCGCACGCGCGGCGAGATGACGAACGTAGTCGCGGATATCCGGCGGCCACGCTTCGGTCAGCGCATCGAAGCGCGTGCGTTCGCTGCGATGGAAGGCACGCGAGGCTTCTTCGTAGTCGGGCAGGTTGCCGGCCAGCGCCATCATCACCCGGTCCACCGCCTCGCTCGCCTGGCGCAGGCGATCCGCCGGCGCTTGTTCCCGGCTCGCGGTCTCGACCAGGCGGCGCAGGGCGACGGACGCACCGCCTGGTTGCGCCGCGAGCCAGCCCCAGTGTCGGGGCAGCAGGGTTACTTCACGCGCCACGACGCCGAGTTTCGGACGCCCGGGCCCGCGCTTGGCGGCCGGCTCGCCACCTGGCAACCTTGCCAGCACGTCGTGGGTGGGACCGCGGTAGTCGATATCGACGACCCGGCCGGTGCTGTCGTCGTAGATGATCGGCGACGCATCCGGCTGCGCGTCGAGCAGGAGCTTGCAGCGCTCGACCACGGCGGCGAGCGATCCCGCGGCGAGGCGCGTCATGCCATGGAAGGCAACGAAGGTGGTCATGATGTCTCGGGGAACGATAGTGATTCCTCTATATTACCCGGATTAAATGCCTCGTCAATACCTCCGGGTAAAACCCTCCGCAGCGACCCACTCGGCGAAGGCGTGCAAGCGGGCATTGTGCCGCCGGTCCGGCGGGTAGACGAGGTAGACGGGAAGCGGTGCCGGTTGCCACGCCGGCAGGATGGGCACCAGTTCGCCCCTTGCCACGTGGTCGGCGACGGTAAAGCCCAACGCCTGGACGAGTCCGAGACCAGCGATCGCCGCGGCCGTGTGCGCATTGCTCTCGTTGACCTCGACCACGGCGGCGAATTCCAGCTCGAAGGCCCGCTCCCCATCGCGAAAGCGCAGCGGATGCATGCGACCGCTCCGGGCGGAGAAATAGCCGACCACATCGTGGCCGTCACGGACGATGTCCTCCGGCACCGCCGGCATGCCGCGGCGGGCGAGATAGTCCGGTGTCGCGCAAAGCGTCCACGGCAGTTCGGCGATCTGCCGGGTAACGAGGTTGGGGTCGTCCCCCGTGCTGCGGATGGCGCAGTCGATGCCTTCGCTTATCAGGTCGACCGTGCGATCGGTCACCCCGAGCTGAATGCGAATGCCTGGATAGCGCGCGCGAAACGCCGGCAACGCCGGAATGATCAGGCCTGCCGCCACCGATCCCCCCGTGTCGATTCGCAGGCTGCCCACGGGATTGTTGCGGCCACCCGCCAGCGTCGTCTCGAACTCGTCCAGTTCGGCCAGCCACTGGCGGGTGCGCTCGTAGTACGCCGCGCCCTGGGCGGTCACCGTAACGCGCCGGGTGGTACGTTCGAGCAGGCGTACGCCGAGTTCGGCCTCCAGGCCCTGGATGAGCTTGGTCACCGTGGACTTGGGCATGCGCAGGGCATCGGCCGCACGGGCGAAGCCGCCGGTTTCCACCAGACGGCCGAAGACGCGGATGGCGAGCAGATGATCCACGGCTGTTTCCCCATAGAAATAATGAAATCGTAATTCCATTATTTATCCACACTCACCGAATAACCATCTTGGGTGAATCGACCGCGCCGCGGTCTTCGGAGCCAACCATCATGCACACCCTCGCCAGCAGCAACATCCACACCACCCGCCATGCCGGCAAGATCGTCCTCGTCACCGGCGGCAGCTCGGGCATCGGCCTGGCCACCGCGGAGCGCTTCGTCCGCGAAGGCGCGACGGTCTACATCACCGGCCGCCGCCAGGCGGAACTCGATAGCGCCGCCGCTTCGGTCGGTGCCACGCCGATCCAGGGCGACATCGCCAAGGCCGCCGACCTCGACCGGATCTTCGGCACGATCCGCGAGAAAAGCGGCCGTCTCGACATCCTGTTCGCCAATGCGGGCGGCGGTGAGTTCGCGCCGCTCGGCCAGATCAGCGAAGCGCAGTTCGACAAGTACTTCGGTATCAACGTGAAGGGCACGCTGTTCACCGTGCAGAAGGCGCTGGAACTGATGGGTCCGGGCTCGGCCATCGTGCTCAACGGCTCGATGGTGTCGATCAAGGGCGCGCCGGCCTTCGGCGTCTACGCGGCGACGAAGGCGGCACTGCGCTCCTTCGCCCGCACCTGGGCCAGCGACCTGAAGGGCCGCGACATCCGCGTCAACGTCGTCGCCCCGGGCACCGTCGTCACGCCGGCCTATAGCTCCGAACTCGGCATGAACGAACAGCAGATCGCCGACTACGCCGCCTACGTGGAGACGGTCACGCCGCTCGGCCGTACCGGCACGCCGGACGAGATCGCCAAGGCCGTGTCCTTCCTCGCCTCCGACGACGCCAGCTACATCACCGGCGTCGAACTGTTCGTCGACGGCGGCCAGGCCCAGATCTAGTTGAGGCCCCAGGCGTAGGAGTCCATGGAGAGGACGCCGTACGTGATGCCCCCATCGATAGCGGTGGGGGCATCGTTACCCGCCGCACCGGCGGCGACGAGCAGCGGGAGATAGTGTTCCTCGGTGGGATGCGCACGGATCGCGCTGGGCGCGAGGCGACGGTAGTCGCGCAGCGCGTCGGTGTCGCCCGCGAGCACGGCCTTGCGACTCCAGGCCGCGAACTCGCTGGCATACGCCGCGTTGTCGCCCGACCGCCGCACCTCGTACAGATTGTGCGTGAGGCTGCCCGAACCGACGATCGCCACGCCCCGGTCGCGCAGCGGCGCCAGCGCCTTGCCCAGGCGCAGTGCCCCGGCGGCGTCGAGGTTGTGCGGCATGGAGACCTGGATCACCGGCACGTCCGCATTCGGGCGCAGGTAACGCAAAGGCACCCACGCGCCGTGGTCGTAGCCACGCTCGGGATCGACGATCCCGACAAACCCCGCGTCGATCAACAGCGATGCCGTCTCGCACGCCAGCCCCGGCGATCCCGGCGAGGGGTAGGTGAGCGCGTAGAGCGGCGGCGGAAACCCGCCGAAATCATGGATCGTCGACGGCATGGCCGCGCCGGTCACGCGGATGCCGCCCGTCTGCCAGTGCGGCGAAACCACCACGATGGCCATGGCGTTGGCCAGCCGCTCGCCGATCTCCGTCAGCCGTGGGCCGAGCAGGCCCGGCTCCAGCGCGAAGGTCGGGGCACCGTGGGAAATGAATAGGGCGGGGGCGCGGAACATGGCGGACACCTGACGAAGCGGAGGCGGCTGCCTCCAGCTAACAATGTAGGGGGTACGCTCCGGGGGATAAATCACCGTGGGAAGAACACATTGAGTCCTCCGGGGAACGACGGGCGAGGTCAGTTCGAACGGAGTTCCCGCACGCGCTGACCAAGTTCGTCGATCGACACCGGTCGCGAAAAGAAGAAACCCTGCATCGCGGTGCATGCCTCGTCGAGCAGCCAGCGCCGCTGGCGTTCGGTCTCCACGCCCTCGGCAACGACCTGCAGATTCAGGCTGTGGGCAAGGAAGACGATCGAGCGGCAGATCGACGCGTCGACATCGTCCTGCAGCAGCGCGCTGGTGAAGTGGCGGTCGATCTTGATCTTGTCCAGGGGCAGCCGCGACAGATAGGTCAGATTCGAATAGCCGGTGCCGAAGTCGTCGAGCGCGATGCTGACCCCCATGGCGCGCAACTCGTGCAGCGTGCGAATCGCGCGTGCCGGCTCGTTCATGAAAGCGCTCTCGGTCAGCTCGAGTTCGAGCGACGATGCGCTCGCGCCGGTTTCGGCGAGGGCCTGGCGCACTTCGGCGACCAGATCGACATGGACCAGCTGCTGCGCCGAGATGTTGACGGCGACCCGGCAGTCCGGACCCAGCAGCTCGGCGAGCCGTCGCTGCTGCCGGCAAGCCTCGCGCAGCACCCACTGTCCGATCTGCACGATGGCACCGGTTTCTTCCAGCAAGGGCACCAGCTTGTCGGGCGTGCTCAGATCGCCCGGTGCGGATGGCCAGCGTAAGAGGGCCTCCACGCCGATCACGCGGCCATCGTCACCGGAGTGCTGGGTCTGCCAGGCCAGTGCCAGTTCGTGGTCGAGGTTGGCGCCGGACAAACGCGACAGCACGGTGAGGCGCGCCATCGCGGTGGCATGCATGTCGGCGGAATAGCGTTTCCAGGTGTGCCGCCCGGAGCGCTTCGCGTCGTACATCGCCGTGTCGGCGTTACGAATGAGCGTGTCCGCGTCGAAACCGTCGCGCGTGGCGAAGGCCACGCCGATGCTGCATTTCAGGCGTTGCATCGTACCGCCGACTTCGAGCGGCTCCTCGATGGCACGCTGGATCCGCGGCAGCACGTCGAGCGCACGCGCCGGCGAACACGTGAAAGGAAGCATCGCGACGAATTCGTCGCCGCCGAAGCGACCGATGTGACCGAGGCCGTCGAGCACGTCGCCCAGCTTCAAGGTGATGTCGCGCAGCACCTGGTCGCCGAGCGCATGGCCCAGGGCGTCGTTGATGAACTTGAAGTGGTCGAGGTCGACGAAGAGCACCATGAGGCCCGATCCGTCGCGTTGCGATTCGCCGACCAGCTGCTCCAGCTTCTCGCGCAGCGCGCGGCGATTGGGCAGGCCGGTGAGCTCGTCGTGCGTGGCCTGGTGGTTCAGGCGTTCTTCGTAGCGGCGCTGCTGCGTCACGTCGCGGACAATGGCCAGGGTGCCGCGCCCACGCGAGTCACGGTAGTCCGACAACGCCAGCTCGGCCTCGAAGGGCATGCCGTCTTCGGGGTTCAGCCAGGCGTTGACGCTCGTTCCTTCCGGCGCGCCACCGCGCATCGCTTCGAGCGCGTCGGTGTCCATGAACTCCGCCGCGTGACGGCCGACAAGTGTCGCACCGTCCTGGCCAAGGCGTTCGTCGGCAAGCAGGTTGGCGTATTCGATCCGATCGTCGCGCACGATGATCACCGGCAGCGGCATGCGCGTCATCAACTGGCGGTACGCGGCCTCGCTGGCGGCAAGATCGCGGTCGGTATCGCGCTGGTGCAGCGTACTGAGCGACAGGGCGCGGATGAGGTGGCTCTGCCGGCGGTAAGCCCGATCGAAGGCGGCGGCGAAAGCGTTGAGCAGCAGGACCAGGGCAAGCGTCGCCAGCATCGACGGGCGAGCCTGGTGGACCCACTCGTCGAAGATCCCGGCCCGCTCCAGCCCGACCTGCACGGCGAACGGGTAATGCGGCGAAGCGGCCCAGGCGTAGAGCCGCCGGTCGTCCTCATGCAGGCCGCTCGCTCCGGCGTTCGGCGTGGGGCCGGTCCAGGTGCTGTCGCTGCCGACGCGATTGCCGGCGAAGCGGCGGCCATCCAGCGAGAAGACGGCCATGTCGGCGCTGGCGCCCATCGCGGAGCGACTCATGGCTTCGCGCACGCGCGCCTCATCGATCACGGTGCCAAAGGCCGCGGGCGCGGCCACGCGGGAGTCGACGAGGACGCGGATGGCCGGCGGCACGCCGCCCTGCCCATCGGCCACGACCACGCGCACGCTGGCACCCAGGGCCTCGCGGCGAGGCGCTCGGAAGTTCTCGCGCCAGTTCATGAGGGACGCGTCGGTGCAGGCGAGGACGCCCCCTTCGCCGTCCAGCGCGACGAACGTGGAAAGCTCGGGATGCCTGGCCTGCACCTCGGCCAGGCTCATGTGCAGTGGCCCGGGATCGGCACTGACCACCGCGTTACGGAGGGCGAGCAGCGGGCCGAGGCTGGCGTCGATGTCCTGGTCGACCATGCGTACCGTGCCCCCCGCCGACGCGCCAAGCTGGCGACGCCCGCTGGCCAGCATGCCCCGGTAGGCATCGACCTGGAGGATGGCGACGAGCGTGACCAGACCCACGGTAAGGCCGAGCGCGACGCCCCAGGTGGTCAGACGGATACGCCGGGTGCGCAGCATCGCCGCTCCCCTGTCCAGCGCGCCTTCCACCGTCCAGCCCCCTTCCGCCCCAACGCCGATCCTCTCCCGCGGCCTACCGGCGGCGGGGCCCTGTGCGTCTGTAACGGCAGGGTTCCCACCGTCTTGATACCAGGGTCGAAACACGGGTTCGGAAGAAAGGGGCATGCAATATCGGTACGAATATTCTTAAGTAACCTCTTTTATTCACGCTCGCTGAACACTATTTACCGAACGATCCAGTTCACAAACAAATGTCCCACCATAAGGACTGCTCCCCCATGCGCTCGTCCCGCCTCTCCCTTGCTCTCCTGGCCGCTCTTTCGTTGTCCGCCGTCGCCGTCCCCGCCGCTGCCGAAACCCATCTGGAAATCCAGGGCGGCCGCAGCTACATGGACTCCCATGGCACGAGCGCCTTCTTCGTCGAATCGGTGTTCAACGCCTATCAGATCGGCCATAGCCGCTTCACCTGGTCGCCGGATGTCTCGATCGGTTACATCGACGGCCGCAACATCCAGCGCTACGAATTTTCTCGCCCCGGTGTAACGAACAACGTGTGGATCGGCGCTGCCGGCGCACGCTTCCACTACGGAAGCGACAGCGACTGGTACCAGCCGCTCTTCTTCAGTTTCCAGGTGGCGGGCACGGCGGGCGGTCACACCCAGGCGCTCTCCAGCAGCTACCAGTTCGTCAGCACGCTCGGCTGGCAGATGAAGAACGTGAGCTTCCAGATCCGCCATATCTCGAACGGTAGCTTCCACGAGCCGAACCGCGGCGAGACGATGGCGCTGGTGGGTATCGGCTTCAACCTCTGATCGAGGTTCGCTGGCTGCAAAGAAAAAGAAAAGGCCGGCACTGCGAAGTGCCGGCCTTTCTTTTGATGAGCATCGCCGCTGAAGCGGCTCCCCCATGAAGCGCGTGTCCGGAGGGGACCGCTGCTCCCGGATGCGATCGCGCCGCGGGCTAATGCCCCGCCGCAGCCGGCCCCGCCTTCGCCGCGAACGGCGGCTTGGCCAGCCACACGACGAAGACCAGGCCGATGAACACGTATCCAAGGAGATGGAATACCTCGTTGAACGAGATCTGATAGCCCTGGTTGGTGATCATCGCGTTCAGCGCCGATGTCGCGTACTGCGAATCGCCGTGACCGATGGTGGTCAACGCCTGCTGCGCGGTCGGATCGAACGGCGTGATCGATTCGGTCAGCCGTTCGTGGTGGACCACCGCGCGGCGATCCCACAGGAACGTGGTCAATGACGCCGCGAAGCTGCCGCCCAGCGTACGCAGGAAGGTGGCGAGGCCGGAGCCCGCCGCGATCTCGCGCGGTTGGAGGTCGGACAGCAGGATGCTGAGGATCGGCATGAAGAACAACGCCACGCCCAGGCCCTGGATCAGCTGCACCATCGCGACACTGTAGAAGTCGATGTCGAGATAGAACTCCGAGCGCATGAAGCATGTCGCGCCCATCACAAGGAAGGCACCCGAGGCCAGCACGCGCAGGTCGAACTTGTGCGCGTAGCGACCGACGAAGGGCGTCAAGATCACCGGAATGATGCCCAGCGGCGCCGCCGCAAGACCCGCCCACGTCGACGTATACCCCACGTTGCGTTGCAACCACTGCGGCACCAGCAGGCCGATCGCGAAGAACGCCGCATACGCCAGCACGAGACACAGCGTGCCCATGGCGAAGTTGCGATGGCGGAACAGCTTCAGGTTCACGATCGGATCCTTGTCCGTGAGTTCCCAGATAAGGAACACGGCCAGGCCGATCGCCGCGATGATCGCGGTGACGATGATGAACGGCGACGAGAACCAGTCCTCGTCGTTGCCCTTGTCGAGCACCACCTGCAGCGCACCCACGCCGATGATCAGCGTGATCAGGCCGACGTAGTCGATCTTCGGCTTCTCGGTGACTTCCGGGCGCCCCTTCATCTGGTTCGCCACGACGAAGCTGGCGAAGATGCCGATCGGCACGTTGATGAAGAAGATCCACGGCCAGGTGTAGTTGTCCGTGATCCAGCCGCCGAGGATCGGGCCCGCGATCGGCGCGACGACGGTGACCATCGCCAGCAGGGCCAGGGCCATGCCTCGTTTGGCCGGTGGATAGATCGAGATCAGCAGGCTCTGCGTGATCGGATACATCGGGCCGGCCACCGCGCCCTGGATGGCGCGGAAGACGATGAGCATGGTCATGCTCTGCGCGATACCGCACAGGAACGAGGCCAGCGAGAACAGCAGCGTGGCCCAGACGAACAGCTTGGTTTCACCGAAGCGGCGGGTCAGGAAGCCGGTCAGCGGCAGCGCGATGGCATTGCTGACCGCGAACGAGGTGATCACCCACGTGCTCTGGTTGGAGCTGACGCCCAGGTTGCCCGCGATGGTCGGCAGCGACACGTTGGCGATCGTCGTGTCGAGCACCTGCATGAACGTCGCAAGCGATAGGCCGATCGTGGACAGCGCCAGGTTTGGCGGTCGAAATTCGGTGCTCATGGGTTGGCCTCCTTACTTCGGAGCCTTCTGCTGCTCGCCTTCACCCGCCGATGCGTTCTCGTGGATGACGCGCGCGATGTCCTTGTCGGCGTCGGCAAGCTGCTTGTCGTAGATCGGCGTGGAGAACTCGGCCTTGGTCGGCGCCTGCGTCGAGAGCAGCGGGCCGCTCTGGTCGTGCAGGTTCACCGTGACCTTGGTCGACAGGCCCAGGCGCAGCGGCTTCTCGTCGAGCTGCTTCGGGTCGGTGAAGACCACGCGGACCGGCACGCGCTGGACGATCTTGATCCAGTTACCCGTGGCGTTCTGCGCCGGCAGGATCGAGAACGCGCTGCCGCTGCCGATACCCAGGCTGCGGATCTTCGCCTTGTACACGGTCTTGCCGCCGTACACGTCCGCGGTCACCTCGACCGGCTGGCCGATGCGCATCTTGTTCATCTGGGTCTCCTTGAAATTCGCGTCGATCCAGACTTCATGGAGGGGCACGACGGCCATCAGGGCGGCACCCGGCTGCACGCGCTGGCCGACCTGCACCGTGCGCTTGGCGATGTAACCGTCCACCGGCGCGACCAGGGTGGCGCGAACGTCGTCGAGGTAGGCCGAGCGCAGCTTGGCGGCCGCGGCGCGGACGTCCGGGTGCGAGGCGACGACGGTATCGTCGACGAGCACCTTGTTGCTGCTGTAAGCCTGCTGCGCGGCGGCCAGGCTGCTCTCGGCCGAGGTCAGCGTATCGGCGGCATGCGACAGTTCCTCGGCGGAAATCGCGCCGGACTTGGCGAGATCCCGGCGGCGGTTGTAGTCCTGGCGAGCACGATCCACCGCGGTCTGGCGCACGGCCACATCGGCCTGCGACGAGGTCACGTTGTTGTAGAGGCCACGCACCTTGCGCACGGTGTTGGCGAGGTTCGCGCGGGCGCTTTCCAGGGCGACTTCCGCGTCGCTCGGGTCGAGCTTGACCAGTACGTCGCCCTGGTGCACCAGGTCGCCGTCATCGGCGCCGATCGAGGTGACCGTGCCGGCGATCTGCGGGGTGATCTGCACGACGTTGCCGTTGACGTAGGCGTCGTCGGTATCTTCTTCCCAGCGGCCGTCCACGAAGTACCAGACGGTCCAGCCGATCGCGGCGAGCACGATCACGGCAACCAGGAGCTTGAGGAAGAAGCCGCGACGGCTCTTCGGCGGCGGCGCAACGACGGCGCCGGATGGGGCGATGGTTTCTTGTGACATCGGAAGCTGCCTCGGGACGATTTTTAGTGAGTTGCGGGCGTGGCGGCGACGACCGACTGGTCGTCGGCCTCGGGGCGATAACCGCCACCGAGCGCCTGAATGAGTTGGACGGACGTGTCGACCTGCTGGGCCTTCAGCGACGCCATGCGCTGCTGGGCTTCGAGCAGTTGCTGGCGCACCACGAGCGACTCCAGGTAGCTGCCGACACCGGCCTTGTAGCGCAACTGCGAAAGGTCGTAGGCCTGCTGCGCGGCGTCCTGCGCGCGCTGCTGCGCCTGGATCTGCGTACCCAGCGAATCGAGCCCGGACAGATCGTCGGCCACTTCGTTGAGCGCGCCGACCAGCGTCTTGTTGTATTGCGCGACGGCGAGGTCGTACTCGGCGTCCTTGCCCGACAGGTTGGCGCGGAGGCGACCACCGTCGAAGATCGGCAGGCTCACCGCCGGCAGCACCTGCCAGAAGCGCGCGCGCGACGAGAACAGATTGTCCGAGCCACCCGCCGCCTGCGCGGCGAGGATGCCGAGCGAGACGTTGGGCAGGAACTCCGTCTTCGCCGAGGCGATGTCCTTCGACGCCGCTTCGACACGCCAGCGCGCGGCGACCAGGTCGGCGCGATGACCGAGGAGGTCGGCCGGCAGGTTCGCCGGAATCGCCACCGCCGACGGGCTCAAGGGAGCGGGACGCGCGATATCGATGCCACGGTCCGGACCCTTGCCCAACAGCATGCTGAGCTGGATGCGCGAGGTGTCGATGGCACGCTCGGCCACGGCGATTTCCCGCTCGGCCGAGGCCACTTCGCTGTCGGCCTGCTTCACCTGTGTCTGGTTGTCGACACCGGCCGCCACGCGCTGCACGGTCAGCTTCTGCGAGGCGTTGCTTCGATCGAGTTCCGCTTTCGCCACGTCCAACTGGGTGAAGGCGTAGCCGAGCTGCACATAGGCGCGGGCGACATTGGTCGAGATCTCGATACGCGCGGCGCGCGCATCGACCTCGGTGGCACGCTGGCTGCCGAGCGCGGCTTCCCACGCGTCACGCTTGCCGCCCCACAGATCCAGATCCCAGCTGAAGTTGCCGTAGCCGAACTTGGTCCACGAGAAGTGGTTGCCCGGCGGCGACGGCAGCAAGGAACCCGGCAGGTGCGCGCCAGCGACGCCGGCACCGACATTGAAGGTCGGATCGCGCGCGGCATCGGCGCCACTGGCCTGGGCCTGCGCCTGGCGCACACGCGCGTCGGCCGTGGCCAGGTCCGGGTTGTCCTTCAGCGCTTCTTCGATCAACGAGGTGAGCTGGCTGTCGCCAAGTCCCGTCCACCAATCGGCGGCCGGCCAGCCGGCCGGCGAAACCGCGACCTTGGACAGGGTACGGTCGGCGTGGAGCGTGGTCGGGTCGGTGAGCCGACCCTGCGGATCCAGTCCACGGCTGGTGACACAGCCGGAAAGAATCAACGCGGCCCCGACGGCCGCCACGAGAGTGTGCAGACGCATGCGTTTTGCCTCGGACGTTTAGTTCAGTCTTTGTCGCGGAGCGCTTTGAGAACGCGCTCCAGGTAATCGTGCAACTGATCGCGCTCGGTCTTGGAAAGGTCCTTCTGGGCCCGCTCCAGTGTCGCGATATTGCTTTCGTACAGATGTTTCCAGAGCGCCTCACCGGCTTCGGTCAGCTCGATGCGCAATGCCCGACGATCCTGCTCGTGCTGTTTGCGCCGCAGGTAGCCCTTGGACTCCAGCTGGTCGAGCTGGCGGGTCATGGCGCCGCCATCGAGGTCCACCGCCCGGGCCAGTTCCGTCGCCGTCATCGCGCCGTGGGTGGCGAGGCGCTTGAGCACATGGAACTGGGTGAACTTCAGGTCCGCGCCCAGCGCGGCGAGATCGGACTCGATCGCGCGGACGATTTCGCTACGCACCATGCCGATGAGGGCGCCCAGGCTGTCGCGGCCGTCGTAGGAAAGGCACAGGTGGTTGTTCATGGACACGCATTCTATTGCCCAAAATATAGTTGTCAAGGCAAATATACTTACGCCCCATATTTCACATTTGTCGGATATTCATCCTTCGTCGGCCAGGAGCGCCGCCAGGGCAGGGTCGCGCACCTCGAAGAGGTCGAAGACACCGAGTGCTCTCAGGGTCGGCAACTGGGCCAGCAGGCGGGGTTCCAGGCGCCGGACCTGCTCTTCCGGGGTGGTCGCGTCGAGCATGGCGTGGGCGCAGGCGACAAAGGTCACCAGGGCATCGCCGGCCTCCTGGCCCTCGCTCAGCTCGGTTAAATCGGTAGTGACGAGACGGATCATAGGGATCTCCGCTTCAGGGTCACGGGCGCAGGTGTCGGGGGATGCCGTGCGCGGGGACATTTGCTTGGGGATGCAAATGATAGTCATGGAAGTTAACGGCCCGATATCGTTAGTGAGCCAAGTTATGTCGAGATTCGGCCAAATGCACGACGACGTTACTGATCGCTGGAAAGCGCCGACGGCTGTCGAGATCGCTTAATCGCGTCAGCAAGTGCTCAACTTCATGGCTGACTCGCATCAGATCGAAGCCATAACTTGGCGGTGGAATCCGGCCGACGGGACCCAGCCTGCGGATCAGACTAGCCGTGGCGGTACCCACCTCCTCGCAGCAAAGTCCGTTGCTTCAAGCACGAGCAAGTGTGTGCGAAACCGGGTTTAGTCGAAGTCGTGACAAAGGTCGCGTCAGTCATGGACGAGGGATCCAACGTCAACTCTCCAATCCTCATGGCGGCCGTCGTGGCGATTTCGCGCCCGTCTCTTTGCTCACGCCCCATCTGGCCCCGGGTAAAGAACAGGCATGCGCACCGCTCGACATCTCACGTCGGCAGGGAGTTGAGAAATGCCGTGATTTGCTCTCGCTGCAACATCACTGAAAGCTCGATAGGCGTCACGTTGTCATCAGTTCGCCCATTGCGATCAGCCCCTCGCGCTACCAAGAACTTCACGAGTTCTAAATGATCTTGCTCGACCGCGTTGTGTAGAGGCATATATCCATGTTCGCCCCTGTTGTTGATGTTTACGCCAGCCGACAGGAGCGTCTCGACCTCCGAAATCACTCCCCGGGTCGCAGCAATATTGATGGGCTGGTTACCGAAGAGACTAGTCGTTTCGACATGACCTAGCTCCATTTCGGAATACTCCGGAAGGCGAGAATACTCGGCGAGCAGGGTAGCAACATCATTTATCACAGCCGTCTCCGCAGTTCTTTTCGACGTAATCTTCAAGCTTCTTGATTGCACGTCGGGTATTGTTAATTTCCATCATATGCCCCGGGTCGTTGTCTCCATACCACTTTGCGCTAAATGCTTCCCGAAGCTGAAGGCATTGCTTGAGACGGACGATGTTCGCCTTCGCATCCCTGCATTTGTCGCCCGTGACGGGCGGTGGCGTCGAACAAATCTGGCTGTATTGGGACCGTTCCTGAGCCCTTTGAATTCGATCCGAGTTGGACAGAGTCTCCATCGCAGCTATCGAGGTACCAGCCAACGATGCCCATGCCCGAGTAATCACCTTGTAAATACAGACCTCTTAATTCTTTCCGATCCGTAAGCCGATCATTGCTTTGGCGACTAATGGTCGCTTGACGAGGTGAGTCGCTCCCGTCAATCACAGGTTCGGATTTGCCGTCGCCGCCGCTGCCTTTGCGCACAGAAATTCGAATTTTCGACGAAGGTGCTGGGTAACCCGTAGAACCTGGCGGATGCGTTAATGCTCGTGTTGGGCCTAGGGCTGAATATTCGAAATCATCCCTCGAAGCTATCGGCCTGATATCGTTAGTGGGCCAACTTATGTCGAGATTCGGCCAAATGCACGACGACGTCATTCACCGATTGCTGGAAAGCGCCGACGGTCCACCGCTCATCGCCTACGAGGCTCGAGGCGAGATTCCACTGCGCGAGACGGACTGGCACAGCCATGTTCGTGGTCAGTTTTTCTACGTGGAAGAAGGGCTTGTCATCAACCGCACGGAGCACGGCTCGTACCTCCTGCCGCCTCACCGTGCCGGCTGGATGCCGCCGGGCGTCATGCATACCGTGAGCATTGCGGGACCGAGTCACGCCTGGGGGGTCTTCATCGCGCCATGTGCAGCGGCCGGGTTGCCCGACCGACCCTGCGTGGTCGGGGTGAATGACCTGTTCCGCGCGATCATCAAGCGTGCGGCGACATGGTCGATCGATGCGGTCACCACCGAGGTGAATCCGGAGCGCGAGCGGCTCTTCGCCGTGCTTCTCGACGAACTCCGCCGCGCGCCCGTCGAGTCGCTCCACCTGCCGATGCCGCTGGACCGCCGTCTTCGCCGGGTCGCGGTCGCCATGTACGAGAACCCACACGACACCCGCGGCATCGAGGACTGGGCCAATTGGGCCGGCATGTCATCACGCACGCTGACACGCCTGTTCCGCCAGGAAACCCAGTGCAGCGTGGCGCAGTGGCGACAGCAGGCCCGGCTGGCGCGTGGCCTCGAGCGTCTGGCGCACGGTGAGCCGGTGTCGGTCGTCGCCGATGCGCTCGGCTACGCCACGCCGAGCGCCTTTGTCGCCATGTTCCGGCGCGCATTCGGCGACTCGCCGGGACGTTACCTCGCTCGCCAGGCCAGCGGGGCGTAACGCCGCCCGCGGTCTTCCTTACGAGCCGATCCATGGATCCTTTCGCGTAGCGGAACGGGTGATCGCAAGCACCCATTCGCCGATGCATCGTCTCCCACACGAGGCGGGCCGTATTAACGGCTCGATGGGCGGTCGATGTCGGCCTCCGCGACCGGCTTGCACATCCACAAGCCTTCGAACGTGTAGCGGTCTCCACTGCGGCGCTCGACCACGTCGACACCGACGCGACCGTGCAGCCACGGTCCGTGGTTTTTCGTCGGCCCGATGTCGTGACACGACCGCACCGCTTCGAAGGCACCCAGCTCCGGGTGGGTCATCGCGGACTCCTGCGCGATGCATTCGGCCATCGCTTCGTCGTAGTTGGGCAGGGTGAGTTTGCCGGTCTTGAAATGATCGCCGGTGCACACGGGGGATGCGCAGAACGCCGGAGTCGCGGTGACGAGCCCGGAGATGAGGCTGGCGGCGACGGAAAGGCGTTGGAGAACGGCGTGGGTCCGGGACGATGTCATGGCTTGCTCCTGAGTGAGAGGAGCGGAAGGTCATGGGTTCATCGCGGGGTGGGAATCAGATTAGTCTGAAAAATGGGGCGGATTTGCAACGGTGTGGTGTGCGTCACGGTTGCGCCGGGCTGTGAGGAAATGTCGAAGGTGGTGTCGCCGGTTTCGCTGCCGTTTTTGCGAGTGGGGCTCGCCGATGAATCGGCAACTGCTGTTCTCAGGTGCCGAATTTGCGGGCACCCGTTCGCCGCTGAAGCGGCTCCCACAGGGAGCGCGTTGTGGCTCCTGCAGGGAGCGGGTCGTGACTTCTACAGGGAGCGGGTCGTGGCATTCATCGAACGGGGCGCTCGAAGCCGGTCAGGCGGCGGGGAAGCGGTAGCCGACGCCGGGTTCGGTTTTCAGCCAGCGCGGGGTCGACGGGTCGTCGCCGAGTTTGAGGCGAAGCTTGCCCATGACGATGCGCAGGTAGTGCGTGTCTTGCGTATGCGTCGCGCCCCACACTTCGCGAAGGATCTGCTGCTGGCTGACCACGCGACCGGGGTGGCGGACGAGCAAGGAGAGGACGGCGAATTCCTTCCGGGTCAGTGCCACCGGCGCACCGTCGAGCAGCACTTCGCGACGCGCCAGGTCGACCACCAGGCTGCCGTCGCTGTAGCGTACCGGCGCATCGGCCTGGCCGCCCTTGGCGCCCTGGCGCAACAGCACGCGCAGGCGCGCCATCAGTTCCTGGATTCCGAACGGCTTGGTCACGTAGTCGTTGGCACCGTGATCGAGCGCGCGGACCTTCTCGCTTTCCTCGTTGCGCGCCGAGAGCATCAGCACCGGCACCTCGCTCCAGGTGCGGATCTCGCGCAGCACGTCGTGGCCTTCCATGTCCGGCAGGCCGATGTCGAGGACGATGACGTCGGGCGATTGGGTGACCGCCAGGCCCAGTCCCTCGCGGCCATCGGCGGCCAACAGCACTTGATAGCCCTCGGCGCGCAGGCCGATGTCGAGGAACCGCCGGATCTGCGCTTCGTCGTCGATCACCAGTACGCGCGGGGAGGTGGGGTTCATTGAGGCTTGTCGGGGGGCGGAGGCAGGGGCAGCGAGACCCGAATGGTCGTGCCTCCGCCGGCGTGGGGCAAGGCCTCCACGCTGCCGCCGTGCGCCCCGATCATGCCGCGACAGATCGCCAGGCCAAGCCCGGTGCCCTTGCCGCCACGATCCCCTCGCGACATCGAGTAGAACATGTCGAATATCCGTGCGCGCTCGTCTTCCGGAATGCCCGGCCCACGGTCGGCCACATCGATCAGCAGGCGGCCCGCCTCCGATCGCACAGTGACACGAATGGGCTCGTCGGGCGAGTTGAAGCGGCCGGCGTTCTCGAGGATGTTGAACAGGGCCTGCTCGATCAGCGCCGGATGCACGTGCAGCAGCACGGTGTCGGTCGGCAGGTGCATGTCGATGCGCACGTCCGGGAACAGCTTGTGCATCCGCGAGACGGCCGCCGCCACGATCTCCCCGGCATCGACCCAGTCGCGATGCAGCTGCAAGGTGCCGTGGCCGAGGCGGGTCATGTCGAGCAGGTTCTGGATATAACGGTCGAGGCGCTGGCCCTCGCCCAGGATCGCCTGCAGCAGCTCGTGCCGCTCGTTCGTCGGCAGCTGCGCGTCATAGCTGAGCAAGGTGCCGGCGGAGCCGATCATCGATGCCAGGGGGGAGCGGAGATCGTGCGAGACCGACGAGAGCAGGGCGCTGCGCAGGCGTTCGGTCTCGCCCTGTACACGCGCGCTCTCCAGCTCGTGCGCCAGGCGGGCGCGGTCGAGGGCCTGGCCGATGTCCTGCACCATCGCCAGGGCGAGGCTGCGCCGATCGGCGTCGGGCTCGCGCGCCCCGAGCGGAAAACGCAAGGCGACCACGCCGGCGCGCTGGTGCTCCGCGCCGAGCGGCAACATCCAGCACGAGGCGGCATGCAAGGTGTCGGTGTAGCGACCGGCGGGCTCGGCATGGGCTTCGCACCAGTCGGCGGCGGCGAGATCCTGTGTGGATAGCGCGAAAGCATCGGGGACCGAGGTGACGACCTTGAAATGGCCGCTCGCATCACGCCCGAGCATCGCGATCTCGATCGACAGCGCACGGGCCAGCGCCGCCGCGCCCGCCTTGCGAATGCTGTCCGCGTCGGCACTGGTGGCCAGCTGCTGACCCAGGGCGACCAGCGCGCGCGCGCGCACCTGCGCCGCGCGCAACGACGTCACCTGTCCGGACAGACGTGTCGCCAACCGGCTGCAGATCAGCGCGACGACCAGGAAGAGGACTACCGCCAGCACGTCGTCGGCGTTGGCGATCGCCAGCGTGTAGCGCGGCGGCGCGAAGAAGAAGTTGTAGCCGAGGAAACACAGCAACGCGGTGTACACGGCGACGGCCATGCGCGTACGCACCGCCACGACGAGCACGGCGGTGAGGAAGATCAGCGAGAGGTTGGCCACCGAAAGAAAGCGGTCGGCGACGAAGGACAACGCCATCGCGATCGCCGTCGCGCCGGTGGCGAAGGCGTATTCGCGGCGCGACCCGTTGCCGTCCTTGAAACGCAGGCGCCGACGCGCGCGTGCCCGCTGGGCCGGCGTGGCGACGATGGTCAGTTCGAGATGGGCGGCTCGGCGAAGCAACTGTTGCGTGAGCGAGTAACCCAGGCGTCGTGCGATGGGCCGCTCGCGCGTGCGGCCGACGATGATCTGGCCCACGCCTTCGCGATCGGCCCAGGTGAGCAACTCGTCGGCCACGGCATGGCCGCGCAGGATCACGCCTTCGCCACCGAGGCGACGGGCGAGGCGCATCGCGGCGTCGACGCGTTCGCGGCGTTCGGCATCGAGGCCGCCGCGGTCGACGAAGACGACGCTCCATGGTGCGCCACGTCGCTCGGCGATCCGGCGCGTGATGCGCACGAGGTACTCACTCTGGCCCTGGCCGTCGATCGCCGCCATGCAACGGCGGCGCACCGGCATCGCATCGCCCCGGGCGAGCATGTGCTCGCGCAGGTCGCTGTCGACGTGCGCCGCGACGGTTTCCACCGCGAGCTCGCGCAGGGCGGCGAGGTTGGTCGGCGAGAAGTAGGCATCCAGCGCGACAGCGGCCGTCTCAGGGACGTAAACCTTGCCTTGCTTGAGGCGACCAATGAGTTCACGCGGGGGCAGGTCCACCAGCACGATGTCGCGCGCGCGATCGAGGAAGGCATCGGGCACGGTCTCGCGCACGGCGACGCCGGTGATGCGCCGGACCTGGTCGTTGAGGCTTTCCAGGTGCTGCACGTTGAGGGCCGTGTAGACCTCGATGCCGGCATCGAGCAGTTCGGCGATGTCCTGCCAGCGGCGCGTGTGGCGGCCACCGGGAAGATTGGTATGGGCCAGTTCGTCGACCAGCATGACCGCGGGCCGGCGAAGCAGCGCGGCCTCCAGGTCGAACTCGCGGAAGTCGCGCCCGGCGTAGCGCACGGGGCGCGTGGGCAGGACTTCGAGGCCTTCGAGCAGGGCCGAGGTGTCCGAGCGGCCGTGGGTTTCGACGAGGCCGACGACCACGTCGATACCCTGGCGCTTGAGGTCGCGCGCGGCGGAGAGCATGGCGTAGGTCTTGCCGACCCCGGGCGCCGCCCCGAGGAAGACCTTCAGGCGCTGGCCGTCCTCTTCCTTCGCGGCACTGAGCAGCGCATCGGCGCGGGCGTCGCGTTCGTCAGTCATGGGGTGGGCCGGGAAAGGAGGGGAACATGGGGGAAGGGTAATGGATAGGACGAGGCGATCTGGTATCGCCGACAAAGTCGGCTCCCACACAAAGCCCGCTCGGTGTGGGGGCCCCGCTTTCTGTGGGAGCCGCTTCAGCGGCGATGGATGTTGCGGGGCGATAGACGTTACCGCGCCGCCTGATCCACCGCCAGATTCAGCTTCAACACATTCACCCTCGGCTCGCCGAACACGCCAAGCTGGCGTCCCTCGGTATTCGCCGCGATCAACTCCCGCAGCTTCGCGGGGTCCAGATGCCGCGCACGGGCGACGCGAGGCAGTTGGTACTCGGCCGCGGCAGGGCTGATCTCCGGATCCAGGCCGCTGCCCGAGGCCGTCACCAGGTCTACCGGCACCGGAGCCTTGTTAGCCGGATCGGCCTCACGCAGCGCGGCGATGCGATCGCTCGCCGCCTTGGTCAGCGCCGGGTTGGTCGGACCGAGGTTCGACGGGGTGGACGACGCCCCGTTGTTCGGCGTCGGCGTCGTCGCCGATGGGCGGCCCCAGAAGTAGCCGGGTGCCGTGAACGACTGGCCGATCAGCGCGGAGCCGACCGGTCGGCCGTCCTTCACGATCAGGCTGCCATGGGCCTGTGAGGGAGCCAGTACCTGCGCCAGACCCGTCACCGCCAAGGGATACGCGATGCCGGTGATCACGGTCATCAACAACAGCATGACCAACGCGTTGCGAATAAGCCTGCTCATGATGGTTGCCTCAGTAATGCAGAATGGCGTCGACCAGGGCAGTCACCTGAGTGCTCTTCTGGCCGGCGTTGTAGGCTGGGAAATCATAGGCGTGCTCGTAGCGAAGCTCCGGGCGAATTTCCAGATCCTGCGATACCCAATGCGTCAAACCAATCGTATGGCTGGAGTATCGCGTCGCGTACCCGGTGCGTTGGCCCTGTTCGTCGTTGTAGAACTCATTACGAATCGAGATCATGTTGTGGGGGTTGAGCTCGATATTGAAGTAGTTGACGATGCCAAACGCCGGATTATGGCCGGTGGGAAAATTCGGTGCCTCGCCCAACGGGTAACCCGGTACGCCCGAAGGCGCTCCCTGCTGATCACGCACGTAGATGCGATAAGCCTCGGTCAGCATATGCACGTTGTGGCTGAACCGGTGGCCCCAGGTAAGCACGAATTCCTGCAGATTGTTGTAGGTCTGCTTGGATTTGTTATACGACTCCACGCACGGATACAGCATGTCGTTGTTGGACGCCGATACCCAGCGCACGCAACCTTGCACGCTCAAACGACTGGTGCTGTCCCAAAATGCCGAGTCGTCGCCGCCGTGCACGCCAAACTGCACCGTCCACTGATCGTTGAGCTTGGTGGTCGCGATGATGCCGGTATTGGTATACGCATCGACCGTATAGAGAATGGAGTGCGTCAGGAGATAGTTCTGCGGGGAGAACTGCGCCTCGATATCCGGTATGGACAGATAGCGGCCCAGCGTGATCTGCATGCCCTGAGCCACCCAGGGAATGTACAGGTCGACATACCAGATCATCGGATCGTTGCCGTAGAGCTTGCCCGGCAGCGGACTGTTGGAATTGGGATGGTTGAGCAACTGGTCGCTGGTGACACCCTTCATGGTGGTGAAGTGGTAGTCGTAGCCATACAGGTCGTCGAAATGGAAACCCCAGTCGATATGATCGGTCTGAACCGTGTCGGGCAAGCGCTCGACACGCAAGAGCGCCTGATCGAACTCCACGCGATTGGGGCGCGTGGCGTAGGAAAGCGGATAGTTGGAAAAACTCGACGAGCTTAGGTTGGCTGACGGATTGATCCAGCCATAAACTTCGATACGGTTGTTCTGCATCCAGCGGCCGACACCGGTACAGGCCAGCGCTTTCTCCAACGGATACTGCGAGTTTGTATCCGGCACACCAATCGGATTGTCGACGCCACCGAGCTGCCACTCGGAGGACGGAAACGGCATCGAGTCGAAGGGGGAATCCATGCCGCGACGCGCCGGTGCCGGCGCATTGGGGTCGGCAGGCTGGGCGTCTTCGCGATAGGCCGCGACGAAGCGCGAACCGAAGCTCTTGGAGCAGTCGTCACTGCCCGAGGCCATGGCCTTGGTGACGGGAGCGAGTGCGAGCATGGCGGCGAGGAAAGCATAACGAGTGGTGCGCATGGCGTTTTGACCGATCCCTTTCGGGACCCCTTTATCGGTGGAGTGAATGATTCGAACTGTCGAGGAGCGGGCCGCCCTGGAGCGGGCCGCTCTGTCGTGGTGCGTCAGATGCCGGCGTAACCGCCGAGCGTGTATTCGTCGTCGTTGGGTGGCGTGACCGGAACGATGCGTGGCTTGATCGTCGCGACGGGCGCGGTTGCAACGGTTGCGACGGTCGCGTCGTGTTCCTGGGCGACCACGCGGACTTCCATGTCCAGGTCGGCGTGGTCTTCGATGAAAACGGTGAGCTTCACGGATTGCATGGGGCGACCTCGGTCAGGCCAGTCCGAGCAGGACCAGCAACATGTCGATCAACTTGATGCCGATGAAGGGCACGACGATGCCGCCGAGCCCGTAGACGAGCAGGTTGCGCCGCAGCAGCGCGCCGGCGCCCAGCGCGCGATAGGCCACGCCTTTGAGCGCGAGCGGTATGAGGCAGATGATGATGAGGGCGTTGAAGATCACCGCCGACAGGATCGCGCTGCGCGGGGTCGCCAGCTGCATGACGTTGAGCGCGTTCAATGCGGGATACGTCGTGGCGAACGCCGCCGGGATGATCGCGAAGTACTTGGCGATATCGTTGGCGATGGAGAACGTGGTCAGCGCGCCGCGGGTGATCAGCATCTGCTTGCCGATGCCCACGACCTCGATCAACTTGGTCGGATTCGAATCCAGGTCGACCATGTTGCCGGCTTCTTTGGCCGCCTGCGTACCGCTGTTCATCGCCACGGCCACGTCGGCCTGGGCCAGCGCGGGCGCATCGTTGGTGCCGTCGCCGCACATCGCCACCAGGCGGTTCTCGGCCTGCATGTCGCGGATGAGCTTGAGCTTGGCTTCCGGCGTCGCTTCGGCGAGGAAATCGTCCACGCCGGCCTCGGCTGCGATGGCCGCCGCGGTCAGCGGATTGTCGCCGGTGATCATGATGGTGCGAATGCCCATCTTGCGCATCTCGGCGAAGCGCTCCTTGATACCGTCCTTGACGATGTCCTTCAGCTCGATCACGCCCAGGGTCAGCGATCCGTCGACGACGACCAGCGGCGTAGCGCCACGACGGGCGACGTCTTCGGTCATCCGGCGGACCAGCGGCGGCAGGTGGCTGTCCTGCGAGTCGAGATAACGCTCCACCGCGTCCATCGCGCCCTTGCGGATGTGGCGTGTACCGACATCCACGCCACTCATGCGGGTCTGCGCGGTGAACGGCACGAACTCGGCGTGGCGGTCGTCGTGGCGGCGCTCGCTCACGCTGCTGGCGACGAACCTGGCGGCCAGGGTGACGATGCTGCGGCCTTCCGGCGTCTCGTCGGCGCGCGAGGCCAGCTCGGCGGCTTCGGCGAGCTCGCGCTCCTCGATGCCTGGGGCCGGATGGAAAGCCACCGCCTGGCGATTGCCGAGCGTGATCGTGCCGGTCTTGTCGAGCAGCAGAACGTCGACGTCGCCGGCCGCTTCGACGGCACGCCCCGACGTGGCGATCACGTTGGCGCGGATCATGCGATCCATGCCGGCGATACCGATGGCCGAGAGCAAGGCACCGATCGTGGTCGGGATCAGGCATACCAGCAGGGCGATGAGCACGGTCAGGCTGATCGGCTCGCCGGCGCCGGCGGCCTGCACGCTGTAGATCGAGTAAGGCAGCAGGGTGGCGCAGGCAAGCAGGAAGATCAGGGTGAACTTCGCCAGCAGGATCGTCAGCGCGATCTCGTTCGGGGTCTTCCGGCGCGAAGCGCCTTCGACCATCGAGATCATGCGGTCGAGGAAGCTCTCGCCGGGATTGCTGCTGATGCGCACGACGATCCAGTCGGAGAGCACGCGGGTGCCACCGGTGACCGCGCTGCGATCGCCGCCGGACTCGCGGATCACCGGTGCCGATTCCCCGGTGATCGCGCTCTCGTCGACGCTGGCCGCGCCGACCACGATCTCGCCGTCGCCGGGAACGATGTCGCCGGCCTCGACGAGCACATGGTGATTGAGCCGAAGTTCGCTAGACGGCGTGAAGACGATGGCGGCATCGCGATCGGGCGAAGCGAGTTTCTTCGCCATCACGTCACGACGGGACCCGCGCAGCGCATCGGCCTGGGCCTTGCCGCGGCCTTCCGCCAGCGCTTCGGCGAAGTTGGCGAACAGCAGGGTGAACCACAGCCACAGGCTGACCCAGAAGATGAACGCGGTCGGCGCTTCGGCATGGCCGGCGAGGGCCTGGATCCACAGCAAGGTGGTCGCCACGCTGCACACGAAGACCACGAACATCACCGGATTGCGGAACTGCATGCGCGGCGAGAGCTTGCGGAACGCGTCGACGAGGGCGCGTGTCACCAGCGCGCGATCGAAACCACGCGGAGTATGGGCTTGGGAAGTCATGGATCAGTGGCCCGTGGCGGACATCAGTTGTTCGGCGATCGGCCCGAGGGCGAGCGCCGGGAGGAAGGTCAGTGCGCCGACGACGATGACGACGCAGGCAAGCAGGGTGACGAACAGCGGCGTATGCGTCGGCAGGGTGCCGGCTGTCTCCGGGACGTGGCGCTTGGCCGCCAGCGAGCCGGCCATCGCCAGCATGGCGATCGCCAGCGGGAAGCGGGCGAGGTACATGCAGATCGCCAGCAGCACGTTCCAGAAGGGCGTGTTGGCGGACAAACCACCGAACGCGCTGCCGTTGTTGTTCGACGCCGAGCTCACCGCATAGAGGATCTCGCTGAAACCGTGGGCGCCGGGATTGGCGACCGCCGCGGTACCGGCTGGGGTCATCACCGCGATGGCCGTGCAGATCACCACCAGGGCGCAGGGAATCAGCACGGCGAGGCTCGCCATCTTCATCTCGTGCGCCTCGATCTTCTTGCCCAGGTACTCCGGCGTGCGGCCGACCATGAGTCCGGCGATGAACACCGCGACGACGGCGAAGGCGAGCATGCCGTACAGACCCGAGCCGACGCCGCCGAAGATCACCTCACCCAGCTGCATCAGCCACATGGGCACCAGGCCACCGAGCGGCGTCAGCGAATCGTGGGCCGCGTTCACCGCGCCGCACGAGGCGGCCGTGGTGATCGCAGCGAACAGGCCTGACGCGGCGATACCGAAACGGGTTTCCTTGCCTTCCATGTTGCCGCCGGCCTGCGTGGCGGAAGCCTGCGCGTCGATGGCCAGCCCGTGCAGCGCGGGGTTGCCCGCCTGTTCGGCGGCCACGAGTCCCAGCGTCAGCGGCACGAAAATGAGCAGCATGGTGGCGAGCAGCGCCCACCCTTGGCGGCGGTCGCCAACCATGCTGCCGAAGGTGTAGCAAAGTGCCGCCGGAATAAGAAAGATCGCCAGCATCTCGACGAAGTTGGAGAACGGCGTCGGGTTTTCGAACGGATGCGCGGAGTTGGCGTTGAAGAAGCCGCCGCCATTGGTACCGAGCATCTTGATCGCGATCTGCGAGGCCGCCGGCCCCATCGGCAAGGTCTGCTGGCCGTGCTGCAGGGTCGCGACGTCCACGTAGGCCGACACGTTCTGCACCACACCCTGCGAAACCAGCAACAGGGC
This sequence comes from Luteibacter sp., assembly GCF_035539195.1. Lineage (GTDB taxonomy): Bacteria > Pseudomonadota > Gammaproteobacteria > Xanthomonadales > Rhodanobacteraceae > Luteibacter. The sequence goes on from NZ_DATLIW010000042.1 coordinate 139,721, forward strand.
GATCACCAGGGAGAAGGGAATCAGCACGTAGAGCGTGGCGCGGGTCATGTCGACCCAGAAGTTGCCCACGGCCGCGACGCCGCGGCGGCTGAAGCCACGGATCACCGCGATCAGCACGGCGATGCCGGTCGCCGCCGAGAGGAAGTTCTGCACGGCCAGGCCGATGGCCTGGGTGAAGTAGCTCATCGTCGACTCGCCGCCGTAGCCCTGCCAGTTCGTGTTCGTGGCGAAGCTGACGGCGGTGTTCATCGCCGAATCCGGCGTGATCGCGCCGAAGTGCTGCGGGTTCAACGGCAGCCACTGCTGCGTGCGCTGGAGGATATAGACGACCGCGAGGCCGGCCACGTTGAACACCAGCATGGCGATGGCATAGCGCTTCCAGCTCATGTCCTCGTCGGCACGGATCCCGGCGAGGCGGTAGAGCAGGCCTTCCGCGCGGGCGCCGAAACGGTTCACGCGGTTGGGCGTCTCGGCGAACACCTGGGCCATGTAGTGGCCCATCGGTTTCACCAGCACCAGAAGGACGGCCAGGTAAAGGCCGACCTGGAAGAAGTCGTTCGCGGTCATTCGAACCACTCCGGCTTCAGCAGGGCGACGCAGAGGTAACCGACGAGGGCGACCGCCACCACGGTGGCAATGAACAGGACAAGGGTCATGACAGGTTCCTCAACGGCGACCGAGACGGTCGCAGATCATGAGGAAACCGATCGTCACCGCCGTAAGGACGACAACGAGAAGGACGTACAGGAGTTCCACGGGTGCGTTCCGTCGAAGAAGACGGCGCATTGTTCTCCGGGGACGATATTTCTTACGTATCGCATTCGGCAAAGGCCGTAACGTTTTCGTAAATTTTCAGCAGAACGGCTGTCTGTGGGAGCCGGCTTCTTTCTGTGGCTGCAGGAGCCGGCTTTCTTGTGGCTGCAGGAGCCGGCTTTTTGTGGGAGCCGATTCATCGGCGAAAAGCCCACGGAGCGGCTTAGCCGGAAGAGCCATCGCCGATGAATCGGCTCCCACATGAGGCCCTACCCATGAATCGGCTCCCACATGGGGCCCTGCCGATGAATCGGCTCCCACATGCGGCCCTACCCATGAATCGGCTCCTACCAGGGCATCCGTGCCCGCCTCGGGGCCGTGGGCGCCTTACTTTTCCAGGTGCTGCTGGAACAGCTCGTCGATGCGGCGGTATTCGTCGTACCAGGAGTCGGCATGAACGAAGCCATGGCGCTCCAGTGGATACAGCGACATCCAGAAGTTCTTCTTGTGCAGCTCGATGAAGCGCTGGTAGAGGCGGATCGAATCGCTCGCCAGCACGTTGTCGTCGATCAGGCCGTGCTCCATCAGCAGCGGGTCGGACAGCTTGTCCGCGTACATGATGGGCGAGCTGGTGGCGTACGCCTCGGGATCGAGCTGGGGGTCGTTGAGGATGTTGGCCGAGTATTCGTGGTTGTAGCTGGTCCAGTCGGTGACCGGCCGCAGCGCGGCGCCCGCGGCGAATTCGCCCGGAGCGCGCAACAGCGCCATCAGGGTCATGAAGCCGCCGTAGCTGCCGCCGTAGATGCCCACACGCCGGGGATCCACGTGCTGGTTGCCGACCAGCCATGCCTTGCCGTCGAGCAGGTCGTCGAGCTCCGGATGACCCATGTTGCGGTAGATGGCTGTGCGCCAGTCACGGCCGTAGCCCTTCGAGGCGCGGTAGTCCATGTCGATCACGACATAGCCACGCTGCACCAGCAGGTTGTGGAACATCTGCTCGCGGAAGTACGCCGGATACGACAGGTGCACGTTCTGCAGGTAGCCGGCGCCGTGGACGAAGATCACCGCCGGGCGCGAGGCGACGGCCGCACCGTCGGCCGGACCGTAGAACTTCGCCCAGATCGTGCCCGCGCCGTGGCTGGACGGGACCGGCACGATCTTCGGCGCGATCCACTCGCGCGCCTTGTAGGCGGGCTTGCGCGTGTCGGTCAGCTCGTGGGCCGCCGTGCCGTCCACGCCGATCGTCGCCAGCTGGGAGGGGATGTATGGCGACGAATGCAGCACGCCGAGCGTGCGACCATCCGGCGAAAGGCTGAAGTCGTCCAGGCCCTCGAAATGGGTGATACGGGTCAGCGCGCCGCCGCTCGAGGGCACGCGGTAGATGTCGTAGCTGTACGGCGCGACCTGGTTGGTCCGCACATAGAACGTCGCACCGTCCGCGCTGAGCACCGGGTGATCGGTTTCGAACCGGCCGCTGGTGATCGCCGTGGCCTTGCCGCCGAGCGGGCGCGTGTACAGCTGGGAAAAGCCGGACTCCTCGCTGAGGTACCACAGCGTGCGACCGTCGCGGAGCCAGCCGAAATCGTTACCGTCCCAGTTGATCCAGGCCTTGTCGGTCAGGCGGTGCTGGCTGACCAGCGCGTGCCGGTCGAAGTCGATCGTGGCGATCCAGCGGTCCTTGTTGTCGATCGCCCGCAGTTGCACGGCCACGTTGTGCCCGTCGTCGGTCCAGACGATGCCCGGGCTGTATTCGCCGTTGACGATGACCGGGCGGACCTTCGGCGCGGCCAGGGCGTCGGCGCGGTCACCCTTGCCGTCCTTGCGCAGGGCGGCGACGGTTTTCGCGCGCAGGTCGGCGAGCGGGTCCTCGCCGATCCCCGGCAGCTTCGCCGTGTCGAGGTCGAAACTCGCATGCGCGCGAAGGTCGAGCAGGCGAAGCGACTGCGGCGCCGGATCGTTGCGGCCGACATAGGCGCGCGTGGCCTCGGCTTCGGCATACCCGGAGTCGGTCACGTAGTGGGTGAGATCGGCGATCTTGCCCGCATCGGCGTCCTTGGGCTGGGTGACGACCAGCATCCAGCGACCGTCCGGCGACAGCGAGGTATCGGTCACCGTCACGTTCTTGCCCAGCCAGAACGGCTGGGGCGCCTGGCCGGGGTCGGCGGCAGCGAGTGCCTCGGCATCGGACTTCACCGCCTCGTCGTCCGCACGCAGGTTGCGCAGCGTCTTGAAGATGGCCTGCTGGTCGTCTTTCAGGTCGTCGGACTTCTTCGCCTTCGGGTCGTCCTTTTCTTCGAGCAGAGCCGCCTGCGATACCGGGCCGCCGGCGACCGCATAGGTGAACCAGTTGGTGCCGCTACGGAAGGAGAGCAGGCGGCCGTCGAGCGAGAAGCGGGGATCCTGCTCCTTCGCCGACGAGCGGGTGACCTGCACCGTGACCCCGGTGCCGAGGTCGCGGAGAAAGACGTCGCCGTGGCGGATGAAGGCGGCATGGCGATGGTCGCGGTCGAAGACCAGCTTCGTACCGTCGGCGTTCGCCGTGGCCTTGGGATCGAGCTGGACCGACGCGCCTCCGTTGGCCGCGACACGATAGAGATCGCGCACGGGGCTGCCGTCGCGCTTGAGCGAGTAATAGAGCTGCGTACCGTCGACGCTCCAGTAGGCATCTTCGACCGGAGCGCCGATCCAGTCCGGATTGGCCATGATCGTTTCCATGTCCAGCGGCGGTGGTGGCGCGGCGAGGGCCGGCGCGGTGGCGAGGACAGTAAGCAGGGCAGCGGCGAGTACGCGCATGAAGCGTTTTCCGGAAGCGGCAAATCGGCCGAGGATAGCGCGCCTTTGCTACGCTCGGCTCCCCTGCACCGGAGTGGTCCCCATGCGCGTACTCGTTCCCCGCCTGCTCGCCGCGAGCCTGCTTGTCGCCTGCGGCGCCCATGCCGCCACCGCCACGCCGCCGCCGACGCCCAAACACGTGGTCGCCGAGACGCTCGCCGGCCAGCCGGTGAACGATCCCTACCGTTGGCTGGAGAACCCGGACGCGGCGGAGGTCACCCAGTGGATCGACGCGCAGAACGCCTATACCGAGGCGACCATCGGCGCGATGCCACTGGGCAAGGCGCTGAGCGCGCGCATCCGCGAACTGGCGATCACCTCGACCACGCGCTCCTCGCCCACGCTGGCGGGCGGCACGCTGTTCTATTTCGAGAACACGCCGCCCCAGCCGCAGCCGGTCCTGGTCGCCAAGGCCTGGCCGGATGGCCCCACGCGCACGCTCGTCGACCTCAACCAGGGTGAGGGCAACACGGCCATCACCGAGTACTGGCCGTCGCCGAGCGGCCGTTATCTTGCCTATGGCACGGCCGAAGGCGGCAGCGAGCTGACCACCATCCACATCCTCGACACCGCCAACGGCAAGGCGCTGGGCGATGTCCTGCCCCTGGCCGGCGGCGGCACCACGCCGCAGGCACTGGCCTGGGATGCCGACGAGAAGGGAGTGACCTACGCGCGCTTCGAAACACCCAAGGCCGGTCAGACGTTGCGCGAGTTCGACGCCGTACTCGCACACCACACCATCGGCGAGCCCGCCACGAAAGACCGTACGGTATTCGGCAAGGGTTACTCGCATGTCGCCGAGTACATCCTGCTCGAAGGCAGCGCCGGCAAGTCGGTCGCCCTGCTCGCCAACGAAGGCGACGGCGGTCCGGCCGAGGTCTACCTGCGCGAGGGCAAGGGTGCCTTCGCCCGCGTGCTCGGCCACGACGCCGATGTGCGCTCGGCCGCCTGGGTGGGCGACCGCCTGTTCGTGGTCAGCTTTGCCGGTGCGCCGCGCGGCAGGATCGTCGCGGTCGGCGCGGGTGGCAAGACCACGCCCGTGCTCGAACAGGGCGAAGGCGCGATCCAGCGCGTGACGCCACTGGGCGACGGCTTCCTGGTCGTGCGCAGTGCCGGCCCCGACTGGTGGGCCGACCAGTACGACGCGAAGGCCGGCTTCGTCCGTCGCGTACCCCTGCCGGCGACCGGCGTGACCATCGCCGGAGTCGCCGCCGAGTCCGGCCAGAACAAGGCCTTGATCGCCTACGCCGGTTGGACCACGCCCACGCACTGGGCGGAATACGACGGCGCCAGTGGCTCACTGAAGACGGTCTTCGAAGTGAAGCCCGCCGCGGACTATTCGAAGCTGCGGGTGACCCGCGTGGACGGCGTCTCGAAAGACGGCAGCAAGGTCCCGGTCACCGTGATCGCAATGGACGGCATCACGCCCAACGGCAAGCGACCGACCATTCTGTACAGCTACGGCGGTTTCGGTATCCCGGTGACGCCGACCTTCATCGGCGCCAACCTCGCCTGGCTCGAGCGCGGCGGCGTGCTGGCTTACGCCAACATCCGTGGCGGCAACGAGTTCGGCGAGGCCTGGCACGAGCAGGGTCAGAAACTGCACAAGCAGACCGTGTTCGACGATTTCTACGCCGCGGCGCAGGCCGTGGTCGCCGCGAAGTGGACCGACAGCAAACACCTCGGCATCCTCGGCGGCAGCAACGGCGGCCTGTTGATGGGTGCGGCGCTCACCCAGCATCCGGAGCAGTATCGCGCCGTGGTCGGCGCCGTCGGCATCTACGATGTACCGCGCCATGAAACCGCCTTCGCCAACGGCCCGTACAACGTCAGCGAGTACGGCACGGTGACCGACGACGCGCAGGCGAAGGCCACGCTGGCCTGGTCGCCCTTGCACAACGTCAAGAAGGGCACGGCGTATCCGGCTGTCCTGCTGACCACGGGCGCCAACGATCCCCGCGTCGCCCCCTGGCAGTCGCGCAAGTTCGCCGCCGCGCTGCAGGATGCAACGAGTTCCGGCCAGCCGGTGCTGTTGCTGACACGCATGAACGCGGGGCATGGTATCGGGGCGCCCTTCAGCCAGCGCGTCGGCAATGCGGCACTGTCGATGACGTTCTTCGCGACGGAGCTGGGGCTGGGGGAATAGCAGCATTGCCGTCTGCCGAACAGAGCGTCGCCGCTGAAGCGGCTCCCACAGGGAGCGAAGGGCGTCGCCGCTGAAGCGGCTCCCACAGGGAGCGAAGAGCTTCGCCGCTGAAGCGGCTCCCACAGGGAGCGAAGGGCATCGCGGCTGAAGTGGCTCCAACAAGAAGCGAAGGGCGTCGCCGCTGAAGCGGCTCCCACAGGGAGCGAGGGGCGTCGCCGTTGAAGTGGCTCCCGCACGGAGCAGCGTGTCGCTTTTTGTGGGAGCCGATTCATCGGCGAAACGGCGCCCGCCGTAACACTCAAACAAGGAAGCTTTCGTGATCGTCTCGGACCTGTTCACCCTGCCCGCCTTCGTCGCGTATCTCGCGCTGGGCATCTTCTACTTCGTCGCCTTCGTGGTGACCTACATCTGGATCACGCCGCAACGCGAGATGGCGCTGATCCGCGACGGCAACGTCGCCGCGGCGATCAGCCTCGGCGGCGCGGCGATCGGCTTCGTGCAACCCTTGGCCAGCGCCATCGCGCACAGCGTGAGCCTCACCGACCTGGCCCTGTGGGGCCTGGTCGCATGGGTCGTGCAGTTGCTCACTCACTTCGTGCTTCGGCTACTGGTGCGCGACCTGCGCCGGAAGATCGAAGAGGACGTGCGGTCGGTCGCCCTGTTCGTCGCGGTCGTCGCGATCTGCGTCGGCGCGCTGAATGCCGCCGCGATGTCCTACTGAGGCAGGCATCATGTCTAACAAAGGGAAGTCGACACCTGTCGTCAAGCGGAACACCGCGGCACTCAATCCTGTCACCGCCTATCGCCACCCTTCGTTCTACCCCGAGCAGGAACCACTGACGCGCAAGCGCACGGTCGCCATCACCCTGGGGGTGCTCGGTGCGGCGGCGGTTGGCTTTGCCACCCTCGGCGGCAAGGACGTGCAGCGCAACAGCTACAACTCGCAGGAGGACTGCGAGCACGACTACGCCACCGGCCAGTGCACGCGCGAGCAGCCTGTGGGGGGCGCCACCGGATCCGGTGGCGGAGGCTACTCGGGTGGCTACCACTACTACGGTCCCTGGTACCGCAGCGACTGGCGCAGCGGTCCGATCAAAGGCGATCCTGGCCCTGGCCGCAGCTACGCATCCGGCGGGGGTTTCAGCGGCCACGGTCCGACCGGATTCGATTTCGGCAGCCGCGGCGGCTTCGGCTCGAGCGGACGCGTGTCCGCGCGGGGCGGCTGATGCGTCGCCAGACCATCGGGCCACGCGACGACTGGCAAGGCAAGGTCGAGGCCCTCGGCTTCGGTTTTCACACCATCGATGGCCAGGCTTACTGGCGTGAAGATGCGTGTTACGTGTTCGACGAAGCCGCGGTGGACATGCTGGAAGCGGCGACCGCCGAGCTGCACGGCCTTTGCCTGGACGCCGTCGATCGCATCGTCCGTACCGGTCGCTACGCCGACCTCGGCCTCGACGATCGCGCTGCGCGACTGATCGAGCGAAGCTGGTTCGATCGCGATCCCGCCCTGTATGGCCGCATGGATCTCTCGTTCGATGGTCGCTCACCGCCGAAGTTGCTCGAATACAATGCCGACACCCCGACATCGCTTTTCGAAGCTTCCGTGGTGCAGTGGTACTGGCTGGAGGATGTCGCACCCGATGCGGACCAGTTCAACTCGATCCATGAAAAGCTGATCGAGCGCTGGCGCGTCGTCGGCGGTGGTCCGCGTGTTCACTTCGCCGCGTGTTACGACAACCCCGAAGACGCGACGACCACGGACTATCTTCTCGACACCTGCACGCAGGCGGGGCACGCGGTCGAAGCGCTCGATATCGAATCGATCGGCTGGTCCGGCAAGGCATTCATCGATCTGGCCGACCGCCCGATCGACCGGCTGTTCAAGCTGTATCCGTGGGAATGGCTGATGAGCGAAGCCTTCGCCCAGCATATTCCCGCGAGCGGAACGCGCTGGATCGAGCCGCCCTGGAAGATGCTGCTGTCGAACAAGGCGATCCTGCCGATCCTCTGGGAGTACTTTCCGCGCCATCCGAACCTGCTACCCGCGAGCCGGCGTCGCGAGGACGTCGAGGGCGCGGTGGTGGCCAAGCCCTACTGGGGTCGCGAAGGCGAGGGCATTGTCGTGCTGGGGCCCGGCGAGCGCGGGGTCGGCTTGCCGTCCCAGGTCTACCAGGCGCTCGCGCCGTTACCGGTGTTCGACGGCAGGCATGCGCTGGTGGGTTCCTGGATAATCGGCGACGAGCCGGCGGGTATCGGCATCCGCGAGGACGACGACCGGATCACACGGAATACCAGCTGTTTCGTGCCGCACTTCTTCAGGGTAGGCGAGCAAGAGCATCGCCGATCAATCGGCTCCTGCCGAGCCGGCGGGGGCCGACGCCTGGCATGTGCGCCGACGCCCGGCATGTAACATGTCGGGCCTTGCCAACGAGGACGCCACGATGCCCCTGCCCACCGTCGAAACCGAAACCAAGCCGTCGCCGACCTGGTCGGTCATCTGGCTGCACGGCCTGGGTGCCGACGGCAACGACTTTGCGCCCATCGTGCCGGAACTCGTCGACGCGGCATGGCCGGGCGTGCGTTTCGTCTTTCCGCATGCGCCGGTGAGGCCGGTGACGGTCAACAACAACGCGCCGATGCGCGCCTGGTACGACATCAAGGGCCTGGCCATCGCCGACAAGCAGGATGCCGCGGGCATTCGCGCCTCCATCGATGAGGTGGAAGCGTTGATCGCGCGCGAGGCGGAGCGTGGCGTGCCCGCGTCGCGGGTCATCCTCGCCGGTTTCTCGCAGGGTGGGGCGATGGCCCTCTCGGCGGGGCTGCGTCACCGCGAGACGCTGGCCGGCCTGATGATCCTTTCGGCCTACCTGCCCCTGCACGACACCATCGAAGCCGAGCGGGCCGGTGCGAACCATGCGACGCCGATCTTCTGGGGACACGGCACGGCCGATCCCATCGTCCCGCTGGCGCTTGGCGAGCACTCGCGACAAGCACTCGAAGCGCTCGGCCATCGCATCGACTGGCATACCTACCCGATGGCTCACCAGGTCAGCCTGGCGGAAATCGCCGACGTACGCGCCTGGCTGAGCGAACGTTTCGCCGGCGCGTGATCGGCTACGCGGCGAGGTGACCGGGCATCCGGCATACTCCCCGCATGCCTGTGACCCCCTCCGAGACGACCGCCGTACCGCGTCCGCCATCGGCACCGCTGCCCGACTTCTGCAGCCTGCCGGTGCTGTTCGCCTTGCTCGTCGTGGGTGCGCTTACGGTCACGCTGATGTGGCTCGCACCCGGCGGCTCGGGCAACTTTCGCGACTACTGCATCGCTGTTCTTTTCACCAGCTGGCTCGCCGTCCTGCTGACCGTCCTGCTGTGCAAGCTGCGCGCAGGGATGCAACGCCTGGCCGGCCTGCTTCCCTATGCGGCGGTCTGGCTGCTGCTGGTCGCGACGGTCGGGATCAGCGCGGGGGTGCTTGGCTGGATGGACCAGAGCCTCCTGGTTGGGATCACGCCCTCGCCGACCAGCCGTTTCGTGCGCGACAGCATGATCGCCACGGGCCTGCTGGGCGCGGGCCTGCTGCGTTATTTCTTCGTCGTCGCGCAGTGGCAGGTACGCGTGGCGGCCGCCGCACAGGCGCAGGTCGCTGCGCTGCAGGCACGCATCCGTCCGCACTTCCTGTTCAACAGCATGAACGCCGTGGCCGCGCTGATCCGCGTCGATCCCGATGCCGCCGAGCGTACCGTCGAGAATCTGGCCGAGCTGTTTCGCGCGGCGCTGGGCAGCGACCCGGAATCCGTCGGCACACTGGGCGAGGAGCTGACCCTCGTCGATCGCTACCTGGATATCGAATCGCTGCGCCTCGGCGATCGGCTGCGGGTGGAGCGGCATATCGATGTGCCCTCCGAACTGCCGATGCCGCGACTGCTCTTGCAGCCTCTGGTCGAGAACGCCATCCGCCACGGCGTGCAGCCCAATCGCGGGGGTGGGACGATCCACCTTGCCGGCCGTCGGCTTCCCGGGGGGGTCGAGATCGTCATCGCCAATCCCGTCGCCGATGGGGCGCCCACGCCGGGCACGGGCCACGGCTTGCGCAACGTCCGCGAACGCGTTCGCTTCCATTACGGCGAGCGAGCCAGCGTGCGGGTGGAAACCGTGGACGACCGTTTCATCGTGACCGTTTTCCTGCCGGAGTCCGCGAATGCGCGTACTGATCGCCGATGACGAACCGCTGGCACGGGCCCGACTGGGCACGCTGCTTGCCCGTCGCGCCGATGTGCAAGTGGTCGGCAGCGTCGCCGACGGTGAAGCCGCGCTCGAGGCCTGCGCCACGCTGCAACCCGACCTGATCCTGCTCGACATCGAGATGCCCGGCCTCGGCGGCACCGCCGTGGCACGCCGCCTCGCCGAAACCCCGACGCGACCGCAAGTGGTGTTCTGCACGGCGTACGAACAGCACGCGCTGAGCGCGTTCGACCTCGGTGCGACGGACTACCTGCTCAAGCCCGTGCGTGCGGAACGCCTGGACGAAGCCCTCGATCGCGTGGCGACGCGCTTGCGTCCCGCTCCGGTCGCCCAGCCGGCCTGGCTGCGCGCACGCAGCGGTGCCGACGAAGTGCGCGTACGCCTGGACGACGTGCTCTACCTGCTGGCCGACGAGAAGTATGTGGCCGTGCATCACGGCGGCGGCATGTGGTTGATCGACGAATCCCTGCGCCAGCTCGAGACCATGCACGGCGACCGGCTGGTCCGGCTGCACCGGAACTGCCTCGTCCCGCGTGAGCGGCTGCTCGGCCTTCGAACGTTGAGCGACGGCCGTGTGCTGGCACGCCTGTCCGGGACCGAGGTCACGCCGGAAGTGAGTCGGCGCAACCTGCCGGCCGTGCGCCAGCTGCTCCGGGCCGACGCCGACTGACGTGCACGACCGGGCCGAAACGCGGGACAATCCCGCCTCGACCGATCGACCGCCAGGATAGAGATGACCGCACCGCTTCGTATCGCCACCCGCAAGAGCGCCCTGGCCCTCTGGCAGGCGGAGCACGTCGCCACCCTGCTGCGCCAGGCGCACCCGGGACTCCAGGTGGAGCTGGTACCGCTGTCGACGCGAGGCGACGAGATCCTCGACCGATCGTTGGCGACCATCGGCGGCAAGGGTCTGTTCCTGAAGGAGCTGGAGGTCGCGATGCTCGACGATCGCGCCGATATCGCCGTGCATTCGCTCAAGGATGTGCCGGCGGAACTGGAACCGGGCTTCGTCCTCTCGGCCATTCTTCCGCGCGCGGATGCGGCCGATGCCTTCATCAGCAATGCCTACGCGAACCTCGCCGAGCTACCGCATGCCGCGCGTGTGGGCACCTCGTCGCTGCGTCGCCAGGCGCAACTTCGCGCCGTGCGTCCAGACCTTCAGTTACTCGATCTGCGCGGCAACGTGAACACACGCCTGGCCAAGCTGGACGAAGGTCACTACGACGCGATCATTCTGGCCTGCGCGGGCGTCGAGCGCCTGGGCATGGGCCAACGCATCACCGCGCGCCTCGCCAGTCCCGACTGGCTCCCCGCGCCGGGCCAGGGCGCGATCGCCGTAGAGTCGCGCGCCAGCGATACCCGTGTCAGCGAGTTGATGGCGGCGCTGGGCGATCCGGAAACGCAGATAGCCGTGGACGCGGAGCGCGCCATGAACGAACGACTGGGTGGCAGCTGCGCCGTGGCGATCGGCGCATGGTGCGTTGTCGCCGAGTACGGCCTGACCTTGCATGGCATGGTGGGCAATGCGCATACGGGCGAGTTGTTGCGTGCGCAGGCGGATGCAAAGGGCGATACGCCGGTGGAGCTTGGCCACGAAGTGGCGGCGATGCTCATCGGGTTGGGGGCCGGGGCGTTCCTGCAGCCTCAACGGTGAAGCATTGCCGCTCTCGCAGAAAACATCGCCGATGAATCGGCTCCTACCGCGCGGCGTACGCCAACCTGCCTGGTAGGAGCCGATTTTCGGCCATAGGGTGCCAGCGTCAGAAGTTATAAACGAGGTTCGTCGTCATCAGCTTGTCGGTACTGACCGTACCCGGCTGCGTGTCGCTGTTGTAGCGAATCTGGTAGCCGAGCTTCAGCGCCATCTTCTTGGTCATGCTGACCGACAGGCCGATGTCGTTCTGGTAGTACTGGTTCTTCGAGCCCGCTTCGACCAGCAGCGTGTCTTCCAGCGCCGTGTTGTCGGTGAGGCGGTACTTGCCGTTGATCAGGCTACGGGCGACCACTTCGCCTTCCGTATTCGGGGTATAGGGCACGGAGACAGGCGCGCCGGTTGCCGGATCGACCACGGGCGTGCCATCGGCGTTGAGTTCCGGACGCGTGGACTTGGCCGGCTGGTAGCGCTTGTAACCGGGACCGACTTCGAACGACAGCTCGGCGCGCTCGTTCTTCAGGGCGACGTAACCGTAACCGACGGAGATGATGCCCTGCCACAGGTTGGCGCCGAAGTCGTCGTGCTCGTAACGGGCGGCGGTGACGATGTAGCTGCGCGGATCGAACTTGTAGCCGACGGAGGCCCCGGTGTCGTACCGGTTGGCCGTGGTGCTGAACTTGTCGATCGTGTTGCCGTCGGCATCGGTGACCGAGGTTTCGCCCTTCGAGCGCAGGCCGTTGAGGTAGATGTTGTTCTTCCACAGCTCGTTTTCCTGGTTAAGGCCGAGCTTGGCGTTGGCATTCTCCGTGTGCGAGTTGCCGCGCGACGACGCGAAGCCGAACTCGCCGGAGCCGCTCCAGCCGCCGTTCTGCGCCGAGTTGGAAGCCGGTGCGGCGGCACCGCCGCCCGTATCGGCGGAGGCAGGGGCGGGAGCACTGGTGTTGGCGTTGGCGTCCTGCGCCGACGCGGTGAACGGCAGCGCGGCAAGGACGAGCGTGGCGATCAGGAGTTGTTTCATCGTCTACCCGGATGTGGAGAAATAGTTGGATGTGTCGTCAGGCCACGACGAGCTGCGCGTACGCCCGCCCGTAGAGCCGCTGCTCGAGACATTGACCGATAACGCAGCTTAACGCGGCCAAACCAGCGGCCGGGGCCAGCAGGCGGCCGGCGGGGTGTGACACTAACAGGAGACAGGGCAGGCCGACCGAGAGCACCGCCACGCCGACGCGACCGAGCAGCAGACGCGCCGCGATCCCGCCGGTGGTCACGCGATCGGGCACGCCTCGCTCCTCGGCCAGCTGCCGTAGCGCGCGCCAGCGCATCCCTTCGACGATGCCCAGCGCCAGCGCCACGGCGAGAAGGCCGAGTCGCCAGGGCGTGAGCCGGTCGGTCTGCGTCTCATTTTGCAATGCGACGCAGACCCAGAACCACAGGCCACCCGCGAAGAGGGCCGATACCGTGCGACCGACGGGCTGGGTATTCGCTACCGCGGCGAGGGGGGCGGCTAGCCGACGCGAGGCGCTGCGCGCGGTGTAGACGACGGTGGCGAGGGTGCAGATGGCAAGGATGCCTCCCGCCAGCCGGGTCGCCCAGAAGTCGTTACCGCCCCGCGCCAGTCCCGCCAGGGCGAGCATGGGCAGGTAGTTCGCCATGGCGACCAGGCCTTCGACCGTCGGCATCATCCGCCGGGCTGGATTCCAGCCGTGCCAGTCCCGTGCGAACGTGAAACGCAGGCAGGTCGCGACGAGACCGAGGCTGACCAGGACCAACCCGACAGACAGCGGCACCAGCACCTCGCCGCGGCCATCGGGGTAGAGCCCCAGCGCCGTCGAGCCGCCCAGCACCATCCACAGCCCATAACCGGACGCCGTGGCCGTCTGGATGACCACGAGGGGGGCGGTGAACAGGATGTCGGCGTCAGGAGCGTCGCCCGGCGGATCGTGAGGATCCACCCGGGCCGGGCCTGCGTGCTCGGGTTCCGCCATGGTCGGGGGAGGCCTTCGGCGAATCGCAAAGCAGCATTTTTGCGCCTTATGGCTCCCGGCGCAAACCGAGGCGCGCGCTGCCCCCCTCGAATGGCCGAGTCTCACGTCCCTTGCGGACGGCCAGCACCACCGCCATGCTTGAGCTGCGTAGATACGGGCGTCACGCCCGCGCGGACACACTTCCCGAAGCACCATCCAGCCGGCGATACCCATGGACCGCTACGAGCGCATTCTCACCCTGCACCGACTGCTCAAGTCAGCGCACTATCCCGTGCCGCTGTCCCGGCTGATGGACGAGCTCGAATGCTCGCGAGCCACGCTCTATCGCGATGTCGCCTTCCTTCGCGATGCGCTCGGCGCGCCGGTGCAGAGCGTCGCCGGCGAACAGGCCTCCTTCCGCTACGACGCCGCGGAGGCCGATAGCTTCGAACTGCCCGGCCTGTGGCTGACCAGCGACGAGCTGGCCGCGCTGATGGCCCTGAACGAACTCATCGGCCGCTCCGATCCCGGCGTGCTCGCCGGGGCGCTTGCACCGTTCAAGGCGCGCATCGAACGACTGCTCTCCGATCACGGCAGCGGCAAGGCGTTGCCGGTCGACCGCATCCGGGTCATCTCCTGGGGCGCGCGCAAGATGGACCAGCAGGTGTTCCGCATCGTCGCGGGCGCGACACTCGAGCGTCGCCAGCTGACCTTCCGCTACCGTGCGCGTACCACCAACGCCGATTCCAAGCGGACAGTGTCGCCGCAGCGGCTGACCCACTATCGCGACAACTGGTATCTGGATGTCTGGGACCACGACCGCGAAGCCCTGCGCAGTTTTGCGGTGGACCGCATCGCCGACCCGCAGTCGCTGGAGGCCAGGGCGAAGGATGTCGACGACGCCGAGCTCAACGACCTGCTCGCCTCGAGCTACGGCATCTTCGCCGGCAAGCCGAAGGCCTGGGCGACGATCCGCTTCTCATCGCACGCCGCGCGCTGGGTGGCCGACGAACACTGGCACTCCCAGCAGAAGGGCGAATCGCTGCCGGACGGTCGCTACGAACTGAAGGTGCCGTATTCGAACTCGCGCGAGTTGCTCATGGACGTGCTCAAGTACGGACCGGATGCCGAGATCGTCTCCCCGTTGCCGCTGCGCGAAGAGATGAAGATCCTTCTTCAGCTGGCTTTGACCGGCTACCAGAACACGTCGAACAACCACCACTGAGTGCCGCCGCTAGATGAGTGAGATCGATATCGCGGATCCGGGCGCCTTGCCCGCCGCCAGCGGCATGCCGCGAAAGCCGCGCGTCGCCCTTGCGCTGGGTGCGGGTGCGGCGAAGGGCCTGGCCCATATCGGTGCGCTGGAAGTACTCGAAGAGCGCGGATTCGAGGTCGTCGCGATCGCCGGCACGTCGATGGGTGCGCTCATCGGCGGCATCTACGGCATGGGCAAGCTCGATGTCTATCGCGACTGGGTGTCCACGCTGGCGCGCTTCGACGTGCTGCGACTGGTCGACTGGAGTTTCTCCGGCGGTGGCTTCATCAAGGGCGACCGGATCATGGCCGCGCTACGCGAGCTGATCGGCGAGGTGAATATCGAGGAACTCGCTATCTCCTACACCGCGGTCGCCACCGACCTGGATCGCGAGCGCGAGGTATGGCTGACCAAAGGGCCGCTGTTCGATGCGATACGCGCGTCGATCGCCATCCCGACGCTGTTCCGTCCTTATGTCCACGACGGCCGTCGCCTGGTGGACGGTGCGTTGCTCAACCCGCTGCCGGTGCTGCCGCTGATGCGCGAAGACGCGGACTACGTCATCGCCGTGAGCGTCGACGGCGCGGCGGAGATGCAGAGGCCGCCGGAGAAGGACGTCACCGTGACGACCGACGAAGGCTACACGGCAAAGCTCGGGCGCCTGATCGGCCGTGTGCTGCCCGGGTCGGATGGCAAGCCGAAGCTCAGGGATCCGGGCGCCTTCGACCTGATGACCCAGGCCATGGACCTGATGCAGGCCAATCTCTCGCGACTGCGCCTCGCGGCGTATCCGCCCGATGTGCTGATCGAGATCCCTCGCAACGTGTCGACGGTGTACGAGTTCTACCGGGCGCGTGAACTGATCGAGCTGGGCAGGGAACGGACGGCGCGGGCGCTGGATGCATGGCATCCGAAAGAGTTAGGGAATCGCCGCTGAAGCGGCTCCCACAAAAGCCGCTTCCACACAGGACCCACTCTGTGCGGAGCCACTCCATGTGGGGACCCGCTCCATGTGGGGATCCGCTCCATGTAGGGATCCGCTCCATGTGGGGATCCGCTCCATGTGGGGATCCGCTCCATGTAGGAATCCGCTCCGTGTAGGGACCCGCTCTGTGTGGGAGCCGCTTCAGCGGCGATGCTCCAGGCCTCACACCTCTTCAGTGCGCGTAACCTTCGCCCGTCGCATCAGCCAGGCCACGCCACGCAAGTCGGCGAGGCCCACCCAGAGCCGGTCCAGCATGCCGTACTTCGACGTGCCCGCCGTGCGCGGTCGATGGCCCACCGGTACGCTCTGGCTGGCATAGCCGGCGCGCTTCACCAGGGCCGGCAAATAGCGATGCATGTGATCGAAGTAGGGTAGGCGCAGAAAGGTCTCGCGCTCGAACAGCTTCAGGCCGCAACCGGTGTCCGGGGTGCTGTCCTGAAGCATGCGCGAACGCACCGCGTTGGCGACCTTCGACGAGATGCGCTTGTTGAAGCTGTCGCGGCGGGTGACGCGCCAGCCGGCGAACAGCTTCAGGTCGGGCGAGCTATCGCGCGCGGCGAGCAGCTTCGGGATATCGGCCGGATCGTTCTGGCCGTCGCCGTCGAGCGTGGCGATCCACGGTGCACGGGCGTTACGCACGCCATTCCACACGGCCGTGCTCTGCCCGCTGCGGGTGATATGGCGTATGACGCGCAACTCGGGATACTGCGCCTTGGCCGCCGTGAGTACCGCGACGCTGTCGTCGGTGCTGTCGTCGTCGACGTAGATGATCTCGAAGTCGATCCGGCCGCGCAGGGCCGAGGCGATCTCGGCGAGGAGGGGCGGGATGTTGTCACGCTCGTTGAAGACGGGCACGACTACGGCGAGTTCGGTCATCGCGATTCCGGGGTGGCTCGATTCGGGGCGGCATTATCGCCCAACCGGCCCGTGATGGGGCCGACCTCGCGGCGTTCGTTCAGATCTGGCCGACGGTCTGCGCGGCCGGACCCTCGATCGCTGCCCGCCAGCCTCGCTCCGCGGCGTCCATCGCGCCCCGGCTGGCGCCGCGCTGGGCGAGCACCACCAGGGTGCCGCCAGGCAGCGGCATCTGCCGGCCTTCCCAGCCGTCCCGCTCGAAGGTAGCGAAACGGGTGTCCATCTTGCCCGGCATGTAGAGGGCCACGACGGGCTCGTCGCCTACGCGGGTGACCAGATGCACGGCCGGATAGGGTCCAACGGTGCAGTCGCGCACGTAGGTCACCCCGGCCGGCATCGGCCCCTTCAGCCGGGTCGCACGGCCGACGAAGCCGGCTTCGACCTGGGCATCGCTCATCGGCCGGGTCAGGCTGAGCGCGTCGATCTCGCCGGGCATATGGGCGACGGCAAGGGCCGGCAGCGAGTTGAGATCGCTCTGACGCCACATCATGCCCACGCCGGCAAAGGCGATGACCACCGAGGCGGCCATGGCCATCCAGGCGCGTCGCCGGCCCATCTGGCGGCGACGCTCGCCCGTGGCCTGGGCCAGCAGGACGCGCTCCACGAGGCCTTCGGGCACCGGGATGGCGAGGGCCGCTTCGAGGTCGTCGTCGAAACGCTGGGCACGTTGCCAGAACGCGGCGCAGCCGTCCTTGCAGCTGTCGCGATGGGCGAGCAGTTCGGGGGCACGCGAGCGTGGTTCGGCGCCGATACGGCGGCGGAATTCGAGGCAGTTCATTTCCGGCCTCCTTCAGCCGCGGCGCGTCCGCCGAGCAGGTCCTTCAGACGCTGGCGGGCACGGAACAACTGGGTCATCACCGCACCTGGCTGCTGGTCGGTGGCGGCGGCGATCTCGTCGCAGCTCATGCCGCCGAGCACCTGCATCGCCAGGGGCTCGCGGTATTTATCGGGCAGTTTCAACATGGCGTCGCGCACCTGGGCGGCATCGCCACTGCGTTCGGGACTGGCGAATGCGGCCTCTTCGGGCACGGTATCGTCCAGTTCCACCGTATCCAGGCGCTTTCGTTCATAAAGACGCGCATGTTCGCGTCGCAGGATGGTGATCAGCCAGGGCTTGGCGGATTCGGCGTCGCGCAGGGAGTCGAGGTTCTTCCAGGCACGCAGGAAGGTTTCCTGGACCAGGTCCTGGGCCACGGATTCGTTGCGCGACAGCCAGAAGGCAAACCGGTAAAGGTCGGCCGACAGGGCGCGCACCATCGCTTCGTATTGGCGCTGCTTCGGGTTCACGTCCTTATGGACCGGCGGCATGCCTTTTTCCTTTCAGAACCGACCTGCCAGATCCGCGCTCAGCGGACCTTGGTCAGGATGCCGTCGAGTTCGTCGAGGCTGTGGTAATGGATGACCAGCTTGCCCTTGCCGCCGCGCCCATGGGCCAGCTCGACGCGGGTGGCGAAGCGCTCGGCCAGCTCGCGCTCGAGGTTGGCGATGTTCGGGTCGGTCGGATTGGCCTTGGCCTTGCCTTTCGGTGCCAGCTGCGCCTTGCGGGCGGCTTCTTCGAGCTCGCGTACGGTCCAGCCATGACGCGCGGCTTCGAGCGCCAGCGGCTCGGCGATCGCATGCGGCAGGGTGAGCAGGGCGCGCGCGTGGCCCATTTCCAGCTTGCTCTCGTCGAGCAGGGTCTTGATCGACGCCGGCAGGTCGATCAGGCGCAGCAGGTTCGAGACCGCGGCGCGCGAACGGCCGACCGCATCGGCCGCCTGCTGGTGCGTGAGATCGAACTCGTCGATCAGGCGCTGCAGGGCCTGGGCTTCCTCCAGCGGGGTGAGCTCCTGGCGCTGGATGTTCTCGATCAGCGCCATGGCGAGCACGGACTGCTCCGGCACGTCTTTCACCAGCGCCGGGATCTCGCTCATGGAGGCGCGCTGCGCGGCGCGCCAGCGGCGCTCGCCGGCGATCAGCTCGTAGCTGTTCTTGCCGATGGCGCGGACCACGACCGGCTGGATCAGGCCCTGGGCCTTGATCGATGCCGCCAGCTCGTCGAGCGCTTCGTCGTTCCAGTGACGGCGCGGCTGGTACTTGCCGGCCTGGATCTGGTGGATGGGCAGCAGTCTCAGCTCGCCTTCCTGCTCGACGATCGACGGGCTGGCATCCGGGCCGGTACCGCCGCCGAGCAAGGCATCCAGGCCTCGGCCAAGTCCACGTTTCTTCGCTGCTGCCATCGGGAATTCCTTAAGGTGCCGTCGGGGCCGTGTCCGTGGCGTCGGGCGCCGCGTCGTCGGTCTCGGGGGTATCGCTTGCCGCGCCCTGTGCCGCGTGCATGGCGCGTTCGCGGCGAATGATCTCGCCGGCGAGGCCGATGTAGGCGATGGCGCCACGCGACCCGCGATCGTAAAGATGGATCGGCTGACCGTGGCTGGGCGCCTCGGCCAGGCGCACGTTACGCGGAATGATCGAGCGCAGCACCTTGTCGCCAAAGTGCTGGGTGAGCTGGGCCGAGACCTCGTTGCCGAGGTTGTTGCGCACGTCGTACATGGTGCGCAGCAGGCCCTCGACCTCGAGCTCCGGATTCAGGCGCATGCGCACGGCCTTGATCGTATCGAGCAGGCTCGACAGCCCCTCCAGCGCAAAGTATTCGCACTGCACCGGAATGAGCACGCCGTCGGCCGCGGTGAGCGCGTTGAGCGTCAGCAGGTGCAGCGAAGGCGGGCAGTCGATCAGGATGGTGTGGTAGTTGTCCGCGACCTTGGCGAGCTGTTCCTTCAGGCGGTGCTCGCGCGCCATGCCGTCCATCAGCTTCAGCTCGGCGGCAGTGAGATCGCCATTGCCCGGCAGCAGGTCGTAGCCGGCCTCGGTGCGCACCAGCACGCTGCCGATCTCCACTTCACCGAGCAGCACTTCGCAGCCGTTCGGCTTGGCCTCGTGCTTGTCCACGCCCGACGCCATGGTGGCGTTGCCCTGCGGATCGAGGTCGACAAGCAGCACCTTGCGCCGCGCGGCGGCTAGGGCCGCAGCGAGGTTGACGGAGGTGGTGGTCTTGCCGACGCCGCCTTTCTGGTTGGCGACTGCGAGGATGCGGGCCATGGAGGGTCGTTATCTACCGAGCGCGGAAGGGGCGCTAGCGTAGCACTGTGTGGGAGCCGCTTCAGCGGCGAAGGGTGCTGGCGATCACGCCCGGCGAATAACGACCAGATGCCGTTCGCCCTCGACGCCCGGCACCGTCAACGCATGAATCCCCTCGACGATAAACCCGGCCGGCACCCCATCCAGTTCCTCCGCCGGATGCTTCCCCTTCATCGCAAGCCATACGCCACCCGGCGCCAGCAGGTGTCCGCCCCAGCCAAGCATGTCGGCGAGGCTGGCGAAGGCGCGGGCGGTGATGCAGTCGAACGTTCCCTCCACATCCTCGACCCGGCTCTGCAGCGCGCGCCCGTTGGTCAGCTTCAGTGAGCGGATCGCCTCGCGAAGAAAGCGGACCTTCTTGCCGTTGGAGTCGACCATCAGCACTTCACGCGCAGGCTCGGCGATCGCCAGCGGGATGCCCGGCAGCCCCGGACCGGTGCCCAGGTCGGCGAGGGTGGCCCCTTCGACGAAGGGCACGATGGCCAGTGAATCGAGCAGATGGCGCGCTACCATCTCGTCCGCATTGCGCACGGCGGTGAGGTTGTATGCCGAGTTCCAGCGCTCCAGCAGCTCCCGGTAATCGAGCAGGCGCATCACGGCGCCCTCGGGCAGGGCGGTGCCGAGCGTGGCGATACCGCGTTCGAGCTGGGTTTGCAGGGCTTCGCGCGCAGTCATGCGACACCGGGGAAAGGCGATGGGGCGCAAGAGTATGAAAGCGCCGGCGCGAAGGCGCCAGCGCCGGGGATCAGGCGGCGTCCAGCTCGACGCGGGTGACCAGCATGCCGCGCGAACGCAGCGAGCCGTTCATGGTGTGCTTGAGCTGGGTGCCGACGGCGCGGCGATCCGCCGAATGGGCCGAGCTGGCGTCGCGCAGGGCGGCGACGACGTTGCTACGGATCATCTCAGGGGCTTCATCGAACACTTCGTCGGCCGCTTCCGGCTCGAGCACCTGCCAATAGACCGTGCCGCCGTCGAAACGCAGCACCTGGCCGCCGAGGTCGATCTTGTGGAAAACGCGGTCGATGACCGGCACGAGCACGTGGGTGCCGGCGGTGAGCAGCGATGGCGAGCGGCCGAACCGGCGCACGCTGTAGACCTGACCTTCCGGGATGCGTCGCACCGAAGCCGCCGCAAGAGCGAAGGCAACGACCGTGGTGGCAATGAGGATAGTGGTCAACATGGCTGCGATATCAACGAGTTATCGTGTTTTCCTGTCGCACCGCATGGCGAGACGCGCCAACGCGGTGATTCGTGAGGTGTTAATTCTAATTTAACGATGGGGTTAACGCTAGTTTTACCAACCCCCCGTATTCAGTTAACGGTCGGTTTGGTCAAAACTTGAGCAGCTGGCGATTTGTTGACCAGCCGGGGCCCCCGTATGAAATTGACGCCCCGGCGCTAAATGATAATAATTATCAATCAATCATTTCCCCGGTCACCCGAATGAATCTTCTCGGCTGCGCGGCGGCCTTCGTCGCCATGGCGCTTGCTTACCTGGCCGCGCCGAACCAGCGCCTGTTGAGCCGTCCGCTCGGGCGCGGGGCCCGCCTCGCCGCCGGCGTCCTCGCCGCCGTCGCGTTCGCCGCCTGGATCGCGGGGGAAACGTCGCTGCCCGGGACGGTCGCCGCGCTTGCCGCGCTGATGCTCGGCGCGGTCGTCTTTCCTTATGTCGCCTGGCTCGTCCGCCCCGCCGCCGAGCGGAAGCCGCGCTGATGCTGGCCAAGACCTTCGCCGGCATCCTGCTCGGCCTGCCGCTGGCGCTGGCGCTGATCGCCTTCGTGATCTGGGTCTGGCCGGGCTCGAGCGAATCCGTGACCTTGCCTCTCCTGGTCGCCTTCTTCCCGGTATGGACCGGGATCATGGGTGCCACGTATCTGTTCCGCAGCGGTGCGCACGCCTGGGCCTGGCTTGTCCTCGCCAACCTCGTCGCGTTCGGCGCGCTGATCCTCGCCAAGCACACGATGCCGGGGCTCTGATCCGATGAAGGCCTCGACCATCCGCACATTCACCGTCGTCCACACCTGGACCGGCCTGCTCGCCGGCTTCGCGCTGTTCATCGCGTTCTATGCGGGCGCGCTGACCATGTTCCACGACGACATCGATACCTGGGCATCGCCCCGCGCCGAGATGGCTCGCGCCGGTGCGATGGAGCGCGCGGCGAAGATGCTCGAGGACATCGTCGCGACGCACCCCGGTGCGCGCGATCAGATCGGCGTGACCTTCCCGGCCGATCATCCGTCGCACAAGGTGGCCGCCTACTGGATGGACAAGGGTGGCGACTGGAGAACCCAGTCGCTCGACGAAGCCGGCGCGCGCGATGCCGAAGACCACGAGCATGGGCTTGCCGACTTCGTCTACGAGCTGCATTACGACCTCGGCATCCCCGCGATCGGCATCTACCTGATGGGCATCGTCAGCGTGATCTATGGCCTGGCCCTGCTCACCGGTCTGCTGATCCACCTGCCCCATCTCGTACGCGAACTGTTCGCCCTGCGTCCCGGTCACAACCTCAAGCGGCTCTGGCAGGACGCGCACAATGTCATCGGCATCCTCAGCCTGCCCTTCCACATCGTTTTCGCCATCACCGGCGCACTGCTCTGCCTGACCATGGTCATGCTCATGGCGTTCAACACGGTGGCCTTCGACGGCAAGCTCATGCCCGCGTTCGAGCGCATGACCGGCGCGATGCCGGAGGCGACGGCCAAGGGCGGCACCGCGGCGATGCTGACGCCGGCCGAGCTCGGCGCCCGTGCACGTCGGGCCGCTCTCGCCTCCGGTGCCGCAAGCTTCGAACCCGACTACATGCGTTACGTGCACTACGGCCAGCAGGGTGCTGCCGCCGAAGTACGTGGCACCTCGACCAAGACGCTTGGCGAATACGGCATGGTCTCGCTCGATGCCATCGACGGCCACGTGTTGCAGGTGCAGGTGAGCGGCGCGCGCGATGCCAATCATGCGACCTATGCCGCCATCTTCGGCCTGCACTTCGGATCCTTCGGCAATGTGTCGCTGCGCTGGTTGTACTTCTTGCTCGGTCTTGCCGGTGCGTTCCTGTTCTACTCCGGCAACCTGCTTTACATCGAGACGCGGCGTAAGCGTCGTCAGGCCGGGCAACCGATGAAGGTACGTGCCATGGCCACCGCCACCGTCGGCGTATGCATCGGCACGTGCT
This sequence comes from Luteibacter sp., assembly GCF_035539195.1. Classification (GTDB taxonomy): domain Bacteria; phylum Pseudomonadota; class Gammaproteobacteria; order Xanthomonadales; family Rhodanobacteraceae; genus Luteibacter. Next base: position 162,763 of record NZ_DATLIW010000042.1, read on the forward strand.
TCGCCATCTCGGTCACCTTCCTGGCTAACCTGGTCGGTCCGCTGTTCGGCGCCACGCCGGAGGCGATCGTCCAGCCGGTGTGTTTCACCGCGTTCGCGGCCGCCGTGCTCTGGACCCTCTGGCGGCGCCCGGCCAAGGCCGCGGTGGACCTGCTCTGGGCCACGGCCACCGTGAGCGCCCTCGTCGGCCTGCTCGACATGGCGATCCATGGCGATCGCCTGATGCGCACGTTGGCCGACGGCCGTTTCGCCGTCCTCGGCGTGGATCTTGTCGCCATCGCCATGGGGGTAGGGTTTGCGTGGCTCGGCGTCGCCACCCGCAAACGCGCGGTGGAAGGCGATCCGTGCAGCGTCTGGTCGTCGAAGCGGGCCGTCGCCGCTGCAACCGCGTCGACCAAACCGTAGCAAGCCTGATTCTGGAAATTCCGGTAGAGCGGCTCTCCCTCTGTGGGAGCGGCTTCAGCGGCGATGGCGTCACCCATTCTTCAAGAGCCGCAAAAGCTACATCCGTCAAACAAGCGATGACATGTAGCTCCGAAGTCGGGTCCAAACCGAGCGCTTCGTCGAGATACTTGACGCTTCCCTTGTATGCGTCAGGCGCACAGTTCGGACGCTATTGTCCAAATCTATCGGCAATTAGCCGAGCGACAAAGAAATAGGCCAGCGCCACAGCAACAACTATCGGCCCGCTCAGATAGAGCTGTATCCAGTCTCGTACGAATCCAATCGGGAGGCAGAAGAGAAAGTATATCCACCTTTTCTTCATTGACGGCAGCCGCACGCATCTCCACCGGCACCGTAGATCTTCTTAAAAACCGCACTCGTCGCTTGGATGCCTAGTTGCGGAACGAGCAGGTCCTTGATCGCTTCCTCATGGGCGACGATTCGCGAGTCAATCTTTACCAAACGATTCACGGTCTGCGAGCGGCGAAATTGAGACGCAAGCTTTGATATTGCTTTGCCAGACGTAAAGGCTTTCTTTCCGACGGATAGCCATCCCGGTGCGAACGCCCCACCTGCCGCCGCAATGCCAATGTTGGTGAAGCTGTAGTTGTGGTAATCCAGAAGGTCGCATCCGTTGCTGTAGTTGTCGTATGCCTGGACTGCAGCCTCCACGGCAGCGCCAATGACTGCACCGACGAATGCGAACTCGCCCGAAGGATCGGTGTGCCTGAGCGGGGACCCATTCGCATAAAGATACGGATTAATCCCCCCAGCCAACCCGATCGGATCGGCCTGCACATACCGCCCCGATGCCGCGTCGTAATCACGAAAGTAGTTGTAATAGAGCCCCGTCACCGCGTCATAGCGCTGCCCCGGAAAGCGCAGATCGAACACGAAGCGCGCCCCGTCCGCGTCCGGGTCTTCATCCGGCAAGGCCGTACCAAACGGATCGTCGCTCGGCCGCCAGCGCCACAGCGTGGCTTTCCTCACCGGATCGATCACCGCGCGCGGCGAGCCGAGGTGATCCGGCTCGATGTAGAGCAGCTTGCCGTTGTCGACGAGGCCGACGAGGTAGTTGTCCATCCACACGGCCTGCCGTGTGATCTTGCCTGCGCTGTCGTAGTCGGCGAGCCAGTGGCCGGCTTCGTCGTAGAGGATCAACGAGGTCTTCGCGCCGGCCGTCTCGGTACGCAGGATGCGCTGGTCCGCTGCATCGTAGCCGTACGTCACCAGCGAGCGGCCTTGTTCCGTCACCGAGCCAAGGCGACCGGCTGCATCAGGCGCGAGCGTGGCATCACCGATCGCAATCGTATTGCCGGGTTCACCTCGTACTCGACATATGGCGCGACGTCGTCTGCCAGTGCGTCGGTCGTTGTTAGCGACAAGGCAAGCGCATACAACGCCCCAGGCGCAATCCTTCGCATACATCCATCCATCGGGTAGGTGAGGGCGCGGAGTCTAGGTAGGCGAAGTGCCGCTGTCTGTCATCCCAGTGCAGAAAGTCGA